>NZ_MOMC01000037.1 GCF_001983105.1 Pseudofrankia asymbiotica | reverse complement strand
GATCACGTCCCTAACCCCGTTCTCATTCCACGAGTACTCGTTGAGAAGACGCTGCGTCTTCTGTGGACCGGCGTCGTGGATGTACTCGGCGAGCGTCCACCCGTTCTTCCGTTCCTTCGACGACAGAAGACCACGCGCGTACGCCTCGGCCTGCCTGCGCGGTTGTTCGCCACCAAGGCTGGCAGCGACACGGGCCAGCAACTCGTCCAACGCGACCTCCCACACCCCGACGTCCACCGTCGCTATGCTCACGGAAGCGGTCGCTGCGAATTCTTCGATTCTCTTCACAAAGTACGGAGAACACGCAGCGGCCGCGTCGCGCATCGCACCACGCCGACCGATTGGGTAGAGACCACAGAGCGATCACTGTTGCTGCCGTACTAGGCACGTGGACAGGCATGACGCCCGTGGCGGGCCCCCGCGGAGGCCCGAGACGTTGTCTCGCCCGCCCACAACTGTCTTTGGACGTATACGTCGGATGACGAAGGTCCCGAGGCGGCCATTCCAACCGACGGATTTCCGCTCCCGTTGTGCCGCGTATCGTCGCCGGTGTGKAGAAGATTACGGTGTTCATCCTCGATGATCACGAGATCGTGCGGGATGGTCTGCGGCGGACGTTGGAACGTCATGACGACATCGAGGTGGTGGGGGAGGCCGGGCTCGTGGCGGAGGCGCTGCGGCGTATACCTGCCCTGACACCGACTGTGGCGATCCTCGACGGGCGGCTGCCCGATGGCAGTGGGATCGATGTCTGCCGTGAGATCCGGTCGCAGTACCCAGGTATCGCCTGTCTGATCCTGACGTCGTTCGATGACGACGACGCTCTCTTCTCCGCGATCATGGCCGGGGCTGCGGGTTACGTGCTCAAGGAGATCCGCGGTACCGATCTGGTGGGAGCGATCCGGACGGTGGCATCCGGGCAGTMGTTGCTGTCGCCGTCGGTGACGCAGCGGGTGCTCGCCCGGCTGCGCGAGGGGCCGAAGCAGGACCCGGTCCTGGCGGAGCTGAGCTCTCGGGAACGCGAGATCCTGGCGCTCGTTGCCGAGGGCCTGACCAACCGTCAGATCGGAACCCGTATCCACCTGTCCGAGAAGACCGTGAAGAACTACGTGTCGAGCATCCTGGACAAGCTCGGGCTGACCAGCCGCACCCAGGCAGCTGTCCTGGCTTCCAAACACCTTGGACAGGAACATCCCGCTCCCTGAGCCGCGCCGTACCGACCTATGGGTGGCCGACCACGCCGGTCGGTCGCCCACTACTCGGTGGCCAGATCGGCGGCGGGGTCCCGATCGCCGCGCTCGCGGGCAGGTTGGCAGGACGGATCCGTCCGGTCCGACGCGCCGCGATGAGGACGATGCTCTTGCCGGACGAGTCTCGTCCTGAGCCGTGCCTGCAGGAGATCGGTCGCCTCGCGCAGCGTCGTCCCCTCCGCTCGTGCCCGTACCGCGCCGCCGTTGACGTCCAGGCTCGCGGTGACCGACGCTGGGACGGCGCCAGCCCCTCCGCCCGCGTCCAGACTGACGCGAATGCGCAGGATCGGCTCGCGGCACAGACGAGTCAGCGCGCTCACCTCCTCCACGGCGTAGTCACGCTCTGGCTGAGACACCGGCCCGGCGACCAGGACCGCGACGCTTTCCCGGTCGACCCTTGACATACTCATCAAGACTTCCTCCCGAGTTTTCACAGCCGCGTCTCCCACGCTGCGCCGAGCTCACACGTCGTCGACTCCGCGCTTGGGAACTCCAAAACCCAGAAGGGCTCCGAACTCCGCGTCCCAGTTGATCAGCCCAGCCTCGACGTAGGCCGGCACGGCTCGGTAGGTACGGTGCAGGAAAGCCGCGACCCGCTGCGCCGGCAGTTCGAGCTCCGCCCGGCCCTCCGGACACGTCAACGTCAACGTCATGACGCGCCCTTTGCGGCCGTCGGTTGGCTGGACACGTACGTCACCGATGTTCGTCGAACGCGAACCGTTGGCGGCGAKCAGGGCCCGCGCGAACGTCCATCTGACGAACTCGCCTGACTCCGCCCGGATGACCAGTGTCACCGCGATGGGGTCGGCCGGGTCGTAGTTCAGGTGGGCTTTCAGGGGCAGCCGTTCCCCGTTGCTCGTGACGAGGAGGACGGGCAGATCGCAGCTCATTTCCTTCATTTCGGCCGACCGATGGTGCAGCATCCGGACCCTCCTCTTCCTAGCCACGAGCCGTGTCGTGCTTGCCCCATCAATATGCTCGCCTGACCCGGGGGCGAGCCGGGACGAACGGTCAGGCTTTGTGGGCTGGATGGACCCCCCGTAGCTACCTGGACGGTTAGGTGGCCGCGGCCTGCTCGCGACCAACGCCGAGGCTCGACGACGGGAAGATCGGCGCCGTCGTCTCCGCGGCCTGTCCCGACGAGCTGGACCTTCACGTCACCGACACCCCACCGGCCGGTGCGCGGCTGCGCGGCGGTAGGGGCATCAACCTGCCGGACACCGACCAGCCGGTCTCTGCACTCACCGCCAAGGACAGGGCCGACCTGACATTCGTCGCCGCGCACGCCGACATCGTGTCGCTGTCCTTCGTCCAGTACCCGGACGACATCGATGCCCTGCACGCCGTGCGGGGGGGTAAGGCCGAGGATGTCGCATACGGCGGCGACCGCCGGTGGGACTGGCAAAGCCGCCTCGCCGATCTCGATGCGGCGCGGTGATTCCCGGGGTGTACCTAGGGTTTTCCCAGCCAACTCCCAGCTTCGATTGCCATCGTCGATGGCATGAGCGCCAGAGGGGTCCCGCCGGACGGGACGATGACGTCCCCAGCCCACGCGAGACTGCCTGGGTCCGTGCGCGTTTCGTCGGCCGGCGGCCCGCCGACCCTGCCCGGCCAGGGAACAAGCGTTCCGCCGGTGGGCACCTTGGCTCGGCGGTCGCGCGTCCTGGGCTCCGCCAGGGGAGGCTGGATCGGCGGACCGCCGGCGGAGTGGGTGCCTCGACGGTCAGCGGGCTGGCGTGAGCGGCTCGCGGTGCGGGTTGGACTCGTGGCCTGGGGACTCCTGGTCGTCGCGTTGTGGTGGACGGACACATCGGCGGGCAGCGTGCACGGCGCCGCCGCCGTGATGACCGACCTAGGCCGGGTCGGTGGGCTGCTCGCGGCCTATCTGATGCTCATCGAACTGTTGCTCATGGCCCGCGTCCCGGTCCTGGAACGTGCTGTCGGGCTGGATCGACTGGCTGCCTGGCACCGCGGTCTGGGGACCAACATCGTGGTGTTGATGGTCGTTCACGTGTTGCTGATCGTCTGGGGTTACGGGCTAAGTGACCATCATCAGCCGGTCTCCGAGCTGTTCACGGTTGTCACCACCTACCCGGAGATGTGGAAGGCGACGATAGGCACCCTGATTTTTGTCGCCGTCGGACTGGTCAGCGCCCGCCGCCTCCGCCCGCGGATCTCATACGAGATCTGGTATCTATTGCACCTGACCGTGTACGTTTCGGTTCTCTTGGTCTATGGGCACCAGACGGCGAATGGTGCGGAGTTCGTTGGCCACCCGGCGAACCGTGTGGTGTGGCAGTTCATGTACCTGGCTGTCGCGACCTGCCTTGTGGTCTGGCGGMTCGTTCTGCCGCTGGCCAAGATTGCCCGATCTGGGATGCGGGTGGAGCGAGTGGTCCAGGAAGCGCCGGGCGTCGTGTCGGTCTGGATCAGCGGCCGGCATCTGGACCGCCTGGGCGTCCGGTCGGGTCAGTTCCTGCTCTGGCGGTTCCTCGCGCCCGGGCACTGGCTCACCGCCCATCCGTACTCGTTGTCCGCGCCGCCGCGACCAGGTCAGCTGCGCATCACCGTCAAGGCTGCCGGCGACCACTCGGGCGCGATCGCTCGCCTTCGCCCGGGTACCTTCGTCGTCGCCGAAGGCCCGTTCGGACGCTTCACCGCCGAGCGGGCGACCCGTGGCAAGGCGCTTCTCATCGCCGGAGGCAGCGGCATCGGGCCGGTGCGGGCGCTCGCCGACGACCTGGTCGCCCGAGGCGACGACGTCATCGTCGTCCATCGGGTGCGTACCTCCCGGGATCTCGCGCTGCGGCAGGAGCTCGAGCGGATGGGCCAGGAGCAGCGCCTGCTGATGCACGGCGTCGTCGGCTCCAGGAAGGAACTTGGCTACGACCCACTGGCCGCCGACCTGATCGAGGCGTCGGTGCCCGATGTCATCGAACGGGATGTCTTCATCTGTGGACCGACTGGCTTGACCCATGGGCTGGTCCGTTCGCTACGGACGCTGGGTCTGCCGGACGAACAGATCCACACCGAGGATTTTTCGTTCCAGTGATCCTCCTCCCGTGCGGTCCGGCGACCGTGCCCGTTCCGGGGTGTGCCCTCCGCGCCGCGTCTCGGTGGAGTTCCTTTCACCCCGGACCGCCACCTGCGCGATGGCGATTCCACTTCTCTGCTGGAAGGAGGTGAGCGGCGCCGTGCGCCGGCTTCGGCTGGCCGGGACGCGGGCCGTGACCTCAGATGAATCTCAACGCGGGAAAGGCCTATCGGGCTCGGCTTGGGCTTGCCGGTCTGCTCGGCACCGTCGTCGTGGTGGTCGCGGGCAAAGCTACGGCAGGACCCGATGGGCAGGCGGTCGCCGCGGTCTCCATGCCTGGCGCGACGGCGGGAGCGGACCAGCCGACCGCGAGCGAAGGTCCCAGCACCACCGCGGCAGCGACCACCCCTGCGCCTACGTCCTCCGCCTCTCCCACGCCCGTAGCCGGCTCCGGTGCCTCGAGCGGTTCGTCGGGCTCCGCCTCGCCGCCACTGTCGACCGGCACGAGGACGGTGATCGGCGACGTGGAGGACGCCCGCTACGGACCGGTGCAGGTCAAACTTGTCATCACCGGTACCACGATCACCGACGTCATCGCCCTGCAGTTGCCGAACCAGGAACGGCGCGACGTCGAGATCAATGACCAGGCGGTGCCCATCCTGCGCCAAGAGGTCCTCACCGCGCAGAGCGCCCAGATCGACACCGTGTCCGGTGCCTCATTCACCAGCAGTGGCTACGCGTGGTCAGTGCAGTCAGCGATCGACAAGGCCGGACTCTAACCATGGGCAACGGCACAACAGGCCCGCGGCGCGCTGCCTGCGAGGGCAAACGACGCCGGGTGCACCCGGAGCCAGTGATGGGGACCGTCGTCTGCATCGACGTGCGCCTTCAGACCGAACTGATGATCACGTCCGGGCTCGCCGGACCGGCGGGCCGCGGCCAGGACACCGTCGGGTCGGCCGTTGACGTGGCGATTGCGTCCGTGGTCCGCGCGCTGCACCAGCCGGACGACGACTTCAGCACATTCAAGCCCGCATCGTGGGTGTCCCGCCTTGGCCGTAACGAGATCAGTCTCGGCGACTGCCGGACCGTCGCCGGCCCGGCCGCCTCGCGTCCGGCTCCGTTCCTGGTTCCGAACAGCCTGCCCGTCGCCACAGCCCTGCCCRCTGCCTCGTTCGCCCCTCGCGGCGCATGACATGGCTCTGGCGTGGCCCCAGGCGTAACTCGCTGACACGCGAGAAGCTGGACGCACGCTCTCCAACGCCTGAACGCGCGGCGTCCGGGACCGAACGGACGACTGCCTCCGGCGGTGGCCTGCCAGAACCGACCACCGACGCAGCGGACGTGCACGGCGTCGGCGAGGGCCGGTTACCGGGACCGCCGAGCCGAGCGCCGGACGGCACGTCTGGCCAGGTAAGCGAATCTCTCGCGGGCGCACGCGACACTGGATGGGTGATGGCACGGATGTACCCCTTGACGGGCGATCAACCAGCGCCCCCGGCCTCGACCGGGGGCACGGCGAACCAGCGAGCGCGGATCCTGGTGGTCGACGACGAGGAAGCGATCACCGACCTCGTCGCGATGGCGCTGCGGTACGAGGGATTCGACGTCGACACGGTTCAGTCGGGCCAAGCCGCGTTGACCAAGGTCGCGCTCGACCCGCCGAGTCTCCTGGTCCTGGACGTGATGCTCGCCGACATCGACGGGTTCGCCGTCTGCGAGCGGTTGCGCGACGCCGGTCACGGCGTCCCAACACTGTTCCTGACGGCACGGGACACGACCCAGGACAAGGTTCGCGGCCTGACGCTTGGCGGCGATGACTACGTGACCAAGCCGTTTGCCGTGTCCGAGCTGGTCGCGCGGGTCCGAGCCATCCTGCGACGCACCGGTTTCGCGGTGCCGGGCGACGGCCACCCGGCCCCGCTGCGCTTCGCCGACCTGGAGCTCGACACCCGGACGCGCGAGGTCCGCCGCGGGGGCCGGCTCGTCGAGCTCACGGCCACCGAATACCGCCTGTTGCTGTTCCTGCTGAGTAACGCCCGCACCGTGCTCACACGTGCCCAGCTTCTCGACCACGTCTGGGGACATGACTTCAGCGGGGACGGTGGCGTTCTGGAGACCTACATCAGCTATCTGCGCCGCAAGGTCGACAACGCCGAACCGGCATTGATCCACACTGTGCGTGGAGTCGGCTACGTGCTACGCCTGCCCCGCTGAGCCGGAACAGCCCCATGTCGTTGCGTGCCCGGTTGCTGCTAGCCGTGGTGGGGCTCCTCGCGGTCGGCCTGTGYCTGGGGGCTGTCGGCACCCACGTCGCGTTGCGGTCCTACCTGATGGGCCGCCTCGACCAGCAGGTACGCGACGCGCATCCGGTCATGGAGCAGACGCTGTTGCGCGGCACGCCCTACGGGGACAACGACTCCCACGGCCCCGGCGCGGGATCCAAGGATCACGTCGACGCCGACGACCGGAATCCCCGGTTCGGCAGTTCCTACCTCGTGGGTACCTACGGCGCGCTGTACGACAGCGCCGGACATCTGCTGCTGGAGTCCAGCCCTGGCCCCGGCGGCCAGCAGACACCGACCGAGCGGCCGACCGTCACGGTCCGGCAGCTCGCGACCGCTGAGGAACGTCCCAACCTGGCCACGGTTCCGCTGTGGACCGTTCCGGCAACGGACGGCCATGACGACCGCTTCCGGGTCCTGGCCGAACGCTACGACAGCGGAGACGTCCTCATCGTCGCCGTTCCCTTCACCGACATGGACGCCACGCTCGATCGCGTCGTCAGAATCGAGATCGTCGCGAGCTCCGTCGTGATGGCCACGCTGGCCATGCTGGCTTTGCTCATCATCAGGGTCGGACTGCGCCCGCTCACTCGGATCGAGCACACGGCGGACGAGATCGCCTGGGGGGACCTGACGAAGCGGGTCCCCGACACGAACCGCCGCACCGAGGTCGGACGACTGGGCCAGGCTTTCAACGCGATGCTCACCCAGATCGAGGCGAGTTTCCAAGCGCGAGCGGCGTCCGAACAACGGCTGCGTCGTTTCGTGGCGGACGCCAGCCACGAGCTGCGCACCCCGCTGACCTCGATCCGCGGCTACGCCGAGATGTTTCACCGTGGCGCCGCGAGCCGGCCGGAGGATCTGGCAATGGCGATGCGGCGTATCGAGGAAGAGTCCGCACGCATGTCCGGGCTGGTGGACGACCTGTTGCTGCTGGCGCGGCTAGATCAAGGGCCGTCCACCGAACGTGAGCCGGTCGACGTCGCGGCGATGGTCCGTGACATCGGCACGGACGCCCGGGCCGTCGCGCCCAACCGTCAGATCGAGGTCGACACGCCCCCGTTCCTCGAGATCATCGGCGATCCGAGCCGACTACGCCAAGCAATCGGCAACCTTGTCCGCAATGCGCTCGTGCACACCCCCGAGGATACCCCGCTGTCCATCACCATCTCCACCGTCGAGCCCAGCTCGCCGTCGAGGAAAGCCAACCCGAAGGACCACGCCGCTAGCCCTACAAGAAACGCCTCGAAATCCACCTACGCCTCCAACCAAAACGGCGGCGCGCGCACTGAATCGTTCACCCGGGCAACAAAAGGCACGGCACCCGGAGTTGTCACACCGACGCCCGGCATGTCCGAAGTCGTGATCTCGGTGATCGACCACGGCCCCGGCATCCCCGCGAACGCCGCGGACCACGTATTCGAACGCTTCTACCGCGCGGACCAAGGCCGGTCCCGCGACGCGGGCGGTACCGGCCTGGGCCTGTCCATCGTCGCGGCCGTCGCCGCCGCCCACGGCGGCCACATCGCCCATGAGCCAACGCCGGGCGGCGGCGCCACCTTCCGCCTCACCATCCCTCGCGGCTGAACGTTCGCCGCTCCCACGGCCACGGCCACGGCGTGGGCGTGGCCGTGGGAGCGCGCGTCGTTGGCGGTGCAGCCTTCATGGACGGGGTACCCGGCCCCGACCCGCGAGACGAGGCACGGAGCTACCCGGCGGAGGGCGTTGCGACCCCTGACCAGGCAGCCTTGGCTCCGCTGTGCCCGATCCGGACGACCTGGACGACACTGCCGACCGCGGTCGCAAGGACCAACGCCAACGCGAGAGCTGTCACCCAGGTCGTGCCTCGCGCCACCGGGCGGGCGGGGGTGGTCCTTGCGGCCGCGATCGCCCGGCCCGGTGATGCCCATGCGGTCGGCCGCCAGCCGTCATTCCACAGCAGGAGGAGCGCTGCCACGAACAGTCCGGCGACCCAGGGCAGCAGCGTGTCGCCGAGCTCCGCGTGCCGGGCGATCAGCGGGTTGTCCGGGAGCCGGGCTCGCAGCTGCTCGCCACTGTGGGAGGTGATGGGCACGAGGACCAACGCGCCCAAGGCGGCGAGTGCCGGCAGGGGGCCCAGGGCCCGGCGCAGCCGGGGCCAGAACGCCGCCACGAGAAGTGCCAGCGCCGCCAGTGGCACCAGCACCACCGTGGCATGAATGATCAGAATATGGACAGGTAGGCCGAACACGGTCGAGGGCACGTGGTCTCCAGGCTGTGGCCGCGACCGGCCAACCAGTGCTACTGGTGGCCTAAGTCCGCGGGCGGTCAGACAGATCGGGGTCATGCACGAGATCGAGGGACGGCGCGCCATGGCACCGGACGCGCTCCCATGTGTCAAGCCGCAGGCTCCGTCCCTAGCTGAGGGTCTTCTCAGGGYCGGCGTCCGCGTCCGCGGGCCGTTTCCTCGACGGGGCCGGTGACAGCCCGCGCGGCCCCATGGAACCGATCCTCGCGTGACGGTCCACAACCGGATCGCTGTCCGTCCTCGCCGCGGGATCGGCGCAGATGCCTCGTGCCATGACGCACACCGTGCGGGCCAAATCTGGGAGAAGGCTGGGAAATCCCTGTGCATAAGTCGGGAATCGGCCTCAGCGCTGCACAGCAGCGGTCCGTCACCGACGCCGCGTACGAACAGCACATACAGACAGCTCGACAGCACTGCGAAGGCGCCTGACGGTGTGTGTTGCAATGGCCCATGACGGGAAAGATCATCACCATCTTCGTTGGTCGGGTCTTCGATGGCAGGTCACCGGCCCGGCCCGCCGGGCGGCCGCGATCCGACCTACTGTCGCCGTCCGCGTCGCCGGCTGAACCGGCTCGGTCCTGACAGCYAGCGGAACGACGGACGCCGTGGCCTGGTGGACGGGCCGCCGCCGCGTGGCCGCTACGAATGCGGGCGTCGTCAGAACCGTGCGCGGCCGGACCACCGTGGGGCCGGTTCGTCCCGGCGTGGGGAGCCGAACGGCGGGTGTGGGAAGGGCGGGCGAGACCTGTCCAGCCCTGTTCCGTCGGAGAAGCATGAAAGACGCGCCATGTGGACCGGCCCCTGACCGGCACCGATTGGACGTACAGGCACTGGGCGCGCCGCGGTAGGACGCGGCGAGGACGGAGCGGGCACGATGCGCGCGATGGTTGTCTTCGAATCGATGTTCGGCAACACCAAGGAGATCGCCGAGGCGGTCGCCGCCGGCCTCACGGAGCGGATGGACACCGAGCTGGTGGAGGTCGGCGCCGCGCCCACCACCCTGGCCTCTGATGTCGACCTCGTGGTCGTCGGTGGCCCGACCCACGTCCTGGGCATGAGCCGCCCGAGTACCCGCCGGGACGCGGCTCACCAGGCGGCGGTCAGCGCCGGAGCCGGCGCCGCCGAGAAGGGCGTGATCTCGAAGGGCGTCGGGATCCGGGAATGGCTGGCCACCGTGGACCTCGGCCAGCCATCGCCGGCCATGGCGGTTTTCGACACGAGAATGCGCTCGCCACTGTCCGGCTCCGCCGCGGCGAAGGCGGCGCGGCTGCTGCGTCGGCGCGGTGCGCGCATCGTTGGCCGCCGCGACTTCTACGTCACCGGCACCCAGGGGCCGCTGCGCGATGGCGAGCGTGACGAGGCTCGCCAGTGGGCGGCCGACCTTGCCACGCGTCAGGCGGCGAGTGGCGCGGTGTCGGGAGAGACCGTCGCCGCGCCCGATGGCGCGGGAGGGTGAGGCCGCGTCCGTCGACTCGTCGGCCGCCGGGTGCCGCGCCGAATCTCTCCTCCACTGTCACGGCGCTGTACAGCGCGGTGCCGGAGGGATTCCTGCGGACGCCGGYGAAATCAATGCCGTCGGAAATCCGGAGCTGGCTGGCGGTTCGCGGGCCGCTGTATTCGCCACGTTTGTCGGGACTTCCATCGACTATCCACCCGTGATGACGAGGATTGGCATCGGAACCGGTCAGGGGAGTTGATCATGGACGACAGGGTAAGGATTCTCGTCGGGGTCGACGGCTCCTCCAGCTCGGAGACGGCG
This sequence comes from Pseudofrankia asymbiotica, assembly GCF_001983105.1. Classification (GTDB taxonomy): domain Bacteria; phylum Actinomycetota; class Actinomycetes; order Frankiales; family Frankiaceae; genus Pseudofrankia; species Pseudofrankia asymbiotica. The sequence goes on along the minus strand of NZ_MOMC01000037.1, from coordinate 129,503 downwards.
CTGCGCTGGGCGTTGCGCGAGGCGGCGCTGTGGGCAGCCACCGCAAGTCCAAGCGGCACCGACCACCGTGAGAAGTCGATCGTCACGGTGCTGCTGGCGTGGACYGCGGACCATATGCCCAGCGGCGGGCCGCACACGGCGAGGGTTTTTGATCATGACGGGCTCGTCCGCATGGGCACACAGACATTGGAGCGCTCGGTCAGGCGGGTGGGCGCGTCCGTGCCAGGGGTCGAACTGCGCCAGTTGATCGTCCACGACGAGCCGGTCGCGGCGCTCGTCAGGGCGGCCCGCGACGCCGACGTGATCGTCGTGGGGGAGCGTGGCCTTGGGCCGCTGCGCCGCGACACCGCTGGATCCATTAGCCAAGGCCTAGCGGACCACGCGCCGGTCCCGGTCGTCATCACCCGCCCCCCGGCCATGGAAGGCACAGGTGGGAACATGAACGCCGGGTGTCTGACTTGTGATCGGCGGCCTGTCGTCGTCGGGGTCGACAGCTCGGACTCGTCGCTCTGCGCGCTGCGTTGGGCGGCGCGGGCCGCCGCCGTTCGGCGGGTACCGCTCAGGGTCGTGCACGCGTGGGGTTGTGACGAGCCGGTGGGCGGGGACGCACACGCCACCTCGGGGGGCGCACGGACCCGGCGCGCGCGTGAGATCATCGACTACGCCGTGACATTCGGCCTCGACGACGACATTGACGTCACCCTCGAGCCGATCGTCTCGTCCGAGCCGGCGATCCGCGCCCTGCTGCGCGCGTCAAGGGACGCGCAGTTGCTCGTCCTCGGTAGCCGCGGCCTCAGCGGTATGGCCCGCCTGACATACGGCTCCGTCAGCCATCAGTGCCTTCTTTTCGGTACAAGCGACCTCGCCGTAGTCCGTACCCTCCATCGGCTGCCCTCGTAAAAGTCCTGACCGACAGCTGGCGCTGGTCGACCGTCCGCGATCACAGTGGGCGACGCATCGACGGGCGGGCTCCGGTCCGCCGATTCCAGCACCTGGCAGCGCCAACCACTGGCGGCGTCAGAGCGGTGCGGAACCTCGCACCGCGGCGTCGTGAACCCGCGCACCAGCCTCCGTGCCGATGGGGAACCGATGGCCGAGACAGGCCTCGCCGATGTCGATGGTGGGGGGTCCGAGTGCCCTGCCCTGGCCGTGGGAGATGGCGGCCGCGACGACGGCCTTGTACTCGGCGGYCGACTCGATGCCCTCGGCCACGACCCGTCCGCCGATCTCGGCCGCGACCTTGGTGAGCCCGGCGGCTACCGCGCGGCGGGCCGGGTCGAGATCGATGCCATGAGTGATGAAGTAGTCCATTTTGATTACTTCTGGTCGCAGATAGAGGAGCTGCTCCAGTCCCGAATAGCAGCTTCCGACGTCGTCTACCGCGATGTGCGTTCCATGGCCGCGGAGTACCTCGGTGGCCACTAGAAGATCATGATCGTCGCCGATGTAGTCGTGTTCGGTGATCTCGACGGCCACGCGTTGTGGCATCCCGGTCTCGACCACTATGTCGATCAGTCCCCCGGTGACCGTCGTCGGTGACGCGTTCACGGCCAGAACCACGTCGGACGGCATGCTCGGCAGCGCTCGTAGGGCGTTGCGGATGGCCGACATCTCCAGTTCGACGCCCAGACCTACCCGGGCCGCGGCGGCGAACAGGTCGTGCGGTCCCTGGGTGGCGTCCGGAAACCGTGCCAGCGCCTCGACCGCCACGGTCCGCCCGGTGGCCAGGTCGACTACCGGCTGGTACACCATCCGTGGCCCGCCCCGGTCGAGCAGTTCACGAATCTGCTGCCAGATAGTGGTGCGGTCATCCCACATCCGCCGAAGGTCGATCACGAACTCGGTGAGGAACGACGCGAGCAACTGCAGGAATCCGCCGTCACTCTGGTGCAGGGACGGGCATGGCTGCTTGCCCAGACAGCCGAGCACGCCGTACACCCRCCCCTCGACATCGATGACAGGTGTCGCCGCGTACGAGCCGATGCCGAGTTCGTCCACCGTCGGTACATGGGAGGTACGCGGATCCGCCGGGAGGTCGGGGAGCAGCGACGGGAGGTCCCCGGACAGGACCTTCGCGTAGAGCGAACCGGCGCGCCGCACGCTGGTACCCGGGCCCATCCCGAAGGYGGAGGCGTCGCCGCTGACCATCTGGAGGACGAGTAGATCTCCTTCGAGCCGCCCGAGCCAGGCGAGATCCATGTGTAGCCGGCGTCGCAGTATCTCGAGTAGTTCGCCCAGGACGGCCCAGGGCTCGGCCGCCTCGGTCCTGGGCCCTAGACACGACGTGCGGCGCCGTGACACCACGTCCACGTTCATCGGCTACCCGTCGTCCGCGAGGTAACACACCACGTGCTTGGGGCCATTTTCGGGGTCGACGTGACGAGCACTCCAGCCTTGGAAGAGTCGCCACAGGCCGGACGTCCGGGCAGAGACCTGTCGGAGGTCCCCCCTTGGCTGGGCTGCCGGCATCCTGCCCGCCGCATGGTCATGAAGGACGCTCGAGATGACCGGATCGGCCAATCACAGCGCCATGTGGTGCGCCGCGAGGTCATGTCGATGGCCGGCCTGAGTCCGTTCGCCCGTCGGTAGCGCGGGAACCGATGAGAGGAGACCGAGAATGTGGTCCGAATGCGACGTGGTCCTGCGTGACGGCGCGATCGCGCATCTGCGTCCAGTCTTGGCCGGCGACGGCCTGGAGCTGCGGGCGCTGCACGCCCGGCTGTCGGACCGCAGCAACTACTTCCGGTTTTTCACCTCCGGCCGGTCGGCCGCCGGCCGGTACGTCGACCATCTGATCGACACCACCGACGTGACACACGGCGCACTGGTCGCCGAAATCGGTGGCCGACTCGTCGGCGTCGCCGGCTACGAGCGCCTGGCCGACCCGACGCGGGCCGAGGTCGCCTTCGCCGTGGAGGAAGCCCAACACGGACGGGGAGTCGGCACCCTCCTGCTGGAGCACCTCGCCGCCTTCGCCCGTGACCACAAGGTGACGACCTTCGTCGCGCAGATCCACGCGGAGAACCTGGCGATGCTGCGGGTCTTCACGGACGCCGGGTTCCCGGTGCGCCGGCACCGCGACGCCGAGACCGTCGACGTCTCGTTCCCGGTGGCCCCGACCGAGAGCCTGCTGGCAGCCCAGGACAGCCGGGAGAGCGAGGCCGACGTGCGTAGCCTGCGGGCGCTGCTGCGGCCCCGTTCGGTGGCGGTGGTCGGAGCGTCGCAGCGGCCTCGCACCGTCGGTCACGAGGTCGTGCGCAACATCGTCGCCGGCGGTTTCCCCGGCCCCGTGTACGTGGTGAACCCGCACGCGGCCGAGGTGGCCGGCGTCGCGGCTGTGCCGTCCGTCCGCGACCTGCCGGGTCCGGTCGATCTCGCCGTGGTGGCGGTCCCCGCGGCCGCGGCCGGCGACGTCGTCGCCGACTGCGCGAATGTCGGCGTACGCGCCGTCGTCATGCTGACGGCGGGGTTCGCCGAGGCCGGCACCGAGGGGCGCGTCCGTGAGGCGGAGCTGGTGGCGAGGGCCCGGTCGTCCGGGATGCGGATCGTCGGACCCAACTGCATGGGCATCGTCAGCACAGCGGCTGGGGTGCGGCTGAACGCGACGTTCGCGGTCGCGCCGCCACGGCCGGGCCGGGTCGGTGTGGTCTCCCAGTCGGGTGGCCTGGGAATCGCTCTGCTGGAGCAGGCCAGCGCGTTGGGGCTGGGTCTGTCGACGTTCGTGTCGACCGGCAACAAGGCGGATGTCTCCGGTAATGACCTGCTGCTGTGGGCAGAGCAGGACCCGGAAACCGATGTCATCGCCCTCTACCTGGAGTCCTTCGGGAATCCCCGCAAGTTCTCCCGGATCGCCCGGCGGGTGTCCCGTGGCAAACCAGTCGTGGCGGTCAAGGGCGGCGGCTCGGGAGCCGGCTCACGGGCGGCCCAGTCGCACACCGCCGCCGCGGTGACGTCACGGACGCACGCCGACGCGCTGTTCCGGCAGGCCGGCGTGATCGCGGTCGACGGGCTTGGCGAGCTCCTGGACACGGTGACCCTGCTTGCGCACCAGCCGCTGCCCGCTGGTGGCCGGCTCGCGATCGTCGGCAACGCCGGCGGCCCGTGCGTGCTCGCCGCGGACTCCGCGGAAGCGGCCGGGCTCACGGTCGCGGAGCTCACGCCCGCCACCCAGGCCGAGCTTCGCGCGATCCTCCCGTCCGGAGCCGCTGTCGCCGGGCCGGTGGACACCATCGCCTCGGTGTCCGGGCCGGCGTTCGAGAAGGCCCTACGTACCGTCCTCGCCGACCCGGGCGTCGACGGCCTGCTCGCCGTCGTCGCGCCGACGCCGCTCACAGAGCCGGAGGATCTACCCGCCGCCGTGCGCGCGGCTGCCACGCACACCGGCAAATCCGTGCTGGCCGTGCTGCTGGGCCAGGTCGCCCGGGTGACGACACTCGAGCCGGCCGACCGGACGATCTGCGCGTACAGCGTGCCGGAGGACGCCGTCCGCGCCTTCGCCCGGGCCGCCGGTCACGCCAGCTGGCTGGCGCGGCCGGTCGGGACCGTCCCCGAGCTGACCGGGATAGACCGTGACCGCGCGCGGACCATTGTCGACGACACCCTCACGAACGCCCCAGATGGCAGCTGGCTCTCGGTGGAGCGTGCCGTCGACCTCGTTGCCTCCTATGGCATCCCGGTCGCGCCGGTGACCCGGGTGGACTCGGCCGCCGCCGCCGCGTTCGCCGCCGATCAGATCGGCGGGACGGTGGTCCTCAAGGCCGGCAACCCGGATCTGGTGCACAAGAGCGACCGGGGCGGAGTCGCCCTCGGGCTCACCACCCCGGCCGCCGCCGCGGCGGCGTACACCAGGATGGCCGGGCTGCTCGGCGCCGAGATGGGCGGCGCGCTCCTCTCGCCGACCGCCGAGACAGGGACGGAGACGCTGGTCGGCGTCGTGCAGGACCCGGCCTTCGGGCCGCTCGTCGCGTTCGGTCTCGGCGGCGTGTTCACCGACCTGCTCGCCGACCGGGCCTACCGGCTCCTCCCGCTGACCGACGTCGACGCCGCGGAGCTGGTCCGGGAACCCCGCGGGGCCAGCCGGGTCCTCGGCGGCTTCCGCGGCGCTCCGGCCGGCGACCAGGCGGCCGTCGAGGATGTGCTGCTACGCGTCGCCCGCCTCGCCGACGACATCCCCCAGATCCGCGAGATGGACATCAACCCGCTCATCGTCACCGCCCACGGAGCGGTCGCCGTCGACGTCAAGATCCGCGTCGCGCCCGCACCCGACGCGACCGACCCCACCCTGCGGCGACTTCGCTAACCCAACACCCGCCGCACTCGGCCGGCAAAACCCCGCACACGGCCAGCCGCCGCGCACAATGTCGCGGTTCTCGGCGGCGTTGGCCGCGCGCACGGCAGGCAAAGAGCGTGTCGCGGGGTGTGAATCCCGATGCCCGAGACATCCTTTCTGACTGGAGTGTCTGTGGAGTTTCTGACGTCCGATCCCTCACCCACGGCCGCGGGTGATGTCACCAGCGGCCTCGGCGTGAAGATCGACGACACGGCCCTGGACCGATTGATCGCCTACTGGGACGCGGCGAACTACCTGACCGCCGCACAGATCTACCTGCGAGACAACCCGCTACTGCGCCGCGACCTGCGGGTCGAGGACATCAAGCCGCGGCTGCTGGGGCACTGGGGCACGTCGCCKGCGTTGAACCTGGTCTATGCGCACCTGAACCGGCTTGTGGTCGAGACCGGCCAGGACGTGCTCTACGTCGCGGGCCCCGGGCACGGCGGCCCGGCCCTGGTGGCGAACACCTACCTGGAAGGGACCTATTCGGAGGTCTATCCGACGGTGTCCCGTGACGTCGCGGGGCTCACCCGGCTGGTGCGGCAGTTCTCCACGCCGGGCGGCATTCCCAGTCACGTCAGTGTCCCGACGCCCGGTTCCATTCACGAGGGTGGAGAGCTRGGCTACGCCCTCGTCCACGCTTTCGGCGCCGCGTTCGATCACCCGGATCTGCTGGTCGCCGCGGTCGTCGGCGACGGTGAGGCCGAGACCGGGCCGTTGGAGGGCAGCTGGAAGGGCATCAGCTTCCTGCACCCGGGCCGGGACGGCGCGGTCCTGCCGATCCTGAACCTCAACCAATACAAGATCGCGAATCCGACGGTGCTCGGGCGGCGCAGCCGCGAGCAGGTCACGGCGCTGTTCGACGGGCACGGCTATGAGGTGCTGTGGGTCGAAGGGAGTGACGTCCGGCAGGTGCACCGGGACTTCGCGGCCGCGCTCGCCCAGGCCCACCAGAGCATCCGCGACATCCAGCGCGCGGCCCGGCAGGAGGGCGCCGTGGTGACCGACCCGCCGCGCTGGCCGATGATCGTGCTCCGGACGCCGAAGGGATGGACCGGCCCGCGGGAGGTCGACGGAGTACGGGTCGAGGGCACATTCCGGGCACATCAGGTACCGCTCGCGGGCGTGCGGGACAACCTGGCGCATCTGACCCAGCTCGAGGCGTGGCTGCGGTCGTACCAGCCGGAGCGGCTGTTCGACGCCGAGGGCAGGTTCGCGGCGGACCTCGCCGCACTCGCACCGACCGGCGACAAGCGCCTCGGCGCGACGAGCTACGCCAACGGCGGCCGGCGCACGACCGACCTGGAACTTCCCGACTGGCGCGACCACGCGCTCGACGTCGGCCCGGAGCGCCGCGGTGTCACGTTCCACGAGACGACCCGGCCACTCGGGGAGCTGCTCGCGGAGGTCTACCGGGACAACCCGACGACGTTTCGGGTGTTCAGTCCCGACGAACTGTCCAGCAACCGCCTGGGGGCGATCCTGGATGTCAGCGACCGCTGCCTGGTGGCTCCGGCGGACCCGCTCGATGACCGGGTCTCCCCGGAGGGCCGGGTGATGGAGGTCCTCTCGGAGCACCTGTGCGAGGGCTGGCTGGAGGGTTACACCCTCACCGGCCGCCACGGCCTGTTCGCCACCTACGAGGCGTTCGCCATGGTGTCCGCGTCGATGCTGGTCCAGCACACGAAGTGGCTGCAGGAAGCATCGAAACTAGCCTRGCGGGCGTCGGTGCCGAGCCTGAACGTCCTGCTCACCAGCACCTGCTGGCGCAACGATCACAACGGCTTCTCCCACCAGGGCCCGGGGTTGATCGACACGGTCGTGCCGCTGTCCCCGGGCGTGGCGCGGATCTGGCTGCCGCCGGACGCGAACTGCCTGCTGTCGGTCTCCGACCACTGCCTGCGCAGCCGCGACCACGTCAACCTGATCGTGGCGGACAAGCAGCCTCATCTGCAGTACCTGTCGGCCGATGAGGCCGAAGAGCACTGCGCACGGGGCGGGTCGGTCTGGGACTGGGCCGGGACCGAGGCACGGGCTGGCCGCGACCCGGACGTGGTGATCGTGGGGATCGGGGATGTCCCTACGATGGAGGCTCTGGCGGCGGCAGATCTGCTGCGCCGGTTCGTGCCGAGCCTCGCGGTCCGGTTCGTCAACGTCGTCGACCTGATGGCGCTGCCGCGGCCCGACCTGCATCCACACGGGTTCTCCACGCCGATGTTCCGCGCCCTGTTCACCGACGAGACCGACGTCGTGGTCGCGTTCCACGGCTACAGCCGGGCCGTTCATCAGCTTCTCCACGGCCGCAAGAACCCGCAGCGGTTCCACGTCCGCGGCTTCATGGAGCAAGGCACCACGACCACGCCATTCGACATGGTCRTCCGCAACGGGGTCAGCCGCTACCACCTGGCCCGCCTCGCCGTGGAGTTCGCCCGCACCACCCACCCCGGCGCCGACCGGCTGGTGAGCCACTGCGAAACCCAGCTCACCCGCCACGAGGCCTACGTCGCCGAACACTTCGAGGACCTTCCCGAGGTCCAGAACTGGACGTGGCCGGACGGAGGGTGACGGCCCGCACCACGGGTCACCGCCGTCACCACGTCGGACGCCCGGACCGAGGAGAAGGGGGSCGAGATGTCAGACCGCTGGTCGTCTGAAAAAAACAGCATTGTCGGTAACATGCCCATCGGCCAAGTCATGGGCAACGGGGAGCGAGTGCCGCTGACCGGCCTCCTGCGCTTTGATCCCACTGACCCGATCGCGATAACGCTTGTCGTTCGCATGGTAGGTGACCAGATGGTCGAGTGGACGTTCGCGCGCGATCTGCTCGCGGCGGGTGGCCATCAACCGGCTGGTGTCGGCGACGTGCGGATCGGACCCTCCCAAGGCGATAGAAAGTGGGCCTTGACGATATCGCTGACGGGTCCAGAAGGTCAGGCGGAGTTGGAACTCCCGTCGCGCAGGGTCGGGACGTTCTTACGCCAGACGTACGCCGCGGTCCCGGCCGAGATGGAGGCCAGTCTGATCGACTGGGGGTCCGAGTTCGAATCACTGCTGGGGCCGCAGAAGCCTACACGGGATGGTTCGCCGGACAGATAACGCCGCGCCCTCAACATGGAGGAGAACATCGAGGTCGACATCACTGGCCTGGACGTCTTGGAGAATCTGCGCTAAGAACTCGCCGGCCGAGGCGTCGTCGTCGCGCTTGCCCGGGTCAAACGGGAGTTGCTCGACGAGCTTGTCGCACATGGTGTGGCTGGCCGGATCGGCGCGGACCGTATCTTCCCGACCTTGCCCGTGGCAGTCACCGCCTATGYGCAGGCTATGACCCGGCCGGAGTGGCCATAGGCGGCCGACCTTGACCGGGCCAATGGATCACATTCAACAAGCACGACCTACCGAATGCCCTTTCACCTCCCAAGCGCATAGCGAAGAGCCCAACCCGTAGTTGATGAACCGAGCGGAGTTCAGTCCGCGGTCGGAAGGACCGGGGTGAGCCGGAAGAGCAGGGGAGTCACCGGCGCGTCGTTGGCGTCCCCGTGTGCAAGCGGCCTACCGGCGAGGGCGTGGACCAGATCGCTGGTCGTCGCGATGCCGATCAAGTCGTCGGTCGGAGTCGTCACGCAGACGGCGTCGGCCCGATCGGCCGCCATCCGTGCCGCGGCGTCGCGCAGGGAGGTGTCTCTGCGCGCGCGGAGGGGTGGATGCTCGACGAGATCGCGGACGGTCCGGGGCTTGGCGGTGAGCGGTCCGGCCACATACTCGCCGGCCAGCCGACGATCGTCGATCATTCCGACGAGCCGAGTGCCGTCTACGACTGGCAGGTGGCGAATGCCTGCCTGGATCATCAGCTCCGGGCCAGCAGGACGTCGTCGTCCGGCCAGCGGCGATAGCCCCGAGTATGCCCGCGGCAGACCGGGCAGACCGACAGCGTGCAATCAGCCGCCGGCGTCCCGTTATAAGGCGGTCCGTCCGGATGCGAGACGGCCCGGGCGTGACCGTGACCCGGCGTCCGCTGCGCCCTTCCCTTCGAAGGGAGATCATGTGATGACCACCTCAACCGTCGGGTCTCGCGAGCACGGCGGTGGTCTGCTCGCGAAAGCGGGCCCCGCGCTGCTCGCGCTGGGCATCGGCTGGATGATTTTCGCTCTCGCGATCCCCCAGCTCGACCTGCGTGCGCCCACGTCGATCGCCGTGCTGCTCGGCCTGCTCCTGCTGGCGAGCGCCGGCAGTGAACTGGCCACAGCGACAACCGCGGGCCGCGAATGGCGCCCCGTGCGCGCCATGCTGGCCGTCGTGTTCATCGCGGCCGGCATCGTCGCCCTGGCCTGGCCGAGCCCGACCTTCCGAGTCATCGCCCGCATCCTCGCCTGGTACCTGTTGGCCAAGGGCATAGCCGACCTGGCGACCGCCCTGGTGCGCCGCCGTGGTGGCCGCACCAGCCCCGGCTTCGCGACCGAGTCCGGTGGACTGCCTGGCCGTGCGCCGTGGTGGGCACCGCTCGTCATCGGGGCCTTCTCGATCGGTGTCGCCTTCTGGGCGGTCGGCTACTCGAGCCAGTCCCGCAACCTGCTGGTGTTGTGGCTCGCGCTCGCCGCCCTCGCCACCGGCCTCTCCCGCTTCATGGACGCGTTCCACACCGTCGGCGAGGCCCGTCCAGAGCTGCGCGGTGACGACAGCCGCGCCCGGCCGCGACACGAGACGGGCGACGCCGACGCCATGCCCGCCAGCGGGTTCGGCACCCGGGYCGCCACCGAGGCCAAGCGGCCCGACATCGATGCCAAGGCCGACACGCGCCTGGGCAATCGACGACCCAACCCATGATCTGGTGGCCAGCCGCCAGACATGACGCCACTGACGCCACTGACGCCACTGACGCCACTGTGACGCTGCGCGCCTGACCGTCCCGCGACCCGACGTCCCGGCCAGAGAGATCACGAGCGGTGCATGGCGGATGCGTAGGGTTGTGCGTGCAGCGTGATCTATGCCGCCTGGCGTGTGGAGCGTGACGATCGATGGCTCGCCGGTTCCAGACCGCTGGTCCCTGCCGGGCCGGGGCCGACTACATGATTCCGGCGGTGTCTCGGCTGCCGGAGGTCCCCGAGCTGGTGGAGCAGGAAGGCTACTTCGTCGTCCACGCGCCGCGGCAGACCGGCAAGACAACGACGCTGACCGCGCTGGCCGAGGAACTGACCGCCAAGGGCCGCCACGCGGCGTTGCTGTTCTCCTGCGAGGCGGGGCGGGCCGCCCGCGACGACTACGGCGCGGCGACCCGCGACATCCTGTCCCGGATCCGTGCGGCCGCGGACACGGCTCTGCCGCGGGACCTACGCCCACCGCCATGGCCAGAGGCCTCCGAGGGCACCCTGCTCGCCGCGGGCCTGTCGGCCTGGGCACGGGCCTGCCCCGGCCTCTGGTGCTGTTCTTCGACGAGATCGACGCGCTGAGCGGGCAGAGCCTGATCAGTGTCCTCAGCCAGCTCCGGGACGGCTACCGCGACCGCCCCACCAGCTTTCCCGCCTCCATCGCCCTCTGCGGCCTCCGCGACGTCCGCGACTGCCACTCCCACGAGATCGCTTCGCGATCCCGCGGGTCCCCGGAAGCGGCTTCCGGCGGCGACCCGTCGCGGTTGGGAACGTCCAGCCCGTTCAACATCAAGCTGGAGTCGCTGCGGCTGGGAGACTTCACCGCCAACGAGGTCGCCGACCTGTACGGACAGCACACCGCCGACACCGGCCAGGAGTTCACCCCGACCGCCGTGGCCCGGGCGTTCGAGCTGACCGCGGGTCAGCCCTGGCTGGTCAACGCCCTGGCCCGCGAGATCGTGGTGAAACTGGCAGTGCCCGCCACGGTGCCGATCACGGTCGACGACGTCGAACAGGCGAAGGAGCGCCTGGTCCTCGCCCGGGCGACACACCTGGACTCACTGGCGGCACGGCTGGCCGAACCACGGGTCCGCCGGATCGTGCAGCCCCTGCTCGCCGGCGACCTCGTCGCGCTCGACCCCTACGACGACGACCTCGCCTACACCCGAGACCTCGGCCTGATCGCCACAGACAACCCGGTCCGGATCGCCAACCCCATCTACCGCGAAGTCATCGTCCGTGTTCTGACCACACAGGTCGAAGCCAACGTCGTCGCCGACCCCCGCAGCTTCATCCTGCCGGACGGCCGTCTCGACGTCGCACTGCTCCTACGCGAGTTCGCCGAGTTCTGGATCGAGCACGGCGACGTACTCACCACAACCGAGCACTACCACGAGGTCGCCCCACAGCTCGTCCTCATGGGATTCCTCCAGCGCGTCGTGAACGGCGGCGGCTACGTGGACCGAGAATACGGCGTCGGCCGCGGAAGGATCGACCTGCTCATCCGCCGGCCCTACACCGACCAACACGGCAAACGCCACTGGCAGCGCGAAGCCCTCGAACTCAAGGTTTGGCACCCCTACAAGGCCGACCCGCTACGCCAGGGCCTGACCCAGCTCGACGGCTACCTCGACCGCCTCGGCCTCGACACCGGCACCCTCATCATCTTCGACCGCCGCCCGGGCGCCCCCGACCTCAGCGATCGCACCCAGTTCGACACCGCCACCACCCCAACCGGCCGTACGGTCACCGTCCTGCGGGCCTGAACGCGGTCGCCGACACGTCGTCGCCGTTCCGGGACCGGCGAAGGTGGGCAGACCGGTGACCGTGACCCRCAGCCCCGACCGCCCCGACTGGCTGCCGTCGGCCGTCTCCGACGAGGCGCTGGGCCGCGCCCGCGCCCACTATCCCGCGCTGGTCCTACGCGGGTTGCTGCACGCCACCTGCAAGGCCGTGCTGGTGGCCGGCGACTACCAGGGCACCGAAGCCGTGTTGAAGGTTCTCACCGCCGCCGAGCCGGTGTGGCGGCGTCACCATGACATCGAGGCGCGTACCTACCAGCGGTTCGCCGCCGACCCGCCGCCGGTGCGCGTGCCCCGGTTGCTGGCCCCGCCCGTGCCCGGTCTGCTGCTGGTGCAACGCCTTCCCGGCCGCCCGGTCGCCGCCGCCCGCTACCCTTGCGCGGTCGCGTTGCCGACCCTTGACGCGGTGCTCGCCGCCGCCGACGCGCTGGCGACCTGGCCCGGTCGGACCCGCTTCGCCGGCGATCCCCGCCGGTCTGTGCTGGCGGCCAGCGATCTGGCCGTCGCCGCCGACCTCGGCGCCTTGGCCGCCATGCGGGCGTGGGCGGGTACCTTCGCCGCGACCCCGGCTGTCTTCTGCCACGGTGACCTGCTGTTGACCAACGTGCTGGTCACCGGCACCGAGGTCGCGCTGGTGGACTGGGAGTACGCCGGGATGCGCCTGCCCGGCTACGACCATGCCCTGCTCTGGCTCACGCTCATGGACCAGCCGGCCGCCCAGGCCCGCGTCGTCGCCCACGTCGCCCACGCCGCCGGCCAGGCGGCCTTCCGGTTCAACATCGCCTCGCTGCTGCTGCGGGAACTGCGCAACCACCGCGAGGCCGCGGCGACCTTCCCGCAGCTGGCCGACCGCTACCAGGCGTTGCGGCGGCTGGCCGACGACGTCGTCCTCCGCGGCCTTCCGACCTCCCAGGGCCTGTGAGGCGGGACTGGGCGGTCAGAGAGCCTGGCTGGTCAGGCCCTGTTCACAGCGTCCAAGGCTGTCTGGTCTGCCCCGGGCGCGGCCAGCGGACACCGCTCCCGTCGGCCCAGCGCTCGATCGTCGGCGCGAAGCGGGGCGCTCGTGTGGATCGCTAGACCCCCTCGGGGAGAGACCCTTTGCTGGACACGACGCTGACGGTGCCGTCTGCCAGGCGATAGGACAGCCCGACGATCGCGCACCGGCCCGCCGCGACCTCGGTCGCCAGCAGGGCCGACCGTCCCACCAGCCCGTCGACCGTCCGGCGAATGTGGGCCTGGACGAACTGGTCGATGTCAGTRCATCCTGCCGCGCGTGCCCACAGGATGCTGGGCATGACCCGCTCCACCACGTCTCCGATATAGCCAGCCGGCGCCACCCCGTCGCGGTCAGCCTCGGATGCGGCGGTCACGGCGCCACACAGGTCATGACCAAGGACGACGACCAGTGGCGCCTCCAGCACGTGGACGCCGTACTCGATGCTGCCCAGCACCTCGGGTCCCGCGACATGGCCAGCGGTACGGACCACGAACAGGTCGCCCAGCCCCCGGTCAAAGATGATCTCGGCGGCGAGCCTGGAGTCGGAACACCCGAACAGCACCGCGAACGGACGCTGCCGCGGCACCACCGCTGATCGACGGTCCGCGTCCTGATTGGGATGAAGCCGCTCTCCATGTACAAACCGCGCATTGCCCTCCAGCAGGGCCGCATACGCGTCGGCGGGCGAGGCCGGTGCGAGGTCGGGCATGCGCAGCAACCTACCTGACCTGCGACGAGTCGTTTTCCAGTTTGGAGTGAGGACGCAAAGGTCACAGCGACTGAGCCGGGCGGACGACCGCCGCACGCGGATCGGCTGCTGGAGGCGCTGCCGTCGGCGGAGTCGGGGCGTGCGGAGCCGCCGCCGGCCTGGTGATCAGACGGCGTGGGCGAGCTCGGTGAAGGCGACCGACAGCCGCGGCGGTAAACCAGCGTCGCTGGCGAGTTCGAAATGACCGCGGCGGATGTTCTGGACCAGCGTCGCGACGAGGTCGCACAGAGTGAGTGAGGCTTTCGCGGCCTTCACGAATCAGTAGCGCCCGGCTCTTCCAGGACGTTCTCGAAGTAGCCGGGGCCGGACCGGGGGAGGACCTCCAGCGCGGTGGTGTAGCGCAGGGTCTCGGTTTCCCACGCGTGATAGCCGCGGATCCAGGCGGTCAGGACGTCGAGATAGGTGGTGACGGTGGCGCGCTGCGTGGCGGGGAGCGCGAGATGGGTGCACATGGCTGGGACGTCGCGGGCCAGCTCCTGGAAGCGGGTGCAGCGTCGGTGGACTTCCCCTTGCGCCGCGGCGACGGCCTCCTCGCGCGTGCGGTGCTGGGTGTGTTCGAGAACCAGGACGAGGTTGTCCATGTCCCCGCGCGCTTCCTCCTTCTCCAGGGAGTACACGTCGTTGCACATCAGCGTGATGTCGATGGCGATCTCCCGCATGATTCTCAGCTGCGGGCTGTGGAACACGGCCGGAGGCAGAGTAAGAGCCGCCGCGTGTTCCCCCAGCGACAGCGGCAGTGCTGTCCCGGCGACGCCCCGGCGGACCTGGAGGTACTGCTCCAGGTCGGCCGGCACCCCACGGCGCCGGTTGAGCGCCTCGTGGGCGTGGGCGGCGAAGTAGTACTCCCACTCGCCGGAGACTCGGGCTGTCCAGCCGGGAGAGGCACCCTCGATGCTGCGCCGCCACAGGTCAGCGAACGCGGCCGAGCACGGGTCGCCGCCGGGGCGAGGCCCGGTGCCGTGAACGATGTCGATCAGGCCCTGGCACACCCGGGCGACGCGGCCCGRCGCCCAACCCAGGGGGCCGTCGAGCTGGTCGTCGAAGACGAAGAAGAACGCCATGGTGTCGGTGCACAGATCCAGCCCCGGGCCGGTGGCGTCGGGGAAGCCGTAGGCGGCGAGCCGGGGCATGTCCCATGAGGTGTACCAGTCCACCGACCGTTCGCCGCCCACCAGCCCGTGGCGGCGGACCCAGTCGAGGTTGCGGGTGCGGGTGCCTTCCATGTCCTGGTGGACGCGGAGCGGAAAGGGCAGATCGAAGGCGACGTCCTGAGGCATGGAACCTCCACATGCCGGCCCGCCCTCTGGCTCACCGGCCCCACACCAGATGTAACCCAGAGCGGCCCACCGCGGCTGGTCCATGTGAGATTTCCGCGAGAAGGAGCGTTCCTCCATCGGCGGCACGTAAAACCGTCCTGATTGAACGGTTACCTCCCGCGACGACGGCCCGGATAGCAATCCGCGTCGCCTCGCCGGACATGAGCGGCGCCCCGTAAGCGGTCGCCACCCCGTCAGTGAGATCTCACGAGTGTGAGGATGCGGTCCCAGAATTCCGCTGGCACCTCGCGCGCCTTTCCCCGGGAATTCCCCCGGAGCGCCGACCAGTCACCCGGTACCGGGTCTCCGCTTCGAGGTCGGAGTAGCTCGGCGCCTCTGACTGCCCAGTCGCGCCCCACATGCGGGACGCCACCTGGGCCGCTGACCCCCGGTCACGTGACCGGGGGTCAGCGGTCCAGGGTTGGTCAGACGAGCGCCGGAGCGCGCCGCGGTGTGCGGAGGATGGAGCGGCCGAGCGCGGCGAACCAGATCACGTTGACCGCGCCGATGGAGGCGACCGCGCCCCAGCCGTTGGCGGCGTAGAAGTCCGCCGCGTCCATGCCGAAGAACAGCGACGGGACCAGGGCCAGGTTCACCAGCGCGAGGGCGACGCCGCCACGGAGCATCCGGCGGGAGAAGTACCGCCGGGCGGCCGGGGCCGCGGCCAGGGCGAGCAGGAACACCGCGACCAGTACCCGGGCGATGGGGCCGTGCAGCAGCACCATGCCGGCGGCGAGCGGTCCGTCGACGGTCGGGTCGAGGTGGCCGTCGGGGTCCTGCAACGACGCGCCGACCTCCAGGGAGGCGGCCACCAGGGTGACGGTGACGTACATGCGCAGCGCGGTGACCGCGAGGTCACCGCCCAGGCCCGCGTCGCCGTCGGGGCCGCGCAGGAGCCGGCCGAGCCCGACGGCGAACACCAGGAACACGGTGAAGGTGGCGATCGTGATCAGGTTGCGGCTGAGCACGTTCGCGGATGGCGGCGGGCCGGAGTAGACGAAGTACAGGCCGACCATGACCAGGGAGAGCAGGCCGCCGAGCAGGGCGGCCCAGCCGGTGACGCGACGCTCGGAGCTCATCGGCCCTCCTCCCGCGCCGCCTCGGCGAGCCCCCACCAGCGCCGCCAGCGCCGCGCGAGGGTGAGCAGGCCGACGGCGGCGGCGGCCGGGACGGCGGTCCACAGCCACCACGGCGCGTCGAGGTGGGCGGTGATCACGCCGATCATCAGCCAGACGACGACCTGGACGAGGGTGGCGATGAGGCCGCCGTACGCGAAGGCCGAGCGGACCAGCAGAAGCTTGCGCTCGAACGTGCCGCGAGGAGCGCGGACGGGACCGAAGACCTCGTCGGCGAGCTCGTGGAGGCGGGAACCAGGGGAGTGTTCGGTGGCTGCGTTCATGGCTCCAGCGAACCGGCGCGGGCACCCCCGCCGCGTCGCCCGAACCGCGGAGGGCCGTCGACCTTCGGCGGACCGGGGGTCCCCCGAAAGGCGGACTCGGCACGGCCGGACAGGCTCGTAGAGTCGCGGCTGTGGACGAGGAGACGAACGGCTGGCGACGGCGGGCACGGTCGGCGGCCGTCGTCCTGGCCGCGTTCGCCGGTGGCCTCGTGCTCCTGTACGACGTGCTGCAACAGGGACCCGCGGGCGGTTGGCGCGCCGTCGACGTGTGCGCCGGGGCGCTGGCGTGCCTGCTACTGCTCGGCCGGCACCGGTACCCGCTCGTGGTCGGGCTCGTGCTCGCCGTCGTCGCCGGGGTCGTCGCCGCCGCGGGCGTGGCCAACATGGTCGCGCTGTACTTCGTCGCCCGCTACCGGTCGCTGCGGGTCGCGATCGGTGTCGCGGTCGCGGACGTGGCCGCCGGCTGGGTGTTCTGGCTGGTGTACCCAGGCAACCAGGGTGTCTCGCTGACCCTGACCGTGAACATCGCCATCGCTGCCGCGGTGACCGCCTGGGGTGCGCTGATCCAGTCGCAGCACGCGCTGCTGGACGCCTACCGCGAGCGCGCCGAGCGCGCCGAGGAGGAGCGGAACCTGCGTGAGGAGCACATCCGTGCCACCGAGCGCACCAGGATCGCCCGGGAGATGCACGACGTGGTGGCGCACCGGATCTCGCTGGTGGCGCTGCACGCCGGTGGCCTCGAGGTCGCGCCGCGGCACGGCGAGGACGACGTCCGGGACGCGGCCGCGCTGATCCGTACCTCGGCCGTGCAGGCGCTCGACGAGCTGCGGTCGGCGATCGGCGTCCTTCGTGAGGATGAGCCGCGCTCGCTGGACCAGCCGGGCCTGGACCGGCTCGGCGACCTGGTCGAGGAGGCGCGTGCCGCCGGCCAGGAGGTCGCGTTGTCCATGGACCCGGCGCTGGCGTCGACCGGGCCCGCGTCGACGGTGGCCGCCGGCCGGGACGTGTACCGGATCGTGCAGGAGGGGCTGACCAACGCCCGCAAGCACGCGCCCGGGGTGCCGGTGCGTGTCAGCCTGGCCCGGTCGGGAGCGGACGTCGAGGTCGACGTGGTGAACGCGCGTACCACGGGCTCGCTCGGCGTACCGGGCACGAGCAGCGGGCTGATCGGGCTCGTCGAGCGGGCCGCACTGGCGGGCGGGACGCTGAGCCACGGGTTCAGCGCCCGCGGCGAGTTCGAGCTGAGGGCGCGGTTGCCGTGGCGCTGAAGGTGCTCGTGGTCGACGACGACGCGCTGGTCCGGACGGGTCTGCGCATGGTGCTGGCCAGCGACCCGGAGCTGGCGGTCGTCGGGGAGGCGGCGGACGGCGCCGCGGCGGTGTCCGCGTGCCGGGAGACCCGGCCGGACGTCGTGCTGATGGACCTGCAGATGCCGGTGCTGGACGGTGTCCAGGCGACCCGGCGGATCGGCCGGCTGGACGAGCCGCCGGCCGTGCTGATCCTGACCACGTTCCACCTGGACTCGTACGTGATCGACGCGCTCGAGGCGGGCGCGCGCGGCTACCTGCTCAAGGACACCGCCCCGCGGGAGCTGACCCGGGCGATCCACGTCGTGGCCGGCGGCGAGTCGGTGTTCTCGGGACCGGTGACCGAGCGGCTGGTGCACCAGCTCGGCAAGGGCGACGACCGGCGTGCGGCCGGCGCCCGGGACCGGTTGGCGACGCTCACCGAGCGGGAGCGCGCGGTGGCCGAGGCGGTCGCGGACGGCCTCTCGAACGCGGCCATCGCCCAGGCCCTGTTCCTGGGCGAGGCGACCGTGAAGACGCACGTCTCGCGGATCCTGACCAAGACCGGCTCGGAGAACCGGGTGCAGATCGCGCTCCTGGTCTACGAAGCGCGAATCTGAACGCGAATCTGAGGCAGAGCACGAGGTCGCCTCGGCGACCGCTCAGGTGCTGATGACCGGCGTCCCGGAAAAATCTTCAAAGAAGTCCGGGGGATCTGTCGGATCGGGGCGGTGGTGTTCGTAGCAGGGGTGAGGCCGTCCACAAGGGGCCAGGCCAAGGCGAAGGAGCCGCGATCATGAAGCTGACGACCATGACCCAGGTCACCATCGATGGAGTGACGCAGGGGAACGGCGGTGCGTCGGATGAGGACCGCAGGAACGGATTCGAGCGCGGCGGATGGGCTCTGGGGGCGGGGGACGACGAGACCAGGGCGTTCATCACGCGGACCTACCAGCGCGCCGACGCGTTCCTGTTCGGCCGGCGCACCTACGAGTTGTT
The DNA here is from genome assembly GCF_001983105.1 of Pseudofrankia asymbiotica. Taxonomy (GTDB): domain Bacteria; phylum Actinomycetota; class Actinomycetes; order Frankiales; family Frankiaceae; genus Pseudofrankia; species Pseudofrankia asymbiotica. The sequence continues at coordinate 110,741 of NZ_MOMC01000037.1, read as the reverse complement.
CGCCGGCTCCTGGGGATCAATCGACCAGATGCACGCACATCCCATCGGCGTGGCCCTGAACGAGGCCCCCAAGTACGTCGCCTCGACCACGCTCACCGCGCCGCGTTGGGAGAACACGACCGTTCTCCGTGGCGACCTCGCGGCGGCCATCAGTGAGCTGAAGGCCAAGCCCGGAGGTGAGCTGCAGGTACATGGCAGTAGCGCCCTGACCCGATGGCTGCTGGCGAACGATCTGGTCGACGAGATGACTCTGATCGTGGTCCCGGTGATCCTCGGCCAGGGCGCGAGACTTTTCCCGGAGACCGGTCCGGATCTCGCGCTCGACCTGGTCGAATCGCGGGTCGACGCGAAGGGCGTGACGATCCAGGCCTACCGGCCGGCCGGGCGCCCGCGGTATGCGACGGCCTGAAGTTCCTGACCACCGAACCACGCCATCCTGACGCCACGGCCTGACGCCACGGGAGATGATCTTCAGATGAGGTACCTGGTTTCCGTGATCGATGACAAGAGTGATCCCGGCAGCACGGACAGGCAGCCTGCCATCAGCGCGTTCAACGAACGACTGATCGCCGAGGGCTACTGGGTTTTCGCGGGCGGACTCGCGGACACCGACGCGGCGACGGTCATCGACAACCGGGGCGAGCAGGCGGTGTTCAGCGACGGGCCTTTCGTGGAGTCGAAGGAGTACCTCGCCGGCGTCTGGGTGTGGGAGGTCCCCGATCTGGATGTGGCGCTCAGGCTCGCCACCGAGGCGTCGAAGGTCTGCGATCGGAAGATCGAGCTGCGGCCGTTCCAGTGATCGACGCCCGGGAGGCGGTCACCCGGGCCCATCACGAGGAGTGGGCGCGGGTGGTGGCCGCCCTGACCAGGCGTTTCGGTGACCTTGACATCGCGGAGGAGGCGGCGGCCGAGGCGTTCGCGACCGCCGTCGAGCGGTGGCGGGCCGACGGCGTACCTCCCAACCCCGGCGCGTGGCTGACCACCACCGCCAACCGCAGGGCCATCGACCGGATCCGGCGCGAGAACAAGCGCGACGACAGGCAGAAGGAGGCTCAGATGGCGTACGACGACGACCCGCCCGAGCCTCTCGGCGCCATCGACGACGACCGGCTCCGGCTGATCTTCATCTGCTGTCACCCGGCGCTGGCGGTGGAAGCCCGCCTGGCGTTGACGCTGCGCATGGTCGGCGGTCTGACCGTGCCCGAGATCGCCCGCGCCTTCCTGGTGGCCGAGAGTGCCATAGGGCAGCGGATCACCCGCGCGAAAGCCAAGATCAAGGCGGCTCGCATCCCCTATCGGATGCCGTCCGTCGACGATCTGCCGGCTCGTGTCTCCGGCGTGCTCGCCGTCCTGTTCCTCGTCTTCAACGAGGGCTATCTGGCCAGCGGCCCCGACACGGACCCCGTACGACACGACCTGACCGCCGAGGCGATCCGGCTCACCCGCCTGATCCGCGCGCTCCTGCCGCGGGACGGAGAGGTGGCCGGGCTGCTGGCGCTGATGCTGCTCACCGAGGCGCGCCGCACCGCCCGGACCTCGGCCAGCGGCGAACTGGTCGCCCTCGACGAGCAGGACCGTGGGGCCTGGGACGCGGAACTGATCGCCGAAGGTCACCGGCTGGTGCGCGAGCGCCTCGCCGCTGCCGCCGCCGGGGTGGCTCCGGGGCGCTACCAGATCCTCGCCGCGATCAACGCCGTGCACACTTCCGCCCGCGACATCCGCGACACCGACTGGTCGCAGGTCCTCGCCCTCTACGACCAGCTCGTCCGCCTCGACCCCTCGCCGATCATCGCCCTCAACCGGGCCATCGCGGTCGCCGAACTCGACGGCCCGGAGGTGGCCCTGGCGGCCATCGACCGTCTTGAGCCGAGGTTGGCCGGCTATCACCCCTACCACGCCACCCGCGCCGACCTGTTGCGCCGGCTCGGCCAAAGTCAGCAGTCACGCGCGGCCTACGACCGGGCCGTAGAGCTGGCCGGCAACACCGGCGAGACCGCCTACCTCACTCGCCGCCGCGACCAGCTGCGGTAGCGCCCGATTCACAGTGGCGATGGCCGCGCCGGCGTCACACCGGCTTCCCGAGCACCATGGCGCGCCGGGCGTGGAGTCCGCCACCGAAAGCCGCAAGACTCAGCAACTGAGCAGGTGCCGCACCTCACGCGAAGGATTCCGTTGCGCGACTCCAGGCTGCGGGCCCTGGCTTGTCTCCCGTCCGCGGCCACACCGACCTCGGCGTCGTCACGTACTCGGCCGTCAGGCGTAGTTGAACAGTGGGGGGAAGACGAGGGCCACGATCCAGGCCCAGGCGGCGTAGACGGGCAGGTAGCTGGTCTGCCACCGTTCGAGCGTCGCGAACGGGGTGCGCCGACGGATGAGCCCCAGCAGTAGCCACGCCGACCAGGTGAGGTTGGCGAGCAGGAGGACGTTCTCACCGAGGGCCGCGGCCTTGTTGGGCGTGGTGCCGTATTCGGTGATGCGCCCGGTGATGGCCAGGAGTACCAGCACGTCGATGGCCAACGCGCTCACGACAAGGGCGAGCTGCAGTTTGTCGAACAGGTCGGGTGGGGCCAGCGGGTCGCGGGCTGAGATCGAGTAGAGCAGCAGCCCCAGCACGATGACCAGGAGCAGGTCGAACAGGATCAGTGCCTGGCGCTCGACGTCGATGCCGTTGCTGGTCCAGCCGATGGCGACGAGGAAGGCGAGCAGGACCGCTGTGAACAGTGGTGTGAACAGCCGTGTGAGCACCGGGGCGATGTTCTCGACGACGCTTTGCTTGGCCTCGACGAGCCATCCGGCCACGACGACCCCGGCCGCCGCGCCGCAGGGAAGGAGCCACCCCGCGACGAACTCCTCCGGGACGATCCCGATGGCCTTGAAGGCGCCGGTCGTGAATGCGGTGAGGRCACCGCCGCCGAGGGCCATGAGGACGAAGTAGATGAACCATTCGCCGGTGAAGCGGATGAAGTCCATGCGTCGGCGGGACGAGCGCCAGTCGTCGGCCAGGTAGGCCAGGCCGACCACGAGCCACAGGGCGATGGGCAGGTGGATGCTGGTGATGACCAGCGACTGCGAGCTGTCCGCCAGGGAATAGGCGTTGGCCGCGACGGCGCCGAGCGCGAACAGCGCTACCAGTATCCCGATCAGCGGGCGTCGGGCCTGCCGGCGCCAGGCGAGGAAACCCGCGAGCCAGGGCAGCACGAGCAGGCTGACGTTCGGCCCGTAGAACGAGGCCGACGCGTCGTCGGACAGCCTCATCCCGAACAGCTCCGGCGCTTTGATGGACAGCGCGGCACCTGCCGCGCAGAGGGCCATCACCCGCAGGTCCCGCCGCGACCGGGCGTCCGCGGCCGGGTTCGCGGTCAGGACCAGCTGCTTCCACAGCCGTTCGGAATGCTCCCGGGCGAACTCGCGGGACAGGTCGTCGAGGCTGCCCATCCGTTTGACCGCGACCAGGAACGCCTCATCCGGGTTCAGGCCGGCCTCGACGAGTTCGTCCACGGAACCGCGGAGATGGTCTTCGAGCTCGTCGGCGTCGGGTGACCGCAGCTCCCGGCGGCGCCCCACGTACTGGCGCCACTGCGCGAGCTGCGCCTCCAGCTCCTCCTGCCCCTCCCGCGCCGTCATGCCCAGCCCTCAAGCGGAGTCGCCGTCAGCGTCCCGCGGTCCTCAGTACCCAGCCAGATCCCCTTGAGCGCCTCCATGACCGTGGCCCACTGAAGGCGCTGCTCGGCGAGCTCGGCCAGGCCCGCCTCGGTGATGCGGTAGTACTTGCGCCGCCGCCCGCCCGTCACCGACTGCCAGCTGGACTCCACCCAACCGAGGCGCTCCAGCCGATGCAGCAACGGGTAGAGCAGGCCCTCCGTCCAGTCCAGCTCCCCACCCGACAGCTCGTTGATCCGCTTGAGGACCGCGTAGCCATAGCTCTGCTCCTCGGCCAGGATGCCGAGCACCATCGGTGTCGCCGAGGCAGCCACCAGATCCTTGCCGACCTTCACCAGGCCTCACTCCGTTCCCTACCCTAGAAGTGCAATGCATAGTACTGCTAGGTAAAGGAGGTGTCACGGCTGGTGCGGCGCCTGTGCCTGATCGCCGGCCGAGCCGCTGGCTCGCTCTGGTACCGAGTCGAAAATGACTTGGGGTGAGGCTGCCAGGGTGACCTGGTGGGCGAAGCCATCTTCCCGACAGTCCCCCGTCGACGCACACGCCTCGTTGGTGGTCGGCGCAGCTGGGCCAGGCATACTTGCACTCGTGGAGACCAACGGGGTCACCGTGGGGGAGACCGCCGGCGGTCCCCCTGTAGCCCGGCGCCGTCGCGGCTGACGCCGTGAGCACCACGACGGGGGAACGCCCAGGGGAAGAACGCTGGGACTTCTTCATCTCGTACACCAGCGCCGACCGTGACTGGGCGGAGTGGATTGCCTGGGAGCTGGAGGCGGCGGGCTACCAGGTCCTATGACAGTCAGCATCCGGTGCTCGCGCTCGGCCACGCTTTCTTCGCCGCCGGAGGTGTCACCCTCGCGTGGGCAGGTATCGTCGCCGGCCTGGTCGGTGGCCTCACGGAAGGGCTCACGGCGCATCTTGGAGCCGTGCAGGACGTGATCGTGGGCCTCGGCTGGGCGGCCGGCGCGGTTCCCGGCGCGGGGGTGGGCGCGGCTTTCGGCGCGCTCCTCGGCGTCGGYGTYCAGTACGCGCTCGACGCCCGGCTCCGCCGGCCCGAGGATCGCCCACCAGCGTCGGCGTTGGCCGACGAGCTCTCCCGGCTGGCGCAGGGCTAGGAGCCGCGTCCGGCCGGGCAGGTGATCGCTGCTTGTGCCCTGTGGTGGTCGTGGAACGGCGGGCGGATTCCAGGGGCGCGGTGGACCCGAAGTCGTGGGGGAGGTGTGGGTCTGGCGGTATGGTCCGCGACCCGCCGCACCGGATCTCGGCGAGGTGCGGGACATGCTGCGTGCTGAGACGGTGCCTGGCTGGGACGCCGACGTCGAATTGATGCGGGTGGGCTGCGTGGCACCCGCATCCGACGCACCCGCATCCGAGACGCCCGCATCCGCGGCACCGGCAGCCAAGGAGGTCTCCGCATGAGCACCACCTACACCGTCCGCGACTCGGCGACGATGCTGCGGCGCAACCTGCTGCACATCCGCCGCTACCCCTCTTTGTCGATCATGCTGATCGCGCAGCCGATCCTGTTCCTGCTGCTGTTCGTGTACGTGTTCGGCGGGACTCTGGGCGCCGGCCTGCCGGGCCAGGAGGGCGGCGGAGACCGCGGGGACTACCTCGTCTTCATCACGCCGGGCATCCTGTTCATGACCGTCGCCAGCGTCGCGCTCGGCACCGCGATCTCGACCGCGACCGACATGAACACCGGGATCATCGCCCGGTTCCGCACGATGAACATCGCCCGGGTGTCGGTGCTCACCGGCCACGTGCTGGGCGCCGTCATCAGGACCGGATTCGCCGTGGTGATCGTGGCGGCGTTCGCGTTCCTTCTCGGGTTCCGCTCCGACGCCGGTCCGCTCGACTGGCTCGGCGCGGTCGGGCTGCTGATCCTCGTCGCGTTCTCGCTCACCTGGCTGACCGTCGGCATGGGGCTGGCGGCGGACAGCGTCGAGACGGCCAGCAACACCCCGCTGTTCCTGATGATCCTGCCGTTCGTCAGCAGCAGTTTCGTGCCGACCGACGCGATGCCGACCGGGCTGCGTCAGTTCGCGGAGCACCAGCCGTTCACCCCGATGATCGACACGTTGCGCGCACTCGTCACGGGTACTTCGACGGGCTCCGACCCGTGGTTCGCGATCGGCTGGTGCGTCCTGATCGCGCTGCTCGGCTATCTCTGGTCGCGCCGGCTGTTCCTGCGCGTGCCCGCGAAATAATGATCCCGGGGACGGCGGTCAGAGGGCATGCGAAAGAAGATCATTCTCGCGTGCCCTCTGGCTTCTGGGAGACTGGCGCGGTGCTCACGATCAGCCAGCTGGCGTCGTATGCCGGCGTCACCGTGCGCGCGGTGCGGCACTACCACGCCAAGGGCCTCCTGCCGGAGCCCAAACGCGACCGCTCGGGTTATCGGCGTTATGGCGCCCAGGCCGTCGCCGAGCTGATCAAGATCCGTACGCTCGCCGACGCCGGCGTGCCGCTCGCGCGCAGCTCCTCGACGCCGTCTTCCTCGACTCGATGCGGATCGCTCCTCGGCTCCTGGAACTACTGGAGGAACGCGGCTGGCGCGGCTGGACCAAACTCGAGCGCATCCCCACGCCCGAAGCGACGGCCACCGTCGACGGCGCCGGTTGACGTCGGCGGCGCCGGTTGGCGTCGGCGGCGCCGGTTGGGGAGGCCACCCGGCGATCACCGCACCGGTGATCACGGCGCGGTCATCGCGTGGTCTCCAGGTAGGCGTGCGCGCGCGCGAGGACGGCGGTGATGACGGCGTCCGCGACGCCCAGGTAGTCGTCCTCGGCGGGTTCGCCACCGGCGAAGGCGGCGATGGCGCGGCGCTCGGCCGTCAGGTCCCGCCAGGCGGCGTCGGCGGTGGCGCGCATGCGGGCGGTGTCGACGCGCAGCCCGCGCAGCAGCTCGCTGGTGTGACTGGCCGCGACGACCGTGCGGCGGGCCAGGTCGCGTACCGTCGGCCACTCGGCGTGCCAGGCGCCGTCGGGTCGCTCGTCACCGGCCAGCGCGGCCGTCAGGTGCAGTGTCGACGCCAGGGCCGGCGCCGTGAGGGCGGTGCGGCGGATGAGCACCGAGAGAACCGGGTTGCGCTTCTGCGGCATGGTCGACGAGCCGCCACGCCCGGCCGCGGCCGGCTCCGCGAGCTCGCCGATCTCCGGGCGGGACAGCGCGGCGACGTCCGTGGCGATGCGGCCCCAGGCGTCGGTGCCGGCGACCAGCGCGTCGCCGATCGCGGTGAAGGTCGTGCGGGTCGTGTGCCAGGGCGGCGCCGGTCGCAGGGCGAGCGTGGCCGCGGCGTCGGCGGCGGCTCTGGACACGGCCGAGACGGGGTCCGCGACGCGGCGCAGCGTGGCCAGCTCGACGGCGGCCGAGAGCGTCCCGGCCGCGCCCCCGAACTGCGCGGGCAGCGCCACCCGGTGGCGAAGGAAGACGGTCTCGTCGGCGCCCCGCAGATGGATGTCGAACGCGAAGCGGCTCGGGCGCCGGGCCGGCGGCGCTGTTCATGGTCCGCAGCGTAGGAGCGCCAGGGGCGACCGCGCCACCGGCGGCGCCCGCGACCGGCGGCGCCCGCGACCAGGCACCGCGCGATGGGTCGAATCGCGACGGGTCGAACCGGAGCGGGGGCGAATTCTACGCCAAAGCCGGTCCCGCGATTACACCCGACCTAGGGTAAAATGTCCGGGTTGACTGTGCTAGACAAAGTACATGCGACGAACAGGCCGCTCTCCATCGTCAGCGGCGACGATCCCCGTGTCATCTCCGTGTTGTCTCTGTGGAGAAAGCGGCGGCGCGGTGCTTCCACGGTGTGATCATCTGGCTTGCGAAAAGGCCTGACCCAGATCGGCCGCCGGTACTGGYGACTTCAGGTCAGACGCTCCGCGGCCAATTAATCCAGTAGACAATCGCGGCGTTGGGTAGATATTTTGCCGAGCCTGTTCGCGGCATTTTGCTCGACGCCTACCTTCGGCCTATGAGCGTGGATGTGGAACTTCCCTATATAGACGTACTGCTCGAGAAACGTAGCCAGGGTGACCGGAAGGCGGATGCCTTCTCTCGACATATACACTGGGGGCTGTGGACGCGGCTGCGCGGTACGGGAATCCGAGGGCGCGGCGTCGTCGCCGCGCAGGAGCGTCTCGATGACACGGTCGCCGGCGGGGCGCTGATCTCCGACGGCATGGCCGTTCTGGATGTCGGCTGCGGTTTCGGGGGAACGCTCGGGCGACTGTCCGAACGGCTGCCGGCGACGCGGCTGGTCGGTGTGAACATCGACCATCGGCAGCTTACCCGGGCCCTGCCCACCCGGGCCCACCTCATCTGCGCGGACGGCTGCGCGCTCCCGCTGCCCTCCGCCGCGTTCGACGCGGTTCTCGCGGTCGAGTGCATCTTCCATTTCCCGTCCCGGCTCGCCTTCCTCGAGGAGGCGCAGCGGGTCCTGAAACCCGGCGGACGGCTGTCCCTGTCGGACTTCGTGCCCGCGGACCAGACGGACCCGGACAATGCCGCCAGCCGCTGGTTCGAGGACCAGGTCGCCAAGGGATACGGCCGGCAGTCGAAGTGGTCGGACGGCGACTACCAGGCAATGGCCGACAAGGCCGGGCTCGTGGTCGAACAGGACACGGACGTCACCAGGCTCACCCTGCCGACCTACCTCTACCTGCTCTCATCCGGTATCGCCCGCGCCGTCACCGGCCGCGGGCATGTCTCGGTCCGCTCCACGTTCCTTCTCTTCCTGCTCTCGGCCCTCGGCGCGGTCCGGTACCGCCTGGTGGTCCTGCGCAAGCCGAGTGATCTGCCCCGAGGCGAGGACCCTGGTCAGGCGGCGTCACTGTTCGAAGAGCCGAACGACCACGTGAACGTGGCGTCGTCGGTAGGGTGACGCCCCSGGGGCACGAGGCTGACCAGGGCGCACCTCAGTGGTCGTCCGCCGGTCTCTCCCTCGTTGATTCAGCTCCGGCCAGGTCGCGAGCGTCAGCGCCAGCTTCGTGTTCTCATACATCGGGATGAAGCACGCCGCCCGCCTCGCCGCCGAGCAGCCGGTGACCATGTGAGGCCTCGTGGCTGAGCCGCGGCCCCGTGGGCCGGTGGTACGCGTCGATCCTCTCGGTGCCGAGCTTGAGCTCGGGCCCGGAGAGACGATCATCGAGGCGGCGTGGCGGCTCGGATACCACTGGCCCACGACGTGTCACGGCCAGGCGACCTGCCTGGTGTGCCAGGTGGAGGTGCTCGGCGGCGCCGAGCACCTCGTCCCGCCCGATGACGAGGAGACCGACGCCCTCGCGGCGCGCCTCCCCGGCGACCCGCGCCGCGACGCGACCGACCCGCGTCGCGACCCCACCGACTCGCGGCTCGCCTGCCGTACCCGGGTGACCGGTGATGTCGTCGTCCGCAAGAAGGGCGTCCGACGCGTCCAGACCGTGCCGATCCAGGATGACGGCCCGCTCTGACGCGAGCCTTCCGCCGCGAACCTGTCGCCGACTCCGCTGACCGACTCTCAGCTCGGCTCCGGGACATACATGCCGACGAGTACGTCAGCCTCAGGCGCCGACCACATCGGCCCTCGTCCGCCCACGGGGTGTGGCGGTCATGACGACGGTCTTCGCCCCCACGGGCCATGGCCGGATCCCCTGGGGCGCGACGGGCTAGGCCGGCCGGTGCCCACGAAGGTCCGTCGGCTCATCAAGGTCCGTCCGCTCATCGAGTCGGTCAACGACACCCTCAAGGACAGCCCGTCTTGAGGCCGTCGTCGCCGTCACGCAGACGCCGGGCCGCGAGGTCGAGCCGCCACCGGGTCAGGTAGGCCCCTGGCGTGTCGACCCGTCACCGCCCGGAAGCGCCGGGTGAGGGTCGCGCGTGACACCGCCACCTCGCGGGCGAGCGCCTCGGTCGTCCAGGCGCGGGCCGGGTCGCGGTGCAGGGCGGTGACCGCGGCGCCGACGAGCGGGTCGCGCAACGCGCCCAGCGCTGAGGACCGCGTGCCTTCGGGATCGCCGGCGAGCCATGCGCGCAGCAGCTGGACGAGCAGGATGTCGAAGACCCGAAGTCGACGTCCGCTGTCCGAGGTCATCCGAGATCGTCCGACCTCCTTGTCGAGGCGGCGGCTGATCGACTTCGATGATCCGCGCAGGGCGGTAGGCCCGCTCTCGCGTCGCGATCGACCGTCGAGGAGAGGCACCATGCGTGCAGCGCGCCCGCGCCGAAGATTTCTCGGACTCACCGCAACCATGGTCAGTGCGGCCTTATCGGCCATTCTGGCGTTCACCGTCGGCACCGCCGCGCCGGCGGCGGCGGCGACCCGCACCGTCAACGACATCGGCCCGGTCGTGTCCTCGCTCGAGTTGAACAAGGGCTATGAGATCTCCCGGGACTGCGGGTTCACCGGCGTCCCGCAGGCGAACGTGATCGGCGTGCTGTGGCTGTTCTGCGACACCGCGGTAAGCCCGACAGGCCAGCGGGTCTGGGGGACGACCGCGGGCACCGCGCAGGCGTTCACCGCGCCGAGCCAGTCGCTGTTCGGCGATTTCACCGACGCCTCGGGCAACAACGTGGTCCAGTTCATCCCGAACCCGTCGGGCTTCTCCTGCGGCGGTACCCTCGCCGCATGGGCCAGCGGAATCGCGTCGATCCCGACGTCCTCTCCGAATCCGCTCCTCATCATTCCGTACGTGGTGATGTGCCTGAACGGAACCAATACGAGGCCGCTTGCGTTGCGGATCGTGGACTACGACTACACGACGAACACCTTCAGCAACGACAGCCCGGTCGGCGGCACCGGGATCTTCACCGGCAACCCGCTGGCGGACAACCGAATCCTGGGCTCGCCGGTGGTCTACAACGGCTCGCTCTACTTCTACACCGGTCTCTGCACCAGCTCCGCCTTCGGCGACTGCTCCGCCGGGACCGCCCAGGTCGCGAAGGTCACCCTGGGTAGTACTCCGTTCGCCGCGTACAACGCGAGCAACCAGAGCGGTGGCCATCGCTGGCTGGACCCCCGTAACTACACCTTCAGCACACTGGCCGCCACCTCCGGCGGTTTCACTCCGATCACCCCGGCGAGCTTCGACGTCCACCGGTATCCGGCGTTCTCCGGATCACCGTTTGTCGCGATCGAGCAGGACGACATCGGCGGGAACATCACCGTGTTCTCGTCGAGCAGCCCAACCGGGCCGTTCACGCCGAGATTCACCGCGGCCGTCCCGTGCAACAGCACCACCGGTGACGGAGGCTTGTGCCGGGCCTACATCGGCCATCCGGAGTCGAGTACGTCCAGCAAGCTGATGCTGTCCTACTTCCAGCCAAGCGACAGCCATGGCAACGGCCACGTGCGGACCGCCTGGATTCCCTGGAGCTGACCGGATCTCATCGCCATCGGGTCGGCCCGGTCGCCGCTGTGCGACCGCGGCCGGCCCGACGCGCGTCGCCCGCGGCCCGACGCGCGTCGCCCGTCGCCCTGGCGCGCGTCGCCCGTCGCCCGGCGCGGCTTCACCCGCCTGGCAGCGCTCGCGCCGGCGCTCGCGTGGGCGCTGGCGTGGGCCGAAGGAAGCCGTTAGACGTCAGACGGCGCGGGCCGCGCGGAGGCCTTCCCGACCGGCGACCCGCCACGACCAGGCGATGGTGACCAACGTGGCCGCGACAGGCAGGGCGGTGCCGGTGATCCCGCGGACCGCGACGAAGACCTCTGTCGTCTGGGATGTCAACAGCCAGTACGTGAAGKCGGAATTCCCGAGGTTCACCGCCGCCCACAGGAGGGTGAGCCCGAGGAACAGTCTGCGCACGCCGGGCCGGGCCGTCACACCGGGAGGCAGCGGGCAGAAGTCGCGAGCCAGCCGATGCACGAGGGGCCGCGGCGAAAGAGCCGACAGCAGGAACATCATCCCGACGATGCCGGCGACGATGACGGGTTGAAGAAAATAGACAAAGGCGCTGCCGCTTATGATCGCCACCACGGTGCGCACGGTCAGCCCGACCGAGGACAGCACCAGCAGCGCCGGGATGCGCCGCTTCGCGGCCAGGCGCCGGCTCACCGCGGCGTATTCCCACACCAGCGCGGCCAAGGCCGCCAACGTGAAGCTGGAGAAGTGCAGGACAACAAGGAAAAGAACCGCGGGTACGACCGTCGCCTCGATGAGATGAGGCAGCCCGTGCCTGGCTATCATCGTCGGCTTGGGAAGCCGGGCGTCCGCCGGCGGGACCATGTGGCCGGGTCCCGTCTCAGCGGCGGCCGGGCGGTGAAACCGTGACCTCGCTCCCGTCAGAAAAATCATGTCTCCAACGGGTCGACGCTGCGCCGGCTGTTCGTTACCGCGTCACGATACGCCCGCCCGTCGCGGGCAGTGGGACCGGCCCGTCCCGACCGTGTCAGGCCGGATCGAGCGGGACGCCCGGGTTGAGCAGCCCGTCAAGGTCGAGGCCGCGTTTGACCGCGCGCATCATCGYGATCTCCTGAGACGGCCGGGACAGCCCCAGCCACGCGTGCCTGGCCCGGCCGACGCCGTGCTCGGCGCTGATGCTCCCGCTGTGCGCCGCGATGAGCCGCGGCACGGCGTCCGTCACGGCCTCGGCCGCGCTGGTCGCATCGAGCACGTTGACGTGCGGTATCCCTCGTTCTGGTTCCCGTCCGGGGTTGCGGCCGCGCCGGGGGTTGCCGCCGCGCCGGAGGTCGCCGCCGCGCCGCCGGCTGGCGTAAGCCCGGCGCTGGGCGAGCTCATCCCAGCAGCCGGACCCGGACGGTCTCCGGCATCGCGGCCAGCGAGCCGAGGACGGCTGCCGGGTAGTCGACAGCTATGTCGGTCAGGACGTACCCGTACTCGCCGCGGGTGTCGAGGAGCTGGCCGTCGATGTTGACCTTGTGCTCGGCCAGCAAGCTGTTGATCTTCGCGAGCACGCCCGGCACGTTGCGGTGCAGGTGGGCGATCCGACGTCCGCCCGGCCGCGGCGGCAGCGCGAGGTGCGGCAGGTTGACGCTCATGGAGGTGCCGCCCTCGAACTGGTAGTCCCGCAGCTTGCCCGCGACGTAGCGGCCGATGTCCTGCTGGGCCTCCTCGGTCGAGCCCGCGATGTGCGGCGTGAGGATCACGTTCGGCAGGTCTCGCAGCTCGGAGCGGAACTCGTCGCCGCGCCCGGCCGGCTCCTGCGGGAAGACGTCGATCGCCGCGCCGGCGAGATGCCCGCTCTCCACCCGCGCGCGCAGCGCGCCATGGTCCACGACGAAGCCGCGCGAGAGGTTGAGGAAAAGGCTGCCGGGCCGCATGCGGGCGAACTGCTCGGCGCCGAACATCCCGCTGTTGCCGGCGCGCCCGTCCACATGAAGGGTCACGACGTCCGCGACCGCCAGCAGCTCGTCGAGGCTGTCACAGCGGCGGGCATTGCCGAGCGCCAGCTTGTCGGCGGTGTCGTAGAAGTACACGCTCATGCCGAGCGCCTCGGCCAGCACCGACAGCTGCGCGCCGATGTTGCCGTAGCCGACGATGCCGAGGCGGCGGCCGCGGACCTCGTGGGCCGCCTCGGCCGACTTGTCCCACACGCCCGCGTGCATGGCGGTGTTCTTGAGGGTCAACCGCCGCGTCAACGCGATGATCTCCGCGAGCGCGAGCTCGACCACGCTGCGGGTGTTGGAGAAAGGCGCGTTGAACACGGCGACGCCTCGCTCGCGCGCGGCGCCGAGATCTATCTGGTTGGTACCGATGCAGAACGCGCCGACGGCGAGCAGGTCCGGCGCCTCGTCGAACACCGCCTCGGTGACCTCGGTCTTCGACCTGATCCCCAGCAGCTGGACGCCCGCCAGGGCCGAGGCCAGCGCCCGAGGGTCGAGCGCGCGGTCGATCGTCTCGACCTCCGCGCCGGCGGTCTCGAGAATCCTCGCGGCGTCCGGGTGGACGTTCTCTAGCAACAGCGCGCGCACGGCAGAGGCCCTCATCGGCAGGTGACAGGTCTCTCGCAGTCTACGAAGCCGGCGGCCGGTCCTCGGCGCAGCACGCGGGCCGATCATCACCGGCCGTCGGCGACACCGTTCGTGGCTGGTTCAGGCGGAGCTGGTCGCGTCGGTGACGACGGTGGACAGGCCGCTGCCGAGCGCGCCGAGCCAGCCGACCGCCGTGTGCACGAGAGCCGCGGCGTCGCTGGGCGCGGTCATGACGTAGAAGGCCGCGAAGATCCAGAATGCCCATGGCAGTACAGCCTTCATCGTCACGCCAACCCCTTCACGGACAGTCTGTGGTCGGACTGTAACTGTCCGTAGCCAACGCTGCTGGCTTCGCGACCTGGGCGGGATCAGACCTCGGGCCCTGGACTCGGCGGTGGGGCGGTGGGATCAGCTCGGATTCGGCGTGGTTGTGGCGGGGAGGTGCTTGAGGCCATTGACGGAGGTGGAGCGGAGGTGTTCGGGCGGGCCGGTGATCGTCAGACCCGGGAGCTGGCGGAAGATCTCGCGGAAGATGACGGTGAGTTCCGTGCGGGCGAGGTGAGCGCCGAGGCAGTAATGCGGTCCCGGGCCGCCGAAGCCGAGGTGGGGGTTGGGGTCGCGGGTGAGGTCGAGCTGGTCGGGGTCGGGGAAGACGGCGGGGTCGCGGTTGGCGGCGGCGTAGTACAGCACGATCTTGTCGCCGGCGTCGAGGTGGTGGCCGCCGAGGGTGGTCTCGCGGGTCGCGGTGCGGCGCATGAGGGCGACGGGGCTTGTGTAGCGGACGATCTCGTTGACGGCGGTGGGGGCGAGACGGTCGTAGTCGGCGGCCCAGGCGGCGCGGGCGTCCGGGTGGGTGTGCAGGGCCCAGAGGCCGAGGGCGATGGCGTTGCGGGTCGTCTCCTGGCCGGCGAAGGCGAGGAGGGTGAAGAACGAGGCGATCTCGCGGGTGGTCAGGCGGTTGCCGTCGACCTCGGCCTGGACGAGGGTGGTGAGCAGGTCGTCAGTGGGGTGGTGACGGCGGTGCTCGGCGAGGTCGGTGGCCAGGCCGGCGAGAAACGTGCCAGCGTCGAGGTAGGCGCGGATCGGGTCCTGCTGGTCGGGGACCAGCTCGGGATCCCCGCCGGAGACGATCACGTTGGAGGCGGCCAGGAGGCCAGCGCGGTCGTTGTCCGGGACGCCCAGCAGGTCGCAGATGACGGCGAGGGGAAACGGCGTCGCGAGGTCGCTGACGATGTCGATCCGCCGGCCCGCGGCGGCGCGGACCGTGTCGGTGGCGGCCTGTTCGATGTGGCCGCGCAGGGTGCGCAGGGTCCGGGGAGTGAACGCGGCCGCGACGAGGCCGCGTAGCCGGCCGTGGCGGGGGTTGTCCATGTTGATGATCGACCCGAAGAACTCGTTGAAGTCAGCGGGAAGATCGTTGATCCACAGGGCGCCGAGGCCGGAGCGGAAGTCGGCGGGGCGGCGGGAGGCCTCGGCGACGTCGGCGTAGCGGGTGAGTGCCTGGTAGCCACCGCCGCGAGGCAGGCCGGGGATCGCCGGCTCGTCGAAGACGGGGAGGCCGGGGTCCTCGCGCAGCCGGGCCAGGTAGGCGAGCTTCTGATCAGGCGAGGCGTCGCGGAACCGGCGGCTCGAAGGCCAGACCGGCCCCGGCGACGCCGCGGCGGCGTCGCCGGCCGCGTCGGCGCTCGCGGCGAGGGTCACGGCCTCAGGCCTGGTAGGTGTAGCGGATCTGTGGGGGCTCACCGAAGAAGGACACGATCGAGGTCAGCCGGCCCTCCGGGGTGAAACGAACGATCTCGACGCCGGTGAGGACGGACTGGCCGGCGCGGTCGCGCAGCGCCCAGGCGTAGCGGACGGCGTCGTGGTGCGCGTCCACGCCGGAGGTGCGGACGGGTAGGTAACCGGGGTAGGCCGCGGTCAGCTCACCGATCAGCTCGGCGAGGGCCCGCGGGCCGACGCAGCTCTTGAGTGGATTGGCATAGGCGACGTCATCGGCGCACACCTCGGCGAGCAGCGCGGCCCGCTTGCCGGTGTCCGGGGCGGTCCAGGCCTCATGGACGCGGCTGGCGGCGGCCGTGGCGGTCTGGGCGAGGTCCTGCGTGACGCCGTCGCCGAGGACGACGGGTTCCTGCCGGCTGACGGACTCGCGGCTCACTGCTCTCCTCCCCACAGCCGCGCCGCCTCGGCACGCTGTAGCTTCCCGGACGGGGTCTTCGGGATCGACCCAGGTGGTAGCGCGTGGACGGCGGCTGGGCGGACCCCGACGGCGGCGAGGACGGCGGCGGTGACCCGCCCCCGGACGTCCGTCTCGTCGTGGCCAGGCCGCAGCTCGAAGGCGACGGTGACGCTGTCGGTCGCGGCACCACCCCGCCGGGTGGCGAACGCGACCGCGTTGCCCGGGCGCACCCCGGGCACGGTGGCGGCGGCCTGCTCGGCCTCTTCGGGGTGGATGTTCCGCCCCCCGATGATGATCAGATCCTTGGCGCGGCCGCAGACGACCAGCTCGCCGTCGACCAGGTAGCCCACATCGCCTGTCGCGAGCCAGCGGTCTCGGGAATGGGTGTGACCGCCATCCCCAGCGTCGCCGCCAGCGACGTCGGGGGTGTCGGGGGTCTCGGTGAGGTACCCGGCGATCGACGGGCCGGCGACCTGGATCTCACCGACCGATCGCTGCGGGCGGTCCGCGTCGGTGACGGGGTCCACGATCCGGACCCGGGTGCCCGGTACCGGCTCGCCGAGCCGGGCGAACCGCCGCGTCCGGCGGCCGCCGAGCGCCGGCTCGGCGCGCCGCTGGTCGGCGAGGATGTCCGCGTCGACCTCGTCGACCCGCAGCCCCCGATACGGGTCGGGCATCGTCACCGCGAGGGTGGCCTCGGCCAGGCCATACGCGGGCAGGAAGGCCTCGCGCCGGAACCCGTGCCGCGCCGCCGCGTCGAGGAATGCCTCGATCGCCTCCGGGTCGATCGGTTCGCCGCCGGACAACGCGACCTTCACGCATGACAGGTCGAGTGCCGGGCCGGTCTTCAACAGCCTTCCGGCCATCGCGTAGGCCGAGGCGGGCCCCATCAGCACCGTCGCCCGATAGCGGGCCGCATTACGCATCCACGACGATGGCGAAGCCAGATAGTCGTTCGGCGAGGAGATGAGCACGTCACAGTGCCCACAGGTCAGCTGGACCGCCAGCGCGCCGATCAGCCCCATGTCATGCGACAGCGGCAGCCAGGTCAGCAACCGGTCATGGACCTCGTCGTGACGGATCCGCTCCCGGATCGCCGCGATGTTCGCCGCGAGATTCCCGTGACTCACCCGGACGATCTTGGGGGTGGACGTCGTTCCGCTGGTGAACTGCAGAATCGCCGGGTCATCAGCGGTCAGGTCCGGCGCCTTCCACACCCCGACGGGCTCGGCGGCCAGCGCGTCGGCCAGCAGCTCGACGTGGGCACCCCCCGCCACCAGCGCGTCGGCCAGCGCGTCGTACGGCGCTCCCAGCAGCACCAGCGGCTCACCGAGCGCCGCCAGCCGGGCCAGGGTCTGCCCGACGTAGGTCTGAAGATCCGTGGTCCTGGCCGGCGTCGGCGCGACAGTCACACTCGCGCCCGCCAGCCACGCCCCTACGAGCGCGGTCACGACCGGCCGCGAGGGCAGCCCCAGAATGACTACCCGTCCACCCCGCCCCAGACCTCGGACGTTCTGCAGCCAGGCCGCCACATCCTCCGCCTGCGCGAAGAACTCCGGCCACGGTAGCTCGTCATCATCCTCCTGGCCGAGGAAGACGATCCGACCACCCTGCAGCCTCGCCCGACGGCCAGCCTCGCGTACTCGGTTAAAAGCCGAGTTCARCCAATGGGGCCGGCGGTCCCGGTGGGCGGAATGAGCTCACCCAAAGTTACGATCAACCGGGAGCCGCTGCCTGCGCGGGAGTGTCGGCCCCGGCATGTCGGCGAGCTCGCCGCCCTCGTCATCGCTGGCCATCGCGCGCTTAATCCGCCGATTCTGGGCTGAGGGCCCAGTTGGCGCATCCGTTTGGGGCCCGCGACCTGTGCGGACTGGTCGACCAAGTCGATCTCTTGGTTGATGATCTTTCGCGCCGCTTGCTGGCGATGACGACGGCCGGTGCGGTCTGTATGGGCACCCGTCCAACGCCACCCCACCTCACCTCACCTCGCCCCGCCCCGCCCCGCCCCGCCTCACTCCGCCCCGCCCCGCGCCGCTGCCTCGGCTGAAGCCACTCCACCTGGGGCGGGTGGCGTCGAACCACCTGGGCCGCCGTGCCCGTGCCCCTCCGGGTGCGGGCGCGGCGGCCTCCTGGCTGGCGGTGAGGGGGGTTGGCGGCCCCGCGAGGAGCCCGGCCGAAGCGTGGATCTAAGAAAATCAAGATCAATATCTTGAAAGTTGAAATTTCTTCAGGTACAACTTGAAATATGACAGAACGGGCGATGGATTGGCAGGAGCTCACGAACCTGACCCGAGGCCAGCCGTTCGTCGTCGAGCGGGTGCGCCTGGCGGGTAGCGGCGTCGCGATCGAGGGCGAGTTCGAGCTGCCGCAGCTGGCTCAGCTGGGAGTCGAGGATCAGGTCTTCGTCACGGCGTTCGTGCGGTGCCACGGGTCCATCAAGGAGATGGAACGGATCTTCGGGGTGAGCTACCCGACGATCAAGTCGCGGCTGAACCGGATCATGCAGATGCTCGACTTCGTCGAGACCGATCCGGCGCCGTCGCGGGCCGACGTCATCGATCGGCTGCGCCGCGGCGAGATCACCGCACAGCAGGCGCTGTCCGAACTGGAGCCTGGCACGTGATGCCGCAGCTGGTGACGGCACACGTCAGACGCCCGGACGGTCGTCCGATCCGGATCTGGGTTCCGGTGCTGCCTGTGGTGCTCGTGCTCTCGCCGTTCGTGGTCCTGGCCGTACTGGCGGCGGCCGTGGCCTGCCGCGTCTACGGCGTCAGTGTGGTGCGGGCACTCGGCACCGGTTGGYGTGTCATCTCCGCGTTGCCCGGCACCCGGGTCGACGTCGAGCAGGGCCGCATGGCTGTGCTCGTAACCATCCGATAGGAGAGGTCTCGATGAACGAACAGCGCAAGGACATCCTCGACATGCTGGCCGAGGGTAAGATCACCGCGGCGGAGGCGGAGCAGCTCATCGCCGCGCTCGAGCGGGACCAGCCGCCGGCGGCGGCGAGTCTCGACGCCCGGCCCAAGGGCAGGGCGAAGTACCTGCGGGTGGTGGTGGACACCGTTGAGAACGGCGAGCCGGGGCGGGTCAACGTGCGCGTGCCGCTGCAGCTGCTGCGGGCCGGCGTGCGGCTGACCGCGCTGATCCCGCCGCAGGCGCTGGGCCGGGCCAACACCGAACTGAACAAGTCGGGTGTGCCGTTCGACCTGACGCAGCTCAAGCCCGAACAGCTCGAGGCGCTCGTGGACCAGCTCGACGAGATGACCGTGGAGGTCGACCAGCCCGACGCCAAAGTGCGGGTCTTCTGCGAGTAGGCGCCGTCCGGTTGGACGGACCCCCGAGAGGGTGCTCGAACACCCTCCCGGGGCCGCGCCCGCGACAGCGGAACACGGTTGAACCGCCAATCCGAAGCCTAGCCACTCATCGGCGCGTAGCGGAGGGGCCACTCGTCCGAGTGGCCCCTCCTTCCATAGAGCCGGAGAGCCGGAGTGGGCCGCCGAAGCGCATGTCCGAACATATGGTCTAATCGCGGCGTGGTTGTGACCGACAGGTCGGCCGCGCGCCGCGCGGCGATGGCGCACGTGCTGCGGGTTCTCGCCGCGTCCCCCTGTGCCGAGCACTTGGTGCTGCGGGGGAGCGTGACGCTGAGGGCCTGGCTGGGCGAGGTCGCGCGCGAGCCCGCGGACATCGATTTCGTCGTGACACGCATGGGCGTGGGCGCGGACGGATCCCCGACCGCGGACATCGGCGAGCAGGCCCTGGTGGCCGGCATCCTGGCGGCACTCGCCGAGGACCCGGTGCCGGGTCTGCGCGCGGACCAGATCGAGGTCGATGACATCGACGGCTACTACGGCTACCTCGACCAGTACCCGCTCGACATCCTGCCGCGGCGGTCGGGCTCGCGGTTGCCGGCGCGACTGCCCCACGGCTTCCAGGAGGAACGTCCGGACGAGCCGCCGGGAACGAGTCGCCAGCCACCGATGACCCGCCTGCGGCTTCGGTACGGCATTGGCGACGAGCGGGACGTGCTGCAGGTTGACCTGGCGTTCGGGGAGCGGCTGGTGGAGGAGCCGGTCATCGTGGAGATCCCGCCGCTGGGTACGCGGATGATGGCCGCGACCCCCGCGCTCTCGCTGGCCTGGAAGGCGTACTGGCTGCTCAACGACGTCCCTGCCCGGGGCAAGGACCTGTACGACGCGGTCCTGCTCSCCGAGCGCACCCAGGTGTCCCTCGGTCACCTCTGCGCCCTGCTCATGGAGCTCCTGGACCAGCTCGACGTGATCAGGCCGCTCGCACCCGGCCAGGTGAACTGGGACCGTTTCCGCGCGGAGCATCCCCACATCGACGGCGACGCCCGATCCTGGCTCAACCGMTTGGGCACAGCGCTCGCCGCCAGCTGATCTCCCCGCAACCGCGAAGGGGACGGCCGCTACACCGCCGCTACGAGGCCGAGCCGATGGCCAGCCCACGGTCAAGCCAGCCGGCATCGAGGTGCGTCGCGTCGTCATACACGACGTATTCCGCAGAGACGTCCCGCACCTCGAATCCACTAGCCCGGACCGCCGCCAGAAGGGCGTCGAGCCGGCCGGTCGCGGTCCGCCGACCGGCATCGTGGCAGCGCTGGGTGACGAACCTGTCCTCCCATCCATCGGCAAGGACCCGGCGGGCGTTCCGTGACGGCCGGGCACCGTGGCCGCGCACCGTCGAGGCCAATGCGTCCGCCATCCGCTGGTCACCGGACGGCAACCGGACCTTGATGTGGTGCTCGAAGTACAGGTCGGCGGGCGCCTGGTCGTCGAACTCGGGGACGCCCTCATTCCAGGGCGCGGCCTCGATTTTCATGCGAAGCACCCGCAGTCCCGCGGCCTCGAGTCGAGTCCTCCAACGGGCAGCCAGCCCTCGGACCTCGGTCGACGTCCCGTTGCCGGGCACCGTCAGCATCGGCTGCGAAGGGGTCACCCCCTGATCGAGCTCGATGTGGCTGAACTTGGCACCATGCCGGTCGGMGAATGCCGCGAGTGCGTCCACCTCCATGGCCGAGCAGGTCAGATGTACCTCGAAGTCACCAGACCACACGCACGCATCATGCCGCGACCCGCGGTCCGGACGGAATGTGTCGAACATTCTCCGGGCCCTCAGCGTGTGGCCAGACCCGGCAGCAGTGCGGGAGGTTCCAGACGTCGGTGACGACCCGGGGAATGTCGAGTCGGCAGAGCTGCCCGCCCGTGTCGCCGACCATCATCCACTCGCCCCCTCCTCGCGGAGATCCCGTTCGCCGACGGCTCGATCCCGGTGACCGCCAGGCGGCTCACCCTGGCGTCGCCCAGCGGCGGCGCCACTCCGCCGGGTGGTCTCGACATGGCCGGGGACGTCGGCGAGTCGTACATCAACGACGCTGGGCAGGCCGCCGGGCCGCTGACGGCACCTGGCAGGGCGACGGCTCCGAGTTCGGAGTCGTCTGGGACGTGACCCCACCCGCGTAGCAGGGCAACGCTCCGGATCGTCGTTCAGCCAACAGGGTCCGCGTCGACCAATTCTGGACACGTAAAGTTACGAGGCGACTTCTCTTTGTGTCTGCGTTAGCCGTTGGGCGCCCCCCGTCAGGGCCTTTGTCGGCCCTGACGGCTGCGTCGGTGAACTTCTGTGTTTGGGTGGCGCGACGGGTGGGATAAAGCTTCCGAAATCACGACGGGTGATCGTCGAAACGCTTCACCTACCTGGAGGCTCCCGTGGTCTGGACCATCATCTTCTGGCTTCTGCTCGGCCTGGTGGCCGGAGCTCTTGCGCGTTTCCTCGTGCCCGGCCGTGACCCGATGGGCATCGGCGCGACCATCGTCCTTGGTGTCGTTGGCTCGTTCCTCGGCGGATTTCTCGGTTACCTCATCTTCGGTAAGGACCTGAACGAGGGCGCGCTGCAGCCGTCCGGGGTTGTCGGGTCCATCATCGGTGCGATCATCGTTCTGCTGGTTTACCGGGCCGTGACCCACCGCCGCGTCCTGCGCTGACGCCGCGGTCATAAGGACCGATCCCGTCAATCCACAAGAGAGATGGATCGGCCGGCGGGCAGGTCACGCTAGACATTCGCTCCCACGTGAACGGGCGGTTGGGGTGCCACCACGGCACCCCAACCGCCCGTCGCGGTTAAACCCATCAGCGCGTCGAATCACCGATCAGCCTGGAGGCGAATCGTGCTCATCGCCGAGGAACTGCTCCTGCTCGCTCTTGACCCGGCCAAAGGCTCGCCGGTGAATTCGTCACGGCAGCCGTTGACCACGACGCTGAGCGGCGCGCTCGTCGCCGAGCTCGGTCTCTCCCACGGCATGATCGTGGACGGCAGGCGATTCCACCCGGTGGGGCCTCCACCGTCCGACCCGCTGCTGGCGGCGGCGCACCGAGCGGTCGGCGAGGTGAAGGGCCGCCGCGCCGCCGACCAGGTGCGCCGGCTCGACAAGGCGCTGGGAGGAGTCTGGAACATGGTGCTCGACCGTCTCCTCGAGGAGAAGATCGTCGGGCGGGAACGGCGACGGATGCTGCTTTTTCCGGTAGTCCGGCACCCGGTACTGCGAGCCGACCTGCGCGACGACATCGTGCGCCGTGCCCGGGAGGCGGCCCGCGGCGACGGCCCGCTTGACGCGCGTACGGCCGCGCTGCTCGCGCTCACCGGCCCCTCGCGGCTCCTCGAGGTCGTGGCACCGGACCGCGCCGACCGCGAGCACGCCAAGGAGCGGATAGCCACCGCCACGTCCGCGACGCCGGTCGCCCCGATCGTGGTGCGGGTCCTGCGGGAGGCGCAGGCGGCGACCAACGCGGCGATCGGCGCCAGCGTCGCCGCGGCCGCGGGGAGCAGCTCGTCCTGACAGGCACCGACCGCGCGAATCGGCGCGGGACGTCGAGCGGGACGTCGGGCGTGACGTCCACATTCGAGATCGGGCCCACCGAGGACGGCTCTGGGGCAGGCCCGGGTCCCGGTACCGCACTTCCGCGTCACGCGGTGACGGTCACCGGGAGAGTCTCGTAGCCGCGCAGGACGAGGCGATCCCGGCGGGTAGGCGCCCCGGCGGGAGCCAGGTCGGGAAAGCGGTCGAGCAGCCGGGGGAACGCCGTTCCCGCCTCGAGCCGCGCCAGGCTGTTGCCAAGGCAGACGTGCGCGCCGGCGCCGAAGGCGAGCGGCGCGCCGCCGACGCGGGTGGGGTCGAAGCCGCCGGGGTCGGGGTAGCGGTCGGGATCCCGGTTGGCCGATCCGATCAGCAGGACAAGCTGGCCGCCCTTGGGGATCGGCCTCCCGTCCACGGCCAGGCCATCCGCGCGCGCCACCCGCAGGGTCGCCTGGACCGGTGAGTCGTAGCGCAGAACCTCCTCGACGAATCCCGCGATCGGGACGTCCCCGGAACGCAGCCGCGCCGTCAGCCGGGGCCGTTCGAAGAGGATCGCGAGGCCGTTGCCGAGGAGGTTCGTGGTCGTCTCGAATCCCGCGACCAGGAGGACGACCAGGTTGGCGACCAGTTCGACGTCGGACAGCCGGCCGTCATCGGTGTCGCGGGCGGCGATCAGGGCACTGATGAGGTCGCCGCCCGGGTCGCCGCGCCTCTCGGTGATCAGTTCTCGGAAGTAGCGGGACAACTCCCGCGCCGCCGCGCCCGCCGGCTCCAGGTCGGCGGGGTCGGCCGTGAGTTCCAGGGCGACGGTCAGGTCCGCCGCGGGCGCCCGGAACCGGTGGCGGTCGGCGACCGGTACGCCGAGCAGCTCGCAGATCACCGAGACCGGGAGCTGGAACGCGAACTCCTCCATGAAGTCGAACGGCGCGCCGTCGGCGCCCGCGTCCGACAGCCCGTCCAGCAGCAGGTCGACCGCCTTCTCGACCGCCGGCCGCAGGGCCGCGACCCGGCGCGGGGTGAACACCGAGGAGATCAGGGATCGCATCCGGCCGTGCCCGGGCGGGTTCGCTCGCAGGATCGACCGGTTCAAAGCCGCCAGCGCGTCGTGCTCGGTCGACCCGTCGGCGGGCTCGGCGATTCCGAAACGCGGATCGCGCAGCACGCGGTTGACCGCGGCATGGCTGGAAACGAGGTACCAGCCGTCGGCGATGACCGCGACCGGGCCGAGCTCGAGTGCTCGCGTGTAGAGCGGGAACGGGTTGGTCCGCCCCTGCTGGGTCGTCAGGGCCTCGATGATCGCCGCCGCGTCCATCGGTCCGGGGGCGGGTCGCACGGTCGCGGCGCTGGCGTGCGTATCGAGGTGGGCCCCGGCCGTGGCACGCTCGACGGTGGTCACGGAGACCTCCATTAACTTGAACATGAATGTACGAGTTAGCTGGCACGTTACCATCAACTCGAATCAACGGGTACGGGTTACTGGTGATCGTCTGGGAGGGTCGGGCGGCGGTGGGCGCAAGCACCTCGACCGGGCAGCGGACCCAGCGGGCCCAGCGGGCCGACGCGCGCCGCAACGTGGAGGCGATCCTGGACGCGGCCACGCGCGGCCTGCGGCGCGACCCGAACGTGAGCATCGCGGACATCGCGGCCGAGGCCGGCGTCGGTCGCATCACGCTCTACGGCCACTTCAAGACCCGGGCCGACCTGGTCGAAGCCGTCCTCGCCCGCACGATCGGCCACGCGCACGCCGTGTTCGACGGCCTCGATCTCTCCGGTGACCCGGTCGAGGCGCTGGCGACGCTCGTGACCTCCTCGTGGCGGGTCATCGAGCAGCACCGTGGCGTGCTGGGCGCCGCGGCGCGCGAGCTGGGGCACGAGCGCATCCGCGACGTGCACGACGACATCCTCACGCGCGTCGGCCACCTGGTGGAACGCGGCCAGGCGGAGGGCGTCTTCCGCGACGACCTGCCCGGCTCATGGCTCGTCACCGTGATCCTCACGCTCATGCACACCGCCGCCCAGGACGTGGACGCCGGCCGGCTGGCCGCTGCCGACGCCGGCCTCTACCTGGTTCGCACGCTCGTCGCCGCCCTCACGCCCCCCGGCTCGATCGTCCCGGTCCGATAGCCGCCCGGGGCCCGGGCACGTCCGGGCGGAACGGCCTCGAGGGGAAAGTCGTGCTGGAGGTCGAGGGTCCGCCGCCGGGAAAACCCAGGTCAACGAGCCGAAACCGAGATCCCGCGTCTTGTGGGGCCGGATCGGCCTAGCCTGGCCTCGGAGGTGAGATGAGTGCATGCTTACTCTCCTGGACGGGGTATGGCGTCCCGTGGCCGCGGACCGGGGGGCGACCGTTCACTACCAACATCGCGCTGTTTGGCCGCTGTGAGCCCGGCTCCTCGGCCCACGGAGTCGGGAGAATCCTTGTGAGCACCGAGACCGTCGTCGCCCGTCCGGACCTCGGCTACGAGCTGATCGACGCCGATCATCACTACTACGAGCCCTACGACTGCTTCAGCCGCTTCATCGAGCCGGCGTTCGCCGACCGGGTGATCAACGTGCGCGTCGACCAGAAGGGCCGCGGCAAGCTCTACTTCGGTGACCGGCAGTTCCGCTACATGCGGGTGATCCAGACGGACTACATCGGTGCGCCCGGCTCCCTGCGCACGATGCTCGACAACCCGGACAGCACCGACGGGTTCGTCCACCGCGAGCTCATCCGGGGCTGGGACTACCCGGACATGATGCGGCGCGCCCCCCGGCTGGCGAAGATGGACGCCGAGCGGGTGCAGGCCGGGCTGATGCTCGGCACCGCGATGCTGCAGGCCGAGAACGAGCTGCACGACGACATCCCCGCCCTGTACGCGAACATCCGCTCCTACAACCGGTGGCTTGACGAGGAGTGGGGCTTCAACCGGGACAACCGGATCATCACCGCGCCGATGATCTCGTTGACGGACGCCGAGCTGGCCATCGCCGAGATCGACCGGGTCGTCGCCGCGGGCGCGCGCGCCGTCGTCATGAAGCCCGGCCCGCTGTGGGGGCGTTCCCCGGTCGACCCGTCGTCGCGCTCGAGTGCGGCATCAACTGGGTCGTCCCGCTGCTGCACGACGTAGACCACGCCGCGCACATGGGCCGCAAGGGCTACTGGCCCGGCGGCGAGGTGATCGGGCGGCCGAGCGAGGTTCTCATGGAGCACCTCTACGTCTCGCCGTTCTACGAGGAGGACGTCGTCGGGCTGGTGCGGGCGATCGGTCCGGAGCGGGTGCTGTTCGGCTCGGACTACCCGCACCCGGAGGGCGTCGCGCACGCGATYGAATGGGTGAACAAGCTCGACGGTCTCGACGACCGCGAGATACGCATGATCATGCGTGGCAACGCGGCGCGTCTGCTCGGTATCGAGGACTGACGCTGGCGGCCCGACGCCGTCGGCCGGATACCTCCGGGTCCGACGCCGCCACCGGGTCCCAGCGAGGCCAGCGCCTTCAGGCCACAGGCGTCGGAACATCAGAAGGGAGCGGACGCAGAGGTGAGCGATGCCGTCAACCGCCCAGCCGGCATGCCCGATCCCGTCGTGGCACCGATCAACGAGGGGATGTGGCGCGCGGCCGCGGCCGGACGCCTCGACGTGCAGCGGTGCGCGTCCTGTGGTGCGCACCGCTACCCGCCCATCGACGGCTGCTACCGCTGCGGCTCGGTGGAGTGGGACTGGTCGACATTGCCCGGCACCGGCACCGTCTACTCCTACATCTGGGTGCCCGACCGGACCCGGCCGGGCACGCCGGAGGCACCGGCGCTCTACAACGTCGCCGTCGTCACGCTCGAAGGCGCCGAGGGAGATCCCGTGCGCATCCTCAGCAACGTGATCGACGCCTGGAGCCTGGAAGATCTCCACGTCGGCGACCGGGTCGCGTTCGCGCCGGTCGGCTTCGGCGGCGCGGACGGCGCCGGTGACGGCGCCGGGGTCGGGGTCGGGGATAAGGACGACCTGGCCCTGCCCTGCTTCCGGATGTTGCCATGAGTGAGTTCCGCCGGGACGCGGCCTGCGTCGTGGGGATCGGGCACTCGGCCTACGGCACCCGGGGCTCGCTGGCGCCGCTGGGCCTGGGCCGCATCGCGCTCGACGCCGTCCTCGGCGCCTGCGCCGACGCCGGGCTCGACGCGCGCGACATCGACGGGTTCGCCGGCTACTGCGACGACCCGACCTGGCCGGCCGATCTCGCCGTCGCGCTCGGCACGAAGGAGTTCCGGTATTCAGGCCTGGTCTGGGGCGGGCGCGGGTCGGGCGTGCCGGGCGCGGTGGCCAACGCCTACGCCGCCCTCGCGACCGGCCTCGCCGACTACGTCGTGGTGGTGCGCTCGCTCATCCAGCAGGCGCGTCTCGGCCAGTCGGTGGCCGCCGGGGTGCAGCCGGGGCAGGCGATCCCGCTCGCGGCGTCGTACACCGCACCGTTCGGGATGGCGCTTCCGGCGGCGATCTACGCGATGAAGGCGCGCCGGCACATGGCGCTGTACGGCACCACGACCGACCAGTTCGCCGAGGTCACGATCAACGCGCGCCGCAACGCCGTGCACAACCCCGACGCGCGGTTCCGAGCAGAGATCACCGTCGAGGAGCATCACGCCTCCCGGTTGGTCTGCGACCCGCTGCGGCTGCTGGACTGCTGCATGGAGTCCGACGGGGCGGCCGCGCTCCTGGTCACCACTCCCGACCGCGCCCGGGACCTGTGCCACCCGCCGGTGAGCATTCGCGCCGTCGCGACGACCGGCGAGTACAAATGGGCCACCGCGTCGTTCAACACCATCGACGAGGACTACGTCAGCACCGGCCACCGCCGCGCCGCCCGCGACCTCTACGACCGCGCCGGCCTGGGGCCCGAGGACGTCGACGTCGCGCTGTTCTACGACGGGTTCACCCCGTCGGTCATCATGAGCCTCGAGGACTGGGGCTTCTGCGGCATCGGCGAGGGCGGCCCGTTCGTCGCCGACGGCGGCATCCGGCGCGAGGGCCGCCTCCCGGTCAACACCCACGGGGGAAACCTCGCCGAGGTCTACCTGCAGGGCATCACGCATCTGCTCGAGGGCGTCCGGCAGCTGCGCGGCACGGCCATCAACCAGATCACCGACGCCTCCGTCGCGCTCTACGCGTCGGGCGTGGGCGCCTCCCCGGGCGGGGGAGTGCTGCTGTCCCGGTAACCGCTGCCCGGCGGCCGTCCGCGAGGGCGCGGCGATCCGTCGTAGGCATAATCGGTGGCACCACAGCGATGCCGGGGGGCACATGCCTTTCACGTTGAGCCATCCCGCGGCTGTGCTTCCGCTGCGGCGCTGCGGCCTGCCGATGAGCGCGCTCGTGGCCGGGACGATGGCGCCTGACATGCCGTTGTTTGTCGGGTGGCCTGACTACCAGCTCACTCACAGCCTGCTCGGCGTCGTGGTCGTCGTTCCGGCGCTCGCCTTGGCCGGGTTGGGGATGTGGTTCTACCTGGCTCGTGACGCCCTGGTGGATCTGGCCCCGGATCCTGTCCGGCGGCGACTGGCCTCCCGAGCGCGGCTCACCGCCCGCCAGTGGCTGCTGGCACCGGCGGCGGCGGGTGTCGGGGCTGTGACGCACGTTGGCTGGGACGCGTTCACGCATGGAGGACGGTGGGGTGTCCGTCAGGTGTCCTGGTTGAGCGCCGAGCATGGCGCTCTGCCTGGCTATGGTGCGCTGCCCGGCTACGTGTGGGCTCAGTACGCCTCGAGCGTCGTCGGGCTGGCCGTCATCGTGGCGGCGATCGTCGCCCACCTGCGAGCTCTGCCCCAGGGGCCGCGTCGGCCGCGTCGACACCGCCTGGAGCAGGCGGTCCTTCCGGCGGCGGTGGCCTTCGCCACGGCGGTCGGCGTGGCCGCCGGCCTGGCGAACACAGGACACGGACCGCTCTACGTCGCCTTCTGCGGCGTGATCGCCGGCGGAGAGGTGCTGACGGTCGCCCTGCTGCTGGTCGTCGCGGGTTGGTGGGTGGCGCCGCGGCGGCCGATAGCCGAGTCACCATAGAACGATCGCTCGTCCGCCTAGCCGGCTGTCTGACCGCGCGCGCCTAGCCCAGTGCCTTCACCAGCCGCTCCGCCAGGACCTCGGCCGAGACGGGGTTCTGCCCGGTGTACAGGTTGTGGTCCACCACCGTGTACGGCTTCCAGGCCTCGCCGCGGGTGAAGTCGACGCCCATGTCCCTCAGTGCGTCCTCCAGCAGCCACCGTGCCCTCGCGGCCAGTCCGACGGCCTCCTCCTCGTCGTTGGTGAACGCCGTGACCCGGCGGCCCGCGAAGGGCGAGACGCCGTGCACTCTGGTCGCCAGCATCGCGGCCGGGGCGTGGCAGACGACAGCCAGCGGCTTGCCCGAGGCGAGCGCCGTGGTCAGCAGGCGGCCCGCGTCGGGGTCGGCCCACAGGTCCTCCATCGGCCCGTGGCCACCGGGGAAGTAGACGGCGTCGTAGTCCTCGAGACGGGCGGTCGCCAGCTGGATCGGCCGTCGCATCTCCTCCGCGGAGCGGATGACCTGTTCCAGGTCGAGGGCGATCTGGGCGCCGCCCGCCAGCTCGGGGCGCAGGCTCATCATGTCCACGGTCGGGACCACGCCGCCGGGAGTGGCCACCACGACCTGATGGCCGGCCTCCGTCAGCGTCCTGTACGGCGCCGCGAACTCCTCGGCCCAGTAGCCGGTGGCGTGTCTGGTGCCGTCCTTGAGCGTCCAGTACGCAGCTCCGGTCATCACGAACAGTAGCTTCGCCATCGGGATGCTCCCCCTCGTCCGGACCTGCTGCGCGTGATAGACCTTCTACTCGGTGTAATCGTATGAAGACGCACCGTTAGGTGCAAGTGAGCCCCCGCTCTGCCGCGGCGAGGTGTGCCACGGCTCGGTCGCCCCCGGACTCAACTCTGGACAAAACGGGACGGCACGCCTGGTCTGACCATACGATTCGAGGATGCGGCGAGACATGCCGACGCTCGACGGGCGACCCGTCGAGCCGGGCTCGATGATCGAGTTTGTGACGGCATACGTGTTCGGGTCGGGGACGGCGGCCGGGAAGATCATGCCCGGCTCCCGGTTCACGATCGAGGGCGTCGACGACACCGACTACTCCGATCCGATGTGGGGCGACGCCCGCGACGAGGACGAGGGCCCGGCGAGGCTGCTTATCCGAGTAGTGGCCGACGGCGTCTCTAGAATGATCGGTGTCCCGTGTGACCCGGCGATCATCCGTGCGGTGACGGTCCGTTCAAGAGCTCAGGCCTAGCCGGTGGCGGGCAGCGGCTGGCCGTCCAGACGACCTGTGGAGATATCTCGTGATGCTCGCCGCGCCCAGCCGTCCCTATACCGTCCTGCTCGCCGAGGACGACCCGGGCGATGCCCTGCTCATCGAGGAAGCCTTCCTGGTCCGTGGTTTCGGGCAGGACGTGCACATCGTGGGCGACGGTGTCGAGGCGATGGCCTACCTGCGTGACCCCGCTCGCCGCAAGCCGGATCTGATCATCCTCGACCTGAACATGCCCCGGATGGACGGTCGGGAGACGCTCTCCGCGATCAAGGGCGATCCGGAGCTGCGGTCGATCCCGGCTGTCGTGCTGACGACCTCCGACGCGCCCGACGACGTGGCGGCGATCTACGAACTGCACGCGAACGCGTATGTCTGCAAGCCCAGGGAGCTGGACGACTTCCTGGGCGCGGTGCACGCGATCGACGACTTCTTCCTGGACCTCATCCGACGCGCCCGTCGCTGACCGCGAGGATCCGGCGGCGGACGGCGGACGGCTAAGGGCCGGGCGGCCTAGGGTCCGGGTATGTGCGATGACGACGCGTCGGGTGTGCTCGCCGCCGCTCCGCGGCCCGTGACCGGTACGGCTGTCGACCCGGTGTCGCTGGCGCCGGTGGACGAGGTCGTCATCACCACGCTGATGGACAACACCTTCGACGGGCTGTTGGCGGGGGACGACCGGGTGCGGCGGTCCCGGCTCGGTGTGGGCCTGGTCGGGGCTCCCCAGTTCGAGGACGGGCTGACGACGGCGGGCCTGCGGGCCGAGCACGGCTTCTCGGCACTGGTCCGGGTCCGTCGTGGCGAGACGGTCACCACTCTGCTGTTCGACACCGGTGTGTCGCCCGACGGGATGGTGAGCAACGCCGAGCGGCTCGGCATCGATCTCGGCGAGGTTCAGGGTGTCGTGCTCAGCCACGGCCACTTCGACCACGCGGGCGGGCTCGCCGGCCTGGCCGGCCGCCGTGGGGTCCGCGGCCTGCCGATGACGGTGCACCCGCTGGTCTGGACGCGCCGTCGGCTGGCGCCCCCCGGGCTCGACCCGTCCGCGCTGCCGACGCTGAGCAGGCACGCGTGCGAGTCGGAGGGGTTCGAGGTGATCGAGCGGCGGTCTCCGTCGCTGCTGGTCGACGGCAGCGTCCTGATCACCGGCGAGGTCGACCGTACGACGGACTTCGAGCGCGGGATGCCGCCCGCGCACCAGGCCTGGGACGGCGCCGGCTGGCGCCATGATCCCCTCGTGCTCGACGATCAGGCGCTCGTCGTGCACGTCCGGGACAAGGGCTTGGTGGTGCTGACCGGGTGCGGGCACGCGGGCGTGGTCAACATCGCGCGGCACGCGCTGCGGCTGACCGGCGTCGAACGGCTGCACGCGCTGATCGGCGGCCTGCACCTGAGCGGCCCCGCCTTCGAGCCGATCATCGCGCCGACGGTCAGCGCCCTGACCGAGATGACGCCCGACCTCGTCGTCAGCGCGCACTGCAGCGGCTGGCGCGCCCAGCAGGCACTGGCCACGGCGCTCCCGGAGGCCTGGGTACCCAGCAGCTCGGGCACGTCGTTCCACCTCGCGGCCTGACCACCCGTCGAGACCACCCGTCGAGCTTGCCCGGCGCGGCCCGGCCACGGCGGGATCGATCTGTCAGGCCGTGGTCACCCAGCCCGAGGTGGTCAGTAGACGTCGCGCAGGTATCGCCGCTCGGTTGTCAGCCCACGGACGTAAGCGGCGGCCGCGTCGTCGCCCAGACCGCCGTGGCCCGCGACGATGTCCCGGAGAGCACGATCGACGTCGTTGGACATCCGGTTTGCGTCGCCGCAGACGTAGACGTGGGCCCCGCTCCGCAGCCACGACCACAGTTCGGCGCCGTGTTCGCGTAGGCGGTCCTGGACATAGATCTTGGCCGGCTGGTCCCGGGAGAAGGCGAGATCGAGACGGGTCAGCGTCCCGTCGGCGCGCAGGGCGGCGAGTTCGTCGGCGTAGTAGAAGTCCGTGCCGCGATGCCGCGCCCCGAAGAACAGCCAGGTTCGCCCGCGCCGGCGGAGGCCACGGGCCCGCCGGTCGGTCAGGAAGGCCAGGAAGGGAGCGATACCAGTGCCCGGCCCGATCATCACGATCGGGATGTCCGGGTCGGCTGGTGGGCGGAAGTGGGTGGCGGGTCGTACGGCGGCGAGCACGGTGCTGGTCGGCTCCGCACCGATGAGATAGGACGAGCAGACACCTTCGCGCCGCTGGCCGTACCGGTTGTGGAATCGGACCGCCGCGACGGTCAGGTGTATCCGCCCGGGGTGGCCAAGAGGGCTGGAGGAGATGGAGTAGGAGCGCGGCCGCGGGCGAGGCAAGGCGTCGGCCCATTCCTGCGCCGTGGCCTCGACCGGGAACTCCTCGAGAACGTCCAGGGTCTGCCGGTGCCGGATCCAGCGCGCCCATTCGTGTCGGGCATCCGCGTGCAGGAGGCCCTCCAGATGGCGGGCATCGCCGCGACGGGCGACGAACCGGACAAGGTCGGGGGTGATGGTGGTGATGTCAAGGTGACCACGGATCGCGTCGACGAGGCGGATCCCGGCCGGTGCGTCGGCGAGCGTCACGGGGGTCTCGGGGGAGAGTCCGGTGCGGTCCAGCCATTCGGTGACGGTGTGGGAGCTGTTGACCGGCCACACCCGCAGGCTGTCTCCGACCTCGTAGGGCAGGGCGCCGGCATCGTCCAGGATGATCTCCCGGACCTCTCGCGATGATCCGGGCTGGCTGAGCAGCCGGYTGCCGATGACCGTGATCTCGGTGGGTGGAGCGCTCGCCGACGCTGGTGGGCGGGGATTGGCCGTGCCCTCGGGGTGCCCGGCCCCCGACTGCGAGAGGACCACGGTCAGAACAGTGTCGAGCCAGCGTGCGGCATCCGCCTCGTAATCGGGTTCGCAGTCCATCCGCGGGGACAGCCGGGTGGCCCCAAGCTCGGCCAGGCGCTCGTCGAGCCGGCGGCCGTGGCCGCAGAAGTCGTGGTAGCTGGAGTCGCCAAGGGCCAGGACCGCGTACCGGAGCCCACGCAGGTCCGGTGCCCGCGGCCCGCGCAGCGCCTCCCAGAACTCCGCTCCGTTGTCGGGCGGGCCACCGTCACCGAAGGTGCTCGTGACGGCGAGCACGTCTCCGTCCCGCGGCAGTAGGTGGTCGAGGTCCCGCTCGGCCATGGAGCGTACCGTCGCCGTCCGACCGGCGTCAGCCAGCCGGCGGGCGGCACCGGCCGCGACCGCTTCGGCGTTGCCGGTCTGCGACGCCCACAGGATCGTGACGTGCCGTTCCCTCGGGACGGCACGCGCCGCGGGCGGCCCGCTCGACGGGCCCGGCCCGGGGAGGCCCGGCTCGCCCGCGGCCGCCGGGATCGTGGGCATGACGGTCGAGGAACCGCCCTGGCCGGACCGGGAGAAGACTCCCGCGAGCAGCCCGTTGAGCCAGGTCGCCCGGTCGGGGGCGATGGGGGCCGGCGGTGGCAGCACCGGTGCCTCGGCCGCGCCCGTGGGCGGCACCGTGCGCAGACCCGTCAGGAATCCGGCCAGGTAGCGGCGTTCGTGCTCGTCGAAGTCCGGGGGTTTCTCCGGCCCGACCGACAGCAGGTTCTCCAGCGTCGCCACGGCCCGTGACACGCGGTGCCGGTCGGCGGGGCGGGCATCGCCCTCATCCGGATCGATCGAGGTGTCAGAGCGAAGGGAGGCCGCGGCGTGGCGCGGCTGGGCGGCCCTGTGCTGCGCGCCGATCTCGCTCGGCTTTTCGGCCGGTGACGCGGGAGCCGTATCCGACTCGCGGGGTCTCGCCGCCGCCCGCCGCGCGGCGGTTCTGGTGAGGGAGACGGCGCAGTACTTGAACTCGGGCTGGAACGAGATGGGATCGACCGCGTCGTTGGTGACGGCGTTGACGCTCAGGTACTCGCCGAACAGGTCGTTCCAGTGGAACGGCGCGAAGCAGGCGCCGGGTTGGACGCGGTCCGTGACGACCGCGGGGAGGATTGCGCGGCCCCGGCGGGAGGCCACCTCGACGAGGTCGTCGTCGGCGATGCTCAGCCGCTCGGCGTCCTGGACATGAATCTCGACGAAGGGCCGCGGGTTCAGCTTCGCCAGCCGCCCGACCTTGCCGGTTTTCGTCATGGTGTGCCACTGGTGGGGCAGCCGGCCCGTGTTCAGCAGGAAGGGGAAGTCGTCGTCGGGGTGTTCAGCGGCGGGGAGATGAGGGCGGGGATGGAAGACCGCCCGGCCGTCAGGGGTGGGAAACGACGGCCGCGTGCCCCGCCCGTCCGTCGCTGGGCGAAGATAGCGGATCGGGTTTCGGGCCGGACCGTCGGCCGAGGCAGCGGGCCACTGCACCGGGCCGGAACGCAGCCGCTCATGGGTGATTCCGCGCAGGTCGTAGCCGGTCATCGGATTTTGGAATTCCTTGATTTCCTCGAAGATCTCCTCGGCGTTGGCGTAGTTGAACGCTTCGGCGTATCCCATCTCGCGGGCCACGTCCGCGATGATTCGCCAGTCGGCGCGGGCCTGGCCGGGCGGATCGAGGGCCGGCTGGGCCAGCGTCAGATTCCGTTCCGAGTTGACCATCACGCCGGTGGTCTCCGCCCACATCGCGGCGGGGAGGACCACGTCGGCATAGGCGGTCGTCTCAGTCTCGGCGAACACGTCCTGGACCACGACGAACTCGGCGGCTTCCAGACCCCTGATGGCGGTTCGCCGGTTGGCCAGCGAGGCGACCGGGTTGGTACAGATGATCCAGCATGCCTTGATGTCGCCGGCGGCCATGCGGGCGAACAGGTCGACGGTGCCCCCGCCTGCCGTGGGCCGCAGGCTACCGGGCGGTAGGCCCCAGCGGTCCTCGGCGAAGCGCCGGTCGGCCTCGACCAGCACGGACCGCTGTCCGGGCAGGCCCGCACCGAGGTAGCCGATCTCCCGGCCGCCCATCGCGTTGGGCTGGCCGGTGAGCGAGAACGGTCCGGCGCCCGGCCGGCAGATCGCCCCCGTGGCCAGGTGCAGGTTGCACAGCGCGTTGGTGTTCCAGACGCCGTGGGTGGACTGGTTCAATCCCATCGTCCACGCGCTGACCCACGCCGCGGCCTGTCCGATCCACTCGGCGGCCCCGCGGATGTCTGGCTCGGGGATTCCCGTGATCTCCGAGACCCGGGGCGGGGAATATTCGGCCAGGAATGCGGGCATCCCCTCCCAGCCGTTGGTGTGTTCGGCGATGAACGTCTCGTCGACGGCTCCGTTCTCGACCAGCAGGTGCAGGAGCCCGTTGAGCAGGGCCAGATCCGTGCCGGGGCGGATCCGCAGGAACAGGTCAGCCTTCTCGGCCGTGTTCGTCCGCCGGGGATCGACCACGATCAGCTTCGCGCCGCTGTCGCGTACCCGGTCCATCAGCCGGAGGAACAGGACCGGGTGGCAGTCGGCCATGTTGGACCCGATGACCAGGAAGAGATCGGAGCGGTCGAAGTCCGCGTAGGACCCTGGCGGTCCGTCCGCCCCGAGCGACAGCTGGTATCCGCTGGCCGCGCTGGACATGYACAGCCGCGAGTTCGACTCGATCTGGTTCGTCCCGACGAAACCCTTCGCGAGTTTGTTCGCCAGGTACTGGGCTTCCAAGGTCATCTGCCCCGACACGTAGAAGGCGACCGCGTCCGGACCGTGCTCGTCCACGATCTCGCGCAGCCTGCGCGCGGTGTGGGAGATCGCAGCGGTCACGTCGCGACCCGCGGGCGCGCCACCGCGCTCGTCACGTACGAGCGCGGTGGTCAGGCGCCCGCCGGCGGAGAGCAGGTCCGCACTCGTGGCGCCCTTCGTGCACAGTCGCCCCGCGTTCGCCGGGTGGGACCGGTCGCCGGAGGCCCTGACCACGCGGCGCCGGCCGGGCCCGTCCCGCGTGACATCGAGAACGAGCCCGCAACCGACGCCACAGTAGGAACAGACCGTCTTCACCGACGTCGTCGCGGACCGCTCGGCCTGAACCGTCATGCCGTAAGCCTTCCGTGATGAGGGCGGGCGAGCGTCACCTACAGCCCAGTGCCCACGCGTCGGGGATGAAGATGGAGGCGTCGACCGGAACATGACTGGTGGTGGCATTCGCGCGGGGCCGGGCGACCGAGCCTAGGAGACGGTCGAGGACCTCGACGCCGAACGCGAGCGCCGCGACCGGCACCCGTTCGTCCACGCCGTGGAACATGGCCGCGAAGTCGAAGCCGGGCGGCAGCGCCAGCGGCGAGAAACCGTAGCAACGGATTCCGGCCTGGGTGAACCACTTCGCGTCGGTGCCCGCCGACTGCAGGTATGGCACCACGACTCCGCCCGGGTCGACCGCGTGCAGACTCGCGCGCAGCGCCTCGTAGAAGGCGCCTGCTGGCTCGGCCTCCACCGCCGGGCCGTGCCGCAGGACCTCGACGGCCACCCGCGGCCCAGCGAGATCCCGCAGCGCCGCGGCGAACTCGTCAGCGCGACCGGGAAGGAAGCGCCCGTCGATCGTCGCGGTCGCGCGTTCGGCGGCGGCTCCGGCGGGGCCGTCGCGAACGTCACTGGTGAGCATGGTCGGAGCGGCCGTGTCGCGAAGCTGAACCGCCATGGGCGCGAAGGTCGGCAACAGGTCGCTCAGCTCGCGAAGGTCCGCCTCCACGTTCGCGTCGAAGCGCCGCCCGGCCGCCGCTCCCACGGCCCCCAGGAACGCTTCGGCGCTCGCCGGCAGTCCACCGGGGAAGCGATGGGTGGCGATGCGCGCGACGGCTTCGCACAGGGTCACGGCCGGATTCGGCCCGCCGCTGCCGCGTTCGGCCGTGAGCCGGACCCAGTGCACCCCCTTCTCGCCGACCTGGATCGGATACAGCCGCCGCCCATCGGGAAGGACGCAGCTGAACCCGCCGATCTCCCCGATGGCGTCGGAGCAGTCGGCGAACAGGTCGCGATGGTTCTCCACCAGGTGCCGCGCGCCGTGGACACCGCCGGCCTCCTCGTCGGCCACGAACGCGAGGACGACGTCGCGGGCCGGTCGACGTCCCGACCGCGCGTAGGAGCGGACCACGGCGAGGGTCATCGCCACCATGTCCTTCATGTCCACTGCGCCACGACCCCAGAGGCATCCCTCGCGCAGTTCGCCGCTGTAGGGGTCGAGGATCCAGTCGGCGCCATCGGCCGGCACGGTGTCCAGGTGCGCGTGCACGAGTAGGGCGGCCTCGTCCCGGTCGACTCCGGGGAGCCGGGCGACGACGCTGGTCCGCCCGGGCGCCGCCTCGGTCACGAACGGTTCGAGACCCACCTCGGCCAGCAGCTCGGCGACGTATTCCGCCGCGGGCCGTTCCGGGTGCTCGCCGTCGTTGGACGTGTTGATGCGCAGGAGGCGGTGACAGATCTCGACGGCCTCCTGGGCGGCCGTCGGAGTGCCCGGTTCCGGCGCCGGGATGCCGTTCACACGCGGCCTCCGAGCCGTTCCGCGGCCGCCGCCACGTCCGCCGGGGCGCGCAGCGCCTCGCCGATGCGCCCCGCGGCCTCCCGCTGCCGGTCGCCGACCAGGGCGAACCGGACGTGCCCGGCTCCCTCGGCGCCGAAGCCGGTGCCTGGGGACACCGCCACATCGCAGGAGCGCAGGAGGCCGCGGACAAAGGTCGAGTCGTCGAGGCTCGCCCAGGGGCGGGGGATCCTTGCCCAGACGAACATCGTCGCGTCGGGACGGTCGACCTCCCAGCCCCGGGCCGCCAGCTCCGCGCACAGCTGGTCCCGGCGGGCGGCGTAGCGGGCGGACACCTCGCGGGGATAGGACGACGCCTCGGTCAACGCGGCGGCGGCGGCGTGCTGGACCGGGCCGAGGCCGCCGTAGTTCTGATAGGTGCGCAGCCGGGCGAGGGCGGCCAGCACCCGCGCGTTCCCGACGGCGAACGCGACGCGCCAGCCCGCCATCGAGAACGACTTGGTCATCGTGTACAGCTCGATCGCGATGTCCTCGGCGCCAYGGGTCTCCAGCACGGACGGCGGGCGGTGGCCCTCGAAGGCGGTGTCCGCGTAGGCGAAGTCGTGGACCAGAAAAAGGCCGTGGTCGCGGGCGAACCGCACCGTCTCGCGCCACCATTCCGCGTCCACCGTGGCGGTCGTGGGATTGTGCGGGAACGAGAGCAGCAGCACCCGAGGGCGGATGACGGTGTTCTCCCACGCCCGCAGCAGCCGCTCGTGGAAGCCATGCACGTCGACGGAGCCGTCGGGACCGATCAGGGACACCTTGATGACCGAGGCGCCCGCCAGCTGCGGCGCGTAGTGGTGGGCCGGATAAGACGGTGTCGGGACGATCGCGATGTCGCCTGGCTCGAGCAGGATCTGCATCAGCTGGGTCAGGCCGTCCTTGGCTCCCAGCGTGACGACGACCTGCTGGTCGGAGTGGAGCGTGACGCCGAACCGGCGCCGGTAGAACCCGGCCGCGGCGTCACGCAGCTCCCGGGTGCCCGTGGGCGAGGTGTACCGATGGGCGTCGGGGTGGTGCAGAGCCGTGACCAGCCGTGACACCGCCAGGGGAGGGGCGGGTATGTCCGGATTGCCGAAGCCGAGGTCGATGACGTCGTGTCCTGCCGCGCGGGCCCGGTCCACCGCGCCCTGCAGCTCGGTGAGCGGGTACGGAGGAAGCTGGGGAACACGGCGGAGGGCCGGCAGCTGGACCGCCCGGCGGGCGGCGGTGGCCATGGTGGGCTCCGCCGCCGCGCGGGGGGTGTCTGGGGACAGGACCATGGTTGACTCGTCTCCGGGTGTCGTCGCCGTCCGGCTCACCACCAGGTTCCGGAAAACGTCCGGGTGGTCCAGGTCCTGGCGTCGAATATCGCGTAGCCGGGCTGGACGGGCAGTGGGACGACACCGGGAATGTCCATGATCTCCAGGGCGGTGCGTTCGACCAGAACGCCTTCGCACAGCGGTGGCGTGCCGCCGTAGATCGGGATGGTGCGGTTCTCGATCCACCATTCGTCGAACGCCTCGTCCGAGACCAGGTCGGGCCGGACCGGCATGAAGCGCTGAATCAGCTGACGCAGGTTCTTCTCATCCAGCTCGGCGCCCGGAGGAAGGCCGTAGACCTCCTCCACTGGCATGGAGTCGCGCGTGTACTTGAACACGTATGCCGCGTGGCCGATGGTCAGGACGGTCAGGATGAAGCGGGCTCTCGTCGACCGGCGAAATGCCTCGTGCAGCGCGTAGTGCGCGTCGACCGTGTAGACGTCGATCTGGTCGAGGATTACGTCGCAGCCTTGGACGAACTCGTCGGCGTTTTCGGCGGTTATCCCGTCCGGGAACACGTCGATGTTGACGTCTCTCGTCAGCTCGAACGCCATCTCGCCGACCACCTCGGCCTTGTTGCGGCCAAGGTGGTCGAGGTCGGCCCCGACCTGCCGCTGGATGTTGCTGACGTCGAACGAGTCGGAGTCCGCCAGCTTCAGGTTGCGGACGCCCATGCGCACGAACCGCAGCGTCGAGGAACCTCCGATGCCACCGGTCCCCGCAATTCCGATCACGCTTTCCCGGAGCTTCTCCTGCCGGGCACGCTGTTCGTCCCGGCTGTCGCCCAGCCAGCCCAGGTTACGGTCGACCCGCTCCCAGTAGAAGCCGTCGTCGTAGCGGCCGCGGTGCTTGATCACCTTGTTTTCGGGCATGGTTCTACCTTTCGCTGGGCATTGGTTCCTGGCGGATCGGCGAGGTCGCCCGCGTCGTTCCGGGCGGGCTGGCTCACCAGCCGTCGGACTGGCGCGGGCCCTCCGGCGGCCTGGCGGCGGGCCATCGGAGGCGGCCCGCCGCCCTGGACGGGATCGGTGTGTACGGATGGATGCGGGAGATCGGGAGGGCGTGGGTCCGACCGTCAGGGCCGGTGTCGCCGGCCGGCCGGATCAGACCGCGCGGGCGACGTCAGGCGTGGCGCCGGCGATGGCCAGGACCGCCGGGAACGGCTTGCTCATCGCGATTCCGGGGTACCGCAGCATCGCCGGCACGCCGGGTAGCGCGGGGGTGGGCACCACCTGGTAGCCAAGCCGCGCGTACAGCCGGCGGGCCGGGTTCCCCTCGAGCACATAGAGGAGGGCGTTCTCGTGGCCGGCCTCTCGGGCCTCGTCTTCCAGGCTGAGGAAGAGGCGTTCTCCGCGCCCGTTCCCGCGGGCTCTGGGATGAACGACGAGGCTGTGGATCTGAGCCGTTGTGGGCGGCAGCGGGGCACACACMAGGTTCTGGAGGCGAACATAGCCCCAGCAAAACTCGGTAGCAGCCCGGAGGCCGAGGATTGAAATGGYCTGTGAAGCGACCGCGTTTATGCCGGTCCGGCGACGCGGAAGCTTTGAGGAGGAGAYGGTGCCGTAGGCGAGAATACCAGTTGGCGAGTCGAGGACGCGACCGTCTCGGAGCACCGATTCGTTTCTTCTGATCAGACTCTCAAAGAGCTTGAGACTTGCTTCTCTCGAGCCCGAGAGCATGCCCGGGCATTCATCTTCATACAGTTGTACCAGAAGGTCGGCCACGTGGGTAAGATCGCCGTCGTTGGTGGGGCGTATGAACTCCATGAGTCTCCTCGCAGTGAAGATTCACGACTCACTGAACCATGTAACGTCCAAGTTGTGCCAACGTCAAGTGGCCGTTTCTGAATGCGAGGTTAACGCGGGATAGCGGCCAGAGATCTTCGTCGTCGGGGCCGGCCCGTGACCTGTGTGATTATCCAGATGATCTTGCTGGAAGCGCGGCTTCCGCCTCGGTGGTGATCGATTAATTGCTGGCGTGACATACTTCACGTTTGATTCGTTCAATAGCTCGCTTCGCCATTGACCCAGGTCGGGGCGGTTGGCGTCGATGATGATCAGGCAAGTGGCGCCGCGATATCTTCCGCAACGCTGTAGAAGAACGGCTCGCTGATCGTCCGTACGGACGGAGAAACGCCCCGTCCGCTCACCGRCAATCCGCGTTGTCGCCCGTCAGGACGAGGAGTTGTCCCGCCGGCCCTCGGTGCCAGAGATGTCGGCGTCGGCGTCGGCGCCGATGCTGGTCTGGCCGGCGAGGAGGCCCTCGGTGCGTACCGGCCGGCCGAGGAAGGCCGACAGCTCGCGCTGGCCGCGGGAGGTGATCCGCAGCGCCCTGGTGCCGGACTCGTGACTGACCAGGCCGTGGCCAAGCAGCGATTCCAGCACGGCGCCGCCAAGCGCACCGCCGAGGTGTGGGCGCCGCTCGGTCCAGTCGAGGCAGGCGAAGGCGAAGCGGCGACGGCCGGGATGGAGCTGTTCGAGGTCGACGTCGAGCCGCGCGAACACGGTCTGGGCGGCGGGGCCCAAGGTGACGTCCTCGCGGATTCCCGCCGGCGGATGCACCGCGTCGGCGGAGACAAGGGCGTCCATCAGCGCCACGCCCAGATGCCCGGCCAGGTGCCCGTAGCAGGAGCGGGCCCGGGCGAGGGGGGACAACGCCTGCGGAACGTGCCGCCGCCGGCCGCCTCCGGACGGCGCGGCCAGGGCACGCAGGCTGGCGAGCGCCTCCCCGACGTGCGGCCCGGACACCTGGTAGATCGCGTGGCGACCCTGCTTGCGCACCGTCACGAGCTCGGCGGAGCGCAGCCGCGCGAGGTGGTTCGCCACCCGGGGCGCCGGCATGCCCATCACGTCGGCGATCTCCGACATCGTCTGGGGTCCTTCGCCCACGAGGAGATCGAGGATCGCGCAGCGAGTGGGATCGGAGATCTCGCGGGCGAAGGYGACGACGGTCTCGAGTGGGTCCTGGTCAAGCGAGGACCCGGCCATGGCGTCCTCCTTCCTGTTCGACACGGCCAGTGTAGCCACGTTTCATGGTTGCCTGATGTGTGGTAGACATCTGGTGTCGTCCGAAGCCTGGCGATCAGCGCCGGTCTGCCGCTCGGCGTGGACCGGTGCGGGCCGAATCAAACTCCGGTGCCTACCGACAGACCCCACTCTGCCCGGCCTTCTCCGTGCCATRCCGCCGTCAGAGGTCGCCCCGGGCGGGTCACGGGCGCGGACGTCGCGCGGTGCTCCCTGAACTCGACGAGCTCGACGAGGAGGAAAAATCATGACGGTGGCGATGGCTGTCGACGGCCGCGCGGCGCGACGACCACCTCTGGTCTTCCTGACCGTGGCCTACGTGCTCGCTGTCCTGCTGATCGGGCCGAACATCCCCACCCCGCTGTACCCCACCTACCGTCGCGAGTTTCATTTCAGCGCGCTGACCATCACGCTGATCTACGCCACGTACGCGGGTTCGCTCATCCCCTCCCTGCTGGTGTTCGGCCCGCTGTCGGACGCGGTGGGCAGGCGGCGGGTCCTGCTCATCAGCTCGGCGTTCGCGGTCGCTGGAGCGGTGCTGCTGGCCTCGGCCCAGGCAACCGGCTGGCTCTTCGCGGGCCGTGTCCTGCAGGGCATCGGCATCGGCGCCGGTTCGGGTGCCGCGACCGCCGCCCTGCGCGAGTCCGAGCCACACGACGACCACACTCGCGCCGCGACGACCTCCACCGCCGCGATGGTCGGCGGAAGCGCCGTCGGCCCGCTGCTCGCGGGCATCCTGGTCCAGTACGCGCCCGATCCCCGCGTGTTGAGTTATGTGGTCTACCTGGTCCTTCTCGCCGTCGGCGGGGTGGCCATGTGGCGGTGGAACGAGCCGATTCCCCAGGGCTCGTGGACGCCACGGCGGCCGCGGATCCCGGCGGAGATGCGGGGCCTGTTCGCCACGGCCGGCGCGACCGCGTTTCTGGTCTGGGCGGTGACCGCGCTGTTCCTGGCGCTCATCCCCTCGTTCATGGCGAGCGAGGTCCACACCTCGAACGCCGCCGTCGCCGGCATGGTGGTCACCCTCATGCTGGGCGCCTCCGCCGTCGTCCAGCTGCGTGGGCGCGGCCTCTCGACGCTGCGTGCCCAGATCAGCGGCCTGCTCATCATGGTCGTGGGCCTCATCGCCCTCAACGTGGCGGGTTCCGTGGGGTCGATCGTTCCCCTGCTGGTCGCCGCGCTCGCCGCTGGCACGGGCCAGGGCCTGGCCTTCCTCGGCGCGGCGAAGGACGTCAACCTCAATGCTCCCCCCACGCGGCTGGGGGAGGTGATGTCCAGCTTCTACGTCGTCGTCTACGCCGGCGTCGGTGTCCCGATCATCGCGGTGGGCCTTCTGGCGACGTCCGTCGATCTCTTCACCGCCGTCCGTTACTTCTCGGTCGTCGTCGGCCTCGGCTGCCTGCTGGTCGCCCTGGCCCTGCGGGCGCGCGCCCGCGGTCAGGCCCGCGGCCCGGCGGTCTCCTG
The DNA here is from genome assembly GCF_001983105.1 of Pseudofrankia asymbiotica. Lineage (GTDB taxonomy): Bacteria > Actinomycetota > Actinomycetes > Frankiales > Frankiaceae > Pseudofrankia > Pseudofrankia asymbiotica. The sequence continues at coordinate 67,595 of NZ_MOMC01000037.1, read as the reverse complement.
ACCAGGCGCCACCAGCCGCGTTGGTCCAGTCCCGGCGCGTCCGCCATCGCCCGCGGGCACGTCCCCGGCTGCGACGACCTGTACCCGTCCCGATCCGTCTCTGCGCTCACGTCCCGACCGCTCATCCCCGGAAGGTGTGCTGTGGACCAGACCGCTCCCGCCCTCGCCACTACCGACCTGCCGCCACCCGATGTCGTCCTCGCCGCCGTCGGGGACGTCTTCCTGGACCGCCCCGACCCCGGCCGCGCGTTCACCGCGGTCGACCACTTCCTACGTGACGCGGACATCGCCTTCGGAAACTCGGAGGGTGTGTACGCGCGCGAACCGGACCGGGCTCCCAGCGCCGGGGTGGCCATCGTGGGGCCACCGGAAAGCGCCGCCCCCCTCGGGCCCGCCGGATTCACCGTGATGTCGCTGGCCAACAACCACATCGGCGACGGAGGGCCCCGCGCCCTGCTGGAGAACATCGATCTCCTCGCCCAGCAGGGGATCGCCGTCGCCGGGGCCGGACGCGACCAGGCCCGGGCACACGCCCCCGCCGTCCTCGAGCGGAGCGGCGTGAGCGTCGCCGTCCTGGCCTACTCGTCGACCTTCCCGTCCGGCTATGAGGCGCGGGCCGAGGTACCCGGACTCGCGCCGTTACGGTCACACAACCTCTACCGGCCCTACGAGCACGGCGAGTGGAGCCCGGGCCTGCTGCCCCAGGTCGTCACCGTCCCGCACGAGCAGGACCACGCGCGGCTGCTGTCCGACATCGACAAGGCCCGCACGGCGGCGGACGTCGTCGTCGTCAGCGTCCACGCCGGCGACTTCACCCGCCCGTTCGTCCTGACCGATCATGAGCGCCGCACGGCCCGCCTCGCCATCGACGCCGGCGCCGACGTGGTCCTCGGACATCATCACCATCTGCTGCGCGGCATCGAGTTCTACCGGGGCAAGCCGATCCTGTACGGGCTCGGGCACTTCGCCTTCGACCTCCCCGATCTTGACCGGAGGCTGCGGGCCGAAGGCTACCTGGGTGAGTCGAGCCCGGAGGACTCGCTGGCCGCGCGCCGCCGCGCCGGCGACTACCGGCTGTGGCCACAGCCGGGATACCCGCTTCTGCCGTTCCATCCTGACGCCCGGATGACGATGATCGCGGTCCTGCGCCTGAGCCCGGGGCGCCCGACGGCCGTCGGTATGATCCCCTGCACGATCGCGCCCGACGGAAGGCCCGAGCCGCACCTGCCGTCGGACGCCGACGGTGCCCGCGTCCTCGGCTACCTGGCTCGCTGCTGCGAGGAGGAGGACCTGGCCGTTCGCATCCGGCCGGATGGCTGGGGGCAGCTCGCCGGCCATCCTGTGGCCCTGGTCGAAGCGACGGCGTGACCGTGACCGGCCCGGCCACCAGCGCGCGCCCGGAACGGGGGGGCGCACGGCGATGCCCCTGCGCAACCGTGTGACGCCCCAGGGCGACCTGGTCGCCGTGTCCGCGCGGGGCACGATGCTCGGTAACCGCGGGGTGCTGCACGACGAGGACCGCCAGATCGTGCGGACCTTCCAGCACCGTCGATGGCTGCTGTGCGAGCTCGCGTTCCAGGGGCGCTGCCGAGAGATCATGAAGCCGCGTCGCTACACCGAGCTGTTCTTCCTGGACGAGGCGGTGGGGCTGGCGGCGGGGCATCGCCCGTGCGCCAGATGCCGTCCGGAGGCGTACGAGGCCTTCCGCCGGTGCTTCGCCACCGGCGGGCGCCGAAATCCCAGCGCCGAGGACCTGGACCGCGTGCTGCATGCCGAGCGTCTCCGACCGGCCCCGCCGGCCGGTCCCGTCGCCGGTCTGCCCGACGGGGGCTACGTCCTTCTCGACGACGCCTGCTGGCTGGTCCTCGGTGACCGCCTGCTGCGATGGGACGCCGGTGGTTATCGGGAACGGCGGCCACGGCCGGGTGGGCAGGCAGCGGTGCTCACGCCGGCCTCGACCCTGGCGGCCCTGCGCGCTGGCTACCGTCCCCGCCTTCATCCCAGCGCGGCGGCGTCATGACGGCGCGGGCGCCGGAGCCGTCACCGGCTGCCGATGGTTGCGCCGTCGCCACCGTCGAGTTCACCGAACCGGTGGACCTCGCCGGCAGCCTGGAGGCCTACCGGCGGCACGGGGATGACCTGATCGACCGGTGGGACGGGCGCGTCCTGATCCGGACGGTACCGCACGGCGCGGGACGCGTGGCGCTCGCCACGCGTCCCGCGGGCCCGGTCAAACGCCCGCGCCTGCACCTGATGGGGCCGCCCGATCTCGACGCCGCCGCCCTCGGCGGCCTGGCCCGCGCCCAGTTCCTCCGCGACCGGTCCGCGCTCGAGGACCTCGTCGCCCGGGACCCGGTCTTCGCGGCCATCCCCGCGCGCCACCACCGCCTCGCCGTCCTGACCCAGACCGACGTCCTGCACACGCTCGCCCGATGCGTCACCGCCCAACAGGTCACCGGCGGCTTCGCCGTGACGCTCCGGGCCCGCCTCGTCCGGCTGGTCGGGCGCCCGATGAGCGTCGGGCCGCACACCGCCCACGCGCTCGACGCCGACCTGCTCGCCGCCACCAGCCCGGAGCGGCTCAGGGACGTCGGGCTGTCCGGCCGGAAGGCCAGCGCCCTCGTCGGCATCGCCCGCGCCGTGGCCGGCCCCCTGCGGCTGGACGCGCTGCGGGATCTCGACGACGAGGAGGTCATCGCCAATCTCACCGCGCTTCCCGGCATCGGCCGGTGGAGCGCCGAATGGTTTCTCATCCGGGCGCTGGGGCGGCCGCTGGTCGCGGCGGGGGACCTGGCGGTCCGGAAGGCGGTCGGTCATCTCTACCGCCCGGGCCTGCCACCGCCCGCCGAGGACGAGGTCCGCCGCCTCACCGCCCACTGGGGACGGGCGGCCGCACTCGCGCAGACGATCGCGCTCGACCATCACCTCGAGGTGACGCGCCGGTCGCGGCCAGGCCCGGCTCGGGCCACGACCTCCCGCTGACTTCTTGGGCGCTCGCACGGTTACCTGGATCGGGGTGCTCTGCGTCGAGCTGCCGGCCGCGTCGGTGACGCGGACCGTGACGAGCCAGGTGCCTGGCGTGTCGAACGTCAGGTCCACCACCGCGGAGGCCTGGTTGCCGGTCGTCGCGCTGGTCGGCGTCGGGATGGGTGGCGGCGCGACGACCGGCGCGCTGGGCGACGGCGTCGTGGTGGGCGCATGGACAACACCGTCGACACCTTCTCGTCTGGCGCACCGCCGATCCTCGTTGACTGAATCGGGATTCGAGGCGTCGAAGGTGTCCGCTTGGCGTCGAGTCGCGTTTACGACTCCGTAGCCGGTGCCGAGGTGACACTCTTTCGGCAGCGCGAGGGAAGGCGCGCGGAAGGGCGTCGCCCTATTGTCATGTCGTCCCGGTCGGTCCGCCCCGAATGCCCCGTTCCATCAGCGCCATGCACCAGGTGACTCGTGGCGCGCGACGTGCCATCGCGGACGACCTCCCAGCGGCCTTCGGGAACCCGGGAATCTCGATGACCCACCTCGCGGAAAAGAAGAATACGAATGTCAAGAAATCGACACCGGTGCGCCGCGTCGGCTTCCGTGTTGCTGGTCGGGGCCACGCTTCTCCTCACCGGCTGCGGGTCAGCCGGAGATCCGGGGCCGACTACCGGACCGGACGCGGGGACGACGGTCTCGTCGTCTCCCGCCACCGCGGTCGACGGCGGCCGGCCGCCGTCCACCGCCTCACCCGCCACCGGTGCCTCCCACGCCACGACAACGCCGCCCGTTTCCGGCACGTCGAACGACCCGGCGTCGGGCGGGAGCAGCCGGGCCAAGGACGACGTCGACGGGGACGGACGGCCGGACCAGCTGAGCCTGTCCGGCGGTGGRGTGCTGACCGCGCGCTATGCCGCCGGCGGCCGCGACCAGGTGTCGCTTGGCCAGGGGGTTCCGGGAGACCAGGAACTGCTGGGAACGGCCGATGCCAACGGTGACGGCCGCGCCGAGGTCTTCGTACGGGTCGTCATGGGGGCCAACGCTCAGATCGTCACCATGCTGCGGCAGGTGAACGGCCACCTGGTGCGGATGTCGCTGGACGAGCAGCCGTCATCGCTCAGCTCTGGCGGTGGCGGACGCAACCTGTTCAACTGGGCYTGCGAACCGGATCTCGGGAACCCCGGGGCCGGCCAGATCGTCACCTGGTTCGCCGGCTCAGAAGACGACGGCCAGACCCTCCAGGGCGAGGTGCGGCGCTATGACTTCGTCGGTGACGCGCTGGTCGTGACGTACCAGGAGCCGTTCTCGATCAGGGCCGACGACCCGATTCCAGGCATTCCGGTCCGGCCCGGTTGTGACTCGATCCCTCGATAGCCCGACGGCTGGCCGGAAGGGGCGTGTCGCCGGCGTGGAGCGGTCTGTCCGATAGGAGCGTGAACGTGTCCGACTGAACGTGGTTGTCGGGTCGGGACCGGCTGAAGATTGGCGCATCAAGCCCGAGGCGGTTACCGCCCGATTCAGGAGGTCTCTGGTGCTCATCGCCATCCTCRATTTCAGTACCGCTGCCGTTGATCGGCCGGCTGCCCTCGCCCAGCTCGACGGTGAGCGCGACGAGATCCGCGCCATGTCAGGCAACGTCGCCTTCCGGGTCTACGCCTCGCGCGAGGACGACACGCGGATCACTGTCGTGCACGAATGGGACGGTCCGGCGTCGTTCGGTGGCTACCTGGGTTCGGAGGCATTCGCCCGCTCTGGCGAGGTGCTTCGGCCGATGATGACCGGCGTTCCGATCAGCCGGAGGTTCCAGGCCGAGTTGTTGGAGACGGTCGCCTGACCGGCGTCGCGGCGGGTTCCTACGATCGGTCCGTGCGAGGCCGTCGATGACTCGGAAGGCGTACAGCTTTGTCCGGACGTTCGCGCCGGAGCCCGATCGCGACCTCCGCGTCGACCGCCATTACCTGCTCTGTGCCTCCGCTGGCGTCCTGCGGCTGGAGGCGCAGGGGCAGGCGTGGTTGCTGCCGCCGGCCAGGGCCGCGCTGATCGAGGCGGGACGGCCGGTCCGCGTGAGCATCCCGCGGCAGGTGACGACGGCGTCGGTGCTGTTCGACCCCGACTTCGCCCCGGTTCCGCCAGCGCCGTTGACGGTGTTCGACCTCAGCCCGCTGGCACGGGCGCTGGTCAGCGAGTGCGGTGCCTGGGGCGAGAGCGACGAGCCCCTGACGGCGTACGGCGAGACGCTGTTCGCCGCGCTCGCCGCGGTGACCTGGCGGCTCGCTGATCAGCCGAGTCCGGTGGTCGTGCCGGCGGGGCGATCACCGGAGCTGCGCCGAGCTCTGCGGCTCACCCAGGAGCGGCTCGGAGAGGAGGTCCGCTTCGAGGACTTGGCGGCCGAGGTGGGCGTCGTGCCGCGGACGTTGGCCCGGCGGTTCGAGGCGGAGACCGGTATGACCTGGCGGGCGGTGCTGCGTCGCATGCGGGTTTTGCGCGCGATCGAGGAACTCGCCGCCGGGGACACCGCGGTAACCACGATAGCGTTCACGATCGGCTACACATCGCTGTCGGCATTCAACGCCGCGTTCCGGGAACTGACTGGCCGAACRCCCACGGAATACCGGGCCAGCTTCCGGCCCTGAAGCGGCGAGGCAGGTGAGGTGAGGTGCGGACCGCCCAATCACGGCCACCGGAGGGCCAGATCGGCGATCAGGGTAATGCTGGAACGGGGCGAACCCTGGAAGGGGGCGGCGCTGGGTGGGCCACCTCCGTCGGTACAAGGAAAGACAGCCAATACACCGCGGGCTGGTCCGCGGGAACGCGGACCAGCCCGCGGCTTTCTGGGCGGGCCGGGAGCCCGGGCGCGACCGGGCCCCGGGTTCAGCAGAGGGGGACCTTCGTGTCGACGAAGACGTTGTTGTGCCCGCCGGACGTCGAACCGTCGTTGTAGAAGTTGTCGGCCGGCGCGTACCGGCCGGCCGCCACCCCGGTCGTGACCAGGTAGAACCAGGTGTTCCCGTCCTCCACCGCGTCGCCGGTCGTCCGGCAGCGGACCTGCACGGCCACGTTCACCCCGATCCTCGGCGTGTTCGGGCCGACGAAATGCACGGTGGCGAAGGTGGGCGAGCCGGTGTTGCCGGTGACCTCGGTGAAGGTCGACGGCGGCTTGGCCGTCGTCGGAGGTGGTGGCGCCGGGGTCGTCGTCCGGGGCGGCGGCGGTGAGGTCGTCGTCGGGGGTGGCGGGCTCGTCGTCCGGGGCGGCGCCGGCGGGGATGTCGTCGTGGGTGGTGGCGGAGGCGGAGGAGAGGTTGTCGTCGGAGGCGGTGGCGGCGGCGTGGTCGAGGGGACCGGAGGTGGCTGCGTCGTCTGGGGCGCTCGCACGGTCACCTGGATCGGGGTGCTCTGGGCTGAGTTGCCGGCCGCGTCGGTGACGCGGACCGTGACGAGCCAGGTGCCCGGCGTGTCGAACGTCAGGTCCACCACCGCGGAGGCCTGGTTGCCGGTCGTCTGGGTGACCGAGCCGCCTGGGCCCGCCATGAAGTTGTAGCTGACGATCGGCACCGCCGGACCGGCCGCGGACGAGCCGCTGGCGTCGAGGCGCACGGGAAGCGGCGCGATCCCGCTGGCCTGTGACACGTTCAGCCGGGCCGTTGGCCCGTTCGCCGGCGGCGGGACTGTCGCCGCCGGCGACGGCACGGCGACCGGCGGCGCGCTGGTCGGGGGCGCGCCGGTCGGCGTCGGGATGGGTGGCGGCGCGACGACCGGCGCGCTGGGCGACGGCGTCGCGGTGGGCGCGGCGGAGGTCGTCCGCGGCGGACGCGGCGCCTCGGGCGAGGTCTGCCGCGGGGCCGGCGCGGCCGGCGGGGGCACCGGGGGGACGACCGGCGGCGGGCTCGGCGTGGCCGCGGGCGGCGAGGCCGGGGGAACCTTCGGGGGCGTGGGCCGGGCCGTGGCGGGCGGGGTCGTCGCCGGCTCGGTCGGGGACGGCGGCGGTGTCGACGACGTGGGTGTGGGCGGTGGCGGTGGGGCGTCGGCGGGCTCGTCGTCGGCGCCGGTCGACTCCGGGCCGTACTTCTCGACGGTCGTGACCGTGCCGCTGGGCTGGATGACCCCGGCGGTGCTGCCCGCGGGGTCGTTGAAGAACACCACCGATCCGGCGCGTTGCAGCTCGAACGGCTTGTCGGGCGCGACCGGCACGTTGGCGGTGGCCTTCACCTTCCGTCCGGCCAGGTCGACGACGATCACCCGGCTGGTCGTGAGGTCCGGGACGAACACCAGGCCCGCGGCCTCCACGGGCTGTCCCAGCCGGTGCCCGGCGACGTCGAGGTCGATCACGTCGTCGCAGGTCCCGGTCGCGAGATCGCTGAGGAACAGCAGTCCGCTGCGCTGGCTGGCGACGAAGATCCAGCGGGCCGCCTCCGCGCGCAGCTGCCCGGGCGGCGGGGCCGGGCCCGCGCCGGCCACCACGACCGAGCCGTCCTTGGCGGCGTCGACGCACACCCCTGGCCCGGTGACGCCGTCCGCCTCGATCGGGCGGGCCTGCCCGGCCGCCAGGTCCACGGCCACCGGCCGCCCGGACACGGAGATCAGCCTGGTCCACGCCGGGTCGACGGTACCGGCCCGGCTCTGCCGCCCGTCGCCGTCCACCCGCAGGAGGTCGCCCGTCGCCGCGTCGACGATCCACAGCCGGTTGGAACCGTCGGCGAGAACCGCGCCGTCGCGGATCGTGGCATGGACGGCGACGGTCGCGCGGACCCGCAACGTCCGCGGGTCGACGACGAAGACGACCCCCCGCGCCTGGCTGACGGCGAACAGCGCGGCCGGCGCGGGAAACAGCGTCAACGGCTCACCGCGGCCCGAGAACGGGCTCGTCGGCAGGTTCACCCGGTAGGTCGTGCCGTCGATCCGCAGCACCGTCCCGTCCGTTGACGAGACGAACGCGTCCGTGCCCTCCTGGGTGCCCACCGACCCGTGCCCGCCGATGTCGACCCGGGTGACGATCTGCCCGGACGTCCCGTCGACCARCACCGCCTGCCCGACGGTCGACGACACGAGCCACGCCGACGCGTCGTCGAGGTCGACCGCCCGCCGTGGGACCTCCTCCGGCCGCGCGAGGGCGACCGCGAGCCCGGCGACCGCACCGACTAGCACCAGTGCCAGGAGGAGCCGTGGCAGCCAGACAAGCCACGGCGAGGGAATCGCCCGCCGGCGTGCGAGGACGTGATCGTTCACAGTGCACCACCGTCGTCGTATCGGCGTGTGTCGTCGTCGTCATGCCGGCCCGCGTGGACCATCGCGCGCCGCTGCTGGCCTTGTACCTGAACCCAGTGCTGAAGGAAGTCCGACGGGCTCGCGGGGACCGGCGGGACGGCCGCGGGCGTCACCGCCGGCCCGGTCGGCGGCGCCGGGGCCGCCCGCGCGCCGGCGCCCGTCGCCGGGGCGGCGAACAGCGGACGCGCGTCGAGGAGCGCCCGCAGCCGGCCGGCGCGGCCGGCGGCGTGCCCCAGCTCCCGGCGAACGTCCCCGACCAGCGCCCAGGCCCGGTCCGGATCGTCGGACCCGGTGCCGCCGAAGGCGAACGTCGCCTCGTCGACCAGCGCCGCGAGGAGCCGCAACGGCGCGACCGCCGGTGCCGTCGCCGGGTTCCTGGCGACGGCGGCCACCAGTTCGCGCCTGGTCAGCGAGGGCGACCGGGAGGCGCCGAACTCGCCGAGCCGGTCCCTCGCCTCCCACCAGGCACCGCGCACCTGGTCGGCAGGGCCGCCGCGGCGCCGCCGCGCCAGCCGGCGCCGGGCCTTCTCGCCGATCACCAGCAGGGGCAGGGCCAGGGCGAGAGCGCCCAGCACGATGAGCAGGACGAACGGCCAGGCGAGACCCCCACCATGCCCGCCGCCCCCGTCGACGATGAGGTCGCGTTGCGCCGGCGTGATGACCGCCGGGTTCTCCTCGTCCTGGCTCGGCGGTGGGGAGGTTCCCGACAGCGGCGCGGTCTGGGAGCCCGCCCTCGACAGGTCGCTCGTGTCGGTCGGCTCGAACGCGACCCAGCCGATCCCGGCGAACAGCACCTCCGGCCAGGCGTGTGCCTGGTGGTCGGTGACCGTGAACGCGCCGTCGTCGGCCGCGCTGTCCGCGTTGTTCGGGCCGTCCTTGTCGAGCAGGTAGCCGACGCTGATCCGGGTCGGGAACCCGAGCGAGCGGGCCAGCACGGCGAACGCGGCGGCGCGCTGCTCCGCGTAGCCGCGGTGCTCCGCCGGCTCGGCGGAGTCCAGCAGCCCGGTGAGCCGGCCGTAGGAGTGGCCGGGCGTCGCGTGCAGGTCGTAGGGGAAGGCGGTGTCGTCGCGCAGGAAGTCGGCGAGCGCGACCAGCTTGCCGTATGTCGTCGCGGCCCCTGCCGTCGTCTGCCTGGCGTTGGCCAGCAGCTCGGCCCGCAGGTCGTCCGGCAGGTTCGGCAGCACCCGGTAGCGGTCCGCGCCCGGCCCGGTCGCGACGACGGCCGTGGCCAGCTGCGCGTCCGTCGGCCGCGCCACCTGGGCCGTCAGGTCGAAGCGGTCGCCGGCCCGCGGTGGTGACAGCAGGGCGAGCGTTCCCGACGCCGGTTCGAAGGCCGGTCCTCTTCCCGCGCGCGGGTCGGAACCGCTGGCGGTGGCGTAGTCGATGGCGGTCGGCTGGCCGAGGGCGGGCAGCAGCGCGTCATCGAACTCGTCGAACGTCACGTCGGCGCGCACCTTCGCGCGCGCGACCGTCGTCGAGACCGGCTCGTCCGGGCCCGGCAGCACCTTGTCGACCGCGATGAAGTTCCCGTCGACGCTCCAGGTGGCGCCGTCGAACGTGCCGAGGGCGGCCGTCCGCACCCGGGGCGACGTGGCCGGCACGCCGGGCGGCCAGGCGGCGGCCGGGGGCGTCAGCCTGATGGTGAACAGCGTCGTCGGCCTGGGGGTGTCCAGCTGCGCGCGCACCTGCACGAGTGGGTTGAGCAGGGCGATGTCGTCGACGGGCGGACTGCTGTGTGCCCTGAGGTCGTACCGGTCGGCCGAGTCGATCGGCACGACGACGCCGACCACGGTCGCCAGCACCGCGACCGTCGCGACCACCGGCAGCCCGACGGCCAGCGGCCCGGCCAGCCGGGACCGGTGCCCGGGACCGGACCGGTCGTCGACGCCGGGTCCGTCGGCGCCAGATCCGCCGGCACCGGGCCCGCCCCCGGTCGGCTCGGACTGGCCGGGGAGCAGCCCCCCGCGCGCGGAGCGCACCGCGGCGAGCGCGAGCACGAGCACGACGAAACACCCGGTGAGCACCAGCTGCGCGACCCGGCGGCGCTGCCCGGCCTCGGCGACCAGCAGCAGGAACCCGATCGTCACGAGCAGCGGCGGCAGCGCCGGCAGCAGCGCGCCGCGCCAGCGCACCGCCAGTACGACGGCGGCGAACGTGGCGACCCAGAGCACCGCGCCCAGCGGCGCCAGCAGCAGCGTGTTCGGCTCGGCGGGCACGGCCGTGGTCAGCAGCGGCCGCCAGCCGTCGCGCAGCGCCCGCAGCAGCAGGTCGACGCGGCCCGCGGCCACCGCGGTGCCGTAGAGCAGGCCGGCCAGCGCGCCGACGAGACAGACCAGCTCGACCGTGGCCAGCCGCCGGGCCGCGACCGCCGCGACGACCGCCGCGACGACGACGGCGCCAGCCAGCGGCACCAGGTACCGATAGCCGTCGAACAGCACACCGAGGGCGACCGCGGCGGGCAGCATCGACGCCCCGGCCAGGAGCACGTCACCCAGCCGGAGGCGGCGGCTGCCGGCCGTCGGAGACGGGGGCGACAGGGCCGGCCGTGGCGACCTGACCGGCGGGACGGGCGGGACCGCCGGGGTCGGCGGCGGCGACGTGACCGGCGGGGTCGGCGGGGACGACAGGAGCGGCGTGGTCATCGGCGCGCCCGGGAGCCCCAGACGGCCGCGAACTCGTCGCTGGTCCGCACGTTGACCGCGAGCGCCCCGGAGACCGTCGGCGCCGGCCGGCCGTGCAGCTCGCCGACCTGGACGAGGCTGACCATGGCGTACCGGGGCCGCACCGTCGACACGGCGCCCAGCGCCGCCGGCGCCGGCTGACCCGTCACGACCCCGAGCGCGACGCCGGGAGTGCCCGGCATCATGGCCGCCAGGGCGGCCAGGCCCGGGTCGTCGGGGCGCGTCGTCACCTCGGCGAGCAGGTCCAGCATCGCCTCCCCGGCCGCGATGTCCCGGCCGGACGCGAGGCGCCCTCGGCCGGTGGTCCACAGCTCGACCGGGAAGCCACGGGTGAGCCCGGCGGCGATCAGCGACGAGGCGACCCGCACCGCGTCCTCGAAGAAGTCGTCGGCGTAGGGGGCGGCGCTGGTGTCCAGCACGACCATCATGGTCATCTCGTTGGGCACGACGTTCTGCCGGACCATGAGCTTGGCGGCCCTGGCGGAGGACCTCCAGTGGATGAGCCGCCGGTCGTCGCCGCGTACGTACTCCCGCATCGAGTGGAACGCGACACCGCCCAGCGGGGCCTCGCGCGACGTCGGCCCGTCGAGCTCGAACGAGCCGCCGGTCGGCAGCGGCGCGACGGCGAGCACCCGCGGCCGCACCCGCAGGGTCGACCGCCCGGGCAGCTCCCGGCTCAGCTGGATGAGCCRCAGCGGATCGCTGTGGCCGACGACCAGCGGCCCGACCTCGAACACCCCGCGCCGCCCGGTCGGGATCGCGTAGCCGCGCTGGGTCCCGGCCCCGGCCGCGAGGCTGGGAAGCGCGATGCCGATCGATGTGCCCGCGACCCGTTCGGCGGCTCGCAGCGGCGGGCAGCGCCGCCCGGAGACGTTGGTGACCGTGAGGACGCCGGACGCCGGCTCGCCTTCCACCACCCCGGCCGGGCGGATCTCACGACTGATCACGACGTCCGGGGCCACGAACAACCATGCGCAGGCGACGACCAGCGCCAGCGTGGCCGCGGCCGACATCACGACGAACTCCGGGTAGCGCAGGACGAAGCCGGCGACGCCCAGCACCACCGCGAGCGCGGCCACGAGGAGCCCGGAGCGGGTGATCATCGGAAGGCCGGCCGTTCGCCGGGTACCGGGATCCCGACGAGGATCGAGCCGAGCAGCTTCTCGGCGGTCACGCCGTTCAGCTCGGCCTCCGGGCGCAGGAGCAGCCGGTGCCCGAGGACATGCGGGGCGAGCGTCTTGACGTCGTCGGGAATCACGAACGCGCGCCCCTCGGCCGCCGCGTGTGCCTGCGCCGCGGCCACGAGCGCGAGACCACCGCGGGGGCTCGCGCCCAGCCGCAGCTCGCCGCGCCGGCGGGTGGCGTCCGCGATCGTCACGACGTAGCTGAGCAGCTCGCGGCTGATGTGGACGCGCCGCACCGTCGCGGTCATCCGCTGCACGTCGGCGGCGGACACGACCGGCGCCAGGTCCTCGACCGACTGGCCGGCCGACCGGCTGGCCAGCATGTCCACCTCGGCCTCGTGGTTCGGGTAGCCGACCGCGAGCCGCATCATGAACCGGTCGATCTGCGCCTCGGGCAGGTCGAAGGTGCCGCCGTGCTCGACCGGGTTCTGCGTGGCGATGACGAGGAAGGGCCGCTCCAGCGGATAGGCGGTCCCGTCGAGGGTCACCTGCCGTTCCTCCATCACCTCCAACAGCGCGGACTGCGTCTTCGGCGATGCCCGGTTCACCTCGTCGGCGAGCACGACGTTCGCGAACACCGGGCCGGGCTGGAACTCGAACTTCCTGGTGTCGGCATTCCAGATGTTGATGCCGGTGACATCGGTCGGCAGCAGGTCCGGCGTGCACTGGATCCGGCGCATCGAGCCGGCGATCGACTTCGCCAGCGCCTTCGCGAGCGACGTCTTGCCCACACCCGGCACGTCATCGATGAGCAGATGGCCCTCGGAGGCCAGGCAGAGCACAGCCAGCCGGACGACGTCCGTCTTGCCGCGGATGAGGCGTTCGACATTGCGGACGACCAGGTCGCACCGCTGCGCGAACCACGCCACCTCGGCAGGCGACACTGGCTGCTCGGACACATGCTCTCCCAGAGGGTTGTCTGCGGTTGGACGAAGGCCGTGCGCGCCGGCCCGGCCGGGCCCGCCGGGCGAGAGCTCCCGGCGCGCTCCTCGGGCTCCCCGGACCTCTCCGACCCGTCGGACTCGTGCGGCTCATCGGACGAGCACCGCCGCCGCCGCGACCGAACCGATGACGGCCAGGAGAAGCACGGTGGCCAGGACGGCTGCCCGACGGCCGAGGACGTGGAACTGGGCGTCCCGGCTGAGCCGGCCGACGAAGACCGTGGCACCGTCGGTCGCGGTGCCGGCGTTCGGCCGTCCGAGGCTGGCCAGGTCGTCGGGCCTAGGCGGGGCGGACGCCATCGGATGGGCCGCCGGGGTCAGCCCAGCCGGCCCGGTCGGCCCCCGCGGCACCTCGCGCGGTGCCAGCACCGGACTCGGCGGCGCGGCACCCGGCAGTGCGGCAATCGGCGGCATGGCACCCGGCGGCATGGCGCCGGACGAGGAACGTCGGTCGCCGCGGCGGTCGGGCGCCGGGTCGCGCAGCGCGATCTCGCCAGCCGTCGGCGACGGGCTGGCGCCCGGACCACCGTCCGCGCCGCCTGATAACGGCCTCGTCCGCCGGGCGGCCTCGCGGCGCGCGGGCGCCGGTCTCGCGGCCGGCCGCCGGGTGGCGAGCCGCCGAAACGCGGCCACCGGGGGCGAGGACGCGGCCGGAGAACTCCGCCACACGGTCAGGAAGGCGTCGGTCGACGACTCGCCGTCCGGGAGGGACGGGCCGCCGGCGCGGAAGGGGCGGTCGCCGCTGCTGGCACCGACTCCCCATGCGCGTTCGTCGTCGTCCACTGTCTCTCTGCCGTTCTCAGGTGGTGGCCCGTACATGTGACCGGCCGGCCCCCGAGCCGGTTCTGGAATCCGCCATCAGGACTGCGGTCCCCGAATGTCCCCAGACAGCCACATGCTAGCGGCTGCGGCTATTTCTACTGCTATATGTRCTGAAGTTGGGAAACTGTTAACTTTCCCGCGCAACCAACTTTCCCGCGCGACGTTCTCGACGCGTGTCGCGGCCCGGGACGTCGCGCAACGGCGGCGGTACCTGTTCCCGACGGGCCCGCGGTGGCCTCTTGGCGCGGGCCCCATGGAGGGCGGAGTGCGCCGTCGCGTCGCCAGGTCCAGACCGGCTGCCGGAAAACCACGTGGTGACTATCAACAGGCAACGAGGGGAGAAAGTGAGGGCCTGGGTGAGTCACAGCGGACCACGGATTGTCCTAAGCGATTCTCCTATGGATTAGTCCGGCGTAGGTAGTCCGATCGCGAGCCCGATGAGCTCCGCGGCCAGCGGAGTCGGCGCGTGGCCGGACCAGACCGCGTGCAGCGGCCGGACCAGCGTCAGGTCGGCCACCCGCAGCCGGACCAGCTCGCCGGTGGCCAGGTCGGCCGCCGCCGCCCGCGCGCTGACGACACCCACGCCGCCGCCCGCGCGGACCGTGGCCAGGATCGTCGCCGTCGAGCCCAGGCTGGTCGCGCGGTGGATCGGCGGGGTGCGACCGAGCGCGCCGGCGAGGGCGCGCAGGAACGTCTCGCGCGTGCCGGAGCCGGGTTCGCGCAGCAGAAGCGGCACCTCGATGAGATCGCTGGCGCGCAGACCCCGCTCGGCCCGCGCCGCCAGGGGGTAGCGGGCGGCCACGACGAGCGCGAGGCCGTCCGTGCCGACCACTCGACGGCCGAGGTCGGCCGGGACGTCGGGCGACTCGACGAACCCGAGATCGGCCCGGCCGGAGCGGATCGCCGCGCAGACATCCTCGCTGTTGGCGACGCTGGCCGAGATCTCAAGATCGGCGTGGCCGCGCCGCAGGACCATCAGCCATCGGGGCAGCAGGTACTCGGCCACGGTCAGGCTGGCCGTGATGCGCAGGCGGGCCCGCTGGTYGGCCCGCAGCGCGAGCACGCCGTCGGCCAGCGTCTGGGCCGCGTCGACGACCGGGTGGATCCAGGCGACGACGGCCTCGCCGGTCGGGGTCAGAGTGCTTCCACGCCGGGTCCGGACCAGGAGCGGCACGCCGAGCCGCCGTTCCAGCCGGGCCAGCCGCTCGCTCGCGCTCGGCTGGCTGATGCCGTGTGCCTGGGCGGCGCGGCCGACGCTGCCGGTCTCGGCGACGGAAAGCAGCAGGTCGAGCGTCGCCAGATCGGTGGCCCAGCTCGGGAGGGGCATCGCCGGACAGCGTGTCACACCGCCCCGGCGACGGCCAGGCTGGTCAGGCTCACCGTCGCCCACAGGAGCAGGCCGAGCAGGAGCGGCCGGTACCCGGTGCGGCGCAGCGCCGCGACGTCCGTGGCGAGGCCGATCGCGGCGAGGGCGACGGCGATGAGGATCATCGCGCCGAGGCGCAGGGGCTCGTGGCTGGCGCCGGGGAGAAGCCCGGCCGAGTTGGCGGCCGCCACCACAACGAACGCGATGAGGAACCCCGGGACCAGGCGGACGGCGCGGCGCGCCGCGGCCAGTTGGCGCCGCGCCGCGGCCAGCCGGCGCCGCGCCTGGTGGTCCGGCTGACGGCGCGGCTTGGCGTGCGGGTCGGACGAGGCCTCGCGGTCGCGGACGAGCGCGCCGAGCGCCAGCACGATCGGAATGATCATGAGTGTGCGGACGAGCTTGACCACGACGGCCTGCTGGACGGCGGCCGGGTCGTACGCGCTGGCCGCGGCCACGACCGAGGACATGTCGTTGACGGCGGTGCCGGCGAACAGGCCGAACGCTTCCGGGCTCAGGCCGAGTGCGTGCCCGAGCGGCGGGAAGACCAGCGCCGCGGCCACGTTGAACACGAAGATCGTCGAGACGGCGTAGGCGACGTCGGCGTTCCTGGCCCTGATCGCCGGGCTGGTGGCGGCGATCGCCGACGCGCCGCAGATCGCCGTCCCGACGCCGATGAGGACGCGCAGGTCATGTCCCACCCTGAGACATCGGCCGAGCAGCGCCGCGCCGGCCAGGCAGGCGGCGAGGGTGGCCAGCATGACCGGCAGCGAGGCCAGCCCGACGTCGGCCACCTCGCCCAGGGACAGCTGGGCACCCAGCGCCGCGACGGAGACCCGCGACAGGCGGACCCGCGCGACGTCGAGACCAGGCTGAAGGGCGCCTCCCCATCTCCGGGCGAGCGGACTGAGCAGGGCGCCCCCGACAACCGCCACGACCGGCGCGCCGATCACCGGGCAGGCCATGCCGACGGCGGTCGCGGCCAGGCCGATCGCGCCAGCGAACGCCAGCCCACCAGACATGCCGGACGCGGCGCGCGCGGCGGACACGGTCCGCACGGCAGGCACGGCGCGCATGGCAGACGCGCCGGAGACGGTGGACACGGGTGGCACGAGCCGCGTGGGCCGGGCGAGCTGGCGTTCCCGGGCGGGGGCGGTGGTCATGACTCCCAGCCTCAAACGGCCGCGGACTCCTGGGTAGCGACCGACTGCCAGGGATGGTCATAGCAAAGCCCTATGACCGGGACGGGCTCGCCGCCGACGCGTCACTCGGTCATCCCTGTTCAGCTGGGCCGGCCGCTGCGCCCGGCGCACGCGACGGAGCCACCGTCTCCGAACGGTGCATGTCCGACGACGCCGACAAGACCGATGCGGGTGTTGTCGTTGTCGCCCTGGGTAGATGAACCCCAAATTCCAAGAAGGTCATCGAAAGTGGGGTCAAACGATGCCGACCCTCGGTGCCCCCGACGAACAGGGAACGAAAGGGTACCTGGGCGGTCGGTACCGGCTGGGCAGAGTGATCGGTGAGGGTGGCAGCGGCACCGTCCACGAAGGCGAGGACGTGCTGCTGCGCCGCCCCGTCGCGATCAAGGAGATTCGGCTGCCGCCCATGGGGTCGGCGGCCGAACGMGACCTGGCCGACCAGCGGGTGATGCGCGAGGCCCGCGCGGCTGCTCGACTGCGTCATCCAACGCTCGTGACCGTCTACGACGTGCTCAAGGCGGACGGGCGTTCGTGGATCGTCATGGAGTACGTCGACGGGGTCTCCCTGTCCGAGCTCATCGAAAACACCGGACGGCTGGCGCCCGAGCGGGTCGCCCGTATCGGCATCAGCCTGGCCTACGCGCTCGAGGTTGCTCACCGTGGCGGTGTCGTCCACCGCGACGTCAAGCCGGGCAACGTCATGGTCACCGCGAACGGAGAGTCACGCCTGACCGACTTCGGCATCGCGGTCAGTCATGGCGACACGACCCTGACGGGCGCGGGGACGCTGATCGGTTCGCCGGCCTACATCGCCCCCGAACGTGTCCGGGGCGCGCGGGCCGTGTACGCCAGCGACGTGTGGGGGCTCGGAGCGACCCTCTTCACAGCCGTCGAAGGCGAGCCCCCGTTCGAGGGCAAGGTGCCCCTGGCGATGCTGGCCGCCGTCGTGGAGAACCGCAGACGACCATTCGTCCACGCGGGCTGCCTCCGCGGCGTCATCGATCACATGCTTGACGTCGACCCTGACAGGCGGCCGTCGCTCACCCAGATCCGTGGTCATCTTCGCGAGGTCCTCGACGACATCTCGCCTACCGCGCGCGGGCGGCGCAGACACCTGGGGAGGTCCGGGCTCGCTCGACGCCCCTCCCGCCCCCGCGAGGCCGACCGTGCCAACCGGGCCGATCAGGCCGACTCGTGGTTGGAGATCCTCGCTGACAGCCACCGGCCGGCGCGGGCGGATGACGCCGGACCCGGCATGGCGGCCGGCGGTCCCGCGGATCAGGAGACGAGAGCCGACGGCGGCGACGCGGCCGACGCGGCTGGCGCGGCCGAACCGCGAGCCGCCGAGGTCGATACTCCGGACGCCGAGGGCAAGGCCGCACCTACCGACGTCGTCGCACCCACCGACATCGAGCCCACCGACATCGAGCCCACCGACATCGAGCCCACCGACATCGAGCCCACCGACATCGAGCCCACAGATGTCGAGCCCACCGACGTCGTCGCACCGACGGTCGTGGCACCCACCGACGTCGTCGCACCCACCGCCGCCGCATCCACCGACGTCGCCGCACCGACCGACCACGCCGCGTCCGCCGGGGTCACCGAACATGATGAGGGCACGGCACCCGACGACGGCGCCCTCAATGACAACGCCGAACGCGCCGAGAACGCCGCACCAGACGAGAACGCCGCACCCGAGGCCGCCGCACCAGGCGATGCCGCCGCACCGGGCGCCGGCGCCGAACCGGCGCCCCCCGCCGCCCGTCGACGCGGCTCGCGCCGGAGGGTGTCGCTGATCGTGGCGGCGGCGCTCGCGTCGCTCCTGGCGGTGGGGACCACTCTGGGCCTGACGATGGCCGGCGGCGGCAGCGCCGAGCCCGCCGCGGTCCCGCCGCCGCAAAGATCGTCGTCTGTCTCGCCGGGACCGGTCACCTCGCCGACGTCGACGACGACACCGTCGAGCGCGGCGACAACGGGCCCGTCGCGTCCGCCTTCGAGCGCCGGCGGCCCGCCAGCCTCAGGCGACACGCGGACGGACGCCCCGCCGGCGCAGGACTACGACACCAGCCTGGGCTCGCTCATTCCGACCAGTACCACCCCGGCGCAGCCACCGGAGGGCTACACCACGCGCTCCGGCCAATCCGGCTGGTCGGTCGCGGTGCCGAGCGACTGGTCGACCTCTCCGCGCGGCGCCGACCGAACCGTCTTCGCTCCCGCGAGCGGTTATCCGGAACTGCTGGTCGAAACCCAGGCCGTGGCCGGATCGTCCGCCATCGGTGCCTGGCAGTCGCTGGAAGGAAGCATTCGGGCGAATTCCCCGGACTACCGGCGCCTGTCCATCCGCCCGGCCGACGGGCAGGACGGCGTGACCGCCGCCATCTGGGAGTTCACCTTCACCTCGGGCGGGCGCGTCATCCACGTCCTCGACCTCGGCGTCGTCCGCAATGGTCACGGATACGCGCTGCGCTGGCGGATGCCCCAGGACGAGTGGGACGACCAGCAGGCCCTGATGTCGCGGATCTTCGCCACCTTCCGCCCCGGGCCGTGAACGGGCCGCCTACACGATGACGCTCGCCGGTTCGTTCCGCCTGACGAGCTGGACCTCTCGAGGCAGTGGGTGGCTCTCGCGTGTGATCTCGCCTTCGGCGAGGCGACCTGCGCGGGGCCTGGCTCGGCCTCGGATCATCGATCCGAGGCCGAGCCAGGCCGGGCCGGGGCCGGCCGCCGATCAGCTCTTCATGCTGGCGAGCATGCCGGGCACGTAGGAGCCCGCCGGATTACGCACGATCACGTTGGCCCGGTTGGCCGCGTTGATCAGGGCGACCAGGCAGACGAGCGCGGCGATCTGGTCGTCGTCGTAGTGCTTGCGGACCTGGGCCCAGGTCTCGTCGGACACGCCGTGGTGGGTGTCGGCGAGCCGGGTCCCCTCCTCGGCGAGCGCGAGCGCGGCGCGCTCGGCCTCGGTGAACACGGTGGCCTCTCGCCAGGCGGCGACCAGGTGGAGCCGGACCAGGGTCTCACCGGCGGCCGCGGCCTCCTTGGTGTGCATGTCGACGCAGAATCCGCAGCCGTTGATCTGGCTGGCGCGCAGCGACACCAGCTCCCGGGTGGCCTTCGGTAGCGGCGACTGGTCGATCACCAGGCTGGCGCCCGCGAACCGCTTGCCGAACTTGGCGGCGATCTCGTTGTCATACAGGTTGAACCGCGCGTCCATGACGTCGTCCTCACTCGTGGTGTCGCGTGCTGCCGCACCGGACGAACACCAGATGCCGGCGACCTCGGTTTCTGTGACAGCGTGGCCAGAGTGACCTGTGTCACCCCGCGGGGCCGCGCCGGTGATGCTTGGCACCCCGCTGTGCACGACGCAGCATCGGCGTCGTGCCTGGGCAGCGGACGACAAGGATTGGCTACCGGCTCGATGTCACAAACCCGCGGGATCCGGCGTCTAGGTAAGTGACACCGTCGAGCGCGAACAGGAGCCACGCATGGCAGGCACGTCGCCGACCGTCCCCGGAGATCGCGGCGGGAGCACGAACAAAGGCGGCCCTTCTGACCCTGCCACCGCGGCGTTCCTCGCCCACCGCAACCTGCTGTTCACCGTCGCCTATGAGCTGCTCGGCTCGGCCGCGGACGCGGAGGACGTCCTGCAGGAGAGCTGGCTGCGCTGGGTGGGCGTCGATCTCGACGCGGTGCGGGACCAGCGTGCGTACCTGGTTCAGATCACCACCCGCCAGGCGCTGAGCCGGCTGCGTACGCTCGGCCGGCGCAAGGAGTCCTACGTCGGCCCCTGGCTGCCCGAACCGCTGCTGACCGCGCCCGACGTGGCTGAGGACGTCGAGCTGGCCGACAGCGTCTCGATGGCGATGATGCTGGTGCTGGAGACTCTTGGGCCGACGGAGCGGGCGGTGTTCGTGCTTCGTGAGGTATTCGACCTCGAGTACGACGAGATTGCGCAAGCCGTTGACAAGAGCTCCGCCGCGGTCCGCCAGATCGCGCACCGCGCGCGGGCACACGTCGCCGCGCGCCGCCCGCGCGGGGTCGTTTCTCCGGCCGAGACCCGAGGCGCGCTTGACGCGTTCCAACGGGCGGTCGAGACCGGTGACCTGCAGAGCCTGCTCGACATTCTTGCGCCGGACGTCGTTCTGCTGGGTGACGGTGGCGGAGTCAGGCAGGCCGTGCCGCGCCCCATTGTCGGGGCTGACAAGGTGGCACGCCTGCTGGCCGCCGGGCTGGGCAGGATCGCCGCCGCGGTGTCGGTGCAACCGGTACAGGTAAATGGCTACCCGGCGCTGGTTCTCCGGCTCGACGGCGAGATCGACAGCGTCGTGGCGGTGCGCATCGACGACGGTCTCGTCACCGGGCTCTACGCCGTGCGCAATCCCGAGAAGCTCTCGCACATCGAGCAGGAAACCGCCCTTCGCCGCTGAGCTCGAAGCACGGACCTCCCACCGGCCAGCGGCGCGTGTCGCCGCCTGGCCGGTGGACCGCCTTCCGGCGTCCCGGGACGCGGGGAACCCGCAGGTCGGAAAGGGGTCTTCCATCCCAGCGTCCCAGCCGGGCCGCGGGTCTTGCGTGCTCCCCAGCGTGACCTGGAGTGTGTGCCGCGCGCTGGGACCTCGGTGGTCCCAGGGAGGGAGAAAGCATGCGCAAGAGAGTGCGTTGGCTGCTGGCGATGGTGTTCGTCGCCCTCGCAACCGCCGTGGTGGTGCCAGGTTCGACGGCGCAGGCGGGTACGTCCTGCACATACCCGTACTGTTCCGAGGTGCTTAACCAGCTTCCTGCGGGGGCCTATGTCGCCGTGGCCCGCAACTGGTGCGGTACCGCGTCGGTCCTCAACCAGAACAACCCGCCGTGCGGTGCCGGCTCGGAAATCGACTACATCGCCAGCGGAACGCACACCAATTCACACCAGGACTGGGACGCCTTCCGGATCGAGAACGGCTGCTCGGTCAACTYCCAGATGTATTCCGTTCTGTTTGGCTGGGACCCGGTGTCGAACATCATCGCCGCGGGCAGCACCCACAAATGGGTCAAGGTGTCCGACGACCAGACCGCGTACATCATCTCGCGGCATTGTTACTGACCGTCCGGTCCTAGTCGTCTCACGGCGTCACCGCTGACCACCCGGCCCAGGCGCCGGGTGGTTCAGCCGGCAGTGTCGTACTCGATGAGCACCGGCTGTTCGGTCAGCCTCAGGACGCCTCCGGCGGCGGCATCGACGATGCCGCCGCCGAGGTTTCGCACCCGGACGGCATGCTCGTCAAGGGGGATGGCCGCCGCCCCGGCCTCGGTCCACGCGATGGTCCCGAGGTGGCTGCCGGCCGGGCCGCCAGGCATCTGGAAGCGGCACTGCCAGGCCCGCGGCGGCAGGTTCACCGCCGGGCCGTGTCCGCAGGAGGTGATCCGCGCCCCGTCCAGCCAGCGCTCCAGCTCCCGCACCATGAGCGCGGCCCGGGTCGGTGGGCCGTCGACCGCCTGCAGGACGATCGGCAGCTTGGTGCCGCCCCAGTTGTAGAAGTACATCCGGTCGTACCGCGCGTACAGGCCGACCAGGTAGAAGCGGACCGCGTAGTCCCCGGCCAGCTCCTCGGTCAGCGGCTTCTCGGTGGCGATCCGGTAGGCGGCGCCGGTGTTCCAGACCGGCAGGCTGACCCCGGCCTCGTGAAACGTGCGGTCGATGACGCGGGTCAGCTCGACCATGCTCTCCGGCGGGTCACCAGGCTCGCGCTGGTGCAGCTTGACCGCGGCGACGTCGCAGTTCTCGTAGCCGCCCGCGCTGGCGAAGTCGCGCAGGAACCGCTGGGACGCCGGCTCCCAGAGGTCACCGATCCCAGGGCAGACGACGGTGGCCCGTGGGTCGGTCTCATGGACGATGCGGCCGGCCCGCCGGGCCATGTCGGCGAGTGTCGTGGCGCTGCCGGTGAAGAAGTACGGGGACGGCGCGAACGCCCACAGCTCGTAGGCGGCGATGCGGCCGCGGTAACGGGTCACCACGGCGCGGACGAAGGCGTCCCAGTCGGCCGTCGAGTCCGGCGCGGAGGCTCGCGGTCCTTCGGGGTAGGGCGAGCGCGGTCCGGCCGGGCTCGCCCAGGCCGGTGTGGCGCCGAACGTGTACAGCGCCGGTAGGCCGGCCGTCCGGGCGCCGATGACCAGACGGTCAAGATTCGACCAGTCGAACCGGTCGCGGCTGGGTTCGACCTGCGACCAGCGGGTCTCGCTGTCCCAGAACCGCGTGGCGCCCGTCGGGAACGTCGGCATCGCGCCGGTCGCCGCGTTGATCGTGACGCCGAAGAACCCTTTCGGAACTGGCTCCGGCGGTTGGCTCCACTCCGGCCCGCCCACCTGCTGCGCGGCCCGGGCCTCGGGTTCCTCACCCGGGTCGGCCCGGCTGTCCACCCACAGCCGGTTCAGCCCCGCGCCCGCGATCGCGAGTGCGACGAGGCCGGCGACGACGGACAGGATCTCGTACGGCAGCCGCTTGCGCCGCGCCGGCGGCCGTGCCTCGGGTTCAGGTGCTCGCGCGGGTCCGACCGGCGATCGCGGCGCGACCGGCCGCTCGTCGGCGACCGGCCGCTCGTCGGCGACCGGCGGCTCGTCGGCGACCGGCGGCTCGTCGGCGGGCGGTGGCTCGTCGGCGGATGGTGGCTCGTCGGCGGGCGGTGGCTCCTCTGCCGACAGCGATGTCTCGGCCGATGGGGGCCGGTCGGCGGTCGGCGGCCCGGCGGCCGCGGCGTGTTCGTGCGTGGCGGGCTCGACCTGAGCCTCCGCCCACAACCGGTAGAGGGTGTCGAGCTCGCCGCGGCTGGCGCCGCAGGCCGTGGCGATCTTCTCCACGGTGCCGTAGTTCGGCGGGACGGCACTGCCGAGGCAATAGCGGTTCAGGCTCGACCTGCTGATCCTGGTACGTCGTTCCAACGAGGTGTACGTGCGTCCGCTGCGCTCCCGGAGGTGCTGCAGCAGTTCGGCGAGAGCGCCGGACGGTGCCACTCGTCAGGGTCCCCTCTGATCGCCGGCAAGGCCCACCGACGGATGATGATAGGAGCCGGACCGCTGCGGCTTCCATCGTTGGTGCCCGAGGAGCCTGAGGCGGATCTTCACCGCCGTGAGGCTCGCGCCGGCGAGGACCGCGCCGAACGAGGCCGTGACCCGCCGGCCCGATCGAGGGCCAGGAACCGGAGCTCAGCCGCCGATCACCAGGGTTCATGAGGACGTTGCGGAACTGTCGGGTTGTCGAGTTTTCGAGTTGTCAAGTCGCCGAGAAACGTCATGCTAGAACTCGCGGAGGCGAACGGCCCGGAGAACGTGATTCGGCGGGAATCCGGACCCGAACAGCAGGTCTCGCGAATTTCTGATGGGGAGTCCGACTCCTGGCGTGCGGCCGTCCCGGAGCGGCGGTGGTCCGCCGGCCCGGGACGGCCGAGCACGAGCCGGTTACAGCCCGAACAACGCGTTCAGGATCGCCAGAAGCTGGGCGACGCCGAGCACGTCGAGGAGGTTCGTCACGCCGCAGAGCAGGTTCCCGAGCAGGTTGCCCAGGCCGCCGACCGCGGTGATGTTCAGGATGACCTGGTTGAGGTCAACCACGAGCCCCAGCACGTCAAGGTGCAGCGGTCCGAGAACCAGGCTGAGAATGTCGCAGCCCGCCGTCGTGGCCGCGTTCGTCACCGGGGCCGACACAGCCTGGCTGACCTGCTGAGTCGTACCGGTGGCGTTGTCGGTGGCGGTTCCCGTGACGTTCCCGAGCGCGACGATCTGGCCGGCACGCTCCTCGAATCCGGTCGCGGTGAACGTGCCGTCGAAGGACGTCGTCCCATTCTGTCCGGTGACCGGTGTCGTCAGGCCTTCCACGGCGCTCGTCTGAGACGGCGCCGCGCTGGCGGAAGTCGCGGCCGCGGCCGCGCCGACCAGCATCGCCGCAGTCAGGACAATGGCGATCATCGTCGACCGCATTGAGCTCCAGTTTAGTTTCGTCATACGTTCGCCTGCCTTCCGGGTATCTAAAAGATCGCCGCTCGACCTTTGCGACCCGTTATGCGCCCAGCGCCAGCCCACAAACACAACGGATCCGTTCCGCCGTCGACATCCGGCCGAAATCGCAGGTTGAAGCGCAGAAAATAACTAGGTGTGCGCTGTCGCACAGGCCGAGGCCGCGGCCCGCCTCGGCGGCCAGAGCATGATCCGCCGGTCGCCGGTCGCCGGTCGCCGGTCGCCGGTCGCCGGTCGCCGGTCGCCGGTCGCGCCGGCTTGGCGCTCGCTGGGCCCGGTGCCGGCCGTGGTGATCGTTCTGGCGACGCGTCGGCATCCGCGGTTCGGGCTGTCGTGCGAAACGATCCGCGGCAGGGCTCGCCGCCACCGCCTCGACCGCGAACGCGACAGAGACCGGCGAGCCAGCGCCATGCGGCACCGCGTCGTCGCCCATCCAGCCCTACCGCGTCGCCCGCGCGATATACATGGCGTAACGGGAAGAACACGATGTGAAATAGTCCTGTGACGTCGGGTTTACATCTTCATGCACCCGGGAACGGCGGAGCCACCGCCGGTCTCCCGGCCGGTGGATGCACGACCCGGGGCGACGCGGCCCGGTCGTAGGTGGCGAAGCCGGATACCGCCGGCCAGGAACGTCTCCTGCCCGCGCGTCGCCCCTGGTAATGCGACGTGGGGTGGTGAGTACGGCCTGTGAGAATTAGTCAATCCCGTCGGCCCCGTGGACCTCGTCGACCCGGCCGACATTTTGGCCACAGTCCGGGGGCGGCCGGGTCCGCCTGTGACGGCGGCCGGGGCGTCGCTATCGGACAAGGCGCCCGGAGCGGCCGGAACGGCCGGTCCACGGTGGCCGTGGTGGGGACGCTGGTGCTGGCCGCGGGGACGGCGCTGGCCGGTTGCGGCGGTTCCGACAACRGAGGCGGCCGCGGTCCGGCCAAGCTGACCTGGTATGTCTACAACGAGTCGTCCGGTTCGTTCGCGAAGTCCGCCGCGGACTGTTCAGCGGCGTCGAACGGCAAGTACACGATCAGCATCAACGCGCTGCCGAACGACTCGGACGGGCAGCGCCAGCAGCTGGTGCGGCGGCTCGCCGCCGAGGACTCCACGATGGACATCCTCGCGCTGGACGTGACCTGGACCGCCGAGTTCGCCGAGGCCGGCTGGATCGTGCCGTTCCCGGCGACGGAGGCGAAGCGACTCACCGACGGGATGCTGCCGGTCGCGGTCGAGACCGGTACCTGGGACAAACAGCTCTACGCCGTTCCCCTGAACACCAACGCCCAGCTCCTCTGGTACCGCAAGGACCTGGTGCCGAACCCGCCGAAGACGTGGGACGAGATGCTCGCCGACGCGAAGCAGCTCGCCTCCGAAGGAAAGCCGCACTACGTCGAGGTGCAGGGCGCCCAGTACGAGGGTTACACGGTGCTGTTCAACTCGCTGGTGGCGTCCGCCGGCGGCCAGATCCTCAACGACGACGGCACGAAGGTAGTGCTCGGCCCGCCCGCGGAAAAGGCCGTCGAGGCGATCCGGGCCCTGGCGCACTCGCCGGCCGCCGACCCGTCCTGGTCGAACCAGAAGGAGGACGACAACCGCCTCGCGTTCGAGACCGGGTCGGCCGCCTTCCAGCTGAACTACCCGTTCATCTATCCGTCGGCGCGGCAGAACAACCCGAAGCTGGCCGAGCAGATCGGCTGGACGCAGTGGCCGACGCTGGTACCCGGCGAGCCCTCACACACGACCGTCGGCGGCTACAACCTGGCGATCGGCGCCTACAGCCACCACCGGGCCGAGGCGGCCGCGGCGATCGAGTGCATGACCAGCCGGGACAACCAGATCCGGACCGCGATCAACGGCGGCCTCGCGCCGACCGCCGAGGACCTGTACACCGACCAGAAGTTCATCGACGGCGGCTACCCGTTCGCGGCGGCGATCTACGAGGCGCTCAAGAACGCGAGCGTCCGGCCGAAGACGCCCGCCTACCAGAGCGTCTCGCTGCAGATCGCGCACACCTTGTCGCCGCCCTCCTCGGCCAGCGTCGGGCGGCTCGGCGACCTGCGCAAGGCGATCGCCGACGCCATCGACTCGAAGGGACTGGTGCCGTGACCGCCGTGAGCGGAGAGGAGCACGGCGCGGAACGCCCGTCCGAGGGACAGGGGCGCGGCGCCGTGCGGAGCGGGAGCGAACCGGAGACACAGCCAGAGGCGCCCACGAACGCCGGCGCGGTGACGAACGCCGGCACGACCACGAATGCCGGCGCGCCGACAAACGCGGCGACAAACGCGGCGACGAGCGCGCCGCCGAACGACCCCACACCCGTGACGAACGGCGCCGCACCCGTGAAGCGGCGCCGGGCGCCGTTGTCGGCGGGGGCGCGGGCGGAGCGCCGGCTCGGCTGGGCGCTGTGCGCGCCGGCGGTCATCGTCATCCTGGCGGTGACCGCCTACCCGATCGGATACGCGATCTACCTGTCCCTGCGACGGTACGACCTGCGGTTTCCTGACGACTCGAAGTTCGTCGGGCTGGCGAACTACGGGACGGTGCTGACGTCGTCGCTGTGGTGGCAGGCGCTCGCGGTGACCGCGATCATCACGGTGATCTCGGTGGCGATCCAGTTCGCGCTGGGGATGACGCTGGCGCTGGTGATGCACCGGGCGCTCGTCGGCCGTGGCCTGGTCCGGACGGTGATCCTCATTCCGTACGGGATCGTGACCGTGGTCGCCGCGTTCGGCTGGCGGTACGCGTGGACCCCGGACACCGGCTATCTGTCGCACCTGTTCGGCGACGCCACACCGCTGAGCTCGCAGGTCTGGGGCATCGCGGTGATCATTCTGGCCGAGGTGTGGAAGACGACGCCGTTCATGGCGTTGCTGCTGCTCGCCGGGCTGGCGCTGGTCCCGGAGGAGCTGCTGCGGGCGGCGAAGGTCGACGGGGCCACCGCCTGGCAGCGGCTGACCCGGATAATGCTGCCGCTGATGAAGCCGGCCATCCTGGTCGCGCTGCTGTTCCGGGTGCTGGACGCGTTCCGCATCTTCGACAGCATCTACGTGCTGACCGCCGGGGCGTATGACACCCGGTCGGTGTCGATCCTCGGTTACGACAACCTGTTCACGGCGCTGAACCTGGGCGTCGGCTCGTCGTTGTCGGTGCTCATCTTCCTGGTCGTGGCGCTCGTCGCGTTCATCTTCGTCAAGGGGTTCGGCACCGCCGCGCCCGGTGGGGAGGGCCGCCGCTGATGGCCACCATCGCCTCGACCGCCGGCGGGCGCACCGCCGCCGCCACCACGACACGTGGCCGGCGCCCATCCGGGGAGCGCAACGCGCTGCTCGGCTGGTCCGCCGCGAACCTCGTCATCATCGCGATATCGCTGGTGCCGCTGCTGTGGCTGGTGTCGCTGTCGTTCAAGACGCCGGACAGCATCACCGACGGCAAGTTCATCCCGCGCCACTGGACGTTCGAGAACTACCGGGGGATCTTCGGCGAGTCGCTGTTCACCCGGGCGCTGCTGAACAGCCTCGGGATCGCGCTCATCTCCACCGTGCTCGCGGTCGTGCTCGGCTCGATGGCCGCCTACGCGATCGCCCGCCTCGCCTTCCCGGGCAAGGGGTTGCTCGTCGGCCTGGCCCTGCTGATCGCCATGTTCCCGCAGATCTCCCTGGTCAGCCCGCTGTTCAACCTCTGGCGGCAGATCGGCATCTTCGACACCTGGATCGGCCTGATCATCCCGTACCTGACGTTCTCGCTGCCGCTGGCGATCTACACGTTGTCGGCGTTCTTCCGGGAGATCCCGTGGGACCTGGAGAAGGCCGCGCAGGTCGACGGTGCCACCCCGCTGCAGGCATTCCTGCGGGTGATCGCCCCGCTGGCCGCGCCGGGCATGGTGACCACCGCGATCCTGGTGTTCATCTTCTGCTGGAACGACTTCCTGTTCGCCATCTCGCTGACGTCGACGGAGCGGTCGCGGACCGTCCCGGCCGCCATCGCGTTCTTCACCGGCGCGTCGCAGTTCGCCCAGCCGATCGGCTCGATCGCGGCGGCGGCCGTGGTCATCACCATCCCGATCATCATCTTCGTGCTGCTGTTCCAACGACGGATCGTCGCCGGGCTGACGTCCGGCGCGGTGAAGGGATAGGCCCGGCCATGGCGGACATCGTTCTCGACCACGTCACCAAGCGGTACCCGGACGGCCAGCTCGCCGTGGACGACGCGAGCCTCTCCATCGCCGACGGCGAGTTCGTCATCCTGGTCGGCCCRTCCGGCTGCGGGAAGTCGACCACTCTCAACATGATCGCCGGGTTGGAGGACATCACTTCCGGCCAGCTGCGGATCGGCGACAAGGTGGTCAACGACCTGGCGCCGAAGGACCGCGACATCGCCATGGTCTTCCAGAGCTACGCGTTGTACCCGCACATGACCGTGCGGAAGAACATGGGTTTCGCGCTGGCGCTGGCGAAGCGGCCGAAGGAGGAGATCGACCGGATGGTCGAGGAGGCGGCCCGGGTGCTCGACCTCACCGAGCACCTGGACCGCAAGCCGGCCCAGCTGTCCGGCGGCCAGCGGCAGCGGGTCGCGATGGGCCGGGCGATCGTCCGCTCACCGAAGGCCTTCCTGATGGACGAGCCCCTGTCCAACCTGGACGCCAAGCTGCGGGTGCAGATGCGCACCGAGGTGTCCCGGCTCCAGAACCGGCTCGGCACGACCACGGTGTACGTCACCCACGACCAGACGGAGGCGATGACGCTCGGCGACCGGGTGGCGGTGATGCGGTCCGGGCGGATCCAGCAGTTCGGCACGCCGACCGAGCTGTACAGCCGGCCGGCGACCATCTTCGTGGCCGGCTTCATCGGCTCACCGGCGATGAACTTCGTGCCGGCGACCGTCGAGGAGGGCGAGCTGCGCACCCCGTTCGGGAACATCGCCCCGAACGACCGGCAGCGGCGGCTGCTGGAAAGCTGGAACGGAGGCGGGGACGGCAGCCGGTCGCTGATCGTCGGAGCGCGGCCCGAGCACTTCGAGGACGCCGCGCTGGAGCAGGTGAGCAACCGCGCCGGACTGCGGTTCACCGTCACGGTGGACGTGCTGGAGGGGCTCGGCTCGGACAGCTTCGCGTACTTCAAGGTGACCGGCGGTCGGGCCCAGATCGCCGACCTCGACGAGCTGGCCCACGACGCCGGCACCATCGACCTGTCCAGCGGGGTGGAACAGGTCGTCGCCCGGCTCGACGCGGCCAGCCGGATCCGCGAGGGCGAGACGGCAGAGCTCTGGCTGGACACCGACCAGCTCCACCTGTTCGACCCCGACACCGGCCACAACCTGGACGCCCCGGCCACCGCCTGATCGAAGCCCTGGGACCGCGCGCGCGGTCCCAGGGCTTCGACGCGCCGTCGCACCGGGACCGTCGTCGCGGGGCGTCTCCCGGGTCAGCTGACGGGTCCGGGCCATTCGAGGATGAGCACGGTGGCGTCGTCCTGCAGCGGGCCATGGTGGAAGTCATGGAGTGTGCGCATGAGGTGCCGCAGGGTCTCCTGAAGGTGCTCTCCGTCGGCCTGGTGACGGATGAGGAACTGGACCAGCCGGTTTATGCCGAACTGGTCGCCGCGAGCGTCGCGGGCCTCGAGGATCCCGTCGGTGTAGAGGAGCAGTCGGTCGCCGGGTTGGAGCTGTTCCTCGCAGATGGTGGTGGGCAGGCCGAGGTCGGTACCCAACGGATGAGCGGGCTCGCAGGCCAGGTGGGCGATCCATCGGCGGTCGCGGATGATGACGGGTGGGTAGTGGCCGTGACTGGTCCAGCGGAGCTGGCCGGTGTCGCTGTCCAGATCGGCGAGGATCGCGGTGGCGTAGCGGGTGGAACCGAACTGGTCGAGGAGGCTGCGTTCGATCTGCCGCGCGGTCTCGGCGAGGTCGGCGCCCTGGCGGCGGTGGGCGCGGCAGGCGGCGACAGCCAGGTTCGCGCAGAGCCCGGCGGCGGCGTCGTGCCCCATCGCGTCGAAGATGCCCAGGCGCACGGTGTGGCCGGCCAGCGCGTAGTCAAAGGCGTCGCCGCTGATCTCGTACGCGGGTTCCACCGCCGCGCCGATCGTCACCTGGTTGTTGGCGAACGTGGGCGGTGGCATGAGGTGCCACTGCATCTCCGCCGCGACGGTCATCGGATGGCTCCGGATCAGCCGGGCATAGGAGTCGCTCACAGCACGCTTGCTCACGAGCAGCAGGCCGATGACGGCGGCGAGCTGTCGGAACGCCGTCTCCATGTCCTGGTCCAGGTGGGTGGTCTCGACGCTYAGCAGTCCCAGCCGTTCGGTCCCGTCCAACACCGGCAACCAGTGGCGCGGCGGTCCTCCGTCCGCGGGGTCCACCGCGGTGAGCGTGCGGATCTCCCGGAAGGCCCGGCCAGGCAGGGTGCCGTCCACCTGTAGCTGCTCGCCACCAGCGGCACCATCGAGCCCCTGGCCCGTTATCTCCCGCAGCACCTCGCCTCGCAGATCCGCCAGATAAATCCGGACCTGGCCAAGACCGGCGGCCGCGGCGTGCTCGGCGATCAGGCCGGGAAGCTGCTCGAACGTCGCATGACGGCCTTGCTCCGCGAGCGCGCCAAGCATCTGACCCGTGTCGGCGAGGGAGACGATGGGATGCCACCTGCCACAGGAGAGGGAACTGTCCCGGTACCTTCCGCACCTACCCGACGGCTGCTTCAGGAACCCTGCCCCACACCCGGCGGYCTGAGGCCGACCGAGGCTGGTCGCGGCGCGGCCAGGTCTCAGGTGAGCGCTGGAAGGGTCTGGTTGACGCCGAGCAGCGCGCGGAACGGGTCGCCCTGCTGGGCGAGTCGGTCGAACACCGACCGGATGCTGACGCCGTCGGGCCGCGGTGTCACGTCGTCGAGCTCGTCCCAGCCGATCGGAGCGGACACCGGCGCCCCGGCGGCCGCGCGCGGGCTGTAGGGCGCCACCAGGGTCTTGTTGATCGCGTTCTGGGTGTAGTCGAGCCGGGCGGCGCCGTGCCGGTCGCGCAGCTCCCACTCCCAGCTGACCAGGTCCGGCACGACGGTGCCGATCGCCCGGGACAGGCCTTCCACCCAGCGTCGCGTGTCGTCGAAGGTGTACTCCGGCGCGACCGGGATCCAGATCTGGAGACCGCGCCGACCGGTCAGCTTCGGCTGGGCGCGCAGCCCGAGATGGTCCAGCGCGGTCCGGTGGAGCCGGGCCAGCGTGAGGACCTCGTCCCAGGTGGTGGCGGTGCCYGGGTCGATGTCGATGAGCGCGTAGGTCGGCCGGTGCACGTCGTCCGTGCGCGACGTCCAGGCGTGCCATTCCAGCGCGCCGAAGTTCGCCAGCCACACCAGCGCCGCCGGGTGGTCAGCGACCAGGTAGGTCCGGGCCTTGTCATCCTCGGCCTCAGGGTCGGTCCAACGGGTCAGCCAGTCCGGCGCGTGGCTCGGCAGCTCCTTGTGCCAGAAACCCTTCGTCGTGGCGCCGTTCGGGAACCGATTCATGTTGAGCGGCCGGCCGGCCAGGTAGGGCAGGATCACCGGTGCGATCCGCGCGGCATAGCGGACCAGGTCCCGTTTGGTGACTGGTTCTTCGCCGGCGTCGCGGGCCTCCTCGTCGCGCGCCGGGAACAGCACCTTGTCGAGGTTGGTCAGCCGCAGCCGCTGGCCGAAGACCTGCCAGGACCCGCCGGAGCCGAGCGCGTCCAACGCCGCGAGTTCATCCTCGGTCGGGCCGGCCACGTCAGCGTCGGCGGCCACCGATCCGGCCTCCGGCGATCCGGCCTCCGGCGACTCGGCGGCCGGCGACTCGGCCGTGGCCGGCTGCCTGACGAGCACGGACGCCTCGGTGGCGGGGAGGTCGGAGTGCCACAGCCGCTCCGGGTCGGCTCGAACCTCGTCGTTGGTCCGGCCGCTGAGAACCGACCGGTCATGCTCCTCCGGGTCCCAGCCGGGAACGGCGTGGTCGTCCCGCTTGTGCAGCAGCAGCCACTGCTCCTTGTCGGCCGCCGGCCCCCGCCGCACCAGTACCAGCCGGCCGCGCAGCTTCTGGCCGAAGACATCGGCGTGCAGCTCCCCGGCGGCGACGGCGGCGGCCGGGTCGTCGGTGCGATGCGGCTCCCAGGTGCCGATGTCCCAGACGATCACGTCGCCGCCGCCGTACTGACCTGCCGGGATGACGCCTTCGAACTCCAGGTACTCGATCGGGTGGTCCTCGACGTGCACCGCCATCCGCCGCACCGCCGGATCGAGCGTCGGCCCCTTCGGCACGGCCCAGCTCACCAGTACACCGTCGATCTCGAACCGGAGGTCGTAGTGCGGCCGCCGGGCCCGGTGCCGCTGCACGACGAACCGGCGCGCCCCGCCTCCGCCAGCCGAGGACGGCGTCGGCGGCGCCGCGCCGCCCGGTTCGGACGTCAGCCCGAAGTCGCGCTTGCGCCGGTACGGCGTGAGTGGGTCACCGTCGCCCGAGCCCTTGGACGGCTCGGGCGACGCCTTTTTTCTGGGCATGCGCCGCCTCCTCCCTCGCCACCGTTCCTTCCCCGCCAGCGGCGTCAGCTCCTCGGCACGCGGAAGGTCGTGGAAAGGGGTACGTCGGTTAGCCCTGGTCGGAGGCGGGACGCGGTGGTGCCGCGCGCCCGGGGCGCTCACCGCGGTGTCGCAGGGCGGCGAGTTCGGCACGGGTCTGGGCGAGCTGGTACTCGAGGAGAACGATCCTGCAGGCGGCCCCGACCGTGAGGCCCTCGTCGACGATCTCGCGGGCGCGGACGGCCAGATCGAGGTCAGCGCGGGAATAGCGTCGATGCCCGCCGTCGGAGCGGTGCGGAGTCAGCAGGCCTTCCTGCCCGAGCGCCCGTAGGAATGTGGGTTCGACACCGATCAGGTCCGCGGCCGCGCCCATGCTGTAGGCCGGGTAGCCGGTGTCGTCGATTCTGCCGTGCCTGGTCATACGCCACCCCTCCCACGAACGCGGCCGGTGGGCGACAGCCCACCGGCCGCGGATCGTCACGCCGCCTGCCCGGGACTGGCCGTCACGGGTTGAGAACCTTGTGGTCAGTCGTTTCGCGGCCGACCTCGATGCGCCGGGGCTTGGCGTGTTCGGCGACGGGGATCATCACTGTCAGCACTCCATCGCGGTAGTGCGCGGCGATGTTCTCCACGTTGAGCCCGTCGCCGAGGATGATCTGCCGGCTGTAGATGCCCGTGCCTCGTTCCGAGATCAGGTACTGGGCGTTCTCGGGAGCGAACCGCGTTCGTGCCGCGCGCACGGTCAGGGTGCCGTTCTCCKCGGTGACGTCCACCGACTCCGGGTCGACCCCCGGCAGGTCGAAGTGCAGGAGATACGCGTCGCCGGACCGGTAGCAGTCCATCGGCATCATCCGCGGTGTCCGGGCGGCTCCGAACGCCTCGCTCGCCAGACGGTCGAAGTCATGGAACGGATCGAACCGCAGCAGCATCGCTACAAAACCTCCCACAGCATGACGAAAATCGTCTCTTTGATCTTGATGAGGCCGCCGCGTCGCGGCAGGCATCGGGGAAGCGACCGGACGGACGTCACGGCCGCGTCGTGCGCCGGGCCCTCGGTCGGTGCCGCGCCCGCCTTCCGAGGGTGCGCAGTGCCCTCGCGCATGGCGGGCGCCAGCCGCCGCCTCGCGCTGTCGGTAGGAGCGCCGCCATCGTCGTCACCCCCTTCCGTCATCTGGTCCCGACTGGCATCTGGTCCCGACTGGGTATCTACCCCGTCCGTGCCACAAATTATGCATCGCTCGGCGCAGATTTCAAGTGCCAGCGATGGCGGTGGAGCACACCTGATCAAGGGGTGAAGATCTGGGCTAGGGCAACTGTTGGCCGAAGCGGGCTTCGATAGGTCCCGTTCGTGGGGCTAGCGTGCGCGGCATGCGAACGAAGGCGGACAGGTCGCGGAAGCCCGTCAGGCCGGTCGTCGCTCTGGTCTGCTTCCTGGCCATCGGCGCCAGTGCCTGTGGCTCGGGGGGCGTCGGCCCAGGTCCGGCGGTCATCTCCTCCGCCGGCGCGACGGCTGGCCCGACGGCCGGGCCGACCGGCCTGGCGGCACAACTCGCGTCGCCGAGCCCCTCGCCGGTCTCGTCACCGAGTCAGGTGGCGTCGCCGCCGCCGACGTCCGCCCCGGTGGGCGGCCAGGGTCCCGGCGAGCCGCCGGCCGGGAGCTCCGCCGCCGGTGACCTCACCGCCGGAAATCCGGCCGGGACGGCAGCCGTCCCGGCCGAGGCGGCCGCCGTCGACACCTCCCACCCGACCCGGGTCATCGGCAACGGGACGCAGGCCAGCTGCACCTCCGACGCGGTGGTGGCGGCGGTCGCCGCCGGAGGAGTCATCACCTTCGCCTGCGGTCCCGCGCCGGTCACCATCACCATGACCGCGACCGCCAAGGTGGTGAACGCGGCCAGCCCGCGTGTCGTCATCGACGGCGGAGGACTGGTCACCCTGAGCGGCGCCGGCCGGCACCGCATTCTCTACATGAACACATGCGACCAGGCCCAGGGGTGGACCACCTCGCACTGCAATGACCAGGAACAGCCAAGCCTGACCGTGCAGAACCTGAGGTTCGTCGACGGGACCTCGACCGGCGACCTGGCGGAGGGCGGAGGCGGCGGGGCGATCTTCGTTCGCGGTGGGCAGTTCAGGATTGTGCGTTCGGAGTTCGTCAACAACCGGTGCGACCCGACGGGCCCCGACCTCGGCGGGGCGGCGGTCCGCGTGCTCGACCAGTTCCAGGACCGCCCGGTCCACGTGGTCGCCAGCACCTTCGCCGGCGGGTCCTGCTCCAACGGGGGCGCGCTGAGCAGCATCGGCGTCTCCTGGACCGTCCTGAACAGCGTGTTCCGGGACAACGAGGCGATCGGGAACGGCGCGAACCCGGCTCGCGGCGGCACCCCGGGCGGGGGCAGCGGCGGCGCGATCYACACCGACGGCAACCTGTTCCACGTCCTGATCGCGGGCAGCGTCGTCGAGAACAACCGCGCGGCCGAGGGCGGCGGGGCGGTCTTCTTCGTCAGCAACGACCGCACCGGAACTCTCGCGATCAGGGATTCGACGCTGCGGAACAACCCGAGCGCGGGCTTCGAGACTCAGGGCTACCGGGGCATCTTCTTCCTCGGCTCGGGCAGCCCCTCGGTCACCGGGTCCACTCTCGCCTGACGTCACGACGACACGTCCCGCGCCCGATAAGAAGCGTCGGCCGCCCAGGCGGCCCTCTTACACTGACCCGCTGACGGGGGCGACGAGTTGACCTGAAGGTGAGTTGAGGTTCTAGCGTCATATCCCGGGTCAGCTCGAGCGCGCCGGGGACCGATGCGGGTCCGGCGGACGATATCGAGGCCGGTCTAGACCGAATCGAGGACGCAGGTGCCGACCACAGTCGGGTTCAACCACATCGCCACACTCACCGCCGACATGGACAAGATCGTCAAGTTCTACGCGGACGCGTTCGACGCCAAGGTGACGTTCGAGATGGCGGCGAGGGAGGACCATCCGCGCATGGTGATCCTCGACCTCGGCGGGGGTGCCGCGCTGAACGTCTTCGAGACGTCGGCCGAGGACATCATCGGGGACAGGCACCGCCAGGGCGGGCGGGGCCCGATCGACCATTTCGGCCTGGCGGTCGACTCGCTGGAGACCCTCGAGGCCACCCGCGACCGGCTGCGTGAGCTGGGGGCCGACATCGGGGAGATCCAGCAGCTCGGATCCGAGTGGTCGCTGTTCTTCCGCGACCCGGACGGGATGGAACTGGAGGTCTGCTGCCACGCCGCTCGATGAATCCGCCCGCCCGCCTGGTGACGGTGAGGTTGGGCCTCTGTGGCTGTGGGTAGGCGCGGCGGAGGGTGTCTGTTGGGAGGGTGAGCGTGCGGACAAGACCGCTGCACGACCAGGTCGTGGTCGTGGTCGGAGCCTCCAGCGGCATCGGCCGCGCCTGCGCGCTCGCCTTCGCGCGCGGCGGTGCGCGCGTCGTCTGCGCGGCCCGGGGGACCGAGGCGCTGGACGACCTGGTCGCCGAGATCACCATGCGGAGCGGGCCCGGCCGCGCGATCGCCGTCACCACCGACGTCGCCGACCCCGATTCCGTGCGTGCGCTCGCGGCCGTCGCCGAGGGGCGATTCGGCCGGATCGACACCTGGGTCAACGCCGCGGCCGTGAGCGTGTGGGCGCGGACCGAGGACATCACCGACGCCGAGTTCGACCGGGTGCTGCGGATCAACCTGCTCGGTCAGATCCACGGGGCAAGGGCGGCGCTGCCGGCGTTGCGGCGGGCCGGCGGGGGCGTCCTCGTCGGCGTCTCGTCGGTGGAGGGCATCCGCGCCATGCCGTTGCACAGCGCCTACGCCGCGAGCAAGTGGGGCCTGCGGGGCTTCTACGACAGCCTGCGGGTCGAGCTGGCGCAGGAGGGCGCACCGATCGCGGTGACCACCGTGTTGCCACCGTCGATCGACACGCCGTTCTTCGCGCATGCCCGTAGCCGGATCGGGGGGCGCCCCAAGCCGCCACCGCCGGTCTACGCACCGGAGATCGTCGCGGACGCGATCCTGCGGGTGGCCGTCCGTCCCAGCCGCGAGGTCCTCGTCACGGGCAGCGCGGTGGCGGCCTCGATCGCCGCTCGCGTGTCGCCCGCGTTGACGGACGCTCTGCTTTCTCTGCGTACGGTGGGCGTGGAGGCGCTACGCGAGAACCGGCCGGACGACGGCGGCGACATCGTCGACCGGCCCGAGCCCGGTCCCGGGAGGGTCCACGGCGACTACGGCGGTCGGGTTGTGCGCCACAGCCGGCTCACTTCGCTGGTGGGTACCGGTCGCCGGCCGGTGGAGCTGGTCGCGGCCGCGGTCGGTCGCCTGCACACACCGCGCGATCCGCGGCGACGGTGACCTCCAGCCCGGCGCCGAGCGCCGCCTCGGTCAGGACGCGTCGCCGACGCTGTCGGTGGAGCGGGCTTGGTATGCGGGGGACGGCCGTTCTGAGGCGATTCGGTCTCCAGGCCGCCCGGGTACCCACGATCGTCGTCGTCATGCACGGGACGGAACGCACGGGACGGACGCCAGACGCCGATCGCCCGGAGCGGCCAATGGCAGCTCCGGGCGATCACGGGTTTCAGGTGGACCTGAACGCCGGCCCGGGTGTCAGTCCCCCCGCTTCCTCAGAATGACCGCGAGCACCGCGGCGAGCGCCGCGACCGGGATCGCGATCGCGACCGCGATGATCGACGACCGCCGCCCGGCGGCGTCCTTGACGGCGCCGGCCGCCCCGCCGACGCGTTCCTCCAGCCCGCTGGTCAGATGAGATGCCTTCTGCCGGGCGGGTGCCGTGACCTCGGCCGCCTTGTGGAGAGCCGGCGTCGCCACCTCCACGGTCTTGTGTCGCACCGGGGCGGTAAGTTCATCTGCCTTGTGGATCACCGGAGCGGTAGCCGCTGTGGCCTTGTCCATGACCGTCGATGCGGTCGACTTCGCCATTGGTGTCATGCCTCCTTAACCGTGTGAAGATCGCCCTTGACGCCCCTTGATCGCGCCCGCCGGCAACGTCGACGCCACCTGGCTCGCTTCCCTCGCTCCCTTTTCCTGACCGCCGTCGGCGCGTCCGCGACGGCTTCTGATCTACTGCCCTTCCCCAGGAGTGGTTCAAATACACCTGGCCGTGAATGCGGCGAGCGGGGCCTTCCTTTGGGGTGACGAGCCTGGGGTGACGAGCCGCCTCACCCCAAAGGAGGGTCTGACGGATCGATCGACGGTGGGTGGTGTTGTCGATGGCGGAGTGGGGGAGGGGGTGGTGGTCCACAGCAGCGACAGGACGACAGGAGGAGCTACCTGATGGCCACCACAGTCGCGGAGTCGATYGACGTCGCCGTGCCGGTCCGCACCGCCTACAACCAGTGGACCCAGTTCGAGTCGTTTCCGCACTTCATGAACGGGGTGGAGTCCATCGAGCAGATCGACGAAACCCACACGCACTGGCACGTCAAAGTGGGTGGTCAGGACCGTGAGTTCGACGCCGCCATCACCGAGCAGCTGCCGGACGAGCGGGTCGCCTGGAAGAGCACCGACGGTCCCACCCACGCCGGCGTGGTGACCTTCCACCGCCTCAACTCCGACGAGACCCGGGTGACGGTCCAGCTGGACTGGCAGCCCGAGGGCGTCGCTGAGAAGGTCGGTTCGGCGGTCGGTTTGGGCGACCGGCAGGTCAAGGCCGACCTGAAGCGGTTCAAGGCGTTCATCGAGAGCCGTGGAAGCGAGACCGGGGCCTGGCGGGGCCAGGTCGACCGACCCTGACAATCTGCTCTGAAATCCGCTCCCGACGGGAGCCTTCATACCGCGCGGGACGCCGGCGAGCCTGGCCGGCGTCCCGTTGCGTCTTGGCCTTTGGCTCGCGTCGGATGAGGATTGTGGCTCTCGCGGTCCTGCTGCCCGCGCACCGGTTTGAAGGTGAGGTGGCGGGGGAGACGCGCTACAGCCGGCGCCCGCTCCATCCAGACCTCGGAGGAGGTTCAATGTCGACCGACGCGATCGTGCTCCTGAAGGCCGACCACAAGGAGATCAAGGCAGCCTTCAAGCAGTTCCAGCAGGCGGGGGAGAGTGCCACCGCTACGAAGGGCAAGCTGGTCAAGAAGATCATCGAGCTGCTCACCGTGCACACCTATATCGAGAACGAGGTCATGTACCCGGAGGTGCGGAGCCTCCTGCCCGACCTGAAGGACGACATCCTCGAGTCATACGAGGAGCACCACGTCGCTGACCTGCTCGTTATGGAGCTCGCCGCCCTCGCTCCTGACGCGGAACGATTCGACGCAAAGACGACCGTCCTCATCGAGAACGTGACCCACCACATCGAGGAAGAAGAAGAGGAATGGTTCCCGAAGGTTCGTGAGGGGCTCKGCCGTAAGCAGCTGACCGAGATCGGCGAGCGCCTGCTGGAGGCGAAGGAGAAGGCTCCGCACAGCCCGGCCCAGCCGAGCGCGATCAAGAAGACCATTGACGCCGTCGTCAAGTAGCCGGCGYGGCGTCGTCGGTGGCAGCCCGTCCGGAGACCACCAGTGGGTGGCTCGTCCCTGCCCAGGGGCCGGTGAGGCGGGTGGCGTCCGATCGTCGCATCGAGCGGCCRGTGGCTCATGCGGTTCTCGCACGAGCCGCCGGCCGCGCTGTGGGCCTAATCTCGTGCTACCTATTTCGTGAAATATCGTGCCATTTATTCGGAGGAGATGCGGAAATCTCCGGGATGGTCGCCGCGCACGGGGACCCGACCCGTCGCGTCCGATGGTTGGCCCGCGCTTCCCGGGGCACGGGGCGAACGGATCCGGATGGAGGGGRAACCCGATGGCCACCGCTGTGGCCGAGGCGATGACTCCACGCCGGCGTCCACCATCATCTGGAGGGACCCGATGGGCTTCAACCCGTTGCAGGAGAAGGGAATACCGCTCGACGAGCAGGTGCGTAACTGGTCCGAGCTTAATGTCGAGCCGTATGACAAGAACGACGTCGACCCGTACACCCGATGCCGGGTGATCGCCATGAACGGCATCGAGGTCGAGTCGGTGTTCTTCGGTCACCAGTTCAACCGGCATACCGACGTTCCCGAGGTGAAGGCGRCACTCGCCGAGATCCGGGCGATCGAGCAGCAGCAGCAGAAGGTGGTGAACTGGCTGATACCGGGCGAGGAGACCACGCTGGAGGTAACACTCGGCTACGAGCAGGAGGCCGTGGACCTGACCGCGTGGCTGGCCCGCAGCGAGCCGGATCCGTACCTGAAGCAGACTTACGACTTTGGCCTCCTCGAGGATTTCGACCATCTCTACCGGTATGCCAACCTCTACGAACTGCTGGAGGGGAAGCAGGCGGAGGCCGTGGTGGGACGGCTCACCGAGGTGATGCCGGGTCGGCCGACCGCGAATGAACATCGTGACCCGCGAGACAACATCCGTAAGCATTACGACAAGCACACGGCGGATCCGCGTAGCCGGCTGCACGCGTTGACGATCACGGCGGCCGAGCAGCAAACGATGAACTTCTACATGACAGTCGGCAACCGGTACATGGAGCCGCTGGCCCGTAGCCTCTACGCCGAGATCGGCATGGTCGAGGAAGAGCACGTCACCCAGTACGAGTCGATGCTGGACCCGGCCGAGAGCTGGTTCGAGCAGCTCGCCCTGCACGAGTACAACGAGTGCTATATGTACTACTCCTTCGCCGCTCAGGAGACCCACCGGCGTATCCGTGACCTGTGGGACCTGCACCTGGCGATGGAGATCGAGCAGCTGCGGGCCGCCTGCGAGCTGATGAAGCGCTATGACGGGCGAGACCCGGCCGAGGTGCTGCCGCTGGAGCTGCCCGAGCCGGTCCTGTTCGAACCGAACAAGACATACGTCCGAGACGTGCTGGCCACCCAGATCGACCTCACCAGTCTGGGCACGGGCTACGTGATGGACTCGCATAAGCGGTTCCAGGAGCGCCTCGCCACGGTCAACGCGGGCGGCGTGCCCAGCGAGCGGGTCATCGACGAGCACCGCGCTGGCTTCGGGACCGACTACCGGGTCGAGACGGAAGGCCCGCATCCGGTCGAGCGGCTGCGCGCCGACGCCCTTGCCCGCTCCCGCTGACCGCCGCCGCGCCGGGTGTCGCGCACCACTGCCGCCAGGCGTTTCCGCCAGAGGGCGGGTGTCCGCGCGCCCGGCGCCCTGAGGGGACTGATCAAGAATGCCGACCACAGCCGTACGGCCCGATACCGGAGCCATCATCAAGCCGGGACCCATGGTCACCGTCGTCGAGGAACGGGAGGTCACCGAAGACACCTATGCGGACTTCGCCGCCGGCAGCGGTCTGAACGGACCGTTCCTGGCCGACCAGCTGTCCGCGTTCCTGGCCCACGAGCGGATGGGCGCCAACCTGCTGCGCACCCTGCACGCCCGCACCGACAACCCGGCCCTGCGCGGACGCTACGCGGAGCTCGAGGGAGAGACGTTCCAGGCTGTTGGAGTCTGGGAGAAGCTGGTCACGAGCCTGGGCGGCAGCCAGCAGTACGCCAGCCCCGCCGGCCGGGCTGTCGAAGGACTCGACGGCAAGGCGATCGAGGCGCTGCTGCTGAGCGGGTCCGCCGACCCGATGACCTTCGAGCAGGCCGGCCTGCAGGCATACCTGTGTGCCGCGCACCTGTGCGTCGACAATGTCCGTCTGCTGGAGCGGCTGRCGGGCGAGGCGGACGACAGCCCAGCCCGCACGGCGATGAATGACGCCGTCGCCGCGCTCACCCCGAGCGCGCGCGAGCATGTCGACTGGGMGACGCAGACGCTGACACGGACCACCGTCACCCAGGCCAAGCACCCGTTCATCCGGAAGGTGGCACAGGCCGCCGAACGGGCGACCGACAAGGTCCGGACCGCTTTTGGAGCCTCTCCGGCATGACGACGCCCGAGGGCCGCTGGTAGGCCGCGTCCGAATCACCTTCCGGGAGGGACCCTGGCCCGCGGGCCAGGGCCCCTCCCGCGGCATGAGTGTGGCGGAGGCATGGCGCGCGTGATGCAGCCGCGATGGGCGCGGGGAGAGCGACGGACATGGCTCGCGTCCGACATCTCGCGGGAGTGGCGGCCAGGTGACCGGGTAGCCACGGCGTGAAGAGGGCCGGCCGGACGGGAGCGAGGCGACGGAGGCCGCCGCGGCGGCACCGTGTGTATGCCCGCGTCGTGTATGCCCGCGTCCGCGATCGGCGCCGCGATGATCGGAAAGGCGGTGGGTGATGAAGGCGTTGACYTGGCAGGGCAGGCGGGACGTGCGGGTGGAGGAGGTGCCCGACCCCCGGGTGGCAGAACCGACGGATGCGGTCATCCGGGTGACGTCCACCGCGATCTGCGGCTCTGACCTGCATCTCTATGAGGTGCTCGGGATGTTTCTGCGGCCGGGGGACATCCTCGGTCACGAGCCGATGGGTGTGGTCGAGGAGGTCGGGGCGGAGGTGACGGGCCTGCGGGCCGGTGACCGGGTCGTGGTGCCCTTCACCATTTCCTGCGGCAGCTGCTGGATGTGCGACCGGAAGCTGTATGCGCAGTGCGAGACCACCCAGATGCGGGAGACCGGCAAGGGCGCCGCGCTGCTTGGCTATACCGCCCTGTACGGCGCGGTGCCGGGCGGGCAGGCCGAGTACCTGCGCGTTCCGCAGGCCCAGTTCGGGCCGTTGAAGGTCCCGGAAGGGCCGCCGGACGAGCGGTTTCTCTACCTGTCTGACATTCTGCCGACCGCGTGGCAGGCCGTCGCCTACGCGGATGTCCCGGACGGTGGGACGCTGGCCGTGCTCGGGCTCGGCCCGGTCGGCCAGATGTGTGTTCGAGTGGCCCGGCACGTGGGGGTCGGCGGAGCCCGGGCCAGCGCCCCGCGGGACGTCCGGGTCATCGGGGTGGACCGGGTGCCAGCCCGGCTCGAGTTGGCGGCCCGGCACGGGGCCGAGGTGCTCGACCTCCGTGAGCCGGACGACGTGGCCGACCGTCTGATCGAGCTCACGGGCGGGCGGGGGCCGGATGCCGTGGTGGACGCCGTTGGTATGGAGGCGCATGGCGCGCCGCTGGGGAAGGCCGCCCAGGCCGCGATCGGCCGGCTGCCGGACGTCCTGGCCCGGCCGCTGACGGAGCGGTTCGGCGTCGACCGGATGACCGCTCTGCACACCGCGATCCGGGCCGTGYGCCGCGGCGGGACGGTGTCGTTGTCCGGTGTGTACGGCGGCGAGGTCGACCCGATGCCCATGATGGATCTGTTCGACAAGGGGGTGCAGCTGCGGATGGGCCAGGCGCACGTGCGCCGGTGGACCGGCGAGATACTGCCGCTGCTGGCCGACGCCGACCTGTTGGGCGTGGAGGATTTCGCGACGCACCGGCTCCCG
This sequence comes from Pseudofrankia asymbiotica, assembly GCF_001983105.1. Classification (GTDB taxonomy): domain Bacteria; phylum Actinomycetota; class Actinomycetes; order Frankiales; family Frankiaceae; genus Pseudofrankia; species Pseudofrankia asymbiotica. The sequence continues at coordinate 24,316 of NZ_MOMC01000037.1, read as the reverse complement.
CTCGCCGAGGCGCCGCACGGCTATGAGATCTTCCAGAAGAAGCAGGACGACTGCGTCAAGGTCGTCCTCAAGCCGTAGGCAGGCGTGTCAAAGGTCGTCCAGAAACGACTGTCTTGCTCCTTCGTTTCCGCTCCGAGCCGCCGGCCAGGAAAGGGGCGCGCCGACGCGGCGCGCCCCTTTCCTGGCAGAAGCGTCAGTGCACCTGGTCCATGATCCGAAAGCAGAGCGCCAGGATGCCACCGACGACCAGGGCGGCGCCCGTCGCGATCCACAGGACGATCGAGTGCGTCGGCAGCGCGAACGCGCCGAGCGCGAACCCGATTATGATCATCGTGACAGCGGCCCACGAGCCCGCGTTTCCCCGGTGATGCGGATGCGCTCTGGCCCCCTGGGTCGCCTCCGGCCGAGCCGCGAACTGTCCGGCCAGGCTGGCATCCGGCCTCGCCGGGTGCTCGTCGGCCACCGCCGCGGTGTCGCCTTCGTTCATCGCCCTGACCATCTCGCGCACCTCCGGTCGTCCTGGCCCGGGCCGGCCGGTAGCCGGGCGGGCGGGGACGCGGCGCGCGCCCCGCGATCGTCGTTCCCAGGGCGCGGGGGTCGCACTCCCGCGAGAGGGCGAGTGTGGAGACCGCCAGAGGTAATCCTGCCCTGCGACGGTCAGGCTGGTTGGGCGCCGGGGCGGCCATCCTCGATGACCCAGGTCGCGTCGGTGGTGACCGGGGAGTCGCGGCGGGAGATGTCGGCGACGACCCGCAGGTCGGCGCGGCATTCCGCGGGTGTCACGCGGATGCGGGTATAGCCGCGGCGGTCGCCGCGGAAGTACCGGACATGCGGGTTGAATCGGGCGTTGTTGTCACGGACGAAGTCATCGCTGATGAGGAAGAACGCCGAGCTGATGGAGGTGCAGACGAACTCGGTGGCGACGACCGGCGTCTCCGGTTGGTCGAAGTCGACCCGCAGGTCGTTCACCCACGCGCAGTGCAGGTCCCCGGACAGCACCACCGGGTTGCGGGCCTTGCTGTCGCGCACGCCGGTCAGCACGCGGCGCCGGTAGGGGCGGTAGCCGTCGTTCTGGTCGAGGTTCGTCAGCGTCTGCCCGTCCCCGCCCGGCAGCTGGCCGTCGAGCTGCGCCATCATCGTCTGCTGCGCTATCAGGTTCCACCGGGTGCGGGAGGCGTCCAGCCCCGTCCGCAGCCACCGCTCCTGCTCGGCGCCGGCCATCGTGCCACCCGTGTTGGCGCCGCCCAGGGCGGCGGCGCCGATGGCACTCGGATCACTGCCCGGCGCGGGCGTGCGGTACTGCCGGGTGTCCATGACGTTGAGCGTCGCCAGGCTGCCGAACGCGAGCCGACGGTAGATCTGGAAATCGGGGGAGCCCGGGTTCAGCCTGGCGCGGATCGGCATGTGCTCGTAGTACGCCTGGTAGGCGGCGGCGCGCTGGCGGGCGAACGCCGCGGGGTCCTGGTGGCGTGCCCCGGTGTCGCCGATCTCGTCGGTGAGGTTCGCGTAGTTGTTCTCGACCTCGTGGTCGTCCCAGGTGACGATCCAGGGCGCGGCCAGGTGGGCGGCCTGCAGCGCCGGGTCCGTCTTGTACTGACCGTAGCGATTGCGGTAGTCGGCCAGGGTCTGGAGCTGGTCGAGGCCGGGAGTCCGCGGGGTGGTGTGCCGCCGGTCCGGGAACTTGCTGTCCGGGTCGTACTCGTAGATGTAGTCGCCGACGTGTACGACGAGGTCCGGCCGGTCCGCGGCGATCGCGTCGAACGCCGGCCAGTAGCCGTTCTGGAAGTCCTGGCAGGACACGAGGGCGAACGCCAGCGATCCGCCTGCCGCCTCCGGGCCGGCGCCCGGCGCCGCCGCCGTCCGGGTGCGGCCGATCGGGCTCAGCACCGAGCCGGCACGGAACCGGTAGTAGTAGTCCCGCCCCGGCTCGAGGCCGCGGACGTCGACGTGGACCGAATGCGCGAGCGCCGCGCGCGCGGTCTCAGTCCCGGCCCGCACCACCGAGCGGAAGTCCGTGTCGGTGGCGACCTGCCAGTCGACGGGGATGTCGCGGGCCGGCATCCCGCCACCCTCGGTGGGTTTCGGCGCGAGGCGGGTCCAGAGGATCACGCCGTCGGGCAGCGGATCACCGCTCGCCACCCCGAGGCCGAAGACCCCGTCCGTCACTCCGGCAATGGGAGTGGGCGCGCGCAGGGTCGCGGGCGCGGGCGGCGAGGCGTCATCGGAGCCGCCGCAGGCGGCGAGGCCCACCGCCGCCAGCGCCGCGCCTCCGAGGCCCAGGCCGCCAAGCAGGAGAGAGCGCCGATCGGGGCGTGGGCGTTCGGCGGCGCCATCAGGGGTCACAAGTCCAGCAGACTAGACGAAGCCGGATCTGTGCGATCCGTTCGTTCGGAGATCTGAGCGCGTGTGCGAGACGCGAGCGTGAGCGTGTGCGAGATCTGGGCGCGTGCGAGACGTGAGCCCGTGTACGAGACGCGAGCGCGGGTATCCGCCGGTGGTCGATCGAGCCGCGGCGCGGCGCCAGTGGCCATGGCCGTTGGGTCAGGAGCGGGTATCTCACGAAGAGGTTGATATGCGCGTGTCCGAACGGGTACTCGAGCGCGTCGAGCAGGAGCGGGGACTTGACCCGGTCGCTGGGCGCGCCGCCGCGCTCTGGTCCGCGGCACTGCGCTCGGAACGGTTGCGGGATCTCCTGAGTGGCCGGCAGCTCGGGCATCCGCTGCACCCCGCGGCCGTTCTCGTACCGGCGGGGACGCTGCTGAGCGCGACCGTGCTGGACCTCACCGGTGATCCAGGCCTGCGCCCGGCCGCGCGGCGGCTCATCGGGTTCGGGCTGCTCTCCGCCGCCCCCGCCGCGGCGGCCGGATGGTCGGACTGGCTCGACACCGAGGGCGCCGAGCGCCGGGTCGGGCTCGTGCACGCGGCATCCAACATCGTCGGCATCGCGAGCTACGCGACGTCCTGGTGGCAGCGGCGGCACGGCGCGAGTGGGCTGGTCGCCGGTCTCGCGGGGGCGACCGCTCTCGGCGTCGGCGGATGGCTCGGAGGCCACCTCGCCCACGCGCTGGGGGTGGGGGTCGACACGACCGCGTTCCAGCGGGGCCCGACCGACTGGACAGACGTGCTGGCGGCCAGCGAGGTCACCACGGCCCTGCGGCAGGTCGACGTCGACGGGGTGTCGGTGCTGTTGACCAGGGTCGACGGTCAGATCGTCGCGATTGGTAACCGCTGCACCCACCGGGGCGGCCCGCTGGCCGATGGCGAACGCGACGGGGACTGCGTGGTGTGCCCGTGGCACGCGAGCCGGTTCGCGCTGGCCTCCGGTGAGGTCGTCCGGGGCCCGGCGACCCGCCCGCAGCCGGTGTACGAGGTCCGCGAGAACGCGGGGCGGGTCGAGCTGCGCCGCTCGGAGGTCCGGGCGCTGCGAGCCAACCCCGTCGACCCGGCGCCCGACCGGGTGCTGACCGGCCGGCGGTGATCCGCGGCCGCGGGCCGGCGCGGCGGGCTCCGCGGCCAGGTCGGCGCGGCGGCCTCCGCGGCCAGGGCCGGCGCGGCGGGCTCCGCGAGCCGGTGGACTGAATGGTGATTCGTGCGGACCGGATGCCACCGGCCTGGCTCAGGGGGTTTGTTACTCCGGCCTGCCTCGGTCGTACGTCCGGCCTGGTCGGCCTGACGGCATGAAGGCGTGACGCGTGACCTGTGATGCGCCGCCGTGGCGGTGCGCCAGTCTGTACCCGTGGTTTACCCACGCTTTTACCCACGGTTCGTGGAGTTCCGACTTCCCGTGAGGCGCGGGAACTGGGGTCATAGATGTGGACCAGGGGTCCCGGAACCAACGGGCGGAAAATTTAGTCATTCCGTTAGTCATCCACTAGCCATCCCGGACGCCTGTTCAGGCTTTGTCGTGGATGGTTAGTCACCTGGAGCCGCGCGCTCCTCGGCGGGATTTCGGCCGTCGGCGGGTAGGTGGATTGGCGGGGTCCGCGGGCGTGCCCAGGTCTTCGGCCTCGCCGTTCGGGAGCCTCGAGACGACCAGCGGTGGTCCGTCGTCGGGGTGACCGGGCCAGGAGAGGGCACTCGACACGGCCGGCTGGGGCTGGTCGAAGGCGATCTGCCCATCTCGGTGGAGCAGCGCCATGTCGAACATCACGGCGAACAGGCCGCGCCCGAGCAGGAAGGCGAGGTCGCTGACCGTCCGCCGGCCGTTCACCTGTGCCAGGATCTCCGCGCGGCCCTCGTCTATAGGTGGGGCCGCCGCCGTGGTCCGCGGGTGGGCTCGCGCGTGCAGGCCCAGCCCACGCCACCCGGACGCGACCGCCAGCCGGCGCCGGGTCTCCCGGACCACCCGGCCGACATCCATCCCCGGGGCGAGCGGAATGAGCGGGTCGGCGACGCCCGGATTGGGCACGCACGCGAACACGTCCGCGAGCGCCAGTGCGAACAGGGCGTCCATCGCGGCCGTCTGGGTCACCACCTGCACGGACGCGTCGCCGATCAGGCCGCGTTCGACCAGCTCGGCGCGCAGCCTGCCCTCAGGGGCGGCCCTGGCGAGGGCGTCACCCCAGTCCTCGCGAGATATCCGTCCTGACGCCAGCAGCAGGAACTCCACGCCCGGGGCGACCGGGGTGTCGGCGGCGACCAGCAGGCCGGAACTCAGGACGACCGTTCCCCCAACCAGCGCTCCTTCGGTCCACAGCGTCCCGGAGAAACGTTCCTCGGCCAGCCGGGACAATACGTCCAGAAGAACATAACCATCCGAGGCGGTGCCCACGCCCATCGCGTTCCACCCCCCTCATGCCAGTGACAGCGAACAGGGGGAAGGATATGGTGCGTTGCGACCAAGTGCTACCAGGCCGTGCGACGTCCGCGCAAACGGTGGTAGACCCGGTCGCAGTGAAAATCAACTCGGGCACAATGGTGARTTGTCCGTTGAATCGGGGAAGGGCTGTATGGACATCGATACCGCGTTGAAGGAAGCGATGGCRCTCGACGGTGCGCTGGGAGCCGCGCTGGTCGACTACGAGAGCGGAATGATGCTGGGCTCGGCCGGCGGTGGCCGCGCGCTCAACCTCGAGGTCGCCGCCGCGGGCAACACCGACGTGGTCCGCGCCAAGGCGAGGACGCTGGAGGCGCTCGGCATCCGGGAGGGGATCGAGGACATCCTCATCACCCTGGACCGGCAGTACCACGTCATCCGCCTGCTCACCCGAGGCGGCAGCCGGCTGTTCCTGTACCTCGCCCTGGACCGCGCCCGGGCCAACCTCGCCATGGCCCGCCACGGCCTCAGGACGATCGAACGTGAACTAAGCATGTGACGTCCGGGCATGTGACGTCCGGTCGGCTGTGTTGGCGCCACCCGGTCCCGTCCCGGGGCCAACCTCGAAATTGACCTCGAAGTTATGACCGGGCTATGGTCCGCCCGTGTCGCTGATGATCCCGCTGACTCTGTCGACCCGCCCGGGTGACCTACCCGCGAGCCCTGGGCGGGCGGCATGACAGGCGACGGGACGGACTTGGCGTCAGACTGGGATGCCAGGACCGAGGCGGCGCAAGCGCGAGGCGCGGAACCACGAGACGTGGACGGATCACACCGGATCGTCGACGACCCGGTTGACGTCACCCCGGCATGGCTGACCGAGGCGCTGCGCGCGGGTGGCAGCGATGTCGAGGTCGTCGGCGTGCGCTTCGAGCCGGTCGGCACCGGCCAGACCGCCGTCAGCTACCGCTTCCACCTCGACCTCGCGCCGGAGGAAGCCGGGCGCGGGCCGGCGAGCGTGGTGGTGAAGATGGCCGGTGGCGCCCCTGAGGTCCGTCAGCGGTTGCGGGTGGCCTACCGCAACGAGGTCGGTTTCTACCGGACCTTCGCGGGGCGTGCGCGGGTCCAGGTGCCCCGGTGCTGGAGCGCCGAGCTCAGCGACGACGAGCACCGCTTCACCCTCGTGCTCGAGGACGCCCGGCGCGAGCCGGCAGCCAGGTCGATGGCTGCACGGCCGCGCAGGCGGCGCTGGCCGTCCGCAACCTCGCTGGTCTGCACGCGCCGTTCTGGAACGATGACAGCGTCACCGACGGCGCCGACTGGCTGGCCCGGCTCGACGAGGCCGGAATGAGCTTCCTGGGCAAGGTCGCCACCTCGGCGGCCGCCGAGTTCACCGAGCGGTACCGGGCAGGCCTCGGGCCGCGGGACGTCGACACCCTGCTGCGCGCGGCGGAGCTCGTGGCCGGCTGGGGGAAGTACACGTCGGACCGCTTCTCACTGGTGCACGGCGACTACCGGCTCGACAACCTGCTGTTCTCCGGCGACACGTGGGTACGGGCGGTCGACTGGCAGACCGTCGAGGTCGCCTTCCCCGGCCGCGACCTCGCCTACTTCCTGTCCACCGCCCTGCCGCCGGCCGAGCGACGTGTCCACGAGCGGGCGCTCGTCGCCGCCTACCACCGGCGGCTCGTCGAATACGGCGTCCCGGACTATCCCGTCGGCCTCTGCTTCGAGGACTACCGGCGCGGGCTGCTACAGGGGCCGCTGATCACCATGATCGGCGCCGTCTACGCGAGCGCCGAGCGCACCGCCGCCGCCGCCGATCAGATGTTCCTGTCGATGGCCGCCAACGCCTGCGCGGCGATCCGCGACCTGGACGCCCTCGCGCTGCTGTCGGCCTAGCCAGAACCAGCACGGACCCCCTAGGTGATCTTCGCGTTCCGCGGGACGCACCGATCGACCGCGCTGCCAGTGCCTCGCGCCGCCCCGCGACGTCCGTCCCGCCGCCTGCGCCGTCAGGTCACGATCAGTCAGAACCAGTCAGACGCTACGCGTCACCAGCGGCGCGCCGCGTCTGACTGATCTATCGAACCGCGGCCGGCCGGACACCGATGCCTGCCACAGTGCCGGCCCTGGCCCACCGCATGTTCCTGGTCGAGGGACTCCGCCGCGGAGATCACGCGTGCTGTCGTGCTTCCGTCTTCCGGTCGGCCGACGGATTCCGGGCCGACCGGGGGATCATTCCGAGTCGCTGCCGGTGACGGGGGAGATGGTGCGGGCGGCGTCGTCGTACAGCTGCCGGTGGGCCGCCCGCACCCGGTTGGGATCCACTTTGAGAAAGGCGCGATCGTAGGTCACCAGGCCGTTGTATTCGCCTTCGACGTCCGTCGCCTGGGTGTAGATGGCGATGCTGAGGCCCCGTTCCCGGAAGAGCGCGCGCAGCTCGTCGATCATTCCCAGGTAGCGGTCGGTGAGCGCGCCGGGCGAGGCGGCCCACTCGTAGCTGAACCCGCCGGCCGAGTGCCAGGTGTGGCCCGCCGCCGGCAGCCCGATGCCGCCGAACTCGCCGAGCGCGCGGCATCGACCGGCCGAGGCCGGGACGGCGGCGGGGCCGGGATAGGCGTGCAGGTCGGCGACGTCGCCGGCTCCCGCGTCGATCCAGTGGTTTCCCGGGTCCGCGCTGCCGCTGTTCTCACTGATCAGGCGGGTCGGGTCGAGGGCCCGAACCGTCTCGGTGATGCGCTGGACGTCGTATTGTCCCCAGCCCTCGTTGAACGGGACCCACCCGATGACGGACGGAAAGGCGCGACACTGCTCGACGAGCGCCCGCAGCTCGGCCTCGAACCGCTCGCGGGCGGCCTCGTCCGGATTCCGGTCATGGGGCATGGACGGCATGTCCTGCCAGACGAGCATGCCGAGCCGATCCGCCCAGTGGTACCAGCGCGCCGGTTCGACCTTCGCATGCTTGCGGATGCAGGTGAAGCCGAGTTCCTTCGCCATTTCGATGTCGCGCCGGAGCTCGTCGTCCGTCGGCGCCGTGTACACGCCGTCCGGCCAGTAGCCCTGGTCCAGCAGCCCGAGGTGGAAGACGAACCGGCCGTTGAGCAGCGGCCGCGGCTCGCCGGACACCTCGACCACCTCGACCGACCGCATCCCGACATAGCTGTCCACCCGGTCGTGCGCGCCGGGCCGGTCTGACGGCCCGTCGGCGAGCGTCACGGTCACCCCGTACAGGAAGGGGTCCTCGGGTGACCAGACTCGGACGTCCGGGATCTCCACCGTGAACGGCTGGCCGCTGATTCCCGTCCCGGCCGCCACCGTCGCGGCCCCGGCCGCCATCCCTGCCCGCACCTCGACCCGGACCGGCACCGCCGCGTCGGGGGCGGCGGCCGCCGCGTGGTCAATGCTCGCGTCGGGGGCCGGCGGCGCGTCCTCCGCCGCGACCGCGTTCACCACGACATGGACGGCGCCGGCGGCGAGATCCGGAGTGAGCGTGAGCCGGGAGACGTGGCAGGCCGGGGTCGGCTCGAGCCAGACCGTCTGCCAGATCCCCGACGCCGAGGTATAGAAGATCCCGCCCGGGTGGCGGCGTTGCTTGCCCACCGGCTGTCCACCGCCGTCGGTCGGGTCGAAGACGTGGACAAGCACCTCCTCCTCGCGCCAGTTCAGGCAGAGCGTGATGTCGAAGCTAAAAGCGTCGTAACCGCCCAGGTGCGCGCCGACCGCGACGCCGTTAACCCATACCCGGCATGCCCAGTCGACCGCGCCGAAATGGAGGTGAACCCGGCCAACGGCCCAGTCGGGTGGCACGCGGAAGGTGCGGCGGTACCACATCCGCTCATGCGTCGTCCCGATGCCGGACAGCGTCGACTCGACCGGGAACGGGACCAGAACACGTCCCGGCAGCCGCTGGCCGACAGGCGGGTCACCGTGGTCACCGAGACCGCCACGGTCATCAGAGGTGGCGTGATCACTGAGGGTGTCGTGGTCGCCGGGACCGCTGTGGCCAGGAGCGGTGGCTGGTGCCGCCGGTCCCCGTCCTCCCTGGAACTCCCAGCGGCCATTCAGCGACAGCCAGGACGATCGCACGAGGTGTGGGCGCGGGTATTCCGGCAACGGACTTCTCGTGGCCGCCGCGCGTGGCCAGGCGGTGGCCAGCCTTCTTCCAGGCACCTTCCGGATGCTAGAAGGTTCTGTCCTCCGGCTCGTGGAGATTGCCGTGGTCCGATGCGGTGGCGGTTCCGCCGCGGGAGATCCGACCAGTTACGCGGCCGGGAACGGCGGGGCGGTCGTCGGTTTGGCCCGCGCGCCGGAGATCGCCAGCTCGGCGGTGCGCAGCAGCTCCGTCTTCGCCTGGTCCGGCGACGTGGCGAAGAGGTCGATCGACACCACCTGGTTGAGCAGGCCCGGCCGGGCACAGTCGGCAACCCTGGCGACCAGCAACTTCCGCTTCGCGCCGTCCGGGTCGACCGCCCACGCCGCCTGCCATTCCGCCGTCCCGTAAACCGACCGCGTGTATGCGTCGGACAGCACCGCGACGGTGCGAGCGGAATGCTGGACGCCGTTGTTCATCCCGGCGAGCCAGTTCGACCCCGGCACGAAATCCCAGGCCTGCACCAGGACGCGGTAGCCGGCCTCCTCCAGGGTCCAGGAGATCCACTCCGCCCACTGTCGGTCCGTCCGMGTGTAGGACACGAAGAAATCCCACTGTGCGCCGCTGCTCGCCGCGTTGTCCGACTCGCCGTCGTTAGTCACGCTAACAGTGTGCCACCGTCACGATCCGCGTCGGACCGGCCGGCAGCCCACTCGACGGTCTGATGCGGCTGGCGTCCGACTGAGTCGGACTGAGGTGGGTGCCAAAGGGGGCGTCGCCGGCTGGGACCAGCCCGATCGGTGGGGAACCGGTCCCGGTGACCGGCTGACCTGACCGGATGAGGCGCGGTCTCCCACGGCAGGCTCGTGGGAGACCGTGCCGTGCGCGGCGTCCGCCGCGGTGTTCGCGGCGCGTGCGGCCCACATAAATGACCGGCGGCCAACCGGACGGGATGGGATGGTGGGCCCGGTACGTCCGGGTGCTGGTGCCAGCCACCTACAGCGAAGGCAGGGGATGGTCGTGCAGGTCGCGGTGCTGACGTTCGACGGGTTCAACGAGCTGGACAGCTTCATCGCCGCCGCGATCATCAACCGCTGTCGCCGCGATGGGCTGACGGCCTACATCACCACCCCGACGCCCGTCGTCACCTCGATGAACGGTGTCGAGGTGACCGGCCAGCGCCCGCTCGCCTTCGCCGCGGAGGCCGACGTCGTGCTGGTCGGAAGCGGGATCAGGACGCGGGACGTCATCCAGGACGACGACCTGCTTGGCTCGTTCTCGCTGGACCCGACCCGGCAGCTGATCGGTTCGCAGTGCTCCGGCGCCCTGGTTCTGGCCCGGCTGGGCCTGCTGGAATCGGTCCAGGCGTGCACCGACGCGACCAGCCGCCCGTGGGTGGAGGCGTGCGGTGTCGAGGTGGTGGACGCGCCGTTCCGCGCGGTCGGGAACATCGCCACGGCCGGTGGCTGCCTGGCGTCGCAGTACCTCGCCGCCTGGGTGATCGGCCGGACTCTGGGCGAGGAGCCCGCCCGCGCCGCGATCGACTACGTGGCGCCGGTGGGAGAGAAGCGGGAGACGGTCGACCGGGTGTTCGCGGTCCTGCGTGCGGGTGACCAGCGGCCCGCGGCCCGGATCTGAGTCACCGCCTCCCGGCTGCCCGACTGCCCGGCTGTGAGGGCCGTCACCTGTTGGCTCGGCGCAAACCGGGGCAGGGCTGAGGTGTCGTTCATATCGGCACGCCATGCCCTGTAGGCGGACACCAACCCGGGAGCCGTGCCCGTGAGCAGCCCTTCCGCGATGTCCCTGCCCTCTGACGACTCGACGCCCGCGGTCCTCGTCATCCTCGCCGCGGCCGCCACCGCCGGCTTCCTGCTGGCGTTCGTCGTCGACTGGCTCGTCCGGCGCGCCGGACGACGCTACGAGATCGCCGCGGACATGTCCCGGCGCGGCCGGCGACCCCTGCGGATCACCGCCGTCGTCCTCGGCCTGCTCATCGCGGCGAACGCGGCGCCGCACCAGGACTGGACCCTGGCGCTCATCAGAGTCCTGGGCCTCGCGTTCATCGCGGGATTCGCCTGGCTGACCGCGGTCGCCGCGTTCGTCCTCGAGGACCTCGCGCTCGCCCGCTACCGGACCGACGTCGCCGACAACCGGCACGCCCGCCGGATCCGCACCCAGGTCACCCTGGTCCGCAGGATCACCACCGCGGTCATCACTGTCATCGCGGTCGCGGCGATGCTGATGACCTTTCCGAGTGTCCGGGTCGCCGGCGCGAGCATCTTCGCGTCCGCCGGCGTCGTGGGCATCGTCGCGGGCCTTGCCGCGCAGACCTCGCTGGCCAACATGTTCGCCGGCCTGCAGCTGGCGTTCACCGACGCGATCCGGGTCGACGACGTCGTCGTGGTCGAGGAGGAGTGGGGACGCATCGAGGAGATCACCCTCACCTACGTCGTCGTCCACATCTGGGACGACCGCCGGATGATCCTGCCGTCGACCTACTTCACGACGACACCGTTCCAGAACTGGACGCGGCGGGAGTCCGCCGTCCTGGGCGCCGTCGAGCTCGACCTCGACTGGAGCGTGCCGACAGAGGACCTGCGCACGCGGCTGCACGAGGTCCTGGCCGGCACGGAGCTGTGGGACGGCCGGATCGCCGTTCTGCAGGTGACCGACGCGGTCGCCGGATACGTGCGGATCCGCGTCCTGGTCAGCGGCAAGGACGGGCCGACGGTCTTCGACCTGCGCTGCCTGGTACGCGAGGCACTGGTGGACTGGCTGCGCAGGAACAGCCCCGCGGCGCTGCCGCGGACCCGGATCGAGACGCCCTACCCGGATCTCTTCCAGAAGCAGGACTGGACGGGTCCACGCCGCGGTGACGGAAGCTCGAACGGGCACCGCGCCGGTGAGCGGGTGGCCGTCGGCGCGGGCCGCGGGCCGTACGGCGCCGACGCCGATGCGGACGGGGGTGCCGCCGCGCGGCCGCGCCGCACGGGCGTGCCCGACGGCGACGACACCCGGCTTTTCGGCGGCGACCTGGAGGGCGAACGGCGGTCGCGGGTGTTCAGCGAGACCAGCGGCACCCACAAGACCGTCGCGACCGGCGAGGCTGGCGAGGCTGGCGAGGCTGGCGAGGCCAGGGAAACCCGGGAGGCCGGCAGCCGTCCAGGCCCGTGACGACCCGCCGCGGCCTCCAGGATTGGTGGCATCTGACGACCGCCCCGATGTCGCCAGGCTGTCCGGGTCGTGACAGCCCGCGATCGGGGCGATGCGGTACACCCGCAGGGGTGGGTGGCCGCAGCCCGTGACAGGTGGTACGCCCTTACCCATGACAGTCGAGGCGTCCGGGCCGATCACCGTGGCGCTGGTCGACGACTACGACGTGGTGCTGGCGGGGGTCGCCCGCATCCTGGCGCCGTACGCGGATCGGGTCAGCGTCGTCGAGATCGACACGAACCGTCCGGTCGCCCAGGACGTCGACATCGTGCTGTACGACTCCTTCGCCCAGGCGGAGGCCGGCGGTGACGACCTCGCGGAGGTCGTCGCGAACCGACACACAGGCCGGGTCGTCATCTACACCTGGAACTTCGGCGCGAGCCTGGTCGAGGGTGCCCTGGCCCGAGGCGCGAGCGGCTACCTGTCGAAGACGCTCACCGGCCGTGAGCTCGTCGCCGCGATCGAGGCCGTGCACGCGGGCGAGGTGGTCGTCAGCCCGCCGCCGCGCTCCCGGATCACCGCCGGCCAGGACTGGCCGGGCCGCAACGAGGGCCTCACCGAACGGGAGGCGGAGGTCCTCGCGCTGATCACCCAGGGCCGCAACAACGCCGACGTAGCCAAGATCACCTGCCTGAGCCCGAACACGGTGAAGTCCTACATCCGCGCGCTCTACCGCAAGATCGGCGTGACCAGCCGCTCCCAGGCCGTGCTGTGGGGCGTCCACCACGGATTCGCCCCGGATCACCACCGCTTCCAGTCCTGGCGAGCCCAGCTTTGAGCCGCCGAGCTCTGAGTCGCCGAGCCGCCAAGGCCGTCGGCCGCGCCTGGCGGAAGCGGGATCGCTGACTGGTACCGCCGAGGCGACGCGAACGAGGTGCGGACGCCCAAGGACAGGAGCGCGACGATGGATGACCACGCGGACGGCGTCGGCGCTCCCGGGACAATCCAGGAATCATCGTGTGACGGCCCGGCGGCGGGCGAACTGGTCACCGAGACGCTCGACTACGACGGCGGCAGGCAGGTCACGGTATACGTCCCGCCGGGTGCGCCCAAGGCCGTCGTGTTCGCCGGTGACGGACAGGTGGTCTCACACTGGGGCGCGTTCCTCGAGGCGGCCGGCACGCGGCACGCGATGATCGTCGGCGTGCACGGGCTGGCGGATGAGACGCTACGGCTCCAGGAGTACTCGCCGGTCTTCGACGCGAAACGGTTCGCGGCCCATGAGGGGTTCTTCGTCGAGGACGTCCGCCGCTGGACGCGATCGCGGTTCGGAATCGGGCTGCCCGCCGAACGTACCGCGGTGTTCGGCGCCTCGGCGGCCGGAGAATTCGCACTGGCCCTCGGGCTCCGGCATCCGGATGTCTATGGGGCGATCTTCTCCGGCTCGCCGGGCGGAGGCTACAAACCGGATGGCGCGACGCTGGGCCCGGTGCCGCGCACGTACCTCGTCGCCGGCACGCTGGAGCCGTTCTTCCTCAGCAACGCGACCCGTTGGGCGACCGCACTGCGCGACGCGGGCGCGGATGTCGTGCTCAGCGAGCGGCCCGCCCCCCATGGAGACGCGCTGTGGCGAGCGGAGTTCCCGCTTATGGTGACGTGGGCGTTTGGACGATGACTAAAAGGCTTTGGTGAGCGGCCTAGGGCCGCAGCGGGCCTGGCAAGTCCCGTGCAGCGCGACGGCCCTGCGTCCCGACTGCTGGCAGGATGGACTGCCGCTTCGAGAGGGCGCCGTCCCGTCCGATCCACCGGGCGCGCTGAACAGCAGGTTTACATGATCGTATTAGACCGTCTTTGGCTACTTCGGGGCCGTTCCAAGGATGGCGTCGTCAACGAAAGCCTGGTGGTGCGGTAGCCGGTGTACTGCGCCCKAGCCTTGCGGCGTGTGCAACGCGGGTGCGGACCGCAGGGTCGGCCCAACCACCTAACGATGCTGGTGAGACGCCTGAACCTACGCCGGCACGATGGGTACCACCCCCGGATTGCACACGTCGAGGGTGATGCCGGGACCCCACCGGCCGCCCACCCCCTGGAACGCCTCCCTGCGCAGGTCACGCACCAACGGAAACCCGTAACACTATGCGAGGCGATCACTACGCCTACGATTTCGGGCAGGAGATGTGTGTCCGCGCCCCGGCCTGGTCGGATAGACGAGGTTGCCGCGATGGCGAAGGGCGACGGGGGTATCTCCGCGTCGGCGCCTCGACGGCGCCGGCAGCGGCCAGCCTGCGCGAAGTGGCATCCATCCGGCTTCTAATGATCGCCGACCATAAACTTGCAAAGTCGATCCCGCCGGTTCGCCGATAGCAGTGGTCTGCCTTGCCACCGGTTCGGGCCTGATCTGTGGTCGTCGGCGGCGTTTGGCAGGCTCGGTCGCGCTACTTGACCTTGGTTTCGAGTTGCGGCTGATGTCTGGCTGGCGACGCAGGGTGGGATGCTGGTCGCCAACGTGACGGGCCGGCCGTACGGGTTGGCTCGCGCTGTCGGGGGGTGACAGGTGGCGGACGATCTGTTGACCGCAGAGTGGTCGCAGAGTGACTGAGCGCCCGACCGTTTCGCGGCTACCTAGGGCCGGGCGGGTCGAGACCGGACGGCAGCTCCGACAGCGACTCGTGGGTGCCGAGCAGGAGTGGCTTCAGCTGTGCAAACGGGCGTACGCGCTGGGCTTCTCAGCGGTCGACAGCCTCCTCCTCCCGTCGAGCCGTGAGTATCTGGCGCTGCGCGAGTCGACGCGTTCGTGGCGGTCTGGCAGGACCGAGCAGAATCCGTTGCGGGCCCTCGGGGAGGACGACACCGACAACCATCTTCCGGACGACGAACCTTTGCGGGACGACGAAATCTTGCGGGACGAGGACGATGACGCGTCCCCCGACCTTTCAKCGGCCAAAGCGATCGCGGCCGTAGCCGCAGCACTGTGCACCCACCGGCATCCAGCGGCCGCGGCGGTCGGCTCGGCGAGCCACTGGGCAAGGTCGAACCTCCCGGCCTACGACAATGGCCAGCCGTTCCCGGCGTCGATGTACCGCGACGGGGCAGTCAGGTCCATACTCGCAGAGCTGGATGGGACGACCGGTGCCCGCCGACGCGGCTTCCTGGCCCTGCTGGCCCTGGAGATCGCTGGCTGGCCGCTCGACCATGGCCGTGAGGCGCTGGTGCGGGTGCTCTTCGACCGTCAGGCCGCAGGCGGCGGCAGTGGCCTATTGTACCTGCGGGAGCGTCCGGGCGGACCTGCTGGCCTCCATCCCGACCCCGCCGTCATGGCGTTCCTGACGGTGGACGCCCAATTCGATGGCGCCGTTGGCCTGGCCTGGCGGCACTCGGCGCTGCGTGTTCGCGGTACGTGCGTGACCTGGTCGGTCCTCGATGGCGACGAGCCCTGCGTCGACATGGCCCACGGGTCGCTCGGCGCGGCCTTCGCCGTTGGGCTCGCCGACCTGCACCGCCGTATGYGGGTCGCCGGTCGGCTGAACCCCCGACGGCTGGACGCGCGGTGCGCGGTGACCGGCGCGCTCGACGCTGACGGCCACACGCTGCTGGCAATCGGCGGCGCTGCCGGAAAGCTCGAGGCGGCGCGGGCGACGGCGTTGCGTCGCATCGTGGTACCTGAACCGTCGCTGCGGGATTTCCAGCGTCGGCGAGGGGCATCCGACCGGTTCACGGTAGTGAAAGCGACGACGGTCCACGACGCCGTAGCCCGTACCCGTACCCGTCCGAATCCCATGTTCGTCCTGGCAGTCACGGCAATGGTCGTCGTTGTCATCGTGGGAACCGTGCTGGGAACGATTCTCGCGAGGCAGGGCGTTCAACTGGACGCGGAACAACGGCGTGCGCAGCAGGCTGCGGTCGCCGACCGGCTACTCGTCACGGCGGCCAGCGACCGTGCCAGCGACACGCGCACCGCGATGAAACTCACTATCGCGGCCGACGTACTCAGCAGCGACGGCGACAGCCTCAGTGGACTTGCGCAGGCGCTTGCCGATCCGCCGCTACTTACCGCACGACGCGACGACGACCAGACAGTGACCGCGCTCGCTGTCAGCCCCGATGGCCAGCTCCTCGCTACCGTCAGCGATAGGTCCCAAGAGGAGCGCCGAGGCGGTCGGTTGCGCTTGTGGGACGTCACCGACCCGCACAACCCTGTCGAGATCGGCCACGCCGACGACGACCAGAGTCTAACCGCCGTCGCGTTCAGCCCCGACGGCCGGACGCTCGCCACCACGAGCGACATCCAGGACCACAGCACTTCCTTCGAAAACCGGGGACACGGTGGAAGGCTACGGCTGTGGGACGTCACCAACCCGCGCGACCCCGTCGCTGCCGGCTTCGGTGACGACGATCAGAACCTGACCTCCGTCGCGTTCAGCCCCGACGGCCGGACGCTCGCCACCACGAGCGAGTGGTCGAACGAGTCAGCGCCTGAAGGCCGCCTGCGAATGTGGGATCTCACCAATCCTCTCGGACCGGTCGAGATCGCACGACGCGATGACAGCGAGAACCTGACGGCCGCCGTCTTCAGCCCGATAGGCAATACACTGGTGACGGCGGGTGGCAGTGGGGTGCGGTGGTGGGACATCGGCGACCCTGCGAGCCCCACGGAATTCGCGTTCCGCGATCCCGGGACCAATGGAACCTATACAGCCGCCGCGTTCAGTCCCGACGGAACGGTCCTGGCGACCGGGAGCGACAACGGTGGACAGCTGTGGAACCTGACAGATAATCGAAATCCCGTAGTGGCGGCTGCGTTTTCCGGCGGCAGCACAGGAGTAGCCTTCGACCCGCTTGGAAACACGCTCGCCGCGACCAGCGGTTCCGACAGCAAGACGGTAATCGACGGAGAACTGTACCTCTACGACGTAAGCAACCGCGAAGACCCCGTCCTGACGGCCAGAATCGACGACGCGGACGTGGAGGTGACAGACGTCGCCTTTGCTCCGCGCGGCGAGTTCCTCGCAACGACCAGCGAGGTAGGACCCGGTGGCGACCGCGACGTCCTCCGCGAGGGCACCCGAGGACGACTACGGCTGTGGGACACGACAGACCGTCGAGCGCCCGCACCATCGGCCGTTCTGGAGGTACCGCATGAGTTTTTCGGAACTCAAT
The DNA here is from genome assembly GCF_001983105.1 of Pseudofrankia asymbiotica. Lineage (GTDB taxonomy): Bacteria > Actinomycetota > Actinomycetes > Frankiales > Frankiaceae > Pseudofrankia > Pseudofrankia asymbiotica. The sequence continues at coordinate 7,157 of NZ_MOMC01000037.1, read as the reverse complement.
TCAGTCCGGACAGCCACACGCTCGCAGTCACAGCCCTCAACCAGCCCCTCGAGCTGTGGGACGTGAGCGAGCCCGGCAACGGCCCGCGAACGGTCGACCTGGGCGCCTACGATTCCGTCTCCTCGGTGTTGTTCAGTCCCGACAGGCACACCCTGGTCACCAACAGGGAGCACGGCGTCCAGCTGTGGGACCTGACCAGCGGACGAGATCCCCTCCCGATCGGACCGGTMGACACCTCCGAGGACTCCGGCGCGGCGGCAATCAGACCAGACGGAAACATCGTGGTGACCGAGGGCCTGCGCACTCTGGTGCTGTGGGACATCAGCGACCGGACCGCACCGCGGCAGCGGGGTGAGATCACGACTTCCGACATCTTTTCTGGCGCAAGTTTCAGCCCAGACGGCAGAACCCTCGTCACCACGACGTACGGCGGAACCGGAGCGATCGTGTCCACACAGGTATGGGACGTCACCGACCCGGACGAACCCGAGGAGCTCGACGGCTTTGACCCCGACGCCACGAGAGATATCCGGTTCAGCCCCGGCGATCCGCTGGTCGCTGCCCTGGGAAGCGGACGCCTGGAGCTGTGGGACATGACAGACCCGAGAAACATTCACCAGGTCGTGAGCGTGCCGGCAGGCGGCGACTCACTCGCCTTCAGCGCGGACGGCGAGACCCTCGTCACCGCTGGCGGCGACGACGGCCGGCACGTGCTGCTCTGGGACATCAGCAACCCGGTGATACCCGCACAGATCGCGAGTCTCGACGCGGACCAGCGCGTCACCGACGTGAAGCTTTCTCCGGACGGCGGCACCGTCGCTGCCAGCAGCGACGGCCGAGTTCGGCTGTGGGACGTCGCGTGGTTCTCCAGCGCCAGCGGTCACCTGCGTGAATGGGCCTGCGCGGCGACCGAAGGAGGGCTGTCCGAGTCGGAATGGCGATCGGCGGTGCAAGAGACCGCCTATCTCGTGACCTGTCCCGAGTAGGAGCGGCAGCGGACGGTCCGCCTCCCCACGACCGGCACGCCGTCCGCTACCTGGTCAGCCGAAATCGTGCGTGCACGCCACACCTACAACTGGCAGCAGGACCAGGAGCGTGACGAGTTCCACCGACACCAACCGCCGCGGCCAACCCGGGCGGACGACGCGGTCGGCCGCCTCGGCCTGGTCCTCGAGCGCCGCGACGGTGCCGGACTCGGTGGCCGGTTGGACAGAGATGAGAACTATGGTCCCCCGCGCTATGCCGAGCGAGGCGGYGACCAGGCATCCCGCCACGAATCCTAGCCCGGCCGCCAGTGCCAACCAGGTCCATCCGGGAGCCGACGCACCGATTCGGGCGCCTTCCGCAGTACTGCGCAGCCACCTCATCACAGCGAACGAGATGCCCGAGTAGCCGCCAGCATCCATATTGTTCGCAGTGTTGACGGTATCGATGTGAACCGCTTGACGGACAACGAAGCCRCAGAAAGCGATCGTTGTCGCGGCGGCAACGCCCGTGAACAAGACCGTGGCGGCGATATTCGACCGGGAGCGCCACAGCGAGAGAAACTCCCCGGCGACGCCGACCGTAGATACCTTCGGATACACCCCTGCGGACCCGATAAGAGATATCGAAAGCGCCAAGCCAAGCCATTTGAGTTCCGGTAATGCCTCGCTACCACGGATACCCTGGAGAAAGGTGACGCAAAGACCGGACAATGCGAATCCTACGGCAGCCAGCCGAGGAGTCGACACGAACGCGCGGAACGACCAGCCCAGCCGCCCAGTTCCGTCTGGACGCAGTACGCGCCGCGTCGTCACGGCCACGTTCAACAGCACGGCGAGYAGTCCGAAGGCGGCCACGACCCCGGCCATCGCGTTGAGCGCGAACCAGGCGGCCACGAGGCCGGACAACGCGACGGCATCGCGGGCGACCTCCTCGGCTGACCCGACCCTGACGACCCGCCAGGCTGCGGCCGCCTCCGCTTCCGCCGCTTGTTCCGCGTCCTCGACCGTCGCCGGCGGGTCCGCAGGCCGAAGTTCCAACAGGTCGTCGATCCCGTCGAGCTCGGCTCCCATGAGGTCGGACTGGACATGGTCGGCCAGCTCCTTATGGCTCAGGTGACCGCCCGCGAGCAGCACTCGTGCGGCTCCGCTGGTCGACCCCCGCGCGACCAGCGCGAGGGCCACCTCACCGGGCTGGATCGGAGCCAGCTCGTACCGGTCGCTCATCCGCGTGAGCAGTCGCAGTGCGTCCGCGACCCCGGCCGACACCGGGACGTCCCGCCAAGACCCGGACGGCCGGACCGAGGCGGCGTCTCGAGCCATCGCCAGGCCGACCGCCTCTGGTGCTCCCGTCCGCAGCCACAGCCGCTGCCATCCGGCGGCTGCCGGGCCGTCCACCTGGGCGAGCGAGGTGAGGAGCGCACCGGTGTGCACCGGCCGGGACGGTTGTCGACTGGCCTCTGCACGCTGGAAGGCATCGGCCACTGGAGCGGCCAACGGCAGGTAGTCGAAGATGTCGATCGGGTCCGTCGGCGTGGTATCCGCCCGGTGGTCGGCGGGATCGGCCAGCTGGACGCGCACCTCATCGCCGTCGAGCCCCAGGCGGGTCATGACCTCGCCCGCGACGCTGTCGGGTTGGCGAAGGAGAGCGAGCAGGAGGTGCTCGGACGATGTACTCCCGGCGCCACCGCCCGCCGCAGCGTCCCGCTCCGCGTCAGCGAATGCCTTGGCCGACGCCGCGCTCAGGGGCAGCTTGCCCTCGGGCGGGCCGCTCACCGCCTTCCGGGTCGCGGCCGCGACCAACGGCCTGGCGGCGGAGAGCGTAACACCGTGGTAAGCGAGCACTCGGCCAGCGACGCCGTCATGGTTTCGGGTGAGCGCCAGGAGCAAGTGCCCTGTGCTGACGGCGTGGCCCGCCGACGAACCGGCCTCCTGCCGGGCCACGCCGACCAGCCGCTCTTTCTCCGTACCGCATCCACCGAACATCGCCTCGCACTCCCAAGTGTGCCAGTCATCGCAGACCCGCGACGACCGATCTCCGCACCGCGTCAGCGTCGGGCCGGGATCGCGCCACCGCACGCCACGCGTTGCGCCCGGAGCGCGAACTCGCCCGCACCGAACGCAGGACCGCCGAGGCGTCCGCGGCTGTCAGCCGAGACGACGGGAACGGCGCTGTCACACTGATGTCCACCCCACCCGGCGTCGAGCCGATCTCCGCGGTCCCGCACGTCACATCGTCCTCGTCGCGCCACAACGGCAGCAGGTAGAGCTCGACATGGTCCGCGCGGCGGAGGCTTACCCCGACGACCCGCGTTTCCTCGGGAGCTTGGTCATCGACATCCGCGCCACCCCTCATTGGCTCTGTGGCGATGTCGTCGACGACTACCGAAAGCTCGACCAGAGCCCGCCCGGCGGGTCGCAGCACTATCCGCATTCCGGCGACGTCCACCTCGTTGGACTCCTCGACCCCGCCATCGGTCGTCGCCGCGAACGCGACGCGGGACGGGTCGAACAGCGGCAGCTGGACGAATCGCCGTCCGAAACGGGCCGCCAAGGCTGTCAGCCGCTCGGTCGGGCCGGCTCCGTCCCGGGACGTCTCCGGTTCGGGCGCTACCGCTGCCGCATCTCCCGGGTCGATATCGGCCTCAGGTGGCGCTTCCAGGACACCGAGCTCGTGCACGAGCACGTTCAAGATCTGCCGTACCGGGTACGGTGCCGGATTCCGGTCCGCCGCGGGCAGGTCACCCAGACGACGGGCTTCCGATATCCCGACCCGGGCCAGCTCTCGCCGGCCGCCCTCGAAACCGACCGAGTCCGTCGCCCCTAACGCGGTTCGCAGCACGGACAGTTGAACCGCGACCACGTCCCATCCGGCCGACGACAACGTCCACTCGGACACTGACTCGAGCAGTACTCGCGCGCGGCGTGCCGCTTCCACCATCCCGTCCGGCGACGACGGTGACGTAAGGTAGCCGACCTGATCCCCCATAGCCGACACGGTACTCGCCGCCCATAGGCTTACGTGTTGCTTCCATACCAGCACGACGCCCACGCACCGCTGTGGAATTGGCGCGCCGCTACTCTTCGCCGGCCGCGTGGGCCTGCCGCTGACAACCGTGCGACCTGCCCGTCCCCGTCCTCCGCCCAGCTAATCGCCGCGCGCGAGCCGCCGCAATGTCGAGTTGTACGGATATCGACGGAGCGCGACCGCGATGATCGTCCGATAAGGAGCCACGACAGCGCCGTTCTCCATCTCCCGGAGCTGCTCAGCCCACCATTCCTGCGCACTCGTGCCAGCCGAGGCCCGGTGGCGCGACCGCGGCAGTCCGGCGTCCTCGACCAGCTCGGTGGCAGCCGTACCAGTCCCGAACAGGCTCGCGAGCTCGTCGCGTAGTTCCCGCCTAGCCGTCGGAGTGAGTGGGACGTCCGCCGGAGGGTCACCAGGCTGTCCCCGCGGCGGCAAGTGGTCCTCGACGAGCCGGTCGACCAACGCCACGACAGAACTGGCACGCTCGACGGCGAGCCGCAGGAAGTCGAGGTCGGCGTCCAGCTGCCGGACCACGTGCTCCGCCAACGCCAGATCGTCTCCCAACGGGTCGTGCGCGATCGTCGAGGTCCGCTCGGCATCGAGGATAGCCCGCATGTTCTCGGCGGCGATCGCGACGCTGTGCCGCATCTCCCCGAGCCTCGACGTAACGGCACCAAGATCGACGACACCGGTTCGCACCCGTGCCAGCAGATCGTCGCGGCTAGTCGAGCGGCCGGTGGAACGCTGCTCGTCACCGCTGTCGAGAGCCGCCTCACGCAGCTGCCGCGCACTTTCGTCCAGGTTGCGCCGCATCTCGCGGAGCCCACCGCCGCCGTCCCAAATCCGGAGGTGGTAGCGGAGTTTCGCCGCGTGGCCGAGGTACTGCGGAAGCGCCGCTACGGACCCGTCTGCCCGTATCCACGTCCAATCGCTCAACCCAGCGTCACGGTCGCTCGGGGCAGCGACCAACAGCATCCGCTCGATCCGGTCGTCCCGTCCGCCGCCGGGCTCCCACAGGGCGAAGCCCGACCCTGTCGTGACGCCGCGCTCCGCCCATCCGCCGCGCTGTTCCTCCGGCGGCAAGGAGAGTGCCAGCGCTTCAGCCAGGTCAGGCGAAGCGGAAACTAGTGGAGGCGGCGATGTTCCGTCAGGACGGCTGACGTGCACCTGACAGATGAGGACAGCTCCGACGAGCGCCGAGGGCATCGCGCCGGCCACCGTGTTCCATGCCGCGCGGAGCTCGACCCAATCGACGACGCCCGGCTCGGGAACCGGAGCGAGCACCGCGGACAAGCACACGAGATCGTGTTCGAGCCGCACGACGGCCTGGAAGACCTCGTCCCCTGGACGCTCCTGGGCCGCGAGCAAACCGTCCGGCGAGGCCGGGACAGATCGCGGCATGACCACCGGCAGACCCAACGCGGCGACCGGCTCGGCCATCCCGAGGTGCTCCCGACAGCCGGCCCAGACCTCGCGCAGGTACGCGTACGCCGCAACAGCGCGCGGTCCGTCGGTCGGCGCGAACAGGTGCACCACAAGCTCCGCACCGCTGAACACAAGATCCTGGGATGCCGACGGCCGCGACACGCCTGAAGCTTAACGTGCGCGGCCGAGCTCTGGCTGTCTCGCGAGTCCACTGGCGACGTCTCCGGTTCATCGCCAGTGGCGATGCTGTCCTTCGAGATCGAGGGGCTGCTCGCCGCCGCAAAAGCCTCGAGGGACATCAACGATCGGTGATCGTTCGGAGTGTCCAGCGGACCGACCCAGCGAGCGAGGCGTCGGGGACGCTGACAGCAGGTTCGCGTGATCGTATTTGACCGCTTTCAGCTCTGTCAGGACTATCTCGCGACGACGTCGTCAAGGAGCATCTGACAGATGGTGCGGTGCCCCGCCGTGCTGCGCTCGAGCCGTGATGTGTGCAACGCGGGTACGGACCAAGGGCGTCCGTCCGATCGCCAAAGATGCTGGTCAGAAGCCTGAGTTTATGTGAGTACGACTGGTACCACCCCCGGGTTGCACATGTCGCTCGTGTGCGTTGGCTGACGGGTCGGACTACCAGGTCGCTGCGGCCCCAGCCGCTGCCGCTCCGCCATGAGTGGGGCTGTCAAGTTAACGGTGTAACGGGTTGTAGTTTGTCTGCTACTTTCGGCCGGCGGTGAGGCGGCCGTCGAACGCGAGGTCGAAGGCGTTGAGGGGGGCTTTCCAGCGGATCATCCATTTTGCTCGGCCGCGGCCGGTGGGGTCGAGGCTGGTGACGGTGAGGTAGAGGTGTTTGAGGGCGGCCTGCTCGTTCGGGAAGTGGCCGCGGGCCTTGACGGAGCGGCGGAACCGGGAGTTCAGCGACTCGATCGCGTTGGTCGTGGCGATGACGGTCCGGATCTCGGCGTCGAAGCGGAGGAAGGGGACGAACTCGGCCCAGGCGTTCTCCCAGAGCCGGATGATCGCCGGGTATTTCTTCTCCCAGACGCCCGAGAAGTCGGCGAACCGGTCGAGCGCGGCGGCCTCGGTCGGGGCGGTGTAGACGGGCTTGAGGTCTTTCGCGAGGGCGGGCCAGTCCTTCTTGGACGCGTAGCGGAACGAGTTGCGTAGCAGGTGCACGATGCAGGTCTGGACGATCGTCGCCGGCCAGACAGCGGCGACGGCGTCGGGGAGGCCGGTCAGGCCGTCGCAGACGAGGATCAGGACGTCGGCGACGCCGCGGTTCTTCAGGTCGGTCAGGACGAGCTGCCAGTGTTTGGCACCCTCGCCGCCGGTGCCGGCCCAGAGGCCGAGGATGTCGCGTTCGCCGTCGGCGGTGACGCCGATCGCGGCGTAGATCGGCCGGTTCGCGACCTGCCCGTCGCGGATCTTCACCATGATGGCGTCGATGAACACGACGGCGTAGACGGCGTCCAGGGGGCGGGCGCGCCAGGCCTCCATGCCCTCGATGACCTTGTCGGTGATGTCGGAGACCTGCTGGCGTGACACGGTGGTGCCGTAGATCTCGGCGAGATGTGCCTGGACCTYGCCGGTCGTGAGTCCTTTGGCGACCAGCGAGACGACGAGGTCCTCGACGCCGCCCAGGCGGCGTTGGCGCTTGGCGACGATCTTCGGGGTGAAGCTGCCGTCCCGGTCGCGGGGCACGTCGATGGTGACCGGTCCGATCT
>NZ_MOMC01000036.1 GCF_001983105.1 Pseudofrankia asymbiotica | reverse complement strand
GCACGAAGCAGCCGGTCGGCCGGTGCCTGCTCGAATGCCTGCGTGACCGGCACGACGACGTGCTGCGGTTCGTGTTCGACCTCGACGTGTGGCCCACGAACAACCTGTCAGAGCGCGATCTTCGGCCTTTCAAGACCCAGCAGAAGATCAGCGGGCGGCTCACCTCCGCGGCCGCGACCGCCTGCCGCCTCCAGGTCGCCAGCTACCTCTCTACCGCCCGCAAGCACGGCGTGTCCGCCCTGCAGGCCCTACGGCTCGCGTTCCGCGGCACCCCCTGGATGCCGCCCCCAGCGATCACTGCCACCTGACCAACCACCCGCCTGACCCCGCCGCGCCGACCCACCGGCACGGCCCACAGCCACGCCCCCGAACCGCCACCCACAGCAAGATCCCTAAACCAGGTGAATGTTTACCATCACGCTGCCGAGCGACACCGACGCGGAACGCGGGCTGCTCGGCATCGAGCCCGACCCGGACTTCGCCACCAACGGCTACCTGTACGTCTCGTACACGACGGCGACCAACCATGACCGGTTGTCCCGCGTCACCGTGGTCGGCAACGTCGCCGACCCCGCGAGCGAGCTCGTGCTGCTGGAGTCCGACCAGYTCGGCAATGTCTTCCATCACGGCGGCGAGATCCGGTTCGGACCGGACGGAAAGCTCTACTGGGCGATGGGGATGAACACCTACAACCCCAACTCACAGAACCTGGGCAACCTGCACGGCAAGATCATGCGGATCAACAAGGACGGCACGGTACCGACGGACAACCCGTTCTACAACACGCCGGGCGCGCGCAAGGAGATCTGGGCCTACGGCCTGCGTAACCCGTTCCGGTTCGGATTCCTGCCGGACGGCCGGATCATCGCCGGTGACGTCGGCGGCGACCAGTGGGAAGAGGTGGACATCGTCGAGCGGGGCGGCAACTACGGCTGGCCGCTCGCCGAGGGCGTCTGCACCGGATGCCCCTACGTCAACCCGGTCTACACCTACCACCACACGCCGCCGCCGGACAAGGCGGGCTCGATCACCTCGATTCTGCGGTATGACGGCGACGCTCTCGGCGACGAGTTCGACGGCGCGGTCTTCTACGCCGACTACACCCTGCACTTCATCAAGTACCTGCATTTCGACCACACCTACACCTCGGCCATCGAAGAGCACGACTTCGAGTCCGACGCCGGTACCCCCGTCCAGCTCAGCCAGGCGCCGGACGGCAGCATCTACCAGCTGAACGTCTACCCGGGCCAGCTGTACAAGATCGGCCTGTCGGGTGGCAACCGCGCCCCGGTCGCCCAGGCGTCCGCTGACCAGTCCGCCGGCCTGGCGCCGCTTGCCGTCAACTTCAGCTCGGAGGGCTCGGGAGACCCGGACGGCGTCCCCGTCACGTACTCGTGGAACTTCGGCGACGGCGCGACGTCGACGGAGGCGAGCCCCTCGCACGAGTACGTCACCAACGGCACGTACAACGCGGTCCTGACGGTGAGCGACGGCGAGAAGTCGAGCACCGCGACCGTCCCGATAACCGTCGGCAACCGATTGCCGACGGCCACCATCACCGCGCCCACCAACCTGGCGAAATACAGCGCCGGCGACCAGGTCTCCTTCGGCGGGAACGGCACCGACCCGGAGGACGGGACGCTGCCCGACTCGGCGTTCAGCTGGGACATCGTGTTCCACCACGCCGAACACATCCATCCGTTCCTCAACGATATTGACGGGGTTCGGGGCGGGACCTTCACCATTCCGACCGCCGAGGACAACATCGCCTCGACCTGGTATGAGGTCCGGCTCACGGTGACGGATGCCGGCGGTCTGAAGAACACCACCTCGGTGAACATCTACCCGCGGCTGGTGAACCTCACCTTCAGCGCGAACAACCCGACGGCCCAGTACACCGTCGACGGCATCCCGCACACCGGTACGTACACCGAGCAGGCGGTGGTCGGCGTGCAGCGGGTGCTCAACGCGCCCTCGCCGCAGTACGACGGCACCTTCCAGTACCAGTTCAGTAACTGGTCCGACGGTGGTGCCCAGTCGCACACGATCGTCACGCCCGGCACCGACGCCAGCTACGTCGCCAACTTCGCCCAGAGCCAGCTGCCGCCGACTCCCTGGCTGGAGAAGGACATCGGTTCCCGKACGGTTGCCGGCTTCTCCTCCTATGACGGCGGTGCTTTCACCGTCCATGGCGGCGGCAACGATATCTGGGCCGATACGGACGAGTTCCACTACGTCTACCAGCCATTCCGCGGCGACGGCGCCATCGTGGCCCGCGTCGTCTCGCAGGACAACACCGACGGCTGGGCGAAGTCCGGAATCATGATCAAGCAGGAGGCGGTCCAGGGCGCGCCGTATGTACTGCTCGGCGCGACGCCGGAGCACGGCATGACGTTCCAGTACAACTTCACCGGTGACGGCGGTTCGACACCCTTCACGCTCCCGAACGCGTGGATGAAGCTCGAACGCGTCGGCAACCTGTTCAAGGCGTACCGCTCGCCGGACGGCGTCACCTGGACCCAGACCGGGCAGACCTCGCTGCCGATGGGCAGTGACGTCACCGCGGGTCTGTACGTGGTGTCTCACAACAACACGCTGAACCAGACCGTGTTCGATGATGTCTCGATCACATCGGCGCAGCCGGCCTGGACGAACGTCGACATCGGGGCTCCCGCCCTGGCGGGCTCGTCGAGCGTCGCGAACGACGTGTGGACCCTGAACGGCGGCGGCAACGACATCTGGGCGGACGCCGACCAGTTCCAGTACAACTACCAGCCGCTCGTGGGCGATGGCCAGATCACCGCTCGCATCACGAGCCAGACGACAAACTCCGACGGCTGGGCGAAGGCCGGAGTCATGATCAAGGACTCGGCGACGGCCGGCGCGCCCTACGTCATGCTCGCGACCACGCCGCTGCACGGCCTCAACATGCAGTACAACTTCAACGGGAGCGTCGGCGGCGGTGGTTACGCCTTCCCGAACGCCTGGATAAGGGTGAAACGCCAGGCGAACACCTTCACCACCTACCGGTCGACGGACGGGATCACCTGGACGTTGGTGGGTTCCGCGACGGTGCCGATGGCTACGGCCGCCACGGCCGGGCTCTTCGTGAACTCGCACAACGGCGCGGTCATGGGGACCGCCACCTTCGACCACGTCGAAGTAGTCCAGAACTCGGGCCTCTCCAGCCTGCCGAACCCCTGGATCGGCGGCGACGTGGGATCCCCGGCGCTCGGCGGCTCCGCGACCTATGCCAACGGCACCTTCACGATCAACGGGGCCGGCAACGACATCTGGGCGGACGCCGACCAGTTCCATTACGTCAGTCAGYCGCTGAACGGCGACGGGGAGATCGTCGCCAGGGTGACCAGCCAGGAGGCCCAGACCGATGGGTGGGCCAAAGCCGGCGTGATGATCAAATCATCCACGGTGGGCGGTTCGCCRTACGCCCTGCTCGCCCTCACTCCCGTCCACAACCTGGTGTTCCAGCATGAGTTTGTCCATAGCGACGACGCGGGCGTGTACGCGTTGCCTCACGCCTGGCTGCGCMTCACCCGGGTAGGCAACGTGATCACGGCCTACAAGTCGGYAGACGGAACGACGTGGACGAACGTCGGCTCCGCTACCATCAATATGGCCACTAATGTCACGATTGGGCTCTTTGTCTGTTCACACAACGGGTCCCAGCTGAACACATCCACCTTCACCAATGTCACGGTCACCCCGTAGCCATGCCGTGCTTTGGTGCGCGCCCCCTGTCGGCGGGCGCATGGCGACGCCGGGTCGCCGGGCTCCTGGTCCCGGTCGCGATGGTGGCGGCGACGGCGTCCTGCGATCGTTCCGACGGCGAGACTCCCGACGAGCCGGGCCCTGCCGTGAAGGTCGGGCTTGTCACGTCAAGCGAGACGAATCCGTTCGCGTTGAAGCTGACCGACGGCGCCGAACGAGCCGCCCTGGCGCACGGCGCGACGCTGATGACGGCCGCCGGCAGGTTCGACGGGGACGCGGCCAGCCTGGTCACCGCGATCAAGACCATGATCGACTCCGAGGTCGACGGCATCCTGATCTCGCCGATCCCCGACGCCGCCGTGGTCGGCGCGCTTCAGAACGCGCGGGCGGCCGGCATTCCGGTGATCGCTCTCGGCTCGTCCACCGACCTGGGCACCGCCGTCGACGCGGTTTTCGGCATTGACAACTTCAGGGCCGGCCTCGCCGTGGGCGAGTACGCCAGGGCCACGCTCGGCGGCCGCTCGCCGGTGGTCGCGATGCTGGATCCGGCATCCGGGGGCCGACCCGGGGTGCAACGGGAGAACGGCTTTCTGGCCGGCCTGGGGCTGGTCGACGTCGACAGCGGCGCGACCGAGCGGGCCACCGCCGCCGGCGTGGTGTGTGGCGAGCCGGCACCGGACCCGCCCGCCACCGCCGCGCCGGCTACCGCCGCGCCGGCTACCGCCGTCACGCCCGCCACGGCCTGCCTTGCCGCGCATCCCCAGGTGAACGTGGTCTTCGCGGGCAGCGACGAGGCCGCGCTGGACGCGCACACGTCCATCCAGGCCGCCGGCGGGCGCGACGTCGTCGTCGTCTCGGCGGACGGCGGCTGCGCCGGCGTCCGTGCCGTCAGCGAGGGGTGGGCCGCGGCGACGTCACAGCAGTATCCGCGGACAATGGCGCGCCAGGGGGTGGAAGCGGTTGTCGCGTCGGTTCGGGATGGCAAGAACGTGTCCGGTTTCCACGACACCGGCGTCACGCTGATAGCCGCCACGCCCCGGTCCGGGGTCAGGTCCGCCGACGTCGCGACCGGGCTTTCGGACTGTTGGGGCTAGGCGCGTCCGCCGGTGGCACGGAACTTCTCTCCGACAAGAACCAAAGCCCCGTCTCCTTGTTGGGGTTTACTCGGTTTCCCGTCGGTCCGAGCAGTGCCTGACCCCCGGAGATAATCCCCGAGAGGCCACTACTAGGCTCTCTGTTGAGACGAACAACAGCCAGCCCACCGAGGCGGTTCCGTGATGAGTTCTCCGGTCGGCGCATGGGCGAGATGTCGCGCGGCGGCCCCTAAACTGTGCCTCCTCATCGGGGCCGGCGCGTTGTTGCTGCCGGTGGTCAGCTGCCAGCCGGACAGCCCGGGTGCCGGCCGCCCGGAACCGGCCGTCGTCTCCATCGACGACTCCGCCGTCGGCACGGCGCCGAACCAGTTCGACTTCTCCGGCGAATGGACGTCGTCCGGGGGAGCCGAGAAGTTCCAGCAGGGTGACCACTATTCGGGCACGACCGGCGCACGGTTCTCCATGGAGTTCTCGGGCCCGCGCGTCACGCTCTTCGGAGCTCGCGCCCCCTGGCACGGAATAGCCGAGGTGCGGATCGACGGCAAGGACCGTCCCGACGTCGACCTGTACGCCGCCGCCCGCGAGGACCAGGCGGAGCTGCTGTCTGTCGACGATCTCGCGGACGGTACGCACGAACTGACGGTGACGGTCAGCGGCAGAAAGAACCCGCTGTCCGAGGACTACATCATCACCGCCGACCGCGTCGACATCGAGGGGACCGCGGAGACGGTCACCACCGGCCCCGCCTCGCCGCCGAGCGCGAGCCCGACAACGGGTCCGGAGCCGCCCGGCCAGCCCGGCGACGGCGTGGTGAGGGCGGACGGGACGTCGCTGAGACTCGACGGCCGGACCTATCGGTTCACCGGGGTGAACGCCTACGAGCTCGCGACCTACTGGGATGTCAACGCCGGGTGCGGCGCGCAGGTCGACGATCTCAACGCGTTCTTCGGCTCGCTGCGGCCGGACAGCATGGTCCGCATGTGGGTGTTTCAGGACCTGGCGACCAACAAGAACACCGGGGCGCGGGACTGGACCGGGATAGACYGTGTGGTGCGGGCGGCCGAGCAGAACGGCCAACGACTGATCCTCACCATCGGCAACTACTGGGGAGACTGCGACCAGAAAAAGGGGACGGACTGGTTCGACGGCGGGTATCGCCAGGCCCAGAGCGGCCAGCGCGCCTCGTACTGGGACTACCTTCACGAGGTCGTTGGGMGCTACAAGAACTCGCCAGCGCTCGGCATGTGGGAGCTGCTCAACGAGCCGGAGATCGCCTGCGGTTCCACGCCGGTGCTGCGCAGGTTCTTCGACGTGGTCGGCGGCGAGCTCAAGCGCGTCGACCCCGTCCACCTGCTCGGATCCGGGGTCATCGGAGGCACCCAGTGCGGTCTTCGGGACCAGGACTACGTGACGGTTCATGAGAGCCCGGCGATCGACGTGCTGAGCTTTCACGACTACAACCACGACAGCGAGCCGTTGTCCTCCGAGGTCGCRTCGCGTCTCAGGCAGATGGAGACTCTCGGCAAGCCGCTGGTGGTCGGCGAGGCAGGCATGAAGGCGGGGCCAGCGRCCGACTGCCCGTCCACCACGCGTCGCGCCGGCCTGTTCGAGGCGAAGATGACGGCGCAGTTCAGCGACGGTATCTCAGGTTTTCTCGTCTGGAACTGGACACCCAGCCCGGAGGGGTGCGACTACGGCATCCTGCCCACCGACCCGACGCTCGCGAGAATTCACGACATCCCGCTCGGGTCCGGCCCGGTGGATGTGCCGTCGACGTCCTCGCCGTCGCCGACCGGGCCGGGGGCACCGGGCGCCGGGGTGTCGGCCGGGCCTCCGATGGGCTTCAACCACTACAACCACTTCGGCAACGGCGTCACTGAGGCGACCGTCCGGGAGATCGCGGACGCGATGGTCCGGAACGGGATGCGCGCGGCCGGCTACGTCTACGTCAACATCGACGACAGCTGGCAGGGCGGCCGCGACGCCAACGGGAACATCCGGACGAACGACCAGTTTCCCAGCGGCATCGCGGCGCTCGCCGACTATGTGCACGACCGGGGCATGAAGCTCGGTATCTACACGACACCGGCGGCCAGGTCCTGCGCCGGTCGGGTCGGCAGCGAGGGGCACGAGGACCAGGACGTGCGGTCGTTCGCCGCCTGGGGGGTCGACTACATCAAGCTCGACTGGTGCGGGGCCGACTACTCGCCGGACGGCGCCGCCGCGATCGCCAGGAAATGGGCGGACGCCATAGCGAGGAGCGGCCGGCCGATGGTGTTGTCGATCAACGCCGGCGGAACGCTGTACGTCCCGCCGTGGGCAAGCAGGATCGTGAACCTGTGGCGCACCGGCGACGACATCTGCGCGAGCTGGTACAACCAGACCCGATCGCCCGATCCGGCGTCTGACTGCCGAAATCGCCAGTCGGCCGGCATCCGGGACTACCTCTCCAGCAACACCCCGGCGAACGCGTCGTTCGTCGGCCCAGGTCACTGGGCGGATCCCGACATGCTCGAGGTCGGCAACGCGGGCCTGTCGTTCGAGGAGGCCAAGACCCACTTCAGTGTCTGGGCCATGTGGTCCGCGCCGCTGCTGGCCGGCAACGACCCGCGGGGAATGAACGGTACCGACGACGCGAGCCGCGTTCTGCTCAACACCGAGGTGATCGCGGTCGACCAGGACTCGCGGTCGGTGATGGCCACGAAGGCACGCGACGACGATGGGCTGCAGATCTGGCGAAAGCCGCTGGCGGGCGGCACCCAGGCGGTGGCACTGGTCAACACCCGGGACGCGGCCACGACCATGACGCTGTCGTGGAGTGATCTCGCCTGGGCGAAGGTGAGCGCCATGCGAGACCTGTGGCGCCACGCGGACCTGGTCCCGTCAGGAACCGGCTACACCGTCAACGTGCCTGCCCACGGAACCGTGATGCTGCGCGTGGCGGGGAGCTGACAACCAGCGACGGCATGATCGATCCCTTTCTGGTCCGCGTGATCGAGCTCCGGTCCGCGTGATCGAGCCGATCGGCGTGATCGAGCCGGCTGGCCGCGGGACGTGGCGCCGGCCGCCGGATCGGTAGGCTGAACACAGGTGCCGTCGGTAGCCACCTTCGCGCCGCCCGCGGCCTCTCGCGCACGCGCGGCGAGGCGGCCCGTCGCGACCTCCAGGTTGACCCTGGCCAAGGACCGGACGGCGGGCGCGGCGGGCGTGCTCGGACGGTCCGGGTGACCAGCCACGACGGCGAGCAGCCACGACGGCGAGAACGACCAGCCACGACGGCGAGAAAGCGCGGGTTCGATGACAGCCGACGGGTCCGGGGCGCAGATGCCTCGATCCGGCTACCAGACCGACACGGTGGCCCGGGACGTCCAGACCGCTCCAGACGGCACTCCGGCGCGGATCGCCGGTCGCCTCGTGCTGTGGCGCCGGATGGGCGGCCTGGTCTTCGGGCACATCCAGGATCGCTCCGGCCGGGTACAGATCTCGCTGGCGAAGAACGACCTCGGCGAGGAGACGTTCAAGGCGTGGCACAGCTCCGCGAAGGTCGGTGACTTCGTCGGCGTGACCGGCACCGTCTACACCACCCGCAGGGGCGAGCGGACGGTTGGCGCGAGCGACTTCACCGTGCTCAACAAGGCGGTACGGGCGCTGCCGGACAAGTGGCACGGCATCGCCGACGTGGAGACCCGTTACCGGCGTCGCTACCTGGACCTGCTCGCGAACCCCGAGTCGCGGGAGCGGTTCCAGGCCCGCTCGCGGGTGATCAGCAGGATCCGCCGTTTCCTCGACGAGGCGGACTTCCTGGAGATCGAGACCCCGATCCTGACCGAGGCCGCCTCCGGTGCCGCCGCACGCCCGTTCGTCACCCGGCACAACGCCCTCGGCGAGGACTTCTACCTGCGTATCTCGCCGGAGACCTATCTCAAGCGGGTGGTCGCGGGTTCGTTCGACCGTGTCTACGAAATCGGCCGGAACTTCCGCAACGAGGGAATCGACCCCTCGCACCTGCAGGAGTTCACGATGCTCGAGTGGTATGCGGCGTACTGGGACTACCGCGACAACATGAGCTTCGTGCGCGAGCTGGTCCTGGCCGTACTGGATGACGTGTTCGGCACCCGGTGCGTCACCTACGAGGGCGTCAAGCTCGACTTCGGCGCGGACTGGCCCGTGGTCGACTACCGCGAGGCGGTCGCGCAGCGTACCGGTGTCGACCTGCGCGTCGTCCGCGACTTCGAGACGCTCAAGGAGAAGTGCGCCCAGCTCGGCCTTGACGTCACGAAGGCCGCCTCCTACGCCGGCCTGGTCGACCTGCTCTACAAGAAGACCGTGCGCCCCGAGCTGATACAGCCCTGCTTCCTGGTCGGCCACCCGGTCGAGCTGGTGCCGCTCGCGCGCCGCAACGACGACGACCCGACGCGCCTGGACATGTTCCAGGTCGTCGTGAACGGATGGGAGATCGTCAAGGCGTACTCCGAGCTGGTCGACCCGGTCGACCAGCGCGTCCGGCTGGAGGAGCAGGCGGACCTGCGGGCAGCCGGCGACGACGAGACGATGATGCTGGAAGAGGACTTCATCGAGGCGATGGAGTACGGCATGCCGCCGATGTCGGGGCTGGGCCTCGGCATCGACCGGTTCGTCGCGCTGCTCACCGACGCTCCGACGCTGCGCGACGTCGTCCTCTTCCCGTCCATGCGGGGCGCGAAGGGGCCGGAGGCGGACAGCCGAGCCGCGTCCACCGACGAGGGCGAGGGCGAAGGCACGCGCCCCGAGGCGGCCGGCGTCCCGGATATCTGATCCACAAGGCCTGACCGGCCGCCCGTCAGCGGCTGAAGGCGGGTGACCACGCGCCGGACACGAGAACGCGCGGTGAGCCCGACCCGTCCGCGGGTTCGACCCAGGTGTCGGTGATCGCGGCGTCGGCGCCGGCCCTGGGCAGGCCGTAGGCGATGGTGTGGTCGTCATACCAGGCGATCTGGTCGTCGACGGAACGAGTGTCGGCCAGATGTGTCCGCCGCATCGTCTTCAGGTCCAGGACCGTGGCGACCCAGCGCACCGGCCCGCCGCCGGCCACCCGTTCCTTGAACGCGATCCTGGTGCCATCCGGGGACAGCGACGGGCACTCCACATTCGTGGTCATCGTCCGCACCGCTCGCTCCCGCAGCGAGCCGCGCACCAGATAGGTGGTCCCACCGGTCGACAACGTCGCGTAGAACGTGTCGTCGTCCGCCGCGAAGGTCACGCCCCAGAAGTTCTGGTCGACCGGGTTGATCCGCTCACCGTCCCGGTACACCGCGAACTGCTCGAGGTTGCCCAGCTCCTGGCGGGTGGCCACGTCATAGAGCGTGGTGGCGGTCGAGAACCCGGGGCCGGCGTACGAGTGCCCGGTGACGAACACGGTGACCGCRGCCAGCTTCCCGTCCGTCGACAGCCGCGCGCGGCTGGGCACCCCGCTCAGGGTGAAGGAGTGCAGGGTGCGCAGGTMCGCGTCGAAGACGTAGGCGCGGTAGGTGGTGACCAGGCCGCGGCTCGCCGCCAGACACAGGCCGATGCCGGCGCGCACGTCGACGCGGTCGCAGTTGAGCGAGGTGATGGCGGGGGCACCGCCCGGGTCGTCGAGCGGAACCATGGCGACCCGGCCGTGGGTGCTGTCGCGCGCCGTGGACCTGAACACCACCCTCGGCGCGCCACGCAACGTCGTCGGGTCCAGCCGGGCCGGCCGGGTGTCCACCGCGGCGGCCGGCTCGGCGTCGCGACGCACCACGTGCACGACGTAGCCGCCACCCACCACCGCGCAGACGACCACGACCGCGATGAACGCCATCACCGCCCGGCGTGACGGCGACGACGGCGACGACGGCGGTGCCGGTGCCGGTGCCGTCGACGGCGTCGACGGCGTCGACGGTGATGACGGCGGCGATGGCGGCTTCGGTCCGGGCTTCGCCGGCGGCGTCGCGCCCCCGGTCGCCGAACCAGCCGCCCGTCGTCCACCGACCGCTTTGGTCATGTCCCGCCTTCTGGCGCGTAGGAGAGCCCCGACGCGGGGGCGGGGCGCCCGGCCTGGGGCCCGCTCCCGCCGGAGCGACGGAGCGCGACGGTGGCCAGCCCCACCGAGAGCACGCCGGCCGCGGTGACCCAGCCGAAGGCCACGGTCGGCCCGCGCCACATCCACAGCGCGCCGAAGGCCGCGGAGGCGGCGAGCTGGGCCAGCGCCACGCCGGTCTGCGTGAGCGCCAGCCCACCGGTACGCGACATCGACGGCACCAACGCGCTCACCGCGGCGGCCAGCACGCCGTCGGTCGCGGCGTAGTAGACGCCGAGCAGCGCGAGCGCGCCGAGCAGCCCGGCGGTGCCGGGGCTGGGCAGCCACAGCACCGCGTACACCAGCGTCAACGCCAGGTATCCGCCCACGAACACCCGCCGCCGGCCGACGGCGTCGGCCAGGTGGCCAAGGGGAATGGCGAGCAGCAGATAGACGCAGTACACACCCGCGGCCAGCAGCGGGAAGTACTTCGTGGCCAGGTCGACCTGCTGCTGCAGCCGCAGGTACACGAAGCCATCGCCGATGGTGCACAGCGCGAGGCCGACCGCGACGATGGTCAGCCGCCGGTACTGCCCCCACCGCAGCAGGCTGAACGTCGCCGCCATGCTCGGGCCGGCCTGGCGTGACCGCGCCCCGCGACCGCGACCGGCGTCTGGACCGGCGCCGGCGGCGGCGGTGCTGGCGCTGGCGCCGATGGGCTGCCGCACGAGCAGGACGATGACCGCGACACCCACGAGTCCGACACACGCGCTGAGCACGAACACCAGGTCGAAGGAGTCAGGCGACACCGCGAGCAGCGCGAAGGCGGTGAACGGTCCGAGCATCGCGCCGAGCGTGTCCATCGCGCGATGCACGCCGAAGACCCGCCCGAGYCCGGCCGGCGGCGCGGCCAGCGACAACATGGCGTCGCGGGGGGCGGTGCGGATGCCCTTGCCAATCCGGTCCGCGGTCAGCGACGTCGACAGCGCGGCTGTGCTCGGCCCGCCGACCACCAGAATCACCTTCGCGGCCGCTGACAGACCGTACCCGACGACGGCGACGTCGCGGTGGCGGTGGAACCGGTCCGACACGAACCCGCCGGCCAGCCGGGTGACGGCGCTTACGCCCTGGTACAGGCCGTTGACCAGGCCATACTGGAACGGCGTGAAGCCCAGCGTGCTGACGAGGTAAAGCGGCAGGACCGCGGTGACCATCTCGGTGGACAGGTCGGTCAGCAGGCTGGTCAGGCCAAGCAGGACCACCGTCGCGCCGACGGCGCGGACAGCCGGACCACGACGGGTCGCGACGCCTGGGCCGCCGGGGTCTCGGACACCGACGTCGCCGCCGCCAATGGCCACACCCACGCCATCGGTGGTGTCCGAGCCAGTGGGGTCCGGGTCAGCGACGTCCGCGTCAGTGACGTCGACGACATCGAACTGGGGAGCCCGCGGCACGGTATACAACAGCGGCTCCCCCCTTGCGCCCCCGTCGCGCCCCACCCGATCGCTACGCGAGGGCAGTGCGCCCAGACATGGTAGGACACCGTCGGGACCGTGGCGAACCTGGACGTCTCCCGACCGGCACCCGCCCGTTCCCCAACGATTCCACTCGGGTTGCGGGCGACTGCTACGATGCCGCCTTGACGGGTGCTATTTGGGGGGATGCACATGGGGGACAGGGCTGTCCCGTGCMACGGGGCGCGGCCACGCGGCCACACACCGCCGCCAGATCCGATACGAAACGTCGACCAGGCGGTCATTCATACGAACAATTCGCCTGGATTTTGCCTCGCCAGACCGGGCACTAAAACGGCCCGCACGAAAATCTCCCGCTCGCGGACGTCGGGGTGAAGAATCCCACGTCGACATCGTCGTCCGAGACCCAATCCGCGTGAAGGAGATACTCTGTGCCGCCGTTTGGGGTTGCCGTGGTCGGGGCTGGCTACTGGGGCCCCAACCTGGTTCGTAACTTCGCGACCTCGCCGTTATGGCGCCTGCGGTGGGCGTGCGATTTCAACACCGAACGGGCGCGGGCCATTGTGCGGCATCTTGACGACGTCCGGGTAACGGCGGACATCGCTGATGTGCTTTCCGATCCCGACGTCGCCGCCGTCGCCATCGCGACGCCGGCGGCCACCCACACCGAGCTCGCGCTCGCGTGCGTGGAGGCGGGAAAGCACGTTCTCGTCGAGAAGCCGCTGGCCGCCACGGCCGCCGACGGCGTCAAGGTGGTCGAGGCCGCGGCCGCGGCGGGCGTCGTGCTCATGTGCGACCACACGTACTGCTACACGCCGTCGGTGGCGAAGATCCACGAGCTCACCCATGGTGGCGAGCTCGGCGACATCCAGTACGTCGACTCGGTCCGGATCAATCTCGGCCTGATTCAGCCGGATGTCGACGTGTTCTGGGACCTCGCGCCGCACGACCTGTCCATCCTCGACTTCGTGCTGCCGCCCGAGGCGGCTCCGCTGTCGGTCGCCGCGGTCGGCGCCGACCCGGTGAACGCCGGTCGCAGCTGTGTCGGCTTCCTCGCGATGCCGCTGCTCAATGGCGGCATCGCGCACATCCACGTGAACTGGCTGAGCCCGACGAAGATCAGGAAGACGGTCGTCGGCGGCTCACGCAAGATGATCGTCTGGGACGATCTGGAGCCCTCCCAGCGGGTGAGCGTCTACGACAAGGGCGTCGACGTCGTCGACGCTCCCGAGGACGCCCGTACCCGCAGGCTGGTGTCCTACCGCGTCGGCGACATGATCGCGCCGGCGCTCGTCGAGACCGAGGCGCTGCAGAACGTCGTCACCGAGTTCGCCGACGCGATCCGGTCCGGCCGGCCGCCCCGCACGGACGGCTGGGCGGGGCTGAGGGTCCTGCGCATGCTCGAGGCGGCCACCCGCAGCACCGAGGCCGGCGGCCAGGCCATCGCGCTGACAACCGAACGAGAGGGATCGACCCCATGACCGAGATAGCCGGCCGCCGCATTCTCATCACCGGAGGCGCCGGGCTCATCGGATCGCACATCGTCGACCAGCTCATACCGTTGCGGCCCGCCGAGATCGTCATTCTCGACAATTTCACCCGCGGTCGGCACGAGAACATCGCGTGGGCGGTGGAAAACGGCCCGGTGACGGTGGTCGAGGGTGACGTCCGCGACGCGGACACGGTCGCCAAGGTCATGACCGGGACGGATCTCGTGTTCCATCAGGCCGCGATCCGTATCACCCAGTGCGCGCAGGAGCCCCGGCTGGCCTTCGATGTTCTGGCGGGCGGGACCTTCAATGTGCTGGAGGCCGCGGCCGCGGCCGGGGTGAGCCGGGTGGTGGCCGCCTCCTCGGCCTCGGTCTACGGAATGGCGGAGACCTTCCCCACCGATGAGCGTCATCATCCGTACGACAACAGAACAATCTACGGTGCCGCCAAGCTGTTCAACGAGTCCCTGCTGCGCAGTTTCCATGACATGTACGGCCTGGACTACGTGGCGCTGCGGTATTTCAACGTCTACGGCCAGCGAATGGACGCCCACGGCGCCTACACCGAAGTGCTGATCCGCTGGATGGAGCRCATCGAGCGGGGCGAGCCTCCGTTGATCTTCGGTGACGGCAGCCAGACGATGGACTTCGTCCACGCGGTCGACATCGCCCGCGCCAACGTGGCCGCCGCCCGCGCCGACGTGACCGACCGGGTCTACAACGTCGCCACCGGGCACGAGACCAGCCTGCTGGAGCTCGCCCGCGCCCTGTGCGAGGCGATGGGCGCCGACATCGCGCCGGAGTTCGGGCCGGAGCGCAAGACGAACCCCGTTCCCCGCCGGCTGGCCGACGTCTCCCGCGCCCGCGAGGACCTCGGCTTCGTCGCGACGATCGGCCTGGCCGAAGGACTGCGCGAGCTGGTCTCCTGGTGGCGGGCCCTGGGCACCACCGCCCCGGCCACTACCCCAGCTAGCCCAGTTACCCCAGTCAGCCCAGCTACCTCGGCCGCCCCCTCTGCCGCCGGCCCGACGCGATGAGCCCTGACCAGACGGCGGTCGCCGTGCCCGCCATGTTGCCGGTGATGCGTCCCTGGCTCGGCGACGCCGAGGCGGCCGCCGCGGCCGCGGCCGTCGCGTCGGGCTGGGTGGCGCAGGGGCCGCGGGTCGCCGAGTTCGAGCTGGCGCTCGCCGCGCGGCTCGGCGCGCCGCACGCGGTCGTGGTGTCCAGCTGCACGGCCGCCCTGCACCTGGCCCTGGTGCTGGCGGAGGTCGGTCCCGGCGACGAGGTCGTCGTACCGTCGCTGTCGTTCATCGCCACCGCGAACGCCGCTCGTTACGTCGGCGCCCGCCCCGTGTTCGCCGACGTCGACCCGGTCACCCAGAACGTCACCGTCGAAACGGTCCAGGCCGCGATCACCCCGGCCACCCGGGCGGTGATCGCGGTGGACCAGGGCGGCATGCCCGCGGACATCGAGCCGCTGCGGGTGCTGTGCCATGACCGGGGCCTCGTCCTCGTGCAGGACTCGGCCTGCGCGATCGGCTCGACCTACCGGGGCCGGCCGGTCGGCGGTGACGCGGAGCTCTCCGCGTACTCCTTCCACCCCCGCAAGCTGCTCACGACGGGGGAAGGCGGCGCGCTCGCCATCAGCGACCCCGACCAGGCGGCCCGGGCCCGCCGGCTGCGCGAGCACGGCATGAGCGTCAGCGCGGCCGACCGCCACAGCAGCGGCCGTACCGTCATCGAGGACTACGCGGAGACCGGCTTCAACTACCGGATGACCGACGTCCAGGCGGCGATCGGGCTCGTCCAGCTCGGCCGCCTGGACGAGATGATCGGCCGGCGGCGCTTTCTGGCCGCCCGCTACCAGGCGGCGCTGGCCGGTGTGCCMGGCCTGCGGGTGTGCGCCGACCCGCCGTACGGAACCACCAACTACCAGTCGTTCTGGGTGGAGCTGGCCGACGAGTTCCCCCTGACCCGCAACGAGCTGCTCGAGTGGCTGCTGCGGGACGGGATCTCGGCGCGCCGGGGGATCATGGCCGCGCACCGTGAACCGGCCTACGCCGCCGGCGGCCCGTTCGACCTGCCGGTCACCGACCGGCTCACGACCCGGACCGTGATCCTTCCGCTCTTCCACCAGATGACCGAGGACGACGTCGACCGGGTCGTGTCGTCGGTGCGGTCCGCCGCCGCCGTGCCCGGCCGCGGCGCTGCCTGAGAGGACGACGGGGATGACCCAGCTGGCCCGGCCAGACGATCCAATTCCGCTCGTGGACCTCGCGGCGGCCCATGGCCCCGTGGCGGACGAGATCGCCACGGGGTTCGCCAAGGTCCTGGCGACCACGTCGTTCGTCGGCGGCGCTCAGGTCGACGCGTTCGAGCGTGAGTTCGCCGCGTTCAGCGGGCGCCGGCACTGCGTCGGCGTCGCCAACGGCACCGACGCGATCGAGCTCGCGCTGCGGGCGCTCGGCGTCGGCACCCGCGCGGACGACGAGGTCATCCTGCCGGCCAACTCCTTCGTCGCCACGGCCGAGGCCGTGGCGCGGGCGGGAGCGCGGCCGGTGCTGGTCGACGCGGACGAGGCCTACCACCTGCTCGACCCCGAGGCGGTGGCGGCCGCGATCACCTCCCGCACCCGCGCCGTCGTCCCGGTGCACCTGTACGGGCAGCTGGCGCCGGTGGAGGCCATCAGCGAGGCCGTCGCGGGCCGCGACATCGTGATCGTCGAGGACGCGGCGCAGGCTCAGGGCGCGACCCGCCACGGTGCCGGCATCGGCTCGGCCGGTCCCGCCGCCACCAGCTTCTACCCGGGCAAGAATCTGGGCGCCTACGGTGACGCCGGCGCGGTGCTGACCGACGACGAGACGATCGCCACCACGGTCCGGGCTCTTGGCAGCCACGGCAGCCTGACCAAGTACACCCACACCCACCTGGGCTTCAACTCGCGCATGGACACCCTGCAGGCGGTGGTGCTGAGCGCCAAGCTCGCCCGGCTGGCCGGCGCCAACGAGGCTCGCCGCGCCGCGGCCGACCGGTACGACGCCTACCTGGGCGAGGCGGCCGACGCGTTGGGCGTCGAGGTGGTCCGGCCCAGAGTGGCGCCCGGCAACGTCCACGTCTGGCACCTGTACGTCATCCGGGTGGCCGGCCGCGACCGGCTGCTGGAGCGGCTGCGCGCCGAGGGGATCGGCGCGGGTATCCACTACCCCTATCCCATCCACCACTGCCCGCCGTTCGCCGACCGCGCCCCGTCGCCGTGCCCGGTCACGGAGAAGCTCGCGACCGAGATCCTCTCCCTGCCGCTCTACCCGGAGATCTCCGACGCGCAGCAGCAGCGTGTGGTGGAGACCCTGATGAAGGCGCTGATCGAGAATGGCGGCTGACGTGTCGGTTGATCTGTCCACCGAGCCATCCACGACGGCCGGCCCGGCCGGTGCCGCCCCGGCGGGCACGCCGGACGAGGTGTTCGTCCATCCGGCGGCGCTGTGCGAGAGCGACCAGATCGGTCCGCGCACGAGGGTGTGGGCGTTCGCGCACGTGCTGCCCGGCGCGGTGGTCGGCGCTGACTGCAACATCTGCGACCACGCCTTCGTCGAGTCGCGGGTCCGGCTCGGTGACCGGGTGACGGTCAAGAACAACGTGGCGCTCTTCAACGGTCTGACCGTGGGCGACGACGTCTTTCTGGGCCCCAACGCGGTGTTCACGAACGACTACAACCCCCGGGCGTCGGTCAAGAAGACCGAGGACGACCTGCTGCCGACCGTCATCCGCGACGGCGCGACGATCGGCGCGAACGCCACGATCGTCTGCGGCGTCACCATCGGGGAGAACGCGTTCATCGGCGCCGGCACCGTGGTGATTCGCGACGTGCCACCCGGCGCCATGGTCGTGGGCAACCCGGCCAGGCACATCGGCTGGATGTGCGCGTGCGGGCGACGTCTGGACGCCGACCTCGCCTGCGCGTGCGGCACCCACCACGGGGCGGACCCGACCACCGGCGGCATCGTCGCGGACGATGCCTGACCGGTCCGGGCAGGACAGCCCGACCGGCTCCGAGTCGCCAGGGGGCGATCGAGCCGGCCAGCCGCGATACCCCGACGGCGAGCGGGACCGCACCGTCTACATCCCCCGGACCAACCCTGGTGCCGGGGACCGCGGGAACGCCGGTCACGCCGGGACCGGCGGGAACGCCGGGGCTGGCGGGGCTGGCGGGGACAGCGACAGCACGCGGTGGATCGGGCGGGCACGAGTCCGCCGGGCGGCGAGCGACGAGACGCCGGCCGGCGGGACAGGGGGCGACGAGACACAGGTCGTCAAGGCGCGCTCTGGCGGGACGCGGGCCGACAGGACGCGCTCTGGCGAGACGCGCTCTCGCGAGCCGGGCCGTGACAGGCCGGGCCGTGACGAGGTGAACCCCAGTCGAGGGGCGAGCGCCGCGTCAGGCGGATCCTCCGCCGACGTCGAGCGGACGATGACGCTGCGGGCCCTGGGGCGCCGGTCGCGAGACCCGGGCCCGCGTGGACCTGCTTCATCCTCCGGGCCGGCGCCGTCTCGCGGCCCCGCCCCGACGGCCGCGGTCGCCGGCGACCAGGACTCGACCATGATCATCGGTCGTCCGTCGTCGCGCGAGTACCACCTGCACGGGGCCAACGGCTTTTCCACCCAGGTCGACGGCCCGACCCTGACCCGGCTGACCGGGGTGTCGTTCGGGATGGGCCTGGCCACCCGGGGCGCGGGCGGCCGGATGGACGCGGGCTCCGACGCCGTCATCACCGCGAGCCTGTCCGGGCTGGAGATCGTGCGGCCGCTCGACGGCGATGACGGCGTCCCCGCCGGCCGGCGGTCGGCGGCGACCGGGTCTCCGGCCAGGGCGGCGGCCGCCCCCGAGGCCGCGACCAGCCAGGCCGCGGTCGACGAACTGGGCGGCAAGGTCAAGAAGGGCCTCGGCTGGAGCTTCCTCAACAACGTCATCTCGCGCGCCGGCGTACTGATCATCGGGATCGCCCTGGCGCGGATGCTGGCGCCCGACGAGTTCGGCGTGTTCGCCGTGGCGCTGCTGGCGATGCAGCTGCTGATGAGCCTCAACGACGCGGGGATGACCTCGGCGCTGATCCGCTGGCAGGGGGACATCGAGGAGGTCGAGCGCACCGGCGTCACGATGATCTTCTGCTTCAGCTCGCTGCTGTACGGGGTGTTCTTCGTGACCGCGCCGGTGTTCGCCGCCGCGCTGCACATCCCGGAGGCCTCCAGCGTCCTGCGGCTGCTCGCGCTCACGATCATCATCGACGCGACGGCGGCGGTGCCGACCGCGCTGCTGACCCGGTCGTTCTCCCAGGGCAAGCGCACCATCGCCGACACCTCCAGCCTGGTGGTGTGGGCGGGTCTGTCGATCGGCCTGACGGCCGCCGGTTTCGGGGTCTGGGCCCTCGTCTGGGGCCGGCTGATCGGGAACCTGGTGACGGCGTTGGTCATCTTCGCGCTCGCGCCGCGCCGGCCGCGGCCGGGCTTCGACCCGGTGCTGGCCAGGCGGCTGGCCGCCGACGGGCTGCCGCTGACCGGCTCCGGCTTCCTGACCTTCTGCATGATCAACGTCGACACGGCCGTCACGGGGCGGATCCTGGGGCCGATCGCGCTCGGCTACTACACGATGGCGTTCAACCTGGCGAGCTGGCCGGTGAACATGTTCTCGTTCGCGGTACGCCGGGTGAGCCTGGTCGGGTTCGCCCAGCTCAGCGCCGAGCCGTCCCGGCTGCGCTTCGTCTACGCCCGTTCGCTGGCGCTGCTGACCGCGGTCACGGTACCGGTGTGCGTGCTGCTGGCGACCCTGGGCGAGGAGGTCATCGAGACCGTCTACGGCACGAAGTGGGTGCTGGCCGACCAGGCGCTGCGCTTCCTCGCTCTGCTGTCCATCGTTCGGGTCGCCATCGAGAT
Organism: Pseudofrankia asymbiotica; assembly: GCF_001983105.1. Lineage (GTDB taxonomy): Bacteria > Actinomycetota > Actinomycetes > Frankiales > Frankiaceae > Pseudofrankia > Pseudofrankia asymbiotica. The sequence continues at coordinate 35,339 of NZ_MOMC01000036.1, read as the reverse complement.
CACCGACGACCTGCTGGTCGCCCTCGGCAAGGCACGGATCATGGTGCGGATCCAGACGCTGTGGCTGGTGGCGCTCATCCCCGCCCTGACGATCGGCGCCCATCTCGACGGCATCCGGGGCGTGGCCATCGGGCACCTGGTCGTCGCCGTCGGGATCGTCGCCCCCGCCTTCTGCCTGACCCTGCGCGCGCTGGGGTTCCCGCTGGTCAGGATCGCGATGATCCTCGTCAGGCCGGCGCTGGGTGGGATCGCGTTCGCCCTGGTCACGAGAGTCGGCCCGTGGGTCGCCTCGCCGCCACCGGTCCAGCTTCTGGTCGGCGCCGTCGCGGCCATCGCGGTGTACGCGGTCTTCGTCGCGCCGATGCGCTGGCTGGTCCGGCAGCGCCGCGACGGCCAGCCCCGGCCGTCGGAGTCGCACGAGTCCTGGTAGGAACTCGGGAACTGAGCTGGGATTCAGGAGGGAGGATCGGTCCTCGTCGGAGGAGCGGTCCTCAGGAGGAGCGGTCCTGGGTGCCGCGGGCCACGGCCACGTCGGCCCAGCTTCCGGACGCGCCGCCGCGGCGCAGCCGCTGGCGGATCCCGGTCGGCAGCACCCGGCTCGCGGTGGCCCGCGGCCCGATCGCCGCGATGTCGCGCAGCAGGTCGGCGCGGGCGGTCGGTCGGACCGCCGCGTCGGTCAGGAACTCCTCGAGGCGACCGGCGGCCACGGCCAGCGAGTATCGGCGCAGGACGAGGTCACGCGCCCACTCGCCGAGCCGCTCGCGCAGGCCGGCGTCGTCGAGCAGGGACGCGAGCTGCCCGGCGAGGTCGGACGGTGTCCCGTCGCCCACGCCGTAGTAGCCGCGCCAGAAGAACGGCTCGACGGTCTCGGAACTGGCCACCGTCGAGAAGCCGTTCTCACCGGTGACCAGGACGGGCTTGCCGAAGGCCAGGCCGCGCAGCGCCGACCCGCCCATGCCCAGCACGACGTCGGCGCCGGCGTAGGCGGGCCGCGGGTCGAGCATCGGGCCGGGCACGCTGACCACCTCGCGCCCGGCGGCCGCGTTCACGGTGGCCGCCCGCTCCAGCAGCTCGTCGCGGGCGGTGCCTGAGCCGACGATGACGAACCGGACCGGCCGGGATCCGGCGAGCTCGGCCACCGCCTCGATGCCCCGGACCAGCCCCTCCAGCTTGAGCCAGCCGACCAGGCGCGAGACGGCGACCACCAGCAGCTCGCCGTCGCCGACCGCGTGCTCGGCCCGGAACGCCGCCCCGTCCACCACCGCGGGATCGTCGCGGCCGGTGTCGACGGGGGGCTCCAACAGCGCTACCCGGCGGTGCCCCAGCGAGCGGGCGACGTCGACGGTCTCCTCGGTGCCGAAGGTCATCGGGGCGCTCTTCGGCAGATTCGCCGACACCGACAGGTTGTTCATGTCGCTGCCCACGAACGGCACGCCCAGCGGCCCGAGCGCCACCAGGGCGTTGATGCACTGCGGCCAGTCCCAGGCGTGCACGACGTCGGGCCGCTGGTCGCGCACCACCTGGACCAGGCCGGTGACCATCCGCGCCGACGGCGCGCGGAACGCCGACGGCGCGGGGATCAGCCGGATCTTCCGTTCGTGCAGCAGGTTGGCCGCTGGGCCCGGGGTCGCGAAGAACACGACCTCATGCCCGTGGCCGTCCCGCAGCCTGGTGGCCAGATCGATGGCGTTGGTCTGACTGCCACCGATCTCCAGGTGATGGGGATAGACGAGGATCTTCACGGCGTTCCTCCGCGAGGGTCAGTGGCTCGGGGCCCGGACAACCGGACAACCGGATCCTTCAGCGACCGAGATCAGCGGGATCGGTCACTGAAGGGTCCGGCCGAAAGGGTCCGGCGGCAGCCGATCAGGGAGYCGTCGTGGTGAAGACGACGTCCACCCAGTAGTTCGTCTTGTTGCCGTTGCCATTGGGGAAGCTCGACGCACCGTACTTGTAGAGACCGTTGGCTCCGTCGACCCCGTTCGCGAGGGCACGCACCGGTGCCTTCGTGGTGGTCGACGCGAGGTAGTTCGACGTGTACGAGTATCGGCCCGTGGACGAGTAGTAGGAAGCGACGTATGTGGTCCCCGCTATGACCGGGACCGGAGAGCTGAACGTCACGGTCTGCCACCCCGACGCCGTCTCGCCGCTGAACGTCGCGCTGGCGAGCTGAGTCCCGCCGACGCTCCACAGGTTGCCGATGTGGGTGCCGGTGTTCGTCGAGCCCTTGTAGAAGCGGATTCCGGTGATGTAGCCGTTCTGGTCGGCCCGGAACTTCACCCCGACCTCGACGGCGGCCGTGTCGCTCGCGACCGGGACGGCCGGTGTCGCCGTCGCGGGGAAGATCGAGCACGGGCAGCTCACCGTCGGCGTGAACGACCAGGTGGTGGTGCTCATCTGGTTGCCGGCGAGGTCCTTCGCCGACACGGTGACGGAGTGCTGCTGGCCGGAGGCCAGGTCCGCGCCCGGGGTCAGCGTCGCGGTGCGGGTGTCCCAGTTGTAGGCGACGGTCCCCGCGACCGCGTTGTTGGCCGCGTCCTTCAGGGTCAGGGTCAGGGTCAGCGTCGAGGGGTTGATCTCCTCGTTGAAGGTCACGCTGACCGGAGCCGAGGCGAGGGTGGACGTCGACGCCGGCGGCGGGTTGGCGGTGGCCACCGACGGCGGCGCGGTGTCCGGCGTTCCTGTCAGCCCGAACACCGGGTCGACCCAGTAGTTGGAGTTCTGGTAGGAGCTGTCCGGGAATGCGGTGGCGCCGTAGTGGTAGACGCCGTTCGGGCCGTCCACGCCGCCGGCCAGCGCGACCAGCGGTGACGGGGCGGCCGGCGGGTTGGCGAAGTAGCCGCTCGTCACCGCGTAGGACCCGGCGTTGGTGTGGTACGAGACCACGTAGGTCGTGCCGGGCGTCACCGCGACCGGCGCGTCGAAGGTGACGGTCTGCCAGCCGGACGCCGTCTCACCGCCGAACACCGCCGCGGCCAGCCGGGTACCGGTCGCCGACCAGAGGCTGCCCACGTGGGTGCCGGTGTTCGCCGCGAACTTGTAGAACCGGACACCGGTGATGTAGCCGGGCTGGTCCACCCGGAACTTCATGCCGACCTCGATCGCCTGGGTCTCACTGGAGCTCTGCGTCGGCGCGGTCGACCCGAACACCGTGCAGGGGCACGACGGCCCGGCGACCGTGAAGCTCCAGGTCTCGGGTGCCGCCATCGGGTTGTCGAACAGGTCCTGCGCGCCGGACACCGTCACCGAGTAGGTCGCGCTCGTCACCAGTGAGGCGCTCGGGGTGAAGCGGGCGGTCTGGGTCGGGCCGTCGTAGCTGACCGAGCCCGCGACGGTGTTGTTGGACGCGTCCTTCATGACCATGGAGACCGTGGCGGCCTGCACCTGCTCGCTGAACGTCACCGTGATCGGAGCGTTCGACGCGACGCCGGTGGCCCCGGGCGCCGGGGTGACGCCCGCGACGACAGGCGGCACGGAGTCACTGGGAGCGGTGGCGTCGAACACGACGTCCACCCAGTAGTTCGAGCTCTGGGCGCTGCTGGTCGGGAAGCCGGTGGTCCCGTACTTGAACACCCCGTTGCCGCTGGCGGCGGCGTTCGACAGCGCCCGGATCGGGGAGCTACCGGCGCCCGCGGTGGCGAACGCGCCGCTGGTGTAGGCGTAGTGGCCGGCGGGGGCGTAGTACGAGGCGACGTAGGTCGTGCCGGCGGTGACCGCGATCGGCGGCCAGATCGCCGCCTGCTGCCAGCCAGTGGTCGACTCACCGGTGAAGGTCACCGACGCGAGCTTGGTGCCCGCCGCGTTCCACAGCGAACCGACGTGGCTGCCGGTGTTGCCCGTGCCCTTGTAGAAGCGCAGGCCGTAGATCCAGCCGTTGGTGTCGGCCTGGAACTTCACGCCGACCTCGGTCGCCGCGGAGTCGTTGGCCGCGGGCACGGCCGGGGCCGCGGCGGCGTCCCAGATCGTGCACGGGCAGGTGCGCGGGCCGGCCGTGGTGAACTGCCAGGCCACCGGGTTCATGACGTTGCTGGCGGCGTCGGTGGCGCCGGACAGCGTGGCGGTGAAGGTGCTGCCTGTCGGCAGGACCGCGGTCGGCGTCAGGGTGATCTGGCGGTTCTGGGCGTTGTACGCGGTCTGCGACGGGACGACCGCGTTGGTGGCGTCGCGCAGCACCAGCGAGGCGCTGCCCGCGGTGATGTCCTCGGAGAACGTCGCGGTGACGGTCGTGCCCGGGTCGACGCCCGTCGCGCCGGCGGCCGGGGTCTTGGCGCCCACCGTCGGCGGGGTGACGTCGGCGGCGGACTGGTCGGCGAAGACGGCGTCGACCCAGTAGTTCCACTGGGCGTTGAGCTGCCCGACGACCGGGTTGGCGTGCTGGTCGGGGAACTGGCCGGCCGCGCCGTACTTGTACAGGCCGTTGGAGGCGCCCGGGCCTCCGGGGAGCGCCCGCAGTGGCAGGCCGGTGGTGCCGGCGTTCGCGAAGTACCCGGGGTCGGCCGCGTAGTGGCCGGCCGGCGCGTTGTACGCGATCACGTAGGTGGTGTCCTTCGACACGCCCACCGCCTGCGGGAAGGTCACCGTCTGCCAGCCGGACTCGGTCTCGTTCGCGAACGTCGCGGTCGCCAGCTGGGTGCCGTCGGACGTCCACAGCGTGGCGGTGTGGGTCCCGGTGTTGCCGGGGCCCTTGTAGAACCGGGCGCCGGTGATGGAGCCGTCCGCCGTCGAGGTGAACTTCACGCCGACGTTGATCGACGCGCCGTCGGTGGTCGCCGGGTTCTGCGGGGTGGCGTTCGTCGGGAAGATCGTGCAGGGGCAGGAGACGGTGGTCGCCACCTGCGCCACCGCGCCGATGTTGCCGCTGTCGTCGGATGCCCGGACCTTGATCGCGACCGAGCCGATCCCGACGACCGTTCCGCTGTAGCTCCACTGCTCACGGCCCGTGGCCGGGTGCCAGCTGGCGCCCCCGTCCATCGACACCTCGACGCCGCCGACGACTCCGCCGCCGGAGTCGGCCGCGGTTCCGGTGACGGTGACGGTCGCGCCGTTCGCCTGCGCCGCGCCGGACGCGGGTGAGGTGATCGTGACGGCGGGGCCGGTGGTGTCCGTGGACTTGGTCGCCGCGGTCAGCCCGGAGATCAGGGTGGCCGGCTGCGCGTCCATGTCGGCGAGCAGGTTGACGGTGGCCTGCCGCATCCGCTGGTCAGGCGGGTTGTTGTCCGGGTTGGACTGGTCGAGCCCCCAGGCCCACTGGATGGTGCCCGCGCCGAAGACCAGCGCGCCGCTGGYGGCCCGGTACATGGTCATCGCGTGCGAGGCGGTGCCTGGCTGGACGACGTTGCCGTAGCTGTCCTTCACCACCGACGTCGCGTCGGTCACCGTGGAATGCGCGACCTGGAACAGACCGGCCGGGCGGAAGCCGTTGTCGACGTCGGTGTCCCATTCGTACGCCAGCGTGCTCGGCGCGAGGGTCGCGACGTCACCCGAGGCGAGATCGGCGACGCTGGTGCCCCGCCAGAACCGCATCCTGCCGTCCTCGGCCGGCACCTTGATGTCGTGGTAGTCGCTCTGGACGGCCCAGTAGGTCCCGGTCAGCGCGTTCTCGGGTTTGCCGCCGTCGGACGGCGGCGAGAAGCGGGTGTCCCGCCAGGTACCGGTCCAGTCGGGCGACGGGTCGGTCTTGGCGTTGTTGCGCGACTCCTTGTAGCAGACCATCGTGCGGTACGCCGACGCCGCGCCGTCGATGCTCGGCTCCCAGCGGACCTTCCAGTAGACCTCGTTGCCTGAGAAGAAGGCGAGGTTCACGCCCGCGTCACGCGCGCCCTCGACGTTGGTCCGCTGCGCCCCCGACCAGTACTCGTCGTGACCGGAGGACACGAAGGTCTTGTGGTTGCGCAGCAAGGAGTCACCGTCGCGGTCGACGTCGATGCCGCTGATGTAGCTCACGTCGTAGCCGTTGGACTCGAGGAAGCGGATCATCGGGTACTCGGAGCTGAGGACCCAGTCCTGGAACTTGTTCTGCGGGGTGGCGTACGGCCGGTTGAAGCTGACCTTCGTCGCCTGCTGGCAGGTGGGGCTCAGCGAGTAGAGGCTGTAGCCGCCGTAGCAGTTGTAGGCCTGCCAGGTCGTGTCGGACGACTGCACCAGCAGGTCGCTGTGGCTGGAGTCGTCCCGCACGACCCAGGTGATCTGGCCTTCGCCATGGGTGTCGTCGCGATCGAGGATCGCGAAGTAGATGCCGGAGACCGCCGTCGAGGGGACCGACCAGGAGCCCGACTCCGCCCAGTCGCCACAGTCGATGAGGTGCGTGGTGGCGTCGGTCAGACAGTCGGGCTGGGTCTGCGGGAGGGTCGCGGTCGGGGAGATCGTCTGGATCAGCCGCGCTCCGCTGCCCCGGTAGTAGCCCATCCGGTAAATGTGGATCTTGTACGACGCGGCGTCGGTGTTGATCTTGAAGTGGATCGACTCGCCCTTGTTGACGCTGGTGCTCGTCGCGAAGCCCTGGATGGTGGGGTCGCCGGCACCCTGAATGCGCCACTCGTTCGGCGCCGTGCCGTCCTGGTCGTTCTCGCACACGATCGGGTTGACCGGCGGATCGCAGGGACCGGCGGCGTGCGCGGCCGTCGGCGCGGCGAGCGGCATCGGCACGGGCACCGGCGACAGGCCGACCACGGCGGCGGCGACCAGCAGCGCCAGCAGGACGACCCGGCCAGGCGCGCGCCGTACCGCCAGGGCGGAACGGCCCACACCCCATTGGTGCCATGCCGTCCCAGCCACCCCACGCCGCCAGAACTCGGTCATCGACCGACGAGCGTTCATCCCGATCCCCCCGGGCTCCTCGGTCGCGCACGCCGCGACGCCGTGGACCCGAGGGCTTGGGGTCGCGCGTGTCCGACGAGGACGACGAGGAAGAAAAGTTAAAAAAAGTAAGAAGAAGCAGCAAAATTCGTGCGAAAAAGGCCTAGATAACGCCGCGACGCACGGTCATGGTCACGGCCGGGTGGTGCGTCCGGAGCCCAACTGACCGAGGTGCCCGACGCAATCCGTGCCGAGAGACACCGCTCTGTCACGTCTGTCACGGCGCGTATGAAAGCCCCACGACTCCCACAACGGACGATGCGCGCCCATTCCCCTACCCCCCAGGCCGACCGGCACAGGTCCCCACTGAGCCGGCCACGACGGGCTGACAGTAGCCGATGCCGTAGAGCCGGGCAATTCGCCGCTCACACCCGACCCGGAATAGGGTGCCCGTTGTGATCGATTTGATCTGATCGTCGCCCTGGCCGGCGACGCCAACGCCCTGCCAGACGCGGCGACCCGCGCACCAGATGGAGCCGGTGCGCGGGTCGCCGAGGTCAGGCGTCAGGCCGTCAGGTCGTGATCGCCTGGCCGGTGTCGGCCCAGACGTTGCCCGACATGACGTTTCCATTCTTGTTGACAAAGCCGGCGACCGTGCCGTACGTCCCGCAGGTGGGGTGATAGCGGCGGCCGAAGGTGTTGTCGAGGATCCGGACGTTGCTGGCGACCGGATACGGCTTGGAATCCCCCGAGCCGCCATAGACGCAGTAGGCACCCTGGGTGTTGAAAAGATTGTGCTGAATAAGAACATTCTGGATGGKCGCGAAGTCGCCGAACAGGCCGATCGATCCAGAGCAGTAGTCGTTGCCGTCCGGCACCGCGCACTCGATGTTGTTGCCAGTCAGCGTGAAGTTCGATCCACCGTTGGAGATGAAGCCGTCCATGTGGGACGACTGGTTCGAGTACAGGTCGTGCACCCARCTGTTCTCGACCACCGTGCTGCCGTCCGTGTAGATCCCGGCCCGGAAGCCGTGGACGTTCGCGCGGCGGATGGTCATGTTCGAGTTGCCGATGCCCGACCGGTCACAGCGGAGACCGTCCCCGCTGACCTCGACGTCCTCGATCAGCGTCGGCCCGACCTTGTCCTGCATGTAGCCGGTGTCGATCGCGCCGCCGTCACCACAACCGTGCACGCGGACGTTTCTGATCGTGACGTTGTGCGCCCGAACGGTGATCGTGCCACTGACGTCCAGCCCGCTGATCACGGCGTTGTCGGTGGTCACGGCGATGGAGCCGGACGAACGCAGGGAGACGCCCGGGCGAACGCCGGTGTTGCTCGAGCCGGGCCATGCGCCGTTCGCGCCGCCGCCCGGTGCCTCCGCGCTGGTTCCACCGGTGCTGGAAGCGCCCGGCCCCGGGGTACCGGTCGGGATCGCGCTCGGAGTGCCCGCGGCGCTCGGCGTCGCGGCCGGCGGCGCCGAGGCACTCGCCGGCGCGGCCGCACCCGATTTGGTCGGACGGAACTCGACGTCGACGTAGTAGTTGCTGGAACGCCAGGTCTGGTTCGGGAACCCGGCCGATCGATAGTTGTAGACGCCGGCCAACCCGACCAGCGGACCAACCTGGCGGACCTTGCCCGAACTGAAGTAGTCGACCTGGTCGCTGTAGCCGCCGGTCTCGACCTGATATCCGGCGACGTAGGTCTGCCCGGCGCGGAGGGCCAGCGGAGTGGTGAAGGACGCCCGCCGCCAACCACCCTGATCGCTGTCGGGGATGGTCAGCGTGCCGATCACGCGACCGTCGGAACTCCACACCCAGCCGCGGTTCGGGCCGCCACCGGCTTTGGCGCGGTAGACACGTAGACCGGACAGCTGGCCGGACGTGTCGACGCGGAAACGGAGCCCGAGCACGACCCGCCGGGTGTCGTCGCTGGGCACCACGGGTGGGATGTCGCCCGTGTTCCACAGGCTGATCGGCTCGCCGACCGCCGTGCTGTCGGCGGCGGTCACGGCGGCCACGTGGCCCCGGTTGGCGCGCAGCCCGATCACCACGCCGACCAGGCTGGCCGCCAGCACGAAGATCAGACTTACGGCGATCCAGCGCCGCAGCTGCCGGCTCGACTCGCGCTGGCGCTGGCGACGCCCGCCCGCCCTGGCCGATCTGGCTGGACTGGCTGGACTGGCTGACGTTCGACGAGCGGCGGACGTTCGACGACCGCCGGCATCCATTTCGGTGTCGAGATCGGTGTCGAGATCAGCGTCGGGGTCAGCGTCGGGGTCAAGGCCGAGATCGKCGCCGGGCCGCGGGCCGGTGTCGGTATCGGGGTCAAGGTCGTTGTCGAACTCGGTGTMGAGATCGAGGTCGGAGAACCTCGGATCGGACAGTTCCGGGTCGGACAGCGGTGGCATGGATTGCCCGCGAACGTCGCCGAACGGCGCGTCCGAGGTGGGCTTCACGGTCATTGAAGTGCCTCCCGGTCCCCCCCGGAAGTGAACACAGAACCGTCGTGCGAATCAGAAGGAGCGGGTGGATCGGATCGGCCGGATGAGTCGGTTCGGTCAGGTGGATCGGTTCGGTTGGGTGGATCGAGCCGGGTAGGTGGATCGAGCCGGTCCGCTCGGGCGACCGGGTCGCGTCGGCGCACCTGGATCGCCGCGGCGAAGTCCCGTGCCCGCCGGTCCCAGCTGTGGCTCTCCGCGAACGCGCGCCGGGCCGCGACCAGCGGGTCGGTCCGGTCCGTCCGTGCCTGCTCGGCCACCCCGGCCGCGAAGTCGCGCGGGGTCGTCGCGCTGACGATCAACGGCGAGTCCAGCCAGCGGGTCGCCGGCAGGTCCGTCGAGACGACCGCGCGACCGGCCGCCAGGTACTCGAGCGTCTTGAGCGGGAAACTGCCGCGGTTGAAAGGCGTGTCGGCATAGGGCACGAGCCCGACGTCGATGATCCGAAGGTAGGACGGCAGCGCCTCGGCCGGCTTCCGCCCGACCGAGACGACGTTCGGCCGGCCGAGCAGCACACGCATCCGCTCGGGTTCGAAGGCGGGGTCGATCGGGCCGACCAGCAACAGCGAGAGCCCGGCGTCGGCCACCGCCTCCAGCAGGCTCACGTCGACGCGTTCGTTGATGTGGCCGATCAGGCCGACGACGGGCGCGGGCAGATCGACATCGGTGGGCAGGGGCGCGGAGTCGACGGAGGCGAACGCCTCCGGATCACAGCCGTAAGGAATGAGCAGCGGGTTCGCGCCCAGGGCCGCGAGCTTGGCGTGTACGACGGGGCTGGCGGCGATGACCACGTCGGCCCGCGCCGCCACCTTCACCTCGGCGACCTGTACGCGGACCGGGTCGAGGCCGAGCAGCTCGGCGCCGCCGGCATAGTCATCCTGCGCCCAGTAGACCTTCACCCGCTCGCCGACGCCGAACGCGGGCAGGAGCACGTCGGCCTCGACCAGCGCGGCGGCGGGCGCGCCCAGCTCGCGAACGGCGCGCCGGATCTGGCGGCGAACGATCTCGGCATTGGCCACCGCGACGCCCTGCCTACGGAGGCCGGGCAGTACGACCGGCGCCAGGTGCGCAAGATTTTCGGTCAGCATTCTTACCCGAGGCCGGGCGGGTGTGTCGATGTCGGCCCGACGTCGCGGGGTCGCCGGTGAAATGGGTGGATCGACATAGAGCACCGGTACATACCGCGCCAGCCGTTCGGTGAGCGAGCGGTCGTGGAGCTTGACGCCTTCCCACCGATTTGTCGCGCACACCGTGACGAACTCCTGCCAGTGCGCGGCTATCGGTGCGGCTGCAGATATCGTGCGGATCATCGTCCCATCGGCCCCCTATCCGACTGGGCACCCCGAACGCGCGGATGCGGGCTGATCGTAACCGACGGATATGGCGCGTAGACGCACCGGTCGCATCTGTCAGTCGTGTCAGCTGTTCAACGAGTAAGCGATCGTCCGGCTTGACGCCTTCTCACCGATTCGTCGCGCGCGCCGTGGCGAACTCAGGCTGGTATGCGGCAATCGGCGTGGCCGCTGTTACCGGGCGGTCATCGCCCGTCGTCCCCCTCCCGGCTGCGCCCCCCGAACGCGCGGATGCGGGCTGATGATAACCGACTGATATGCCCCGTAGGCGCACCGGTCGCATCTGTCCGGAACGGGTGGCGTATGGTGCAACGGCGGCATGGCAAGATCGGGGGATCGCCGCCAGCCGAGCCGGTGCCCAGAGACGGGCGGCCAGGCAGGTCCGGGGGGACCCACTCGGACTGAACAGGCACGGCTGGACAGCACCGGTCGTGTCGGGGGAAGGTTCAGGCCGGACATGTGCACCGCCGGTAACGGCGGGGTGGTTGTGGGGGGACAACAGGATGGGTCGGACACGCGTGGCCGTGGTCGCCCTGTTGGCGTTGGGGACCTTGGTCGGCGCGGTCACCCTTTTTCTCAGCCCGCCGCCTCAGGCCGCGACGGCGTCGGTCGTCCTGCGGGTCGACCTTGGACGCGACGACGCGATCAACGCGCAGTTCACGGGCGAGCTACTGATCTATTACGCGCGATCCGAGCTGACCCGACCGGGCGCGCTGGACACCGAGCGGGCCACCGACTTCCAGCTGGCGTTCCTGCACAACAGCACCGAACCCTACGCGGACGTCCTCGAGCGAAGCACCATTATCAACATCGTTGCCGCGAGCGGTAATGGCGAGATTGCGCGAAACACCGTCAATGCGGTGGTCACGAAGCTGTCGGAAAAGCTCGACGAATGGCAGACCGGCATTCCCGACTCAATGAAGATCGTCCTGGTGACGCTGCCGCGCGGTTCCCTGGACCCGGTGACCTCGACCTCGTACGCGGGCGGTAGTCGGCCTCGGGCGGCGCTCGGTGTGCTCGCGGTCGCGGCCCTGGCGTCGGCGGCGGTGGGGACGAGCGTCACCCGGGCGCGCTCACGGTGACGCCCCGGCCTCACGTCGTCGGATCACCGCACGCCGTCGGACTACTGGAGAGGATGCGCTCGCGATGCGCCTGAACGACCTGCTGGCGATCCTGCGCCGCCTGCGGCTGCTGACCGCCGTCTGTGCCGTCGTCACACTCGTCGCCACCGCGGGCGCCTACGCGGTGACGCCGGTCAGCTACAGCGGCTCCGCGCAGGTGTTCCTGCTTCCCTCGGCCGTGTCGGCGGAGACCGGGAAGGTCAACAACCCCTACCTCGGGTTCGGCCAGTCCCTGCGCATCACCGCCGAGGTGCTCAGCCGGCTGGTGAGCACGGCCGAGGCCACGAGCGAGGCGAAGAAGCACGGCGCCACGGCCGGCTATCTGGTCGGTATCCCCACCGACGCCGCGGGGCCGGTCCTCAACATCGTGGCGAAGGGACCCGACCGCGGGGCGGTCGTCACCACCGTCAACTACGTGGCGGCCCAGCTCGGCACCCTGCTGGACGACGAACAGCGCAAGGGCGGTGCCCCCCGCTCGTCGTGGTTCGTGCTGAACCCGATCACCGAGTCGCCGATCGTCACGGTGGACCAGAAGGCCCGCTACACCCGGGCGGCCGGGGCGCTGGCGGTGTTCGCCGTGCTCAGCCTGCTCGGGATCATCCTGCTCGACCGGGCCCGCTCGCGGCGCCGGGGCGGCGCCGGGTTCGCGGCCGGTGCCGACGACGCCGCGTCCCGGACCGCGGCGGGGACGGCGACCGGCGCGGGCCCACGGGGCGGCTCGGCGACCGGGCCCACGACCGCCGCGCGGCCGGACCCCGGCAGGAACCGCGGCGACGTCGATCGCGAGGATTCCGAGAACCAGGGCGACGGTGCGTTCGAGGCGGCCCGGCGGGCGTCGCGGCCGGCCGACCTGGACTACACCGCCGAGTTCCCCCGCCGCCGGCCGACCAGTGGCCAACCGGATGACGCGGTCGAGCCGCCGCGCCGGGTGGGCACGATGACCGACGCGGACCGGCCGGGCTTCGACCGTCGAGGGTCGGGAAGCGGCCGGCCTCGGTGACCACGGGTACCGCTAGCACCCTGGCCGGTCCACGGCCAGGGGCCGGGAGGCCTGACGGCGGCCGGGCGATCATCGACGGTGGCTCGGTCTCGCCAGGGGGTCCCAGGGCGGCGGGCGCCCCGATGGACGCGGTGACGCTGCTGACGGTCTTCCTGGTCCTGCTGCTCGGCCTGTCCGCCCAGCTCGTCATCGGTTCGCTCGGCTCGGCCGCGACGCCGGCCAATCTCATCGGCCTCGTCGGCCTGCTGTGGTGGCTCGCGGGCCGGCTTCACCCAAGCCTGGGCCTGGATCGCTCGGCCAACCCGGTTCGGGTGGCGGCTCTCGTCTTTCTGATGGCGATCCTGGCCGGCTATGTCGCGGCCAACGTCCGGGTGACCTCCTCGGTGGAGGTGCGTGCCGCCGACCGGGGCCTCATCGCGACGATGTGCTGGCTGGGAATCATGCTGCTGGCCTGCGACGGGATCACCAGCCTGGAGCGGATGGAGACGCTGCTTCGGCGCCTGGCCATCGGCGGCGGGCTGCTGGGGTTGCTGGGGCTGGTGCAGTTCTACACGGGGTTCAACCCGCTCGCGGCCATCCGTCCGCCCGGCCTCCAGGCGATCGCCGCCTTCGACGAGTTGAGCACGCGGTCCGACTTCGTCCGGATCAAGGCGACCGCCAGCCACCCGATCGAGGCCGGCGTCGTGTTCGCCGCGATCCTGCCGTTCGCGTTCCACTTCGCGATGCTGCCCTCGGCGAGCCGCGCACGCCAGCGCCTCCGCTGGCTCGGCGTGATCATGCTGCTTACGGCGCTGCCGATGACGCTGTCCCGGAGCGGGCTGCTCGCCGGGGGAGTCACGATGATCGTCATGTTCATCGGTTGGCCGTCCCGCACCCGGATACGGGCGCTCATCATCGCGCCGGTCTTCCTCGTGCTCATGAGGCTGGCCATCCCGGGGCTGCTGGGCACGGTGCGCAGCATGTTCTCCGGCATCGCCAACGATCCGAGCACCTCGGGTCGCACCAGTGACTACTCGACGGTGGACCACTACGTCAGCCAGGCCCCGCTGTTCGGTCGCGGGTTCCGGACGTTCATCCCRTCGGTCTACCGCACCCTCGACAACCAGTTCCTCGGCGCACTGATCGAGATCGGCGTGGTGGGCCTGATCGCGCTGATCCTGCTGTTCGTGCTGCCGCTGGCCTGCGCCGTGATCGCCCTGCGCCGGGTGCCCGACCCCCGGTACGCGAGCCTGATCCGCGCGCTGAGCGCCAGCGTCCTCGCGGTCATGCTCAGCTACACGACCTTCGACGCGATGAGTTTCTCGCTGATCGCCAGCCYGACGTTTCTCCTGCTCGGGTGCTGCGGCGCGGTCTGGCGGCTGTCCAAACAGCCTGAGCCGGAGACCGGCGGCAGGGCGTCGTCGCCGACGGGCCGCGGGCTGGCGCCATGACTCGGGACAGCACCGGTACCAGGCCGACAGGCGGGCCGTCGCGCGCCGATCGGGTGCGTCAGATGGCCCGGGAGATCGCCCGCGACGTCGTCCTGAACGGCGTCGCGGCCACTCCGCTCGCGCCTCGGCCGCTGCGGGCGAGGCTGCTGCGCGCGACCGGCATGCGCGTCGAGGCGGCCGCCATCTCGCCCGGATGCTGGTTCGGTGGCCGCAACGTCTCCATCGGCCCGCGGACCTACGTCAACCGCGGCTGCTTCTTCGACACGCTCGCCGACGTCGCCATCGGCGCCGACTGCCACCTGGGCATGCAGGTGCTGCTCTGCACCAGCACTCACGAGCCAGGCGACGGGCCCTCGCGCGCCGGCGCCGTCACCGGCAGGCCCATCGTCATCGGCGACGGCTGCTGGGTCGGCGCGCGTGTGACGGTCATGCCCGGCGTCACGATCAAGGATGGCTGCGTCATCGCGGCCGGCGCGGTGGTGACCGGCGACTGCGAACCCGACGGGCTGTACGCCGGCATCCCGGCCCGCCGCGTCCGGGACCTCCCGCCCCGGTCAGGCGCGGCTGCTGTCGTCGCGTAGCCAGCCAACGGTGCCGCGCCGGCTCCTGGCCCGCGCCGACACCCGGCCACCCGCGGTGATGGCGAGAAACGCGGCCACGGCGGGGGCCTGGCGGGGGTTGCTGAGCAGGAGCCCGCCAACGGTGCGCGCGCTCGCGGACGTCGTCTCCCCAGCGGGTCGCGCGGAGGCCTGCTCCGCGTTGCCCAGGGACGCGCGGGTACGGCGCCTGAGCAGGTCGGCCACGCGCCGCGGCGGGCGGATCGTCGCCCGCGCGGCGGTCACGACCGTGCGCTCGTCCGGCCCGAAGGCCAGGTGGAGATACAGGTCGTCGTTGACGACGTTCGGCAGAACGGCGATGCGCCGATGCCCCGCCTCGCTCACCGCGACCACTCCCCGGCCCACCAGCCCGGACGACACCGCCGGCAGCCGGGCCCACACCGAGTAGTAGGCGCGGACCAGCCAGGGACAGCCGGCCAGGTTGAGCGCCCGCTCCGGGCCGGCCGCGAGGTGGCCGCCATCACCCACCGCGGCGGCCAGCGCGCGCAGGCCGACGGCGTTGATCTCGATGTCGGCGTCGACGTAGATGCGCGGGAAGACGTCGGTGGCGGCATCCCCCAGCCGCAAGGCGTTGATCTTCGACGGAATGTCCGTCTCGAGCACCCGCACCGCCGGGCCGAAGCGCGCGGCGACCTCCGCGGTGCCGTCGGTGCATCCGTTGCAGACCACGACGATGTCGAACAGCGGCCCGGCCGCGGCGTCCGCACCAACCGTGTCCGCACCAACCGTGTCCGCACCAACCGTGTCCGCGCCGGCTATGTCCGCACCGACCGTGTCGGCGCGGACTATCTCGGCCAGCAGCCGCCCGATCACCCTCGCCTCGTTGTGCGCGGGTATCACTACGCTCGCCAGAACTGGGCGTTCCCTCGAGCCCCCGTCCCTCCCACCCATGACCTGCTGTTCCCCCCATTCCCTGGCGTCGCCTGGCGGAAGAAGACCTCGTGCCACACCTCGAGGCACAGAAGCGTCCAGATCCGGATCTCCTCGTTGCGGCGGCCGCTCTCGTGCATGTCGAGCATCCGCCGAACCGCCGGCCGTCCGAGCAGGTCCCCTACGAACGACCCGCCGCCGGTCAGCATGTCCCGGGCGAGTTCGGACAGCCCACCCCGGAACCACTCGCCGATCGGGACCCGGAACCCCACCTTCGGCCTGTCCACGATCTCGTCCGGGAGGTACCGGCGCGCGACCTCCTTGAGTACCCACTTGCCCCGGCCGTCACGCACCTTCACCGCCGAGGGCAGGCGGAACGCCAGCTCGACGAGCTCGTGGTCGAGCATAGGCGGGCGCATCTCGACCGAGGCGGCCATCGTCATCCGGTCCCCACGTTCGAGCAGGTTGTCGGGCAGCCAGCCCAGCAGGTCCGCCTCCAGCATCCCGCGCAGCGGGTCGCTGTCGGTGGCGGGCAGCAACCGGCCATGCTCGAACCGAGGCCGGCCGAGCAGGCGCATCCGTTCACGTTCGGTGAAGGGCGCGAACCAGCCCTCCCGGCGCGCGCGCTCGTCCGGCTCCCCCAGGGCCCGCAGCGCGATGCGCAGCCGATGGGCGCCGGCCGGCAGGGCCTGCTGGGCCCGGTCGAACACGGGTCCGCGCATCCAGGCCGGGATAGCCCCGATCCGGGAGGTGAGGGCCGCCAGCCGGTACTTGGGATAGCCACCGAACAGCTCGTCGGCTCCCTCGCCGGAGAGCACGACCCGCACCTGCTCGCGAGCGAGCCGGGCCAGCATGTGCACGGCCACGTCGGCCGGCTCGGACACCGGCGCGTCCCGATGCCAGGTGGCGGTGTGCCACAGGTCGGAGAAGTCGTTCGGCCCGACCTCGAGCTCGTGGTGCCGGGTGCCGAGCCGGGCGCTCACCGACCGGGCGATGGGCAGCTCGTCGAAGGGGCCGGAGCCGAACCCCACGGAGAAGGTGTGGACGGGCTCCGCGGTCTGCCTGGTCATCAGAGCCGCGACCAGGCTCGAGTCGAGCCCGCCTGACAGGTAGGCGCCCACCGGCGTGTCGGCCACGGTCGCGCGTTCGACCGCCCGGCGCAGCGTCTCGTCGACCAGGTCGACCGCTTCCTCCGGTCCCACCGTGAGCATGTCGGCGGGCGTCGGTGGCCGCCAGTAGCGCCGGGTACTGATCCTGCCGTCACCCGTGACGACCAGGACGTGGCCGGGCAGGAGTTTGCGGATCCCCTCGAACAGGGTGCGCGGGGCCGGCACCGACCGCGCGGCGAGATAGTCCGCGACCGACGCGTGGTCGACCCGGGGCGGCCCGGACAGCGCCGGCAGGATGGCCTTGATCTCCGAGGCGAACACCAGCCGGCCGCCGTCGAGGTGGTAATAGAGCGGCAGGATCCCGATCCGGTCCCTCACCAGGTACAGCTGGTTGCGCTCGGCGTCGTGCACGGCGAAGGCGAACTGGCCCGCGAGGTCRCTCAGCCCGTCCACCCCGCGGGTCACGAACCGGGCCAGCGCCACCTCGGTGTCGCCGTTGGTGTGGAACGGGTACGACGTCTGCTCCCGCAGCCGGCGGTAGTTCAGGATCTCGCCGTTGAAGCAGATGTGGTGGCGGCCGTCCGCCGACGCCATGGGCTGGGCACTGCCCGACAGGTCGATGATCGACAGTCGGCGGTGCCCGAAGCCGACCGGGCCAGCCGCCCAGAACCGCTCGTCATCGGGGCCTCGATGCGCCAGCAGGCCGGTCATCTCGGCCAGCAGCGCGGGGTCCACGGGCTCCGAGTCGAACCGGAAGATCCCCGCTATTCCGCACATCAGCGGCTCACGTCCAGCCCGTGCGCCGCCTGGCGCTGGGTGGGCGGCGCATAGCCGGCCACCTTGTCCATGAGCTCGACCAGCTCGGCGGCGCGGGCGTCCCAGGAGTCGCCGGCGACGTAGTCCCGACGGCTGGCCGGGTCGCCCGGGCCGCCGTCGGCCAGGGTCGTCCTGACGAGCTCGACGAAGTGCTCGGGGCTGTCCGCGACCCGGACGATCCCGCGGTCGCCGGCGACCTGCGGATAGTCCGTGGTCACCACCGCGAGCCCGAGGGCGAGGTACTCCTTCAGCTTGATCGGGTTGCAGAACCTGATCCACTCGTTCTGGAGCCAGGGCATGATCGCGACGTCGAAGGCCGAGCCGTAGGCCGGGATCGTCTCGTACGGGCGGAAGCCGAGCCAGTGGACGTTGGGGTAGGCCTCGAACCGGCGCATCGAGCACGTCGCGTCGCCGATGAGGACCAGGCTGGCCTCCGGGATCGAGGCGGCCACCCGCTCCAGCAGGTCGAAGTCCACGGTGTAGTCGTCGAGGGCGCCGAAGAACCCGATACGCRGACCAGAAATGCTCGCGATATCTTCGGGAAATGGCCGTTTCTCGGCGCGGAAGTGCGCCAGATCGACGCCGTGCCCGAGGAAGTGGGCCCGGTCTCCCACCTGGTCGGCGTCGATGGACATCAGTTCGTGGTTGACGTACAGGACGCTGTCACTGTGCCGCAGCAGCTCGTCCTCCAGGTTGCTCACCACGGCGGCGTTGCTTTCAGTGAACTCGGAGTGCTTGTCTGACCTGTTGTAGACCAGCGCAGCACGGCGAAGCGGTTTCGCCACGTCCCAGGCGGTCGGCATCGTCACAAAGAGGACCGGTTCCGTCATGCCGAGCCGGCGCGTCTGGGCGGCGACCTGGCGGCGAACCGCCCAGGCATTCAGCGCTCGCCCCGCCCGGCTGCCGTAGAAGGGCAGAAGAACCGGGGAGAAAACGTGAAGGCCGGGCAGGTCCTGGCGCGGCTGGCGCACTCCCCGGGACATGCTTTTCGCTTTTCTTACCACGCGCCGCAACGGCTGTGTGCTGCGGCCGGGCAGCGGCATTCTCATCGCCAGGCTGTTGACGAACAGCACTGGGCGGTCAGCGGCCACCCGGGTCATGAGCTGAAAATCGGAATGTGCCCGGTTGTGGTACCACCAGTCCTGGCCGGAGAAGCACACCACCGGCGGAGGGCTRGCCGGGGCGGCCGTGCTCCCGGGCCGCGGCCGACCGTGCGCCACCTCGGAGGGGGCTCCACCGCCCCGGCCGTTCCCACCAGGGAGGATGGCGCCGAGCACCACCGGCAGGCGGCCGGTCACCCCGCGGCGCGCGGCCGGCACCGGCGTGCCCCGCATGGCTGGCGCCGTCTCCGGCGGCTGACCGCCGGCGGCCGCCACCAGGGACGCGTGGCTGGTGGTCAGCACTCCCCGCACGGCCGCCCTGCTCGTGCGGCGGCCGGCCGCGGCACGCGCCAGCTCTCCGGTGAGAATTCCGGCGGTGAACGCCGCCGTGGCCAGGGCGCCATGGCGTGAGCGGTAAAGCCGGATAYGGTTCGCGGTCAGCAGCGCCCACAGCTTCGGCGACGTGCCCGATTCACCGCCCAGATGCACCCCGACGGCGCTCGGCTCGAACCGCGACGCGAAACCCGCCGCTTTGACGCGCAGCAGAAAGTCCGTCTCTTCGGAATACAGGAAGTACGACTCGTCCCATGCGCCGACGGTCTCCAGGCAGGGGCGCGAGACGAGCAGGGCGGCGCCGGTGGCCCAGTCGACGGCCGCCGGGGCCGAGTAGGCGGCGGCGGAGGTCACCACCTCGCCGAGCGCCGGCAGGCGGCCGGCCCGGCCGCCGAGCAGCGCCTCGCCCCACGCTCTGGTGATCGAGGGCTCACGGCGGAGTGAGAGGGCGAGCGATCCATTCGCGTCGACCAGCCTGGGGGTGACCACGCCCGTACCCGGGGTGCGCAGCGCCGCCAGCATCGCGGGGATGGCGCCCGGGCGCAGCCGGATGTCGGGGTTGAGGATGAGCACCGCGTCCGCGTCGGGTGAGGCCAGGCGGATCCCGCGGTTGATCGCGGCGGCGTAGCCGACGTTGCCGCCGGTCGAGGCGACCTGGACACCGTCAACGGCACCGCGCGCCACATCGAGAGTTTCGTCGCGGGAAGCGTTGTCGACGACGATCGTCTCGGTTCGTGTCCCGCCCGCGGCGTTCGGCAGCGCGGTGAGGCATTCGGCCAGCACAGCGGCACTGTTGAAAGTAACAACGACGATCGAGACGAGCGCCTGCTCAGATCCGGCAAGAACACTATCCGGTGAGACCGGGCTTACCTCGCGAACACCCACCGTTCCCCCTGAAGCCATCGAACGCATCTGGATCGCCCCCCGCGAGGCAAGCGTCGTGGCCGGGCACACGCTACCCGTAGCGGCCCGGTTGTACATCAGGGGGGTCATACGCTATAGTTYGCCCCCGGGTCACCCAGAAGTGGGCGACCAGGCGCACCGGCAACTGGCCAGACAAGGCCACCAGTCAGACCAGACGGTCAGACTGAATAGAAATTTAGGGGGATTGTCGGTCGCTGGGACGTCGGAGGCGTAGCATCGCCACCTACGGGGGGAGCAGTGGCATTGTGCGCAAGCATGTCCTGATTATTGTTCAAAATCTTCCGGTTCCGCTGGACCGCCGGGTATGGCTTGAATGCCAGGCCCTGGTGAAGGTCGGGTACGAGGTCTCCGTCATCTGCCCAAAGGGACCCGGAGATCCCCCGAAAGAACTGCTCGACGGAGTCTGGATCTACAAATATGAGCCGCCGGCCCAGGCGAGCGGATTCCTCGGCTATCTGAACGAGTTCATCTACTGCTGGTTCCGTGTGGCGTTCCTGGCGTTCCGGCTGTTCGCGACCCGCCCGTTCTCGGCGATACAGGCCTGCAACCCGCCTGACACATACGCCCCGCTGGCGCTGTTGTTCCGCCCCTTCGGCGTGCGCTTCGTCTATGACCAGCACGACCTGTGCCCGGAGATCTACCTGGCACGGTTCGCGAAGCCATCGAAGAAGATCTTCAAGGTGCTGCTGGGGCTTGAG
The DNA here is from genome assembly GCF_001983105.1 of Pseudofrankia asymbiotica. GTDB lineage: Bacteria > Actinomycetota > Actinomycetes > Frankiales > Frankiaceae > Pseudofrankia > Pseudofrankia asymbiotica. The sequence goes on along the minus strand of NZ_MOMC01000036.1, from coordinate 14,676 downwards.
CGGCTGACATACCGAGCCGCGCACCAGGTGATTTCGACGAACGAGTCCTACCGGGCGATCGCGATCCGGCGCGGCCACCGCACCCTGGAGAACACGACGGTGGTGCGTAGCGGGCCCGACACCACCCGTATGAAACCGGGGCCGGAACGGCCGGAGCTTCGGCGCGGGCGCGAGCACCTCATCTGCTACCTGGGCATCATGGGGCCGCAGGACGGCGTGGACGTGGTCCTGCGGGCGATGGACATCATCGTGCACAAGTTCGGCCGCACGGACGTCGGTGCCGCGCTGCTCGGCTTCGGTGACTGCCTGGAGGAGCTCAGGGCCCTGTCGACCGAGCTCGGGCTCGACGACTACGTGACGTTCACCGGCCGGGCCGACTCGGAGATGATCCGCGACTACCTGTCGACCGCGGCGGTCGGCGTCGGGCCCGACCCGCTCAACGAGCTGAACAACTTCTCCACGATGAACAAGATCATGGAGTACATGGCGCACCAGCTGCCGGTGGTGACCTTCGACCTCGTCGAGACGCGCGTCTCGGCGCTGGAGGCCGCGGTGTACGTCGAGCCGGGTGACCTGCTGGGGTTCGCCACCGCGATCTCTGACGTGATCGACGACCCAGACCGCCGGCGGGAGCTGGGCGAGCTGGGCCGGCGCCGGGCTGTCGAGGTCCTCGACTGGTCCGCGCAGGCCAGGGCCTACGTCGACGTGTACGACCGGGTGCACGGCCTGGCGAAGCGCGCCTACCCGGCGGTCCCCGAGCCGAGCCCCGCCGTTCCCGTCCGGCCCGTCGCCCGCCATCTCGTCATCGAGCAGGCGACCCCGGGCCGGGTCGCCGCGGTCCACCCACCCGCCCAGCGCGACCTCGACATCCCGACCATCGGTGCGGTCCAGAGCGCCGAGCGCGCCCGGCTCGCCGACGGCACCTGCGGCGAGGCGGTCATGCCATGAGTCTCGCTGGCAAGGTTCGCGGACGCCTGGTCGAGTCACCGAACTCGTTCGGCGCGCGCAGCCGTGAGCAGCGATGGGAACGGGTGCGCGCGTACTTCCCGGGCATCGACGACATGCGCGTGCTCGACCTCGGCGGGACCGTGCAGTTCTGGACGCGGTTGGACCGCCGTCCCGCCCACGTCGTCGTGGTGAACCTGGACGTGCCGGACCAGGCGGCGCACGCCCCGGCGGTACCGGACGGCATCACCGTCGTCCTCGGTGACGCCTGCGACCCGCCGGTCGAGGTCCGGGCCGACACCTTCGACCTGGTGTTCTCCAACTCGGTCCTCGAGCACGTCGGTGGGCACGCCAAGCGGCAGGCGTTCGCGGAGGTCGCCCAGCAGCTGGCGCCGCTGCACTGGGTGCAGACACCGAACCGGTACTTCCCGCTCGAGCCGCACTGGCTGTTTCCCGGCTTCCAGTTCCTGCCGGTGGCGGCACGGGCGTCCATCGCCCAGCGCTGGCCGCTGGCCCACACGAAGTCGCCGAACCGGGACGACGCACTGCGGGCGACGATGTCGACCGAACTGATCGGCCGGACCGAGCTGAAGGCCTACTTCCCCGACTCCGAGCTCCTCGAGGAGCGGACCGGGCCGTTGACGAAGTCGTTGATCGCCGTCCGTTCGGAGAAGTCCCCGGCCCCGCCGGGGGCGCCGCCGGCCGGGTCATGGCGCGCCGAGGGCCTCGAGGGCGCGGAGGGCGCGGGCCGGTGAGGCTGCCACGCGGCAGGGCCTGGACGATCGGCGCGATCGTGACCGCGCTGTGTGTCGCCACGGCGGGAGTCGTCATCGGCATCGTGGCGACCGGTGGCGGAGGCGGTCCGGCCACGCCGAGGATCGTGGTCGGCTCGACCTCCGCACCCGACACCTCCCTCGTCGCCGACCTGTACGCGCACGCACTGCGCGACGCGGGCTACGACGTGTCCATCCGCCTCGTCGACAACCATGAGCAGCTCATGTGGGCCCTGGAACAGGGCACCGTCGACGTCGCCCCCGACTATCTCGACGACCTGCGGGCCGGGCTGGCCGACCAGCCCGGCGCGGCGGTGCAGACCGCGCCGGCGACCACCTCGACCGCCGCGTCGGTGCAGGGCCTGTTCACGGCGCTCACCCAGCGAGGGCTGATCGCGTATCCGACCGCTCCCGCCGGGCGCTCGCCGGCCTTCGCCGTCACCGAGGCGACGGCGGCGAAGCTCCACCTCACCAACCTGTCGGGGCTGGCGGCGCCGGACGTGGCCGGGGCCCTGACCCTGGGTGCCCCAGGCGGCGGGTCGGCCGTGTCGGCGCTGCGCGACACGTATGGAGCGAACTTCGCCCGGGCCAAGGCGCTCGACGACGGCGGGCCGGGGACGATCCGGTCCCTGCTCGACGGGGACACGCAGGTCGCGCTCGTCTACCGCTGGGACCCGGCGGTCCCGGCGAACAAGCTGGTGATGCTGGCCGACGACCGGCGGGCGCTGCCGACGAACAACCTCCTGCCGGTGGTGCGGCTTCCGATCGCGAGCCTCCAGCTGGAGGGCCTGCTGAGCAGGGTCGACCAGGTCGTCACCAACGACAACGTGATCGCGTTGCGGCGGACGGTCGCGGCTGCCCCGGACAGGCGTGACCAGGCCGTCGACGACTACCTCGCGCGCACTCGCGCCCGGACCGGCTAGGTGCCGGCGACCGAGCGGGTGGTCCTGGTCGCGGCGTCGGGCCTGGCCAGGGAGACCGCCGGGGCCGCCCGAGCCACCGGCAGGTACGACGTGGTGGGCTTCGTCGACGACAACCCCGACCGGTGGGGGACGGTGGTCGACGGCCTGCCGGTGCTCGGCGGGCTGGACGCGCTCGACACCGTCGGCGAGGCGCGGATCGTGCTCTGCCCCGGCCCGGGGTGGGTTCGGGCGCGGCTGGCTCGACGCCTCACCGAGGCGGGCGTGGCGGCGGAGCGGTACGCGACCGTCGTCCACCCGGCGGCGAGCGTCGACGCGTCCTGCGAGGTCGGCCAGGGCTGCGTGCTGCTCGCCGGCGTCGTGCTCACCGCGTCGGTACGCCTCGGCCGCCACGCCGTGGTGATGCCGAACGCGGTGCTTACCCACGACGACCTGGTCGAGGACTACGCGACCGTGTGCGCGTCGGTCAGCCTCGCCGGCGGGGTGCGGATCGGCGCCGGGGCGTACCTGGGCGCCGGCGCGCTGGTCCGGGAGAACCTGCGTGTCGGCGCCTGGTCGACGGTGGGCATGGGCGCCGTCGTCCTGCGCGACGTCGGGGACAGGGAGGTCTGGGTCGGTAACCCGGCGCGTTACCTGCGCCCGGCGAACACCCCGGCCGACGCGGCCTCGGCCGCCGCGGCCACCGCGGCGATCCTGCCCGATGGATCACCAGGAAGGAGCCGGTAACTCCGGGAGCGATTTCCTCTTTCCGATGCGTTCGCCGGAAGAACACCGCCTGAAAGCCCCGCGGCGGTGCGTACCCGTGCCAGCCATCCCACGTCGCCGCCCTCTTGCTGTCACGGATGGCCGCCAGCGACGGGGATGCGGACCCTGACTCGGTATGGACACCGGTAGGGAATTCGGACCCTACTAGTCGCCCTTGGCGAGGTAGTCGTAGACGGCGTCCGCGATCGCGCGCTGACCAAGTGCGTTCGGGTGGCCGCTCGCCTGCAGACCCGCGCCGGTCAACGCGACCGGGTAGATCCACGCGTCCTTCGTGCACAGCTTGTGCTTGTCGAGCACACGGTCGATGGAGAGGAAGTCGACGCCGGCCTTGCTGGCCGCGCGGCGAGCCACCCGATTGATGTCGTTGTTCAGGCCAGTGAGCTGGACACGTTCATTGTTGTCCAGCCACTTACAGGTATTGGCGGTGCTGCTGGGGAACAGATCCGGATAGCCGACGACGATGACCCGGGCGTCGCCCGCGGCGGCCTTCACCTGGGAGTAGGCCGTCTGCAGCAGCGAGGGCAGCTGCTCGGTGACGTACTCGCGGGTGCGGTCATCCCGGCCGGTCCAGAAACAGCGCCAGATCACGCAACTGGTCATGGTGGGCCCAAAGCCGGCGTCGTTGCCGCCGATCGTGATCGTCACGATGTCCGGCTTCAGCTTGCCCACGACCAGCGCGCGCAGCGCCTCGACCTGGGACGACTGGTTGTGGAACGAGGTGGTGAGTGCTGTCGTCTTGGCGCCCGAGCAGGCCAGCAGTATGACGGTGGAGCCGGTGATCTGCTGGCCGAGCAGACGGGGCCAGGCGGAGGCGCCGCGGGCACAGCCCGGGGCGTCCGGGTCATACGGTGGAGTGCCTTCTCCCGAGGAGTACGAGTCACCGAGCGCGACGATTGTGGGCGGCTTGCTGAAGCTCACGGGTTTTACGCCAGTCCGTTCCCGGGGCTGGTCAGCGCCGACCGGGCTCAGGTCGGTACGTGGCTGGCAACCGGAAAGCAGGACGGTAAGCGTCACGAACAGACCGGCCACGCCCAGGCTGGCGAGGCGACGCGCCCGCGTCGACGCGGACATGCGGAGCTGCATGACATCGGAGCGTAACCACAGAGCGGCCGGTCGGCCGTCACTTCGCGGCGGCCCCCACGGCGGAAAATGTCAGATGGGCGACGAGGCGAGCGTGGGCACGGCGTGCGCCCCCCGCACGCGGTGCCGCCTTCACCGCGCGAGCAGGCGCTGGAGATACGCGCCGTAACCGCTCTTCGCCAGCGGGTGGATCAACGCCTCGAGCTCGGAGTCGGTGACGAAGCCCTCCCGCCAGGCGACCTCCTCGACACAACCGATCTTCAGGCCCTGCCGCTCCTCGATGACCTCGACGAACTGGGACGCCTGCATCAGCGAGGCGAAGGTGCCGGTGTCGAGCCAGGCGGTGCCGCGGTCGAGCAGGTGTACCCCGAGCCGGCCGCGGTCGAGATACTCCTGGTTGACGGCGGTGATCTCCAGCTCGCCGCGGGCGCTCGGCTTGGTCTCGCGGGCGATCTCCAGCACGTCGTTGTCGTAGAAGTAGAGGCCGGTGACGGCATAGCTGGACTTCGGCCGGGTCGGCTTCTCCTCGATCGACACCGCCCGGCGGTCCTGGTCGAACTCGACGACGCCGTAGCGCTCCGGGTCGGACACGTGGTACGCGAAGATCACGCCGCCGTCCGGGTCGGTGTACTGCTTGAGCTGGTCGCCGAGGCCGACGCCGTAGAAGATGTTGTCGCCGAGAATCAGGCACACCTTGTCGCCGCCGACGAAGTCCGCGCCGACGATGAAGGCGTCCGCCAGTCCGCGGGGCGAGTCCTGGGTCGCGTACGAGAACTGACAGCCGAGCCGGCCGCCGTCGCCGAGGAGCCGCTGGAACTGGGCCTGGTCGCCCGGCGTGGTGACGATCAGAATCTCGCGGATCCCGGCGGCCATCAAGGTCGACAGCGGATAGTAGATCATCGGCTTGTCGTAGATCGGCATCAGCTGCTTGGAGACCGCCTGGGTGATCGGGTAGAGCCGCGAGCCGGTACCGCCGGCCAGGATGATGCCCTTCATGCCGTCCTTCCGGGGTCGTGCGGAGCCCGATGGCTCCGGCCCTGCCGCGTGCCTGTCCGTGCTCCTGGTGGCCCTGGGAAAGGCCGCCGATCCGGAAGCCGGCCGCGTTCCGGGGCGGCGACCGCGGGGTCCAGCCTAGCGGCGCCGGGCGCGCGGTCGGCTTCGCCTTCAAGAACCCTCTCGGCGGGAGCGGTCTGACGCGATCAACCCAGAGTGTGTGCTGGCCGGCCAGGGACTGAGCGCTATGCCGGGCCCCGAGATCCGTACCGCCACCATTCTCGGGTCCTTTGGCGAGAATCCATGATCGCCAAAGCGCTGTTTCGTGTCAGGTGGCGCGCGAGACCACTCAGGCCACCTGCTCCTATTGCGCAGCGTGACACCCGGAGGTTGAACGACAAGCTCAGATGGGTGGGTGGCATGTGACCTGTGCGCCCAAGCCGTCTATCCTGTAGCGGGGGTGAGGTATGATCCGCGCGCCGGGTAACCGGAGTAGCACAACGATCGGTGAACTTCGGTAACGGCGACCTGTCGGCGGTTCCCCCAGCGGGGCGCCCACGTTCTGGCGACAGTCGAAAACGCGCCGCGAACCGTGTGTTCATCTTCTTTGGTGTCTTACTCTCCGTCTGGCTTTGCGCCGGAACGAGAGCTGACTGGGCGAACGTGAATGAGAACGGGGGGATCGTGGCACGCGTTGCGATAGCCGGTGGCGCCGGTTTTCTGGGCAGCCATCTGTGTGAACGACTGCTGGCCGACGGCGCGGAGGTCATCTGCGTCGACAACTTCGTCACCGGCCGGCCGGAGAACGTCGAGCACCTGCTCACCAACCGCCGTTTCCGGCTGATCGACCGGGACATAACCGAGTACCTGCACGTGCCGGGGCCGCTGGACGCGGTGCTCCATCTGGCGTCGCCCGCGTCCCCGGTGGACTACGCCCGGCTGCCGGTCGAGACGCTGATGGTCGGTTCCGTCGGCACCCACCACGCGCTGGGGCTCGCAAGGGCGAAGGGCGCGCGGTTCCTGCTCGCCTCCACCTCGGAGGCCTACGGCGACCCGAAGGTGCACCCGCAGCCGGAGACCTACTGGGGCAACGTCAACCCGGTCGGCCCGCGCAGCATGTATGACGAGTCCAAGCGGTTCGCCGAGGCGTTGACGATGGCGTACCGGAACTCGCGCGATGTGAACACCGGTATCGTCCGGATCTTCAACACCTACGGCCCGCGCATGCGGGCCCACGACGGCCGGGCCATCCCGACGTTCATCGCGCAGGCGCTGCGCGGCGAGCCGATCACCGTCGCCGGTGACGGTTCGCAGACCCGCTCCGTCTGCTACGTCGACGACCTGATCGAGGGCATCGTCCGGATGCTGTGGTCGGACGAGTGCGGCCCGGTGAACATCGGCAACCCGCACGAGCTGACCATTCTCGAAACGGCCGAGCTCGTCCTGCGGCTGTGTGGTTCGGACGCCCCGATCACCTTCATCCCACGCCCTGTCGACGACCCGTCGGTGCGCCAGCCGGACATCACGCTCGCTCGCGAGCGGCTCGGCTGGGAGCCGAAGATCGGCGTGGAGGACGGACTGGTCCGGACCATCGAGTGGTTCGCGTCCCAGTTCCTCGTTCCCGCCCAGGTCGCCTGACCAGGTCGCCCGCCCAGGTCGCCTGGCCAGCCGCGGGCGCGGCGCGGCGCGGCGCCGTGCCGCCAGCACGGCCCACCGGTGGCCGGACGCCGCGCCCGCTCCTTTCGCTCAGCCTTCTCGCGGGGCTGAGCCATCCGCTTGTTCTCCTCTTCGTCGCCGCGACGCACGCGTGAAGACGAGGAGATCCACCGGGTCGGTCGGGAGGCGAGCCAGCCGGTCGGGACGATCGCCGTGCCGCCGCGCTGGTTCTCCCGCCGGCGGTCTCGGCGTCGTCGCCATGACCGGCCGGGGATCCGCCGCCAAGACGCCCACCCGAACGTCCTCGACATGGTGAGAGGGGCGGACTCGCTGTGAGCACTCCGTCTGATGCCCGGACGGTCCTGGTGACCGGTGCCGCTGGATTCATTGGTTCACATACGGCCGTGGAGTTGGTGACCGCTGGCTACGACGTCGTCGGCGTCGACAACTTCGCGAACAGTTCCCCCGGTGCCGTGGAGCGGATCCGTCGACTGGCGGATGGGCCGGGCAGCTTCGAGTTCGTCGAGCTGGACCTGCGCGACCGCGCCGCGCTGACCGGCCTCCTGCGCCGCCGGCCGGTGGATGCCGCGATCCATTTCGCCGCGCGCAAGGCGGTGGGCGAGTCGGTCGACGCTCCGCTGGAGTACTACGACACCAACGTCAACGCGACGTTGGGCCTGGTCGCGACGATGCTCGACCGAGGCGTGAGCCGGTTGGTGTTCTCGTCGTCGTGCTCGATCTACGGGGACGCCAGGACCGTGCCGCTGCGCGAGGACGCGCCGGCGGGGCCGACGAACCCGTACGCCCGCACGAAGTGGATGTGCGAGCAGATCCTGGCCGACATCTGTCATCGCCACCCGAGCTGGCATGTGACGTCGCTGCGGTACTTCAACCCGGCCGGCGCGCACCCGTCGGGCCTGCTGGGAGAGGACCCGCGCGGCATCCCGAACAACGTGCTGCCGTATATCGCGCAGGTCGCGGTGGGCCGGCGGGCGGAGCTGTCGATCTTCGGGGACGACTATCCGACGCCGGACGGCACCGGCATCCGGGACTACATCCATGTGGTGGACATCGCCGAGGGGCATCGGCTGGCGTTGGAACGGCTCGACGAGGCCCCCGGCCACCGTGTGATCAACCTGGGGACCGGGCGGGGCACATCGGTGCGGGAGCTGCTGACCGCGTTCTCGGCGGCGTGCGGACGGCGGCTGCCCAGCCAGGTGGTCGCGCGCCGTCCCGGGGATGTGGCCGAGCTGGTGGCGGATCCGTCACTGGCGGCCGCGCTGCTCGGCTGGAAGTCGACCCGCGACGTGGCCGACATGTGCCGGGACGCCTGGAACTTCCAACGACTCAACCCTGACGGCTACGACGACACAGACAGCGGGGGGACAGGGAAGTGACGACGGGGGCTGACGAAGGGGCGACCGGGGCTGACGAAGGGGCCTGGCCGCCCGGGACCGGTGATGGTGCCGGTGACGGCCGGCCGCGGCTGACCGTGATCGGGACCGGTTACCTCGGTGCCACGCACGCGGTCTGCATGGCCGAGCTGGGCTTCGAGGTACTGGCCGTCGATGTGGACCAGTCGAAGATCGACCGGCTCGCCCGGGGAGAGGTCCCGTTCTTCGAGCCCGGTCTCGGTGACCTGCTGCGGTCCAGCCTCGCCGCCGGCCGGTTGCGGTTCAGCACCTCCCTCGAGGAGGCCGCGACCTTCGGCGACGTGCATTTCCTCTGCGTCGGCACTCCCCAGCTGCCCGGCGGGCAGGGCGCCGACCTCTCCTACCTGCACAGCGCGGTGAGCGCCCTCGCGCCGCACCTGCGCCCGGGCAGCCTGGTGGTCGGCAAGTCGACCGTTCCCGTCGGCACCGCCGCCGTCCTCGCCTCCCGGCTGGCCACCGAGGCTCCGGCCGAGGGCGTCGAGCTCGCCTGGAACCCCGAGTTCCTCCGCGAGGGCTTCGCGGTCGGCGACACGCTCTGCCCGGACCGGCTGGTCTTCGGCGTCGCCTCCGCGGCGGGGGAGACGGCGCTGCGCGCCGTGTACGCGCCGGTCATCGACCGGTATGGCACTCCGGTGATCGTCGCCGACTTCGCCACGGCCGAGCTGGTCAAGGTAGCGGCCAACTCGTTCCTGGCCACCAAGATCTCGTTCATCAACGCGATGGCCGAGGTCTGCGAGGCCGTCGACGCCGACGTGACCACCCTGGCCAGGGCCCTGTCGCTCGACGAGCGGATCGGCGCGAAGTTCCTGCGCCCCGGCGTCGGCTTCGGCGGCGGCTGCCTGCCCAAGGACATCCGGGCGTTCGTGGCTCGTGCCGACGAGCTCGGCATCGGGCACAGCCTGAGCTTCCTGCGCGGGATCGACGAGATCAACATCCGGYGTCGCCACCGGATGGTCGAGCTCGCGCGCCAGGCGGCCGGCGGGAGCCTGACCGGCCGCGCGGTCGGCGTCCTCGGCGCCGCGTTCAAGCCCAACTCGGACGACATCCGGGACTCCCCGGCGCTCGCCGTCGCCGGGCTGCTCGCCGGCGAGGGCGCCACCGTCACCGTCTACGACCCGATGGCGGTCGAGAACGCGCGCCGGGCGAACCCGCGGCTGCGCTACGAGACCTCGGCCCTCAGGGCCATGAAAGGAGCCGAGGTCACGGTCCTGCTCACTGAGTGGGCCGAGTTCGGCGACCTCGACCCGGTGGCGCTGACCGAGGTGGTCGCGCGCCGGAGCGTGGTCGACGGGCGGCATGCCCTCGACCCGGTCAGGTGGCGAGACGCCGGATGGACCTACCTGGCCCCGGGCCGGCCCGCGAGCCGGCCGGCGGACCCGGAGGCCGACAGCATGACCGTGGCCGTTCCCCCTCCCCGGCGGCTCCCGGCCGAGGTCACTTCCCGGGCCTGACGGGAGACAGCGTGCCGGCCGCCGCCTTCACGGCGGCCGGGCACCGCCCGATCGGCGTCCGCCCGCTGTCGGTCCGCGGCTGGGCCGGTCTGCTGGGCCGGTCTGCTGGCGGGTCAGCCGGCGCTGCTCTTCGCGGTGGTACCGGCCGTGGGAGTGGCGCTCGGGGGCGGGGTGCTGGCCGAGGCCGGGGCGTCGCTGGTCCTGGTCGGCGAGGGGGCCAGGCTGGCGGTCGGCGGCGAGGTGGACGCCGCCGTCGTGGGCACCGGGCTCGGGGTCGGCGTCGGGCTGCTCGTCGGCGTCGCGCTGGCCGTCGGTGTGGGCGTCGGTGTGGGCGTCGCGGTGGGGATGCCGGTGATGACGATCGTGGTCAGCGTCCGCGCCGCGCAGCCGGCCGGGGTCGTGGTGAGAGCGACCGTGACCGAGCTGGCGGTGGCCGGCGTGAGGCTCAGGCGCGCGAGCGGCGTGGAGCCCGCGGCCGGCTGGGCCGGCACGCTGGTGTCCCCCTGGGCGAGCACGGTGCCACCGCTGGACGCGCGGGCCTCCGCGTGGATCGAGACGTTGCCGGTGGCGTTCGCGGCCGCGGCGGTGTAAGTGCCGGTGACCTCCAGCCCGGTGCCGGTGGCGGACTGGTTGACGCTGGCCGCCAGGCTGCTGGCGGTGATGGCGATCGTGGCGCAGGCCGCGCTGGTGGGGCTCGCGCTCGCGCTCGCGCCTGCCGACGGGGAGGGGAGCCCCGCCGCCAGCGTGACGGCCGGGGCAGGGGAGCTGCTCGCGCCGGGGCCTGGCGTGAGGGCGACGACGGGGATGGGCACGGTGGTGGGGCTGGAGTTGATGTAGCCGTCCATCCAGCCGAGCACGGCGCGCACGTAGGCGTCGGACGGGTTGTAGGAGAAGATGGCCGCCCGCAGCCGCGCCGGATCGGTGATGTCCCGGCCACGGGCGCACAGGTAGCCGCCGGCGGCGAGTGCCGCGTCGCTGATGTTGCTCGGGTCCTTGCGGCCGTCGGAGTTGCCGTCGCGGCCGCTGGTCTTCCACGTGCTCGGGATGAACTGCATCGGGCCGACCGCGCGGTCGTAGACCTTGTCCTGGTCGAACGAGCCGCCGTCGGTGTCGCGGATCAGCGCTCGGCCGCCCTTGCCGTCCAGCGCGACACCGATGATCGTCGGCGTGACGACGCCGTCGGCGGTGATAGAGCGTCCATTCGCGTTGTTCGACTCGACCCTGCCGATGCCGGCGAGCAGCTCCCAGCGCAGGTGGCAGCCGGGCAGCTCGCCACTCATCGTCGCCACGGCCCGCTGGTAGGCGGCGAGGACTCTGTCGGGTATCTGGTTGTTGGCGCCGGAGAGACGAACCAGGCCGCTGTCACCCGCGCCGACGGCGGCGGCTGCCAGCGCGTCCGTGCTGACCTCGCCGCCTTCGCCGGGGCTCGGGCTCGCGGTGACAAGAACCCCGCCGTCGTCGCCGCCGACGCCGGCCGGTGTCAGCGGCGGCATGGGGTAGTCGCTGCCTCGTACGGGCTGGTTCCCGGGGGAGCTCGCCGCGGCCTCGTCGTCGTGCGGGCTCGCGGGCCCACCGCCGAGCAGGAGCAACAGGCCGACCGCCGGGACGGCGACGACGCGGGTGAGGCTGAGGGCGCGGTTGCCCTGACGCCTCTCCCGCCGTGTCGGCTTGGCACGCCGGTGCCGGTGCCGGGGGCGAGCGGAGGCCGCGGACGCGGGGGACGCCGTGGACGCCGCGGGAGTCTCCGGCGTCGACGGTGAGGAAGCCGCCGGCGCCTCGCTCACCGCGTCCGCCCGGCCATCGCCCGCCGCCCCGCCTGTCCGGTTCGCCACTCTCTCCCCGTCCCGGTCGCCCCCCGGCGCGTAGTCCGGGCACGCGACGGCCGGCCTCGACGACCGAGTCGTGCCGACCGAGCCGTACCGACCGAGTCGTGCGACCGAGCCGTACCAACCGAGCCGTACCTACCGCCGCCGACGGGCCTGAGGCGCCGCGCCAACCCGGCGAATGTACCGGACCTCGTTTACCGGGAACGACCCTTATGGGTACGAAATATGGAAGCCGAGTGAACTCGCTACCAGGATGGGCCCGCCTCGACGGCCGCCTCCCGCCGTCGTCCCGGATCCCCTGGCGCCGTTGTGGCTGGTGCGGCCGGGGGGTGGGCCGGGCGTCGGACCAGGTAGGGCGGTTAGTAGGCGCCTTCGCGCTTGAGGACGGCGAAGACGGTGCGCCAGAGGATGATCAGGTCCATGGCGAGCGACCAGTTCTCGACGTAGCGCAGGTCGAGGCGGACCGACTCCTCCCAGTCGAGATCGCTTCGGCCGCTGATCTGCCACAGGCCGGTCAGGCCCGGCTTGACCATCAGCCGGCGGTGCACGTCCGTCTCGTACTGGGCGACCTCGCTGGGCAGCGGCGGGCGCGGGCCGACCAGCGACATCGTGCCGTTCAGGACGTTGAACAGCTGCGGCAGCTCGTCGAGCGACCACTTGCGCAGGAACTTCCCGACCCCGGTCACCCGCGGGTCGTCGCGCATCTTGAACAGCAGACCCTGGCCCTCGTTGCTCGTCCGCAGCTCCTTCAGCCGCGCCTCGGCGTCCACGTACATCGAGCGGAACTTGAACATTGTGAACTCTCGGCCGCTCATGCCGACCCGGGTCTGCCTGAAGAACGCCGGGCCCTTGCTGGTCAGCCGGATCGCCAGCACCAGCGCCGCGAACAGCGGCAGCGTGACCAGCACGCCTGTCAGCGCGAGGCTCCGGTCGAGCATGCCCTTCATCAGCCGGCGGGCACCGGAGAGCTCGGGCTCCTCGATGTGCAGGAGCGGCAGGCCGGCGACCGGACGCAGGTGGATGCGCGGCCCGGTGACGTCCGTGATCGCGGACGACACCAGCACGTCGACGTCGGAGCCCTCCAGCGCCCAGAGCGCTCGGCGCAGCCGCTCACCGTCGATCTGCGGGCTGATCGCGACGGCCGACGCCCGCGTCCGCCGGATCGCCTCCACCAACGTGTCGGACGTGCCCACGATCGGCACGCCGGCCAGGTCGAAGCCGGCGCGGTCCGGCCGTTCGGAGCTGTGCATTCCGGGTGCCCGGTCGAGGCACACGCCGACGACGTTCCAGCCCGCGGTGGGGTCACGCCGGGCGATCCGTACCAGCGACGCGGCCGATTCGCCGGCACCCACCACCAGCACCCGGTGCTGGCACTCGCCGGCGCGACGCATGCGGTGCAGCCGGGCACGGGCCACGGCTCGGCCGACGAGCGTCAGCAGCGTCGCCATCGGGAACGCCACCAGCAGATACGAGCGGGCGAACTCCGCCTTGGTCGCGTACGACGCGACCGCCACCAGCGCGGTCAGCCGGACGGCCGCGTTCAGGACGCGGCGAAACTCCTCCGACCCGCCGCCGAGGAAACGGTGCTCGTAGCCCCGGTTGAGGGCGACCGCGGCGATCCAGACGAGCGGCAGCCCGAGGGTGAAGAACAGGTAGGGACGCGACGACTGCGGCGTCTGGCTGAAGTCGATGATCCCGCCGAAGCGGATCAGGTAGGCGAGACCGGTCCCGGCGAGGCAGGCGGCGAGGTCGGCGAACACCGCCGCCCGCGCGTAGTCGCGCTCCCAGGTGAGCTGGGCTCGGTACGGCTCGCGTACCCCCTCGTGCGGAGTGTTCGACAGGACCGCGAGCTCGGCGGCGCTGCGGGTGGTGGCATGCGGGTGAGCACGCCGCTCCGGCGGACGGCCGGCCAGACGTGCCCGGAAGTTGCGCATCGAGACGCGTAGCGTCGCCTCGCCGTCACCACTGCCACTCCCGTCGCCGGGGCCCGCGTTCCCGGCTGGCCCGCGGGTCGTCGTCGCGGTCACCGGTGCGTCCTCTCTGGGCTGTCTGGGCCGGTCGGCCGGCCAGCGGCGGCCGACCGCGGGTCGGCGCGCGGGATGACCCGCTTCGCACCCATGCGCACCCCTCCGCCGAACGCAGCCCCCGGGCATCAGCCCACGCGCACCTCGCCGGGCCGCCTGCGGGGCTGGCGTGACACGCGCGTCGAAAATACCAACGTCTGACTGATCCCCGGCGTTGAGGCATCCTTCCCGGATTTCATCTGTAGGCGGACAAATAGTCTTCTTCCGGACATCGCCGTGGCTGACCACGCCCGGTCATCATCGGGCTGGAGGGAACGGGTCGCGGCGGCGGCTCTCGCCCTTGGGCTTACGGGACAGGCATCCCTGCCAGGCCCGCGAGAGCCCGGGCGAGGACACAGCGGAAACCGGACCCAGTCACGGCGGCATCGGCCCGGACCAGGCAATCCCCGCTCCACGTGGGCAGGACCACATCCGCCGACTGGTCAGGCCACCACCAATCGGCCTGATACGGCCCTGACCGCTCCGCCTAGGCTGGTTCGCCGGGCTCGGACCGGCCTGGCTCGGACCGGCCTGGCTCGGCGGCCACGTCTACTGCGGCGTGGGGTGGTCTCCAGGAGTGGTTGGCCAGGGGTCCCCGCCGATCCGCCTCCCGGAGTCCCTCCCAGCCAGGACCTATGGGACAAGCACCAAGCCGGCGGATCGGTGGGGAGGCTTCAGTAGGCGCCTTCGCGCTTGAGGACGGCGAAGACGGTGCGCCAGAGGATGATCAGGTCCATGGCGAGCGACCAGTTCTCGACGTAGCGCAGGTCG
>NZ_MOMC01000035.1 GCF_001983105.1 Pseudofrankia asymbiotica | reverse complement strand
CAGCCGGCGATGCACGTCGTCGGCGTACTTCGCGACCTCCCGCGGCAGCGGCGGGCGCGGGCCGACCAGCGACATCGTGCCGTTCAGGACGTTGAGCAGCTGCGGCAGCTCGTCGAGCGACCACTTGCGCAGGAACTTTCCGATGCGGGTGATCCGAGGGTCGTCCTTGGCCTTGTACATGTAGTCGTCCTCGCGGTCGTTGAGAGCGAGGACCTCGGCCAGCCGCGCCTCCGCGTCGACGTACATCGACCGGAACTTGTACATCGTGAACTCCTTGCCGCCCTGGCCGGTCCGGGTCTGCTTGAAGATCGCCGGGCCCCTGCTGGTCAGCCGGACGGCCAGGCAGAGCCCGAACAGCAGCGGCGAGAGCAGCGTCAGCGAGAAGAAGGCCACCCCGCGATCGAGGAGCACCTTCATCAGCCGGCGGGTGCCGGTGAGCTCGGGCTCCTCGATGTGCAACAGGGGCAGGCCCGCGACCGGGCGCAGGTGGATCCGAGGACCCGTGACGTCGGTCACCGCCGAGGACACCAGGACGTCGACGTTGGTGCCCTCCAGCGCCCACAGCGCCCGGCGCAGCCGTTCACCGTCGATCTGTGGGCTGATCGCGACGGTCGTCGCGTCGGTGAGCCGGATGGCGTCCTCCAGCGCGTCCGACGTACCGACGATCGGGACGCCGAACAGGTCGAAGCCCGCGCTCTCCAGGCGGTCGTGGCTGTGCCGGCCGGGCGCGCGGTCCAGGCAGACGCCGACGACCGACCAGCCGGCGCTCGGGTCACGGCGGGCCAGCCGCACCAGGGACGCCGCCGACTCGCCCGCCCCGACGACGAGGACCCGGTGCTGGCAGCGGCCGGCCTGGCGCATCCGGTGCAGCAGCGAGCGGGCGGCCCCGCGGCCGGCGAGCGTGAGGATCGTGGCCGCGGGGAAGACGATCAGGAGGTAGGCCCGGGCGATCTCGGCCTTGGTCGCGTACGACCCGACGGCCACGAGGGCGGTGAGCCGCACCGCGGCGTTGACGACCCGGCGGAACTCCTCCGTCCCGCCGCCGAGGAAGCGGTCCTCATAGGCACGGTTCAGCGACATCCCGGCGAGCCACGCGACGGGGAAGACGGCGCTGAGGATCAGGTAGGGCGTCGGCGAGACCGGCATCAGGTCGAAGTCGACGAGGCCGCCGAACCGCAGGACGTAGGCGAGCGCCGCCGCGAGCGCCCCCGCGGCCAGGTCCGCGCAGACCACCAGCCGGGTGTACTTGCCCTCCCAGGAGATGTGAGCCCGGTATGCCTGGTGCTCGGCGGGCTGGTCCGTCTCGCCGGCCGGATCGTCCGCCGGCATGCCGGTCGGCGGGGCGGCCCTGGGAGCGGGAACGGAGGCCACCGGCTCGGATGGCTCCGTCGCGAGACCGAGGCCTTCGAGACCGCCGGGCGGCAGCGGGAGGACCGTCGGCCCGGTGACCGCGCCCTGCGCCGTGCTCTCGAGGGCGTCCCGCGCGGTCCGGTCCGCCGCGGCGCCCGCGGGCGCCAGGCCCGCCGCCGCGGCGTCGTCCCTGGCGGCGTCGTCCTCGCGGGCGGCGGTGGCACCGTCCCGCGCGATGCCGTTCCTGGCGAGGGCTCTGGCGGTGATGCGCAGGGTGGTGTCGTCGTCGTCACCCGCGGCGGCGCGGCCCCCGGAAGCGTCGGCGGCGGTGGTGGGGCGCGCCGCGCCGACGAAGTCGTCGGCGGAGCCGTCGGCGGGAGAGTCACGCCTGGCCCGGCTGCCGGTGCGCGTCCCGCGGGCACCGGCGGTGTGTGGACCGGCCGTGCGCGGCGAGACCCGCGTCCACTGCATCGGGACCCGTACCGTCGCCTCCGGATCGGTGCCGGTGGGCTTGGAGGTGTCGTTGTCTACGGCGTTCTCGTCCATGGTGCTGGGCTCCACGGGACTCCGGTCGGCGGCATCGTCCGCCGCGACGCCGGTCGACGCGGCCGGCTCCACGGCGGCGGCGTGGCCCGCGCCGGGAGAGGACCTGGCGCCGGGCCCGTCGCCGGGCGATGAGCCGAGGCCGCCCTGACTCGGCTCGTCCGTTCTGGTGCCAACGTGCTCGGTGCTCGCGTGCTCCGCGCCGAGGTGTCCCAGGCCAGGGTGCTCCGTGCTCAGGTGTTCCGCGTGCAGGCGCGCCGTGTCCGGCGCCGCCGCGCGCCGGTGTGCCGTCTCAGGGTGCGGAATGCCCGGATGCTCCCTGACCGGGGCCTCCGCCCGCACGAATGGGTCTATTCCGTCGACCGTCTCCGTCACCGGTGGCCCCCGCCCCTTGCGTCTTCCGCCGTTTCGGCATGCCGGCGGATGATCGTCAGCCGCCGAGCCTAGCTGTACCTGCGTGCCCGGGTGTGTCGGCCGCCGGCCGCTCGATCAAAGACGCGATCGGGCGGCCGTTGACCTGATGATGGCCGAATGGAGATTCGGGCCGAATTCTAGCGGCGGGGCATAGTGTTATCGGTGTTGTTAGGGCAAATTCCGTCGCGCTGACTGGTCCGCCGCGGCCGGGTCGCATGGTCCGGAAGTGGTCCCGCCTGGGCACTTTTGCGTGTGGCGCGGGGCGTGGCTCGCCTGGCCGGACCACAGATCGCACTGTGTGACCGTGTGTACCGGCGTGGGCTGGCGCGCGAATTCCGACGAGACATGACCCTGGGTATATGTCGTGAAGTTGACTCCAAAAACAGGGCATTCTCCGCCAGAAAAGACCACTGGGGAGCGGTGCCGGTGGCGGTCAGATGTTCTTGGTGAACACCAGCCGCAGGCCGATCAGGGTGAGGTGTGGCTCGTGCACCTGGAGGGTCTCGCTCTCCTTGATGACGAGCGGGGCGAGACCACCGGTCGCGATCGCGGTCGCCTCCGCGCCGAGCTCGGCGCGGATGCGCCGGACCAGGCCGTCCACCTGTCCGGCCGCCCCGTAGATCATGCCGGACTGCAGGGCCTCGACGGTGCCCTTGCCGATCACCGACCGGGGTGGCACCAGCTCGACCTTGCGCAGCTGGGCGGCCCGGGAGGCGAGCGCGTCCAGCGCGATCTCGATGCCGGGCGCGAGCGCGCCGCCGAGGAACTCGCCGCGCGCGGAGACCACGTCGATGTTGGTGGACGTGCCGAAGTCGACCACGATCGTCGGCCCGCCGTGCAGGTGGTGCGCGGCCAGTGTGTTCATGATCCGGTCGGCGCCGGCCTCCTTGGGGTTGTCGATGAGGATCGGCACTCCCGTGCGGGTACCGGGCTCGACCACCACCACCGGCACATGCCGGAAGATCCGCGCCGCCATCCGGCGGATCTCCCGCAGCGCCGCCGGCACCGTCGAGCACACCGACACGCCGTCGATCTGGTGTTCGCCGAGCAGGCCGCGGTAGACCAGCGTCAGCTCGTCCGCCGTCGCGTTCGGCTGGGTGCGCACCCGCCACGAGTCGGCCAGCGTCTCGCCCTCGAACACGCCGAGGACGGTGTTGGTGTTGCCGATGTCGATCGTCAGCAGCATCAGTGCGACCGTTTTCCCTGCGTGTCGAGAGCGAGGTCCAGGCCCAGGTCGAGCGCCGTGACCGAGTGGGTGAGGGCGCCGACCGCGAGATAGTCGACGCCGGTGGCCGCCACGTCGGCCGCGACGGCCAGGGTGAGGCCGCCGCTGGCCTCCAGCAGTACCCCGGTCGGCCGGGCCAGCGCCACCGCCGCCCGAAGCTCGTCGGTGCTCATGTTGTCGCACAGGATCAGGTCGGCGCCCGCCTCGACCGCCTCGGCGACCTGCTCGACGGTGTCGCACTCGACCTCGACGGGCAGGTCGGGGAAGGCCCCGCGCACGGCGGCGAACGCGGCCGCCACCCCGCCGGCCGCGACCACGTGGTTGTCCTTGACCAGCGCCGCGTCCACGAGCGACATCCGGTGGTTCACGCCGCCGCCGGCACGCACGGCGTACTTCTCCAGCGCGCGCAGCCCCGGCATGGTCTTGCGGGTGTCCCGCACGGCGGCGCCCGTCCCGGCGATGGCGTCGACCCAGGCCCGCGTCCCCGTCGCCACCCCGGACAGGTGGCACAGCAGGTTCAGCGCGGTGCGCTCGGCCGTCAGCAGCCCGCGCACCGGGCCGCGCACCCGCAGCACCTCGTCGCCGGGCTCGACCCGGTCGCCGTCCGCGGCGGTCAGCGTGACCTCGACGGTGCGGCCGGCGACGGCCTCGAACACCGCCGCGGCCACCGGGAGGCCCGCGACCACGCCGCGCGCCCGGGAGACGATCCGGCCGGTGGCCACCAGGTCCGCGGGCACGGTGGCGGCCGACGTGGCGTCCACGCCGAGCCCGCTCGCCGCCGGCAGGTCCTCGGCGAGCGCCCGGGACAGCACGTCGGCGAGGCCCGCGGGCTCGAGGCCGGTCGCGGCCAGGGCCGATCTGGTCGCGTCCGACAGCCCGAGGCCCATCTCGCCCGCCGCGGCGGGGGCATCGGCGTCGGCGAGGACGTGGGCCGGAGCGACGGCGTGCCTCGCGGCGATCCTGGGGCTCACAGTGCCTTCTCTCCTTCGACGGGGGTCGCCCCGTCTGCCGCCGCGGGCTCGAACGTGACGCCGAGCGCCCCGTCCGGGTCCAGGCGGACCAGCAGGTGCCCTCGCCAGTCGTCGTCGGCCTCGGCGAAGTCCTCGCGCCAGTGCGAGCCGCGGGTCTCCGTGCGCGCCGTCGCGGCGGCGACCAGCGCCGTCGCGACGGTCCGCAGGTTGCTCATCTCCCAGGCGTCCGGCCCGGCGGTCACGGTCGAGCCGGTGACCCGGACGTCGCCGATGGCCGTCAGCGCCTTCGCGGCGGCCAGCAGGCTCGGCGCGGAGCGCAGCACCCCGGCGCCGTCGGTCATCACCCGGGCGAGGTCGCCGCGCTCGGCCGGGTCCGCGAGCCCGGCGGAGCCGCGCTCGACCACGGCGAGCGCCGGCACACCCGGCGAGGGCAGCCCGGCGGCCAGGTCCTCGGCGATCCGCGCCGCGAAGACCAGGCCCTCGAGCAGGCTGTTCGACGCCAGCCGGTTCGCGCCGTGCACACCCGTGCAGGCCACCTCGCCGCAGGCGTAGAGGCCGGGCACGCTCGTGCGGCCCCAGGTGTCGGTGCGCACCCCGCCGCTGGCGTAGTGGGCCGCCGGTGCCACCGGGATCGGCTGGGTGACCGGGTCCACGCCCTGGGCTCGGCACTGGGCGGTGATGGTCGGGAACCGGCGCAGGATCGTCGCCTCACCGAGATGACGGGCGTCCAGATAGAGGTGATTGACGCCCTGGGCGGCCATCACCCGCGACATCTGCTTCGCGACCACGTCCCGCGGCGCGAGGTCGGCCAACGGGTGTACGCCAAGCATCACCCGTTCGCCGGCCGCATCCACGAGGACGGCGCCCTCGCCGCGCATCGCCTCGCTCACCAGCGGCCGCTGGCCCACGTCGAGCGACTCGGCGCCGGGCGCCCAGAACGCCGTGGGGTGGAACTGGACGAACTCCAGGTCCGTGACCACCGCGCCGGCGCGCAGCGCGAGCGCCACCCCGTCTCCGGTGGAGACGGGCGGGTTCGTCGTGGACGCGAAGATCTGGCCCATTCCGCCGGTCGCGAGGATCACCGCCCTGGCGGTGACCGCTCCGACCCCGTCGCGGCTGCCCTCGCCCAGGACGTGCAGGGTCGCGCCGGCGACGCGGCCGTCCGCGTCGGTGAGCAGGTCGAGGACGAGGGCGTGCTCGATGATCTCGACGGCCTCGTCGGAGCGCAGCGCCGCGATCAGCGCGCGCTCCACCTCCAGGCCGGTGGCGTCACCGCCCGCGTGCACGATCCGGTCGCGCAGGTGGCCGCCCTCCCGGGTGAGTGACAGCTCGCCGCTCGCGGTCCGGTCGAACTGGGCCCCGAGCGCGGCGAGCTCGCGGACCCTGGCCGGGCCCTCGTCGACCAGCACCCGCACCGCCGCCGGGTCGCACAGCCCGACGCCCGCGACCAGCGTGTCGCGCAGATGGTCGTCGGGCGAGTCCTCGGCGGCCAGCGCCGCGGCGATCCCGCCCTGCGCCCAGCGGGTCGAGCCCATGTCCAGCAGTGCCTTGGTGACCAGCAGCACCCGGGCGGTCGGCAGCGCCGCGCGTACCCGCAGCACGGCGGACAGCCCCGCCACGCCCGAGCCGATCACCACGACGTCGGCGTGCCTGGTCCAGCCGGCCCGCGGCGCGCCGAGCCGCGCGGGCAGCACCGGCAACGGCGGCAGACCCGCCAGCGCGCGCGGCGCGGGCGGCGCCGAGGCCGAAGGTGAGGAGTCGCTGGTCATGGTCAGGCCTCTGGCTCGGCGGCGGGTGGAAGGACGAGTTCGATGTTGTCGATCAGGCGGGTGCTTCCCACCCTGGCCGCGACGAGCAGCAGCGCGGGTCCCGCCGTGGCGGGGCTGAGGTCGTCGGGCCCGGCGAGGACGAGGTAGTCGACCTCGATGCCCGGCTCGGCCGTGAGCACCGCGCGCGCGGCGGCGATGACCGCGTCGGGGCCGTCGCCGCTGGCCGCGAGGCCCGCCGCGAGCGCCCGCGAGAGCGCGAGCGCGGACACCCGCTGGGACTCGGTCAGGTAGGCGTTGCGGCTGGACAGCGCGAGCCCGTCCGGCTCCCGGACCGTCGGCACGCCGACGATCCGCACCCCGAAGGMCAGGTMCGAGACCATCCGGCGGATGCAGACCAGCTGCTGGGCGTCCTTGCGGCCGTAGAACGCCAGCTCCGGCCGGACCAGGTGCAGCAGCGTCGCGACGACCGTCAGGACGCCGTCGAAGTGCCCCGGCCGGCTCGCCCCCTCCAGCACGTCGCCGAGCGCCCCGGCACTCACGGTCACCAGCGGGGCCGGGTCGTGCACGAGCGCCGGAGCGAACACGACGTCCGCGCCCTCCCTGGCGCACACCTCGAGGTCTGCCTCGAGGGTGCGCGGGTAGCGGTCGAGGTCCTCGCGCGGGCCGAACTGCAACGGGTTGACGAAGATCGTGACGACGACCTGGTCGGCCTCGCGGCGGGCCGCGCGGATGAGGGTGGCGTGCCCCTCGTGCAGCGCGCCCATGGTCATCACCACCGCCCGGCGCCCGGCGGGCCGGGCGAGCAGCGCGGCGAGCTCCGCGCGGGTGCTGGCGAGTGCGGGCCGAGTCCCTGCGTCGGGATCGGCGAGCGGAGTACGGGGCATCGGGCCGTTCCAGTCCTCGAGTGCGGTACCGGACGTCGCGGACGACTGTAACCCCTGCGCAACCCCGGTGGGGGCCTGCTGTGACCCGGCCCAACCGGCCGCCCCAAGCCACGCCCGACCAGGGCCGAAGCGAAGGCCGCCGACGCGGTGACGCCGGCATCGCCGTGAAGACGCCAGCCAGACAACGCCGAGCCGGGCCTGCCCAGGCCTACGCGACGCCAGCCCCACCCGAGCGAGTCCGCTGGCGGGGACGGCCGTCCAGCACCTTGATCGGGTCGGTGCACAGGAGACTCAGCATCTGGCTCACGCGCGCCGGGTCATAGAGCCCGTCGTCGAACTGCGCCCGTACGTGCAGCACGCCCTCGAGCTCGACGTAGATGATCGAGATGCCCTCGTCCCTGCCGCCGGAGCGCGCGTTGGCGAAGAAGCGACCCTCCGGCGGGGCGAGCCACCGCAGACGCTCCAGCTCGGGCACCCGGCCCCAGCTGACCAGCCACGGCCGCAGGTCAGGCGACGCCGGCGCCGGCTCGGCCTGGCCGGCGGCGGTCTGGGGGGCGGYGGCCTCGCGCGGTCGGGGCCGTCGGGTCTTCGCGATCTGGATGGCGTGCCTGGCGAGCGGCTGGCCCAGCTCGGTCGCCCGGCGTAGTTCCGCTCCGAGCGACTCCGGTGACGTCGGGTCGTCCGGCCAGATGGTCAGACGCTCCACGAAGTTGCCGAAGTCCGGCGCGCCGGACCGCAGGTAGCGCCGCAGGTCGCAGGGCAGGTGGACGCCGTCGTCGGGTCGGGCGAGCCCAGCCGCGTCCGACGCGGCGAGGGTCGCCGCGAACAGCACGCTGTTCACGGACACGCCAGGGGCGTGCAGGTCGCGCCATTCGCGCAGCGTGGCCATGTAGCCCGCCTTGGAACGCTCGACCAGTCTGCTCACGCGTCCCGTCGCTGAGCGTGGCCCCGCCGCGGCATCGGCCGGTCGCCACTCGTCGAGCTCGGGCCGCTCGCCGCCCAGGAACCCCAGCCGGCTGGCTGGGACCGCGTGCTGTTCGCGCATCGACGCCACGAGGCCCCTGAGCAGGGCCGGCCGGCGGCCGTAGGTCTCGCCCAGGGCACGCGGCAGCGGGTAGCGCGCCCCGCGCTCCACCAGGTCGACCGGACGGGTGCCCGCCAGCGCGTGGCGCAGCACGCCCGCCCAGAACCTCAGGCAGGTGTAGTCGCCGAGAAGATGAGAGAACACGAGGAACGAGCAGTGCCGGCCGACGAAGATCCGGAACGGAAGGTCGCCGAGGCCCTCCTCGCAGAGCTCGGCCAGGCGGGCCATGAGAGGTCCGGGATCCTCGGCGGGATCGCCCACGGCGGCCGGGCTGTCATCAAGGCCGACGACGACGGCCGCCAGAAACCGCTCGCGCCGCACGAACGGAACGGGGACACGGGCCCCCCTGACCGCATCGATGCGGCGCAGGAACCGGCTGGCCGGATCGATCGCCGCGAGATGCCGGATCACCGCGCGCGCGGCCTCGACCGACGGCATCTCGGCCGGGCCGGTCGCGACCGCGAAGGTGCTCTCGACGTCGAGCCAGAGCCGGTCGCGTCGCGGGAAGTCGTTCCAGCGGAACACAGTCGCAGCCTTCGTCACGGGATTCCCAGGCCCTCCACCTGCCGGGCACAATAGCTGTACCTGTCGCTGGAACGGTCACGTTCGTCGCCCCACTGATCGGAGCCCCCGATTCCAGGCCCGCCGGGGAGGCACTCTAGGCCTGACCCGTGAGCGGCCGATCAGGAGCTTGCCCGGCKACCACCCGTCGGCCTTCCGAAGAACCGGCCTTCTGAAGGATCGACGCGCGTGGCCCGGCCGTTACCGAGACGGGAGCGGGCGCCGTCAGCCGGTTGTCGGCGAGCTGACACCCTTCCGTAGCGGGGGATTGCCCGCGGACGCCGCCTCCCGCCCCTTGTGAAGGGCACGCGCGCCGCGTCGTCCGCGTGCCGGGCACGTCGGCCGAAAGCGCTGGTCACGGGTCCGGCCGTGAATGGTTGGCACCCGGTGTGTCGGGCTGGGGGGTGGGGCTGGCCCCACCCCGGCCGGCGGTGGTGACCCACCATGGCCCACAGGCTGGCCTGACCCCAGGGTCGGCGGTTCGCTCCAGTGACCTTGCCTGCCCGTTCCGGGAACGTTGACGCATGCCCAGTCGCGCTCCCCACCACCCCGACGGCCATCGGGCCGATCACTCCGCCCAGGCCCTGGCGCGCTCCGCCGCCGGGCCCAACCGCCGGCCGAGCGGCGACGCGGGCCGCGTCAACGCCGACGGTCACGCCAACCACATCGCCGCCAGGGCCGCGCGCTGGAGCGTGCGGCACCGCAAGTTCGCCGTCGCCGGCTGGCTGGTCGCCGTCATCGCCGTGATCATGATCGGCAGCATGATCGGCACGAAGACCCTCGACGACGACGACATGACCCTCGGCGAGAGCGGTCGCGCGGAGCAGACGCTGAAGGACGCCGGCTTCGTCGACCGCGACAGCGAGAACGTCCTCATTCAGCTCCCGGCCGCGCCGGCCGGCGGCCAGYTGGCCGACCCGGAGGTCTCCGCGACGATCGCCGACGTCATCGCGCGGATCTCGGCCACGGGCGAGGTGACCGACGTACGGGCCCCGATCGCCGCGCGGGGCGCCACCGAGGACCGCGGCCTGATCTCCGCGGACGGCCGGTCCGTGCTGGTGACCTTCGAGCTCACCGGGGATCCCGACACCGCCACCGACCGGATCGAGCCGGTGATGGACACCGTCGCCTCGGTCGCCGCCGCCCACAGCGGGCTCACGGTCGAGCAGTTCGGCCAGGCGAGCGCCGACAAGGCCCTCGACGAGACGATGGGCAACGACTTCCAGCGGGCCGAGTGGTCCGCGATCCCGGTGACCATCGCCATTCTGCTGATCGTGTTCGGCGCGCTGATCGCCGCGCTGATCCCGGTGGCGCTGGCGATGACCGCGTTCGTCGGCACGCTCGGGGTGGTCGCGTTCGTCAGCCACCTGATGCCGACCAACGAGATCGCGACGTCGGTCATGCTGCTGATCGGCCTCGCCGTCGGCGTCGACTACGCGCTGTTCTACATCCGCCGGGAGCGCGAGGAGCGCGCCAAGGGCCACGGCCCCGAGCGGGCGCTGGCGATCGCGTCCGAGACCTCCGGGCACACCGTGCTGGTCTCCGGACTGACCGTCGCCGTGTCGCTGGCAGGTCTGATGATCACCGGGATGAGCGTCTTCACCGGGATCGCGGTCGGCACGATGATCGTCGTCCTGGTGGCGCTGCTCGGCTCGGTCACCGTGCTGCCCGCGCTGCTGTCCCTGCTCGGTGACCGGGTGGAGCTCGGCCGGCTGCCCTGGAAGCGCCCGGCTGCGCCGGACGCGCCCCGCTCCCGGCGGGCCCGGCGGGCGGCGCGCCGCACCGCGCGGCACTCGAAGCGGCAGTCCGGCGAGATCGCGGACGCGGCCATGACCGAGGTCCTCGGCGCCGCCGTCGCCGCGCAGCACGCCGAGCGCGTCGCCGCCGCCGAGCGCGCCGCGCTCCTCGACGCGGCCGGGCAGACCGGCCGGGTCCGCCTGCTCGACCGGCTGATGCGCCACCCCGGGATCGTCGCGACCGTGACCGGTGGCCTGCTGATCCTGCTCGCCCTCCCGACGCTGGGCATGCACACCGCCGAGCAGGGGCTCGACGACCTGCCCCAGGACATCCCGGTCATGAAGACCTACCACCGGCTGACCGCAGCCTTCCCCGGCGGGCCGACACCCGCGGTGATCGTGGTGTCCGCGCCCGACGTCACCTCCGCGCCCGTGACCGCGGCGATCAACGACCTGCGGTCGAAGGCCGTCGCGGCCAAGGTCGGCTTCGAGCCCGTCATCGTCGACGTCAGCGCGGACAAGACCGTCGCCCGCGTGCTCATGCCGATCGCCGGTGGCGGCACCGACGACGCGTCGATGGACGCGGTCCACACGCTGCGCGACGACCTGGTGCCCTCGACGATCGAGAAGATCCCCGGTGCGCGCGCCGACGTCAGTGGCATGGCCGCCGGCTCGCTGGACTTCAACGACCAGCTCGGCGGGCGTACGCCACTCGTGATCGGGTTCGTGCTGCTGCTGGCCTTCATGCTGCTGCTGACGGCGTTCCGCAGCGCCACGGTGGCGGCCCTCGCGGTCGGCCTGAACCTGCTCTCCGTCGGCGCGGCCTACGGCCTGCTGGTGCTGATCTTCCAGCACCACTGGGCGGACGGCCTGCTGAACTTCACGGCCACCGGCAGCATCGCCAACTGGATGCCGCTGATGCTCTTCGTGATCCTGTTCGGCCTGTCGATGGACTACCAGGTGTTCCTGCTCTCCAGGGTCCGCGAGGCCCGGGAGGCGGGGCTGGACATGCGGTCGGCGGCGCTCGCCGGCCTGCGCCGCAGCGCCGGCGTGGTCACCAGCGCGGCGGTCATCATGGTCGCGGTCTTCTCGATCTTCGCGACGCTGTCCCAGGTCAGCATGAAGCAGCTGGGCATCGGTCTCGGCTCGGCCATCCTCATCGACGCGACCGTCATCCGGGTCCTGCTGATGCCCGCCATGCTCACCCTGCTCGGCGACCGCATCTGGCGCCCCAAGGCCGGCTCCACCCCCACCGGGCCTGACGCGGGCGACATCCCCGCGGCCGTCCTCCCCACCCAGCAGACCCGGCCGCTGCGAGCCCACTCCCACACCAGCTGACCCAGCGGCCCTGACACCGCCGCTGCCCCGTCCTGTGCCCGCCCTGCCGTCCCCCGCGGCAGGGCGGGCACAGCCATGCCTGGCGACGTCCTTCTTTTCTCTAGAGCGTGATTGCCTGCTAGAACGTGATTGCCTGTGTGGCCCGCGTGGCGATGAGCGTGGCCGGTCCACGCGGGTACAATTTCTGTACTTGTCGGGTGGGGGGAGCCTGGTAGTCCCGTGGCCAAAACTGCGACTGTCTTCCAAGAGAACGACTTCCCGCGGCGTGACTGGTTCTGGCTCGATGTCGAGAGCACCTTCGCGATCGCGACCGGCCCGGCCGAGATGCCGTCGGTCGAAGCCGTGCGCGCGGTGATCCGGTACCTCGCGGTGGCGGATCCGACCAGCAGATTCACCCGGCGCATCGATGCCGTCAGGCGAACCCGTGTGCCCGTTCCGCTCGCGGAACGCGAGGAGTTCCTGTCGGCGGCCGTGGTCGGTCTTGACGACAGCCCGGCGGCCCTGGGTGAGCCCGCCGAGGATTCCGGGCCCCTGCTGGCCCGCCTGGCCGAGCTCTGCGAGGAGGGTACGGGTGACCTGCCGTTCCGGCTTTTCGTTGGCCAGCGCTGCTCGATCATGGTGTTCTCCCATCTCCTCGGCGACTACACCGGCCTGAAGTTCTGGGCGGGCCTGCTGCGCTACGCGCTGGACGGCGGCCGTCCGGTCGATCTGATCGAACATGGGACGCGGCACCCGCTGCCGCGTGCCCTGGGCGAGACCTACGGCCGACGGCCGGCGCTGCTCAGGGACCTCGTGGTGTCCATCCGAGGCGGGCGCGGTGGCCCACCCGGCCAGCCGGGTGTCCGCGCCGGCGAGCCGCCCGCGCTCGGTGAGCGCCGGCCTGCGCCCGTCGCGGCGCAGTGGCGTCCGGCGGCGGGGGCGGGGGCGGGGGGCGTTCGCAGGCTGCTCGAGCGTTCCAGGGCGGGTTACATGGCCACGCTGCGCGAGTGGCGGGACCAGCACGCTCCCGGCGCGTCCGTGATCAGCGTGCTGTTCGCGGCGACCCTCGCCGCGTCGGAGACGGCTGGGCTCGCCCTCGCTGACGACGGCATCCACCTGCCCTGCGACCTGCGGCGCTATCTGCGGTCCGGCGGACCGGACTTCGGCAACTTCGTGGAGCGCGTGACCATCTGGCCGGACGACCCGACGTCACCGGAGTCGCTCGGAGAGGAGATGCGCCTGGCGACCGAGCTGGGCCAGCCGCTGGTCAGGCAGGCCATCCAGGTCGCGAAGACCTGGCTGCCCCGACCGCGGCACCACGAGGGCGCCGCGTCACCGTCGTCGCCTGACCTGCGGCCGTGGCTGGTCAGCTGGGGCCGGGTGCCCGAGCTGGAGCGTCTGCGGTGGCTCGCCCCGCCGGAGGGTCGCTTCTTCGCCAACGCGCGCTCCGGCGGCAGGGACGAGGGCATCTCGATCATCTACGTCGAGCTCGAGGGCGTGCTGCACGTACGGGCGCAGTTCGACGACGGGCTCTATGACCCGGCGCGCGTGAGCCAGATGCTGAGTCTCCTGTGCACCGACCCGATCAAGGTGCTGGACGGCCGTCCCCGCCAGCGGACTCGCTCGGGTCAGTGACGGCCTTCGCTCAGGAGGTCGACAGGTAGTCGTCGAACGAGATGCCGGTCAGGCGTTCGTACGCCTCGACGTAGCGCGCCCTGGTCGAGACGACGACGTCGTCCGGCAGCTCGGGCGCGGGGGTGTCGCGGTCCCAGCCGGAGTTGACCAGGTAGTCCCGGATGAACTGCTTGTCGAACGACGGCTGGGCCCCGCCCGGCGACCACAGGTCCGCCGGCCAGAACCGCGACGAGTCCGGGGTGAGCACCTCGTCGCCGAGCCGCAGCACGCCGGCCGGGTCGTGGCCGAACTCGAACTTCGTGTCGGCGAGCAGGATGCCGCGCTCGGCCGCGAGGTCGCTCGCCCGGCCGAAGATCTGCAGCGTGAGCTTCTCCAGCTCGGCGGCCAGCTCGGCGCCGATCCGGTCCGCCGCGTCCGCGCGGCTGATGTTCTCGTCGTGCTCGCCGATCGGCGCCTTGGTCGACGGCGTGTAGATCGGGTGCGGCAGCTTCGAGCCGTCGACGAGCCCGTCGGGCAGCGGGTGGCCGCTGACGGCACCGGTGCGGTTGTAATCCTTCAGGCCGCTGCCGGTCAGGTAGCCGCGGGCGACGCACTCGACCAGGACCATGTCCAGCCGGTGGCACAGCATCGACCGGCCGCGCAGCTGCTCCTTGTAGGGAGCGAGCTCGGCGGGGTACTCGTCGACGTTCGAGCTGATGACGTGCGACGGGACGAGATCGGCGAGCTGGTCGAACCACCACAGCGTCAGGCCGGTCAGCACCGCGCCCTTGTCGGGGATCTCCGTCGGCAGGATGACGTCGAACGCGGAGATCCGGTCGCTCGCGACGAGCAGCACCGCGTCGTCTCCGACGGCGAACAGCTCGCGGACCTTGCCCGAGCCGAGGTGGGTCAGCCCGCCGAACTCCTCATGCGTAAGTGGCACTATCTCTCCAGGTTCCTGGCTAACGCCGTCAGCTCAGCGCCGCGAGTCGGTCAAAAACAGGGGCCAGYCGCTCGACGTAGCGTTCGGGGCGGCTTACCTCGTCGAGGCGGGCCTCGTCGAGGGGCAGGCCGCGGTCGGCGGCGTGCTTGCGCAACGTCTCCCGGAACGGGACGCCGGTCTGCCAGGTCTCCATCGCGGCGGCCTGCGTGATGGCGTAGGCGTCCTCCCGGGACAGGCCGGTCTCGACCAGTTCCAGCAGCACGGCGGAGGTGTAGACCAGCCCGCCGGTGGCGTCGAGGTTCGCCCGCATCCGGTCCGCGTCGACGACCAGGCCGGTCACCAGC
Organism: Pseudofrankia asymbiotica; assembly: GCF_001983105.1. Lineage (GTDB taxonomy): Bacteria > Actinomycetota > Actinomycetes > Frankiales > Frankiaceae > Pseudofrankia > Pseudofrankia asymbiotica. The sequence continues at coordinate 70,557 of NZ_MOMC01000035.1, read as the reverse complement.
CGGGTCGTCAGGTTCAGCAGGTAGTCGACGCCGGCGGACGCGTCCGGCAGCGCGATCCGCTCCGTCGAGGAGTGCGAGATGTCCCGCTCGTGCCACAGCGGCACGCCCTCGAGGACGGGGACGTACTGGGCACGCACGATCCGGGYGAGCCCCGCGATCCGCTCGGACATGATCGGGTTCTTCTTGTGGGGCATCGCGGACGAGCCCTTCTGGCCCTTGCCGAACGGCTCGGACAGCTCGCGCACCTCGGTGCGCTGCCCGTGCCGCACCTCGAGGGCCACCGCCTCGCACACCGTCGCGATCCCGGCCAGCGCCGCGACCCAGCTCGCTATCCCGTCGCGCAGCACGACCTGGGTGGCCACCGGCGCCGGGGTGAGGCCCAGCTTCTCGGCGACGTGGAGCTCCACGTCCGGGTCGATGTTCGAGTACGTCCCCACCGCTCCGGAGATCTTGGCGACGGCGACGTCGGCGCGGGCGGTGCGCAGCCGGTCGCGGCAGCGGGCGACGCCGAAGGCCAGGTCCGCGACCCGGTGGCCGAAGACCGTCGGCTCGCCGTGGATGCCATGCGTGCGCCCGACCCGCAGCGTCGACCGGTGCGCGAGCCCGAGGTCGCGCAGCGCCGCGACCAGCGCGTCCGCCTTGGCGAGCAGGATGTCGGTCGCCTCGACCAGCTGCAAGGCCAGCGCCGTGTCGAGCAGGTCGGACGACGTCATCCCGAAGTGGACGTAGGCGGCGGCCGAGCGGGGCTCGGTCTGGTCGGCCCAGGCGGAGAGGAACGCGATCACGTCGTGCTGGGTGACGGCCTCGATCTCGGCGACCGCCGCCGGCGTCGGTGCTGGCGCCGCGCGTACCGGCTCGACCGCGTCGGCGGGAATGCGCCCCGCGGCGGCGTGCGCCTCCACGACGAGCACCTCGACCTTGCACCACAGCTCGTACTTGTGCGCCTCCGACCAGACCCGGCCCATCTCGGGCAGGGTGTAACGCTCGATCATGCCGACGCGCCGGCGGGGGAGGCGGCAGCCACGCGGGCGAGCCCGTCCGCCGCGGCACGCTCGAAGTCGTCCTTGTAGGTGACCAGCTTGCCGGCGAGCTCCTGGTCCGAGAGCGCCAGGATCTGGACGGCGAGCACGGCCGCGTTCGTGGCGTTGTTCAGGCCGACCGTGGCCACCGCGACGCCCGGCGGCATCTGGGCGATGGCGAGCATCGAGTCCATCCCGTCGAGCGCGCCCCCGGAGATCGGGACGCCGATCACCGGCAGGGTGGTGAGCGCGGCGACAGTGCCCGGCAGCGCCGCGGCGAGCCCGGCGCCGGCGATGACCACCTGGATGCCGCGGCCGCGCAGGCCCTCCACCCAGTCGGCCAGCGTGCGGGGCGCGCGATGCGCCGAGAGCACGGCCTCCTCGTGGGCGACGCCGAACCGCGAGAGGGTCGCGCCGGCCTTGCTCATCGTCTGGGCGTCCGAGGCGGACCCGTAGACGACCGCGACCCGCGGGCGGGCGGTGGGGGATTCGGGGGTGTTGGAGATGCTGCTCACTTCGCTCCTCGTCGTCGGGGAGGACTCCGGCTCGACCGCCGGCGTGTACTCCCGGGCGGCTGTACTGCTCGGGACTGCTCGGGGCGGCGGCCGCCTAACCAGGCTCGCCCGGCCGGCCGGGTTCGCCCGGCCCACCGGACACGCCCGGCCCCCCCGGGCCGTCGGCCGGCCCGGGCTGGTCGGTCCGCTGGGTGACCGAACCGGCGCGGCGGACGTCCGCGGCGTGGCGCAGCCGCGACGGGTCGCCGATGTCGGTCCGGTACCGCGCGCCGGGCAGTGAGATCCGGCTGACGGCCTCGTACGCCGATCCTCGCGCGGACTCGAGGTTGGAACCGATCGCCGTGACGGACAACACCCGCCCGCCGGCCGAGACCACCCGCCCGTCCGCGTCGAGCCTCGTCCCCGCGTGCAGGACGTCCACCCCGGTGAGCCCCGCGGCGGCGTCGAGGCCGCGAATCGGGTCGCCGAGCCGCGGCGTGCCCGGGTAGCCGGCGGCGGCCAGCACGACGGTGACCGCCGAGCCCGACCGCCACACCGGCGCGCGGCGGCCCGTCAGCACGTCGGTCAGCGGCGTCGTGAGCAGGGCGAGGATCGCCTGCGTCTCCGGGTCGCCGAACCGGGCGTTGAACTCGACCACGCGCGGCCCGCGCGCGGTGAGTGCCAGGCCCGCGTAGAGCAGGCCCGTGAACGGGGTGCCGCGGCGGGCCATCTCGGCGACCGTCGGCCGGATGACCGTGGTGACCACCTGGCCGGCCAGCCCGCGTGATGCCCAGGGAAGGGGAGCGTAGGCGCCCATACCGCCGGTGTTCGGCCCGGTGTCGCCGTCTCCGATCCGCTTGTGGTCCTGGGCGGGCAGCAGTGGCACCACGGTGCCGTCCTCGGTGACGACGGCGAACATCGACACCTCGGGGCCGTCGAGGTACTCCTCGATCACCACGCGGTCGTCCGGCCCCTGGAGGCAGCCGCGGACCGCCGCGACGGCGGCGTCGCGGTCCTCGGTGACCGTCACCCCCTTGCCGGCGGCCAGCCCGTCGTACTTGACGACGTAGGGCGGACCGAAGGTGTCCAGGTCGGCGAGCGCCGGCTCGATCTCGGAGTGGTCGCGGGCCGCCGCCGTCGGCACGCCCGCGGCCCGCATGACGTCCTTGGCGAACGCCTTGCTGCCCTCGAGGCGCGCCGCCGCGGCGGACGGCCCGAAGCACGGCAGGCCGCGGGCGCGCAGCTCGTCGGCGGCGCCGGCCACGAGGGGGACCTCAGGGCCGATGATCGTGAGATCGGCGCCGACGGACTCGGCGACGGCGGCCACCGCCTCCGGGTCGGCGACGTCGAGCGGGCGGGGCTCGGCGATGTCGACGGTGCCGGCGTTGCCGGGCGCGCAGACGATCGAGCCGACGCGGGGATCACGGGTGAGCGCCCGGCACAGCGCGTGCTCCCGCCCGCCCGAGCCGACCACAAGGACCCTCATGCCCACGCCGCCACCTCTGGTAGCACCCGGCCAGGCGGTCGTGGGCGTCGTACGCCGTGTGTCATCGGTCCGTCGGTCCTTTGCCAGTCGGGGTGCGGCCGCCGCGGGCCGCCCCTGGGGACCGGTGACGCCGGTCGGCGGGGGACCTGGGCCCGCGCCGCACCATACCCGGAAACCGACCTGTCCCCCGATTCCCCGACGCTCGCCTAAAGCCCGACGCCCGCTCGCCACAGCAACCTGGCCATCCCGTCTACCAGGTGGAGGGCGCAGCGGCGGGCGTCGACCTCGGCCATGCCCTCGACGATCGACGGGGCGTCGACCGGCCAGACCCGTACCTGCCGGCCGACGACGGTCAGCGGGGCCGGCAGGTCCCGGCCCTCGAACGTCCGGCCGCCGGGCTCGACGAACAGGTGCAGCGACCGGCCGGCGGAGGGGAAGCTCTCGCAACGCCAGTAGAGCAGCGGCCACGCCGCGAGCTGGTTCCTGCCGTGCCAGTGGTTGGGCCGCCCGTCGGTCGGGGGGTGCAGGTCAGGGCGGTCGGCACCCCGCGGGGGGTTCCCGGCGTCCCTCCCGGATCGGCGAGGGCCGGGGGTCCTGCCGGATCGGCGGACAGGGTCCCTGCTGGATCGGCGGAGGTCGTGGTCTGGGAGGTCGTGATCCGGGAGGTCCGCCGACTGGTGGGCCGGAGAGTCTGTCGGCGAGTCGGCGGCCGACCGGGCCGCTCCCGCCGGATCGACCAGCCCGAAGGGGATGGCGGGGTCGTCGGCGGTGCGCAGTGAGGCGCGTGGCCGGCCCTCGGCGCGATGCCTGGCTCCCGCCAGCCGCGGAACGTCCCGCACCACCCGCATCGTCACCGGAGGCACCAGGTCGGCCTCGGCGCACAGCCTGAGGAACGCGGCCAGCTGCGCCTCGACATGGGTGGCGATGGCGGCCGAACGCTCCCGGCGCTCCGCCTCGGCCCGCTGGGCGCTGCGCACCCAGTGGCTGCCGCGCAGCAGGACGTCGGTGAGGGCGTCGGGCAGCGCCTCGCCCGTCGGGGAGAACCCGACCGGCCAGGCGTCGGCGTCCACGTCAGCGCGGTAGCTGCCCGGCCCGACCTGCCAGAGAAGTTCGGCGGGCCCGGCGGAGACCCCGTCGCTGGCCCGGACGGGGCTGGTCCCGCGTTGGCGGCGGTCGGTGGGGGCCAGCACCGCCGGTGCGCCGGAGGGAGGCCTGATGCCGGCTTCCCTCCGCGCTTCCGGCGGTCCTGGAGTGGGTTGCGGCTCCTCGGACGGGCGGGCGACCACGTGATCCACCTCCCGGCGACTGCGCAGCGTGACCAAGGAAGCGTGACCCGTCACGAGCCGTGCCGCAACCGGGGCGGGCGTGGCGCCGATGATCCGTTAGAGGAGATCTCGCAGGACGAGCGTCTGGTCCCGGCCGGGGCCGACGCCGATCGCGGAGATCGGGGCGCCGGACATCTCCTCCAGCGCCCGGACGTAGTCCCGCGCCTCGGGCGGGAGCTGGTCGAACGACGTGGCGGCCGAGATGTCCTCGTGCCAGCCGGGCAGCTCCTCGTAGACGGGCTTGGCGTGGTGGAACTCGGTCTGGGTCATCGGCATCTCGGACATCCGCGTGCCGCCGACGTCATAGGCCACGCACACCGGCACCGTGTCGAAGCCGGACAGGACGTCCAGCTTGGTCAGGAACAGGTCGGTGAGGCCGTTGACCCGCACGGCGTAACGGGCGATGACCGCGTCGTACCAGCCGGTGCGCCGGGCGCGGCCGGTCGTCACCCCGAACTCGCCGCCGACGCGGCGCAGCTCGTCGCCGACCTTGTCGTCGAGCTCGGTCGGGAACGGGCCCGAGCCGACCCGGGTGGTGTAGGCCTTGATGATCCCGATCACGCGGGTGATCCGGGTCGGGCCGATGCCCGCGCCGGTGGCCGCGCCGCCGGCGGTGGGGTTCGACGAGGTGACGAACGGATAGGTGCCGTGGTCGACGTCGAGCAGGGTGCCCTGCGACCCCTCCAGCAGGACGACCTTGCCGGCGCGCAGCGCCGAGTCGAGCACGAGCCCGGTGTCCGCGATGTGCGGGCCGAGCTGCGCGGCGTACTCCAGGTACTCCTCGACCACCGCGTCGACCTCGATCTTGCGGCGGTTGTAGACCTTGGCGAGCACCTGGTTCTTCTCGCGCAGCGCCAGCTCGAGCTTCTGGCGCAGGATGCCCGGGTCGAGCAGGTCCTGCACGCGGATGCCCGTACGCGCGACCTTGTCGCCGTAGGCCGGGCCGATGCCGCGGCCGGTCGTGCCGATCCGGGCCTTGCCGAGGTAACGCTCGGTGACTCGGTCGAGGGCCCGGTGGTGCGGCATGATCAGGTGGGCGTTCGCGCTGATCATCAACCGGGATGTGTCGATACCACGGGCGCGGAGCCCAGCCATCTCTCCGAGCAGCACGCCGGGGTCGATCACGACGCCGTTCCCGATCACCGGGATGCAGTCGGCACGCAAAATTCCGCTGGGGATGAGGTGCAGGGCGTACTTCTCGTCGCCTATGACCACCGTATGGCCGGCATTGTTGCCGCCCTGGTAGCGCACGACGTAGTCGACGGCGCCGCCCAGAAGGTCGGTCGCCTTTCCCTTACCCTCGTCGCCCCACTGGGCTCCGATCAGGACAAGCGCAGGCACGGGGCAAGACTGTACTAAGAACGAAGCCCAACCTTCCTCACCGATTGGCTGAGTGACGGCCCGGTGCCTGGCTGTGCGTTCGATGCCCGACCCGTCCACCGGTCGCTAGTCGGTGAARACCCCTCGGGCAGCTCGGCGCGGAAGCCTCGGCCCCGCGGGCCCGACGATCAGCTGGGCTGCCCGAGTTGACCAGGCGCGGTCGGGTCGCTGTCGGCCAGGAAGGTCCCGATCCGCTCGACCTCGGCGGTCTCACCGATCGCGGCGGCGGCCTGCCCGAGGGCGGCCAGCGCGCGCAGGAATCCCTGGTTCGGCTCGTGCGACCAGGGCACCGGCCCGTGCCCGCGCCAGCCCGAGCGGCGCAGCGCGTCGAGACCGCGGTGGTAGCCGGTGCGCGCGTACGCGTACGCCTCGACCGGGCGGCCGCCGTCCAGCGCGGTCTCCGCCAGCGCCGCCCAGGCCGCGCTGGACGTCGGGAAACGGGCGGCCACGTCGGTGGCCGCCGCACCCTCGGCGAGGGCCGCTGACGCGGGGTCGAACGGCAGGAGGGTAGCCGGCGGCCCACCCAGAAGATCGGCACGCCCGGACGGAGTCGTCATACCCCAACCGTAAACGCCGCGACCCGCCGCCCACGGACCGGGCCGCGCCGCGCGTTCGTACTAGCCCTGAACTGTGGCGTTCCAGATGTTCTCGCCGACGACGCCGGGCTGACCGTCGCTGACCTTGGTCAGGTACGAGTAGAGCGCGGCGACGCCCTGCGACTGCGGGCCGAACTTGCCGTCGACGGTGAGCGAGAAGCTCTGGTCGCGCATCTGCTGCTGCCAGACGTACGCGTCGGCGCGTACCTTGCCGCCGTCGGCCGAGGAGATCGTGCCGTGGAAGCCAGACTGCTGGACCTCGGAGCGTGCCCGGTCGAGCGTCATCGGGGGCTCGACGGGCTGGACCGCCTGCTGGACCGAGCCGCTGGAGGCGGACGACGAGACGCCGCCGACCGGCCCGTTGTTGCTCAGGCCGAGCTTCTTGGAGCAGGCCGGCCACGGGGACCAGCCACGGGAGTTGTACAGCCGGTATGCCGCTTCGTCCTGAACGGCCGGGGGCGCCTCGCTGGGCAGCCCGGAGTAGCCAAGGCCCTGCCAGGTCCGCTTGTCGAACTGGTAGGCGCCGTAGAAGCCGTTCCCGGTGTTGATCGAGTAGTTGCCGCCGGACTCGCACTGGCGCAGCTTGGCGAAGTCGTCCGGGGTGGCGGCGCCGGCCGGTATCGCGGTGACCGCGAGGCCGCTGCCCACGAGCGCCGTGACCGCGCCGGTGGTGCGCAGCAGGCGGGCGGTCGACGACGGGCCCTGCTGGGCGCGGTGCCGGCCTCCCGTCCTGTGGGCGGGCCGGGCATCGCCGGTCTGCTCAGACGGCATGTCGATCCTTCCCTGCGCCTGCGGGGTGAGCTGTCGGGTTCGGGCTGGGAATGCCCGGCCGGTCGTCTCCTCGCGCTCCGCCGATGGCGTCGCGTCCGGCTGACCGGCTTCACCCCAAGGACACGACCGTCGCCGCGTCCGGAAATGGGTCCCCCGCTCCTGCCCAAGCGGATCCGTGCCCCGCGAGAGAGGGGCCATCTCCACACGCGGGTGGGGGCAGGACTTGGCGTCCGCCCGCGCGACTCACCCAGGTCGGGCAAGTAGCACCGGACTGTAGCGAGCCCGCATCCTTCGCCGCAAACCGGGGTCGCCCTGATGAACGGGGCGGCCCCGGTTCGCGACTGCTCCAGCGGTGGCGCCAGCCGCTCGCTGACGCCGCCTGGCCGGCACGCCGGCCGGCGGCCGCACGATCATGATGAGGCTCGCGCGGCTTTCAGCCTGGTGGCCGGCGTGGCGGCCCAGCGGCGAGGCAGCGGCCGGTCGTCTACCGCCAGATCCCCTTGCCCCACCGACCAGCTGGCGGGTCAGGGCCGCACGCCTCCGGCTGGCGGCCAGAGGCGGGGTGGGAAAGGGGTCCCGTCGCCGACGTGGCAGCGGTCGGTGGGGGGCCGATCGCGACGAGGTTCCAGCGGCGGCGGGTCGACTGACCTGGCGGGGCCGGCCCGGGAGGGAGGTGCCGGGCGGGTGGCCCAGGCCGAGGCGCTTCCTCGGGGATCGGCGTCAGCCGATCTCCGAGCGCTCCGTCGGCGACAGTGGCGATGCTCTGTGGCGATGCCCTGCGCGGCCGGAGGCCTCGGCAAGAAGGTCAGACGGGCGGTGACGCCTGACGTGCTCAGGCGAAGGTGGCTGCCCAGGTCTTTGGACCGACGACGCCGTCGACGGCCAGGCCCTTGGCCCGCTGCAGCGCGCGGGCGGCCTCGGCCGAACGCGACCCGTAGTGTCCGTCGGTGGCGAGCGAGTAGCCGATCTTGTTCATCTGGGCCTGCCAGGACTGGACGTCGGCGCGGAACTGGCCGGCCAGTGCCGTCGTGAACGGCAGGCGCGCCGTGGTCGAGGAGATCGCCTGGGCCACGAGGGGCTTTCTGGGAGCCGACCGGGAGGCCTGGCCGGCGCCGGCGGAGCTGGCGCCGGGCGCGAGCTGGTCCGGGCCCATCCCGCGGCCGCAGTCCGGCCACTGGCCAAAGCCGGAGCGCTGCGCGAGCCGCAGCGCCGCCTCGTCCTGAACCGCCGGCGGCGCGTTACTGGGCAGGCCCGAATACCCGAGGCCCTGCCAGGTTCTCTGCGAGAACTGGTACGCGCCGTAATATCCGTTGCCGGTATTGATGGAATAGTTTCCGCCGGACTCGCACTGGCGCAGTTCTGCCCAGGTGGATGAGGCGTTCGCGGGTGTCGCGATGGCAAGCGTGCCACCCACGGCCGCGGCGATAACGGGAACCGCCGCAAGGGACTTGCGTAGCCGGCGTGCCGGGGACGTGATGGCCCGCCAGGGCTCCCGGGACTCCCGGGGGGAAACCTGGCGAACCGGGTCCGCCAATTCGGCGGGTTCGGGGCTTACGGAGACGCGCACGCTCGTGGTGCCGTCTGGCGGACAGTCTGCCGATGGCGGAACAAAACGCCCGCCGGGCATGCGATGTCGACCAGGGGTACTTGCTTCGGACATGCGTGGTTGCCCTTCCCCACGCCTGCGAGGTGAGCTGTCGGGTTCGGGCTGGAAAGAGATTGCCCGGCCGGGCGACATGTTCGGCTGCTGTGCTGACGCGCTCGGTCCGGCGGGTCAACGAGTGCAGCGAAAGTCGGTCGGCTTCACCCCAAGGACGCCTGTCGAGGGCGAGGCTGGCGTGGCGCGCTGTTTGGCCACGCAGGCCGTCGCCCTATTGAGCCTTTTCCGTCACCACTTCGGGTCGGCGGGTCTCGTCGGCCCGGTCTGGCTGGGTGGAAAAGGCCACTGTCCAGGATCTCTGGTCAGGCGTCCGGATTCGGTTCCCCCGTTCCTGCCGCTGGTTAAAAACTCGCCCGGGCGGGGGCAGGATTCGGCGTGCCGCCCGGTGGGTGCCTGTCCTGTCGCCAGGCACGGCGAAGACCATAACCACATTCCTCGGCGTGCCGGCAAGCATTGAAATAGGCACGTGAAGAAGGCCACATCGGCGTGTCGCTGCTTGAAATCTCCCCGAAACGATGTTAGCGCGCGCGTAGGCGCGCTCATCTTTCCTACCCGGTGCCGTGGTCGGGAATTTCTTGCTCCGCGTCGAAGATCTGCTGGCTGGCGGTTTCGCCCCACAACGGGCGGGACCATCCGTGCCGGAGGGCCACGCGCGGGTCTGGTGTCGTCCGCGTGTCGCGTCGAAAATGAAATCTATCATTCTGCCGCCCGGACGGCACCTTCGATACATACCCGGGCGAAATGCGATCCTCGCAACATTCGTACCGAGTGGCCCGGTTTGTGAGCAGATGGTAGTCGAATGAGTGCTCTTGGTTCACTTTCGCGAGGCCGGTCCGTCCTGGCGTGATGCCGTTCGTGTCTGACTGTGGCCCAGCTGTGGTGACGATAAGTAGTCTTTTTGCAACCTTGGGTAATTGATGGTGATATCGACCTCTTCGCCCACTCGCGGGTGGACCCGCCGGTCCGAACGGACCGGCGGCGCTCCCGCGAGTTCGGCCAGCTGCCCCGGCGCCGCCCGGCCGCGGCGGGCCCGCCGCGGCCGGGCATCCATCGGGATCCGGACAGCGATGGACATTGGTGATGGAGGTCACGCCGGACGCGGACGGCCCGGGGCCGCCGCGGTGGCGGCCCCGGGCCGGGGAGGTCGTGCGTGCCATGTCACCGATCCGCTTGGGCGGGACGGGACGGGGCAACTGGGCTCAGCGTCGGCCGAGCTCGGCGTCGTCGTGAGCAGTAAGGAGTAGTAAGGAGCAGTTGCGCGGACGCGGGCAGTCGTGAGCGGTCGGGCGTATCGGCGGGAGGCCGAGTCCGCTCGTGCTGTCAGGCGCCGATGGCCTGGCCGGCGCTGCGGAGGTCCTCGCAGGCCTGCGCGACACGCTTCGCCATGTTGGCCTCGGCGGCCTTGCCCCAGGTGCGGGGGTCGTAGGACTTCTTGACGCCGACCTCACCGTCGATCTTCAGGACGCCGTCGTAGTTCTTGAACATGTGGTCCGCGACCGGCCGGGTGAACGCGTACTGGGCGTCGGTGTCCACGTTCATCTTGACGACGCCGTAGTCCAGCGCCTCGCGGATCTCGGAGAGCTCCGAGCCGCTGCCGCCGTGGAAGACCAGGTTGAACGGCTTAACGTCGGGGCCGAGTCCCAGCTTCGCGGCCACGTGCTGCTGGCCGTCGCGCAGGATCGTCGGGCGCAACTTGACATTGCCCGGCTTGTAGACGCCGTGCACGTTGCCGAAGGTGGCCGCGAGCATGTACCGGCCCTTGTCGCCGGTGCCGAGCACCTCGGCCGTGCGCCACATGTCCTCGGGCGTGGTGTACAGCTTCTCGTCGATCGCGCCGACGACGCCGTCCTCCTCGCCGCCGACGACGCCGATCTCCACCTCCAGCACGATGTTCGCGGCCTTGCAGTCCGCGAGCAGCTCCTCGGCCAGCTTGAGGTTCTCCTCCAGCGGCACCGCGGAGCCGTCCCACATGTGCGACTGGAACAGCGGGTCACGGYCGGCCCGTACTCGTTCCTTGGAGATGGCGACGAGCGGGCGCATGTACGTGTCGAGCTTGTCCGCCGGGCAGTGGTCGGTGTGCAGGGCGATCTGTACCGGGTAGGCCTTGGCGACGTGGTGCGCGAACTCGGCCAGTGCCTCGGCTCCGAGCACCATGTTCTTGACCGTGGGCCCGGACAGGTACTCCGCCCCGCCGGTGGACACCTGGACGATTCCGTCGCTGCCGGCCTCGGCGAAGCCGCGCAGCGCGGCGTTCAGCGTCTGTGACGACGTGACGTTGATGGCGGGGTAGGCGAAGGCGTTGGCCTTCGCCCGGTCGAGCATCTCGGCGTAGACGTCTGGGGTCGCGATGGGCATCGAAAGCTCCTGTCAAAGGCGTCGGGCCACCGAGCGGGCGGACACGGCCGGCTAACCGGCCGGCGGCCGTCATCCCCTGGCGAGCCGGGCAGGGATGGACGGCGCGCACCGGGGCGTGCCGGGACCGCGCGTTGCGGGCTGTGTTGCGCGAAGGGTATGACGCGAGGCGGCCGGGAGGGAGCCAGTTGCCGTCGACATCGCCCGCGCCACCGGGACTCGTGACTACGTACCCTTCGATCCGTCATCTTGGCAGTGGCCACGCCGGCCGGGTGCCGAGCGGCCCGCCGCGGCGCGTCCACCCGGCGCGGACGGGTCGCGCTCGTCATATCTGGCCCATTTGTGGGACATCCGCCCAGATCGCCCGCAAGGGCAACCGTTCTCCCATCCATGCCCGGATTCGACCCCGGCGCGCAGCGTCCGACGATGGGGGCGCTCGGCGCCCCCGTCAGACTGAGGTCATGGATGTCGACCGTCTATCCGGCCTGACCCTGTATCTGACCGTGTTCGCGATCGTCTTCCTTGAGAGTGGCGTGCCGATCGGGTTCTGGCTGCCGGGAGACGCCATGTTGCTGGCGACTGGGCTGATGGCGGCGGATCCGGCACACCGGGTAGCGCTACCGGTGCTTGYGGCCGGCGTGACCGTGATGGCGGTCGCGGGAGTCTGTGTTGGCTATGTCACCGGGCGTCGGCTCGGCCGGCCCTGGATGGAGCGCCGGCACCGAAAGCTGCTCGAACAGACAGAGGCGTTCTATGAACGCTTCGGTCCGGTGACGCTCGTGGCCGCCCGGTTCGTGCCGTGGGCGCGCACGTTCGCTCCGATCCTTGCCGGCGCGGTGCGGATGCCGTGGTCGCGTTTCCTGACGGCGGCCGTGATCGGCGCGGTGATCTGGGGGACCGGGCTGCCCGCTCTGGGTTATGCCGCCTCGTCGCTGCCCGGGCTGAAGGACTCGGCCTCGTGGCTCGCGCCGGCCGTCGTGGCCGTCTCGGTCGTGGCCGGTCTGTCCGGCGAGCTGCTGCGGCGCCTGGCCCGGCGCCGCGCGACGGTGGTCGGGACCGCCGAGGAAGAAGAAGGAGAGAAGGAAGCAGAAGGAAAGAGAGAGAGGAAGAAGGAGGAGCCGGCCAGGCTCGCGCCCGTCGAGGGCGGCGGCCGGTCGTAGCCGCTCCGGCTCTCCGCCGCCGCGGACGGGCGCCATCGGCGGCGGCCCCGGGACGACGGTGGGTGGGCATCGTCCGTGYGGTGTGCCGGGTGCCCTGCGTGCTGAGATCCGGGTGTGCTGTCATGCTGCATGCTGAGACGTGATCCGGACTCCGGCCGCGGGCACCGCGTGCACGGGGAGCCGGGATGGCCTCGCCTGCGAGGTCACTGTCAGGAGGGCTGACGTTGGCTCGGGTGGTGGTCACCGGCGCGGCGGGGTTCGTCGGCGGGGCGGTTGCCCATGCCCTGCGTGGTCGCGGGGATGAGGTGGTCGCGCTCGACGCGGCCCGCGGCCCTGGCGTGGTCGCCGCGGATGTGAGCCGGCCGGGCGCCTGGGAGAAGGAGTTCGCCGGCGCGGACCTGGTGATCCACGCGGCGGCGGCCGGCATGGGCGGGGTCGGCGAGCTGCCGCCGATCCGCGACGGCCGGCCAGTGGGCAGCCCGCGAATTCCGCTGGCCCGGATGCGCCAGGTCCTGCTCGGCGGGACGGCGATGGTGCTCGACACGGCCGCCCGCGCCGAGGTGCGCCGGGTGATCCATCTGTCCTGCGTGTCGGTGCTCGGCCCGGACATCGCCGACGGCATCAACGAGACCGCGCCGGTCGGGCTGACCGGCGACCCGCGCGCCGACACCCTGGCCGCCGCGGAGCAGTCGGTGAGCGCGGCGACGGCGTCCGGCCTGTCGGCGACCGTGCTGCGCCTCGGCGACGCCTATGGCCCGCGGGCTGGCCGGTGGACGGTATGGCCGGTGCTGCTGCTGCGCTCGGGTCGGTTCGTCCTCCTCGACGGCGGTACCGGATGGCTCAACCCCGTCCACATCGACGACGTGGTCGCGGCGGTGATCTCCGCCGCGGACTCGCCGCGGGCGGGCGGCGAGATCCTGCATGTCACGGGCCCGGCGCCGTGCACGGTCGCCGAGTTCGTCGGCTACTACAGCCGGATGCTGGACCTGCCCGCGCCTCGTTCCGTGCCGGCCAGGATGTACGGCGCGCTGGATGAGGCGACCGTGGCCGTCGGGCGCCTGCGGGGCAGGGTCGAGTCACGCCGTGTCCCGCGGCCGGGCTCCGCGGCCGCCGCGCTCGACGAAGCCAGCCGAGGCACCCAGCCGGCCGGCGGCGCGCGGGAGCCCCTCGGCGCCGCCGCCGGCGGCCAGACGCTCGGCCCGTCGGCCGGCGCGGCGGCCCTGGGGATCGTGCGCGGCCTTGGTGCCCGGCTGGTCGCCGGTGTCGACCCGCGCGGCCGGATGGACCTCGGGCCGCTCACCGTGGCCGACGTGACCAGGACCGGGCGGTGGTCCGGCGATCGGATCACGGCGCTGACCGGCTGGGGCCCGCGGGTCGAGCTCACCGACGGTATGAGCCGCACGGAGGCATGGCTGCGTGAGCGCGGCCTGCTCGGCGTCCGTGAGCCATCTCGGCGTGGGTGAGTGTGGGTGACGACGGCCCGACGCTGATGACGCCGCGGCTGCAGGCGTTGCCGGTGACGTTGTGGAACGCCGGCTACGTCGCGGAGGAACTGGCGCGCAAGGTCGCGCTCGCGGCGCGCCCGGCTCCGGGGCTCGGAGTCGGCGGCCTGTTCGCCGGTCCGGACGCGCGCGGGATGGCCGAGCCGGCGGCGTTGCGCCGCGAGCTGCGCCATCGCGCGGGCGCCGGCCGTGCCGCGTGGACGTGGGTGGTGCGCGGTCATGACGGCGCGGCCGTCGGCCTGCTCGGCGCGGACACCCGGGCGCGCCGGGCCGCGATCGCGGTGGTGATCGACCCGGACGAACGCCGGCGCGGATACGGCTCCGAGATCGTCCGGGCGTTGGCCAGCTGGCTGGAGTCGCATCGCCTGGCGCTGGTCGAGACGCGGGTGCGCGCCGATGACCCCGCGTCCGAACGGCTGGCGATGGTGACGTCCTTTCAGCCCACCAGGGTCGTGCTCGCCATCGGCTGGCGGCTCTGGTGCCGTCCGCCGTCCCGTTGATCGCCCACGGCACCGGCACTGGCACTGGGCGCCCGCCGCCGCGCGCGGCGGCCTGGTGCCGCGCGCGGCGGCGCGCGGCTGACCCTCGTGGGCGGCACATAGGTATAAGGCCCTGGCGACGCGGGCGCGCGGCGCCTCGTCCCTCGGGTGACGGTCGCCCCAAGGTGCCGGAGGTCCTGAGCTCGCACCGACAGGGACAGAAATCCCGTGACGGAGCGTAACTTCGAGTCGAGGGTACGGAGCTCGCCCGCACCCTTCGCTCATGGGACGCGGCACAGCGCGAGAGGCCCGGCCCCCTACGTCATTGCCGCAGGTCAACGCCGCGTTTCCCAATTGTTCTTTGGCCTGCGCGCAGGGGGTGTGCGCTGCTAGGTTGTCGGCTACCCGACAACGTTTGGGGTCTTGTTTCGTCGCCGATGCGTAGCTTCTGGCCACTCGTAGGGTGTCCCGGCTGTTCACGCGGTGACGGTCTGAGGCACCATGGCAGTGATGTCACGACCGGACAGGCTTCCATCGTCCGGTCGGATATCCGCGTCGATGAGCACGTCGATGTGTGTCCGGGAGGGGAGCCCGACGGTCGGYGCCATGCGCCGGGGAGGTGCACCATGAACGTGGATTCCCCACACCCGGTCTCGTCGCAGACCCCGCCAGCCGAGGTCACCTACGACCATCTGATCATCCCGCCGCACTGGCGTCGGCCCGACGAGTCGATGCCCGGCGCGCCGAACTCGCTCTTCCCCGTCGACGCGCCCCCGRCGCCGGCGCAACCGACAAGCGGCCCGCACCCGACCGGCCCGCACACGGGCGCCATGACCGGCCCGCTGCTGGTCGGCACGACGGCGCGCGCCTTCGCCAAGCTCGATGACATGATCCGGCTGAGCTCCGAGGACAAAGCCGTGATCGACGCGCGCAGGGACGAGGCCGAGCGCGCGCTGCGCGCGATCTTCCCGCCGCGCTGCGCGCTGCCGCTCGTCGGCGTCGCCACCATCGGCTCGGCCGGCCGGGACACGATGATCCGCCCGCTGGACGAGGTGGACATCTTCGCGGTGTTCAGCGCCGCCGCTGGCGCCTGGAAGCGGTTCCGCTGGGACTCGCGTGACCTTCTGCTCTGCGTGCGGGGCGCGATCGGTGGCGACCGGGTGCAGACCATCGGTACCCGCGGCCAGGCGCTGCGCGTCGTCTACGACTCGCCGCCGGACGTGCACCTCGTCCCCGCGTTCGACCATCCGCGGGCCGGCTATGTGATGCCGGACCGGGTCGGCGGCTGGCTGCCGACCCGCCCCGAGCGGCACGCCAGCTGGACCGAGGACCTGGGCCCTCGGGTGATCTCCGCCGTGCGGCTGCTGAAGGCGTGGAACCGGGTCTGCGGCAGCCATCTTCGTTCGTTCCACATCGAGGCGCTGGCCGGCACCGTGCTCGCCGGCCGCGGCCTGAACACCCGCCAGGCGCTGACCACCGTGTTCCGGCACATGGAGGACGTCGGCCTGTCGGTGGCCGACCCGGCGGACGTCGGTGGCGACATTTCGACCTACCTACGGCCGGACGACCTCGTCGCGCTTGGCCAGTCGATCAGGCTGGCGCGTTCCTACGCGGAGAAGGCGGTCCTGGCGGAGGCCGACGGCCGCCACGAGGAAGCCGTCGCCTTCTGGGCCACCATCTTCGGCCCGGAGTTCCCCACCTTCGGCTGAGGTGGTCCGTCGGCGTCGGACGGGGGCGGCCCAGGGCCGGCCCCGGGATGGTGACGTTGCAGCGGGACGTAACCGTGCTGGCCCGGAGGCGCGCCTCCGCGGAGGCCCGGCCCCGGAGCGCGCCGCCCGGACGGAGCGAACCGGAAACAACCTTCCCGCCCGGCCCGGTCCGACCTTCCCGCCCAACCCGACCTGGAACCTGTTCCGAAGCGGCCTCTATCGGTGGTGGGTGGGGCATGATCGTTTCTGGTCGTCGGAGGAGGTGACGGGGGGCAGGTCGGGCGTTGACACGTCCGGCGTTCGGCGGCCCAGGCGGCTGGGCCACCACATGGCGGCACCGATGTCCAGGGCGAGGGCCGGGACCAGGATCGAGCGCACCACGAGGGTGTCGAGCAGGACGCCGAAGGCGACCAGGAAGCCGAGCTCGGCGAGCTGCACCAGTGGGAAGATGAACAGCACCGAGAACGTGGCCGCGAGCACCACCCCGGCCGACGTGATGACCCCGCCGGTGACGGCGAGCCCGCGCCGCACCCCGGTCCGGGCGTCGGTGCGGGCGGCCTCCTCGCGGACCCGCGTCATCAGGAAGATGTTGTAGTCGACCCCGAGCGCCACCAGGAAGATGAACCCGAACAGCTCCAGCGACGGGTCGGAGCCGGGAAAGCCGAAGACGTGGGTGAACGCCACCGCCGACACCCCGAGCGCGGCGAGGAACGACAGCACGACAGTCGCGATCAGCACCGGCGGCGCGACCACGGATCGCAGCAGCAGCCCGAGGATCACCAGCACGACGGCGAGCACAAGCGGGATGATCAGCTGGCGGTCGCGCACCGAGGCCTCGTGGACGTCGAGGTTCACCGCCGTGTTCCCGCCGACGAGCGCGTGCGCGCCCGGCACGGCGTGGACCCGGTCTCGCAGCCGGTCGATCGTCGCGAACGAGGCGGCGCTGTTGGGCGAGTCCGAGAGCACCACCAGGAACTGCGTGAACCCGCCGCCGCTGTTGCTTTCCACCGAGGCGGCGACGCCCGGGGTCGCGTCGATCGCCGCGCCCAGTTCGTCATCGACGCTGGAGGCGCCGATGACATAGGTGGGCTCGCTCGCGCCTGGCGGGAAATGCGCCTCGACGATCCGCTGTCCGACGACCGAGTCGGTGGACTTCCGGAACGCGTCCTGCTGGCGAAGCCCGGTGTCGAGCGCCACGATGCCGACCGCGAGCCCCGCCAGCACGGCGACCGTGACCAGCCACACCAGCCGCGGGCGGCGGGCGATCAGGGCGCCGATCCGCGCCCAGGTGCCGGTCATGGACATGTCCACCGTGTTGGTCCCGGCCACGGCGACGGCCAGGGCCACCCCACCGGCCACCTCGGTCGGCACGGCGGCCAGCCTGGGGACGAACGGCCAGAACAGCCGCCGCCCGCAGATCACCATCGCGGCCGGCAGCAGCGTCATGATCGTGATGAACGCGATCGCGATCCCGACGGCGCCGACCGGGCCGAGCCCGCGGTCCGAGTTCAGCTCGCCGAGCAGCAGGCAGAGCAGGCCGATGATGACGGTGCCGGCTGAGCCCAGGATCGCCGGGCCGGCGCGGTGCACGGCGACCCGCATCGCGTCGGCGGGCGCGGCGTACCTGGTCAGCTCCTCGCGGTAGCGGGCGATCAGCAGCAGGGCGTAGTCGGTTCCGGCGCCGAACACCAGCACCCGCAGGATTCCGGCGCTCTGGCCGTTGACGGTCAGGCCGGCATGGCGGGCCAGCAGGTAGGTGGCCGCCCCCGCGGTCTGGTCGGCGGCGCCGACCGCCAGCAGCGGCACCAGCCAGAGGAACGGGCCGCGATAGACGATCAGCAGGATCACCGCGACGACGCCGGCCGTGACGAACAGCAGCGTGCCCTCGACGTCGCTGAACAGCGTGTAGGTGTCGACGATGACGCCCGCGGGGCCGGTGACCGACGTCTCGAGGCCCGGCGGGGCCAGCCCGCGCACCGTCGAGCGCATCTGGTCGATCCGGTCGGCGAACTTGTCGGCGTCCTTCGACTGTTCCATCGGGACGATCAGCAGCGAGGCCCGCCCGTCCGGGGAAGGGACCGGCGGGGGGAGCTGGGTGGTCCCGAACGGCGCGAGTTTGGCCGCCGTGGCCTGGATCGCGGCCTGGTCCCGCGTCGTCAGCGGGCCGTCCGCCCGGGCGAACACCACCACCGCCGGGATCGCGTCCCCGCCGGGCAGGTTCCGCTGGGCGGTGAGCACCTTGGTGGACTCCGCGTTCGGCGGCAGGAAGGCCGCCGCGTCATTGGTCTGCGCGTCGCCAAGGCGCGAGGCCAGCGGAGTGGCCACCAGGGCGAGCGCCAGCCACAGCAGGACGATGACCCAGCGCGTCGCCCGCCCGGTCATCAACCCCACCAGGCGCTCGACGCGCCCTGTTCGCGTCTCGTCGGTCGCCGACGAGACCTCAGGGTGAGCCAAGCCCCCCGACTGGCGCATCCCAAGACCCCCCTCGAAGCGCCCCCACCCGAGCTACCCGAGCTACCCGGGCTGGCCCGAGCGCCCCGGCCGCGTCACCCGGTGCCTCCTCGCGCGGCACGTCACTGGCCGTTCCGACATTTTGCACAGATCGCCGGACCCGTTCGTCGTGCGGTGATCCGTGGACAGTGCATCGCCGACCACAAGGCGACACGCCGCTCCGAGGGAGGATCGTCGCAGCACCGCGCCGTCCGCGCCGCCTGATGTTGCCGGCCGCCTACGTACGCGGCTCGCCCGGCTCGGCCGGGTGATATCCGGTGCGCGAGCAAACAGACTGYTGTTGCCCATGCAACGACGAGGAAGACCGCGAATACCTGAGAGAACGGTCAACTGGGCAACATCGGTCGCCCAGGATTTGGCTGGCGGAGTGGTATTGGCGCACTGGAGTCAGCTTTTACTGCGCCATGGATCCACCGAGGTCGCGGATAGTCCCACCTGCGCCGTTACGGTCATCGTCCGTGCTGTGTTCGGATCGTCTGGACACGCGACGTCGGGGGAGAAGGACCGTAAAATGATCATTCTGTCGATCCGGACCAGACCACGCGCACCGCGAGCCAGATGGGTCGCCACTGGCCTCGGCGTCGCGACGGCGCTCGCGCTCGGCGRCTGCGCCTCCACCGACGACGACGGCGCCGTGACCACTGGCGCGACGTCGGCCAAACCCACCACGGCGGCCACCGCGACCACCACGCCGCCGGAGAGTCTGAGCACGGTCGACTACGTCTACACCCAGGGCACCGAAACCGCCGACTTCGAGGTGGACGAGTCGGACGCGGGTCCAGCCGACCCAGCCGACCGCGACGAGGATCTGTATGCGGACATCGAGGAGTGCGCCGGATTCCAGTACGAGGCTCCGATCGCGGTGGCGGCCGGAGCCCAGTTCAATAATCACGACATTGTCACAGTCTCCTCCGGTGCTCAGTTCGTGACGCCGGTCCTCCATGACCGCCACGTCACAGAACTGAAAGACCCACGCTTCGGCGCCTGTGTGAGACAGGTCATTGTTGGCCAGTTCGCAGAGGGTGCCCAGGATGAAACCACCGAATTCGGCGAACTCGCGGACCGGCGGATTCCTGCTCCTCCCGGAGCGCTGGCGCGGTGGTCCTATGTGGTGCCGCTGGTCGACAAATCGACGAAACTCACGCTCGCACCCATCTATCTAGACGTCGTGTTTCTCGGGTCCGGCCATGTGGAGAGCGAGCTGATCACGATCGCGGCATCGAGGCCGGTCGACGAGCTGGTGGACGCGGCCACCGCCCAGCTCGTCACAAAGCTTAAGCGGCAGTAGCACCATGTCGGCCGACAGACTTCTTACCGTGTTCGTCACGGGTCTCGCCGCGGCCGCACTCGTGGGCTGCGGCGGCTCCGCCGAATCGACGCGGTCGCCGTCGCATCCCCGTCCGTCGCGGCCACCACCACCACGGAACCGGCGCTGAACGCGCGTGACTTCGTCCTGACGCAGGAGGAAGGCCCCGCCGACCCGGCGTTCACCGCCCAGAGCCTGGGCGGGACGTCGGCGGGAGCCGGGACGAAAACCGGCGAATTCGGTGCCGCGGGCAGTGTCAGCGGTGAGATGTCGCGTTGTCTGGGATTCGATCTGGGGAAGCCTCTCGACGAAGCGAACGGGCCGCCTTTCCAAAGACCACGGCCCGTGGCCGTCGCTGGTTCGAACGCGCAGATCCTCGCGTCGGACCAGTTCGCGACGATCATTCCTCTCCTGAAAACCCAGAAGTTCGGCGACTGCACCCGGCAGACGCTCGTCAGCACGATGAGAGTCACCTTCGCCGCCTTGCCCGACTTCAAGAACGTCGAGATCACGGACCTGGGTGCGGTGCCGGTCACGGTTCCCGCGGGMGCCGCCGGCCTGCTCGCCTTCAACGTGAGGCTCGAAGTTCCCGAAGGTGAGGGGACGATACTCATCGACGTCGTCTACATGGCCGAGGGCGACGTTCTTTCGACCTTGACCCTTGAGACGGTCCAGGCCTCGGATGACGAGGCACTGGTGATCGAGCTCCTGCCGCGGCTGGCCAGCAAGCTGCCGGTGAGGTCGTAGGGCGCGGCCTCGGACGGCCGCGGCGGGGCCGCCACCGACCGGTCGTCGCGCGTCGTCCCAGCGCGCGGTGGCCGCGACGGCCGGCCGCGGCTGTCCAGGGCCGTCCGGGGCCGCGGCCGCGGAACCCGGGCGAATCCGATCCGGGGCGGCTCCCTACGCTTCGGCCGGGGGCATTTTGCCAGGGGACAGGCGGTCCTGACGGGAGCGGCCGATCTCACCGGCCGGGGTATGGGGATGGGAAACGGCTGATGCGGTCGGGTCGGGAACGGACGCGGGTCATGGCGGCGGCGGGCGCGGCGGGGCTGGTGCTGGCGTTGGCGGGGTGCGGGCTGATGGGCTCGGACTCCAACGACGACGCGGCCGCGACGGGCCAGCCGTCCGCCCCGATAGTGAGCGACAGCCCGGCCGCGGTGGTCACGACAGCGGCCGCCGCGCCGCTTCGGGCGGCGGACTTCACCCTCACCAACAGCTCAGGATTCACGGGGTTCTCACCCGCGAACGGCGCGACGGGCGCCGATGCTGGCGCCGCGCCGTTCGCCGCGTTGGCGTCCTGCCTTGGGATATCGGCCGCCGACGCGACGGACAGGTCGACTGACCGCGCCGAGAGCACTCACCTGACCAACAGCGGCACGGGCACCACTATCTGGTCGGACGCCCAGATAGTGTCGGCCGTCCAGTTCGACCGGGACACCGGCCTGCTGCGTCACCCGCGCTTCGCCGACTGCGTGACCGCCCAGGCCAAGAAGGACGCCGACGCCGCGTTTCTGGCGAAGTACGGCGCGGACGGGGTCTTCGACGCGGAGGCGGTGACCCGCGACGACGCGCCCCTGCCCGCCGGCGCGCTGGCACGTACCTCGGTGGTCGTGATCGCCGGTACCGCGAACGGTGGCCAGGCCCAGCTGTTCTACGACACGATCTACCTCGGATCGGGCCAGGTGGAGGCACAGCTGCACCTGGTCAGCTCCGTGGATCCGCCCAGCGAGGACCTGGTCAGCGTGGCCGCGGCCCAGCTGGCGGCCAAGCTCGGCCAGAGATAGGTGGGGAGGTCGCCGTGGCTGAAGCGGCAGGAACACGACCATCGGGACGCGCGCGGCGTGTCGGCTGCCTCGCCGTCGCGCTGATTGTCCCTCTCGTCCTGGCCGGGTGCACGGGCGGGCGTTCACCCGGTGACCTCGCCAGGCGGCAGACGGAAAGCTCCGCGCCGCCCCCGCCCTCCGCGTCCGCGTCCGCGAGCGCGAGCGCGTCGACGGAGGCCGGATCCGGCTCGCGGCTCGACCCGCGGGCCGTCAACTTCGTGCTGACCGCCGGGCCGGACACGCCCGGCTTCGTCTCGGAGCCCAGCTCCAGGGACGACTACCAGGAGACGCCGGACGACGACCTCGCCAGGTGCCTGGGGATCGCGGTCGGCGACCTCAAGGACACGTCCACCGACACGGCGTACGGCCCCCAGCTCACGGACGCCGCCACGGGTCTGTCCATGAGCTCGATCGCCTCGATCATCCCGGCGGGCACGCTCGACCGAGACGTGAAACTCCTACGCAACCCGCGTTACCCCCGGTGCGTCGCCGAGTCGTTCCTGGCGCAGGCGCGTGCCGACACCCCGTCCATGGAGATCGTCTCGGCCGGTGTCGGGCCCGAGCTGCCGGGCGTCCTTGGTAGCACCTCGTTGGTCTTCCGGGTCAAGGTCGAGGACCTGGCTCGCGCCGGGGGCGGGGCGGGTGGTGGTGGCGTCGTCACCGCGTTCAGGCCCAGCGCTACCGGCGCCGCTGGCGGTCCTGACGGTCTCGTTGGTACGGCAACGGACGACGGCTCCGCCCCCCTGGCGGCCCGCCCGGCGGCCGAGCGCGCACCGCTGACCATCGAGATCTACTACGACGTGTACTACGCAGGTAAGAGCAGGGTGGAGACGATGATCCACGTGCTGGGCTACGTGCACCGACCTGACCCTGGACGGATCGCGCCCGCGGTAGCCCAGGTCGTCAACAAGATCGACCGGCAGAGCTGACGCGACCGCCAAAGCCGCGTCCGCCCCGCGGGCATCCGCGCCCTGCATCTGGCCAGTTCGGTGGATCCGCCGAGCGAGGACCTGGTCAGCGTGGCCGCGGCCCAGCTGGCGGCCAAGCTCGGCCAGAGATAGGTGGGTGCGCCGTGTCTGGAGCGGCAGGGATGCGACCTTCGGGACGCGCGCGGCGCGGCGGCGGCCTCATTGTCGCGTTGATCGTTCCCCTCGTCCTGGCCGGGTGCGCGGGCGAAAGCCTGAGTTCGCTCGGTGACGACGCCACGCCGCGGGCCGGAGGCTCCGCGCCTCCGTCGTCAACCGCATCGACCGAGGCGGGGGCCGGGCCCGGCCTGCACGCCGTCAACTTCGTGCTGACCGCCGGGCCGGACACGCCCGGCTTCGTCTCGGAGCCCAAATCCGAGGACGACTACGGGCAGCCGCCGGAGGGCGACCTGGCCAGGTGCCTGGGAATCGCGGACGCCGACCTGTCGGACGCCACCACCACCGACACGGCCTACGGCCCCCGGCTGACGGACACCACCACGGGCCTGTCGATCGCCTCGGTCGCCCCGGCGGGCACGTTCGACCGGGACCTGAAGGTCCTGCGCGACCCGCGTTTCCCCCGGTGTATCGCCGAGTCCTACCTGGCGGTGCAGCGCGCCAGGAGGCCCTCCATGGAGATCGTCTCGGCTGGCACGGGGCCCGAGTTGCCCGGCATCCTGGGCAGTGCCTCGATCGTCTTCCGAGCGAAGGCGGAGGATCTGGCGCGGCGCGAAGGCGGAAGGGTCGAGTTCCACTACGACGTGTATTACACCGGAAAGAACAGGGTGGGGACGGCAATCCACGTGCTGAGCTACCTTCGGCCGGACCAGAGCCGGGTCGCGCTCGCCGTCGCCCAGGTCGTCGACAAGATTGACCGGCAGGGCTGACGCGACCGGCCAGAGCTGCGCCCACCCTCGCGGGCGTCCGCCTCGACTGTGGCCATGATCGTCGTTCAGCCCTGCGGTTGTCACCACGCGCTCAATCACGGCCACTGGAGGGCCACATCGGCGATCAAGGTAATGCCGGAACGGGGCGAACCCTGGTAAGGGCGGCACTAGGCGGCGTTTTCGCGCTGCCTGGCCCAGGCGGTCGCGAGCTCGGTGGCGACCCGGACGTTGCCGCGGACCACCGAGAGGTTGACCTCGAGGCTCCTGCCCGCCGTCTCGCGGTGGAACGCGGAGAGCAGGAATGGGGTGACGGCCTTGCCGCGCAGCCCGGCGCGTCCCGCCGCGGCGAGCGCGTCGGTGAGTACCCGGTCATGCAGCTCGCGGTCCAGCGCGTCGGCCTCGGCGACCGGGTTCGCGACCACGACCGCGCTTGACGCGCCTAGCCGGTCGGCGGCGGCCATCACGGCGCTCACCTGTTCGGCGTCGTCGACCCGCCAGTCCAGTGGGTGGCCGGAGCTTGGTAGGTAGAAGCCGGGGAAGTCGTCCGTCCGCCAGCCGAGAACGGTGACGCCCAGCGTCTCCAGCCGTTCCAGGGTCGCGCCGACGTCCAGGATGGACTTCACCCCGGCGCAGACGACGGTGATCGGGGTCGCGGCCAGCGTCGGCAGGTCCGCTGACTCGTCGTAGCTGACGGCGCCAAGCCCGTTGGGCGGCCCGTCGTCGCCGGCCCCCGCCGATCGGCCGAGGGCCTTGCCCGATCTCCCACCAGCCTCGCCCCCGCCGGCGTTGTGACCGGCGCCCTCGCCGGCGTCACGGCCACCGGCCTGGTCGCCGCCGGCCTCGGCGCCCGCGGCGCGGTGCACCCCGCCGAGGCCGCCGGTCGCGAACACCCTGACCCCGACCCGCGCCGCGAGCCAGGCCGTCGAGGCGACCGTGGTCGCGCCCGTCCGTCCGAGGGCGCCCGCCGGGGCGAGGTCACGCACCGACAGTTTCAGCACCTCGGACCCGTCGGCGGTGATCCGCTCCAGGCCGGCGGTGTCGAGCCCGACGGTCGGTACGCCGTCGAGCACGGCGACGGTCGCCGGTACCGCCCCGCCCGCGCGGACCAGCTCCTCCAGCTCGCCGCCGACCTCCCGGTTCCGCGGCGCCGGGAGCCCATGCGCGAGCAGCGTCGACTCCAGCGCCACCACCGCCCGTCCGTCGGCGAGCGCGTCCTGTACCTCGGCGGACACCTTGATAGCGGGCATGGCCCGACCATAGTGGCTGGTTCCGGTGGAAGCACCCCGGACGGCCGATACTGGCGGGGGACCGCGTCGAACTCGTGGTGACTGGTGCCGGGTATTCGTGGTGGCACCATTGTCGGGTCGCCGAATTTCTTCCAGGTATTGGCTTCGGGAGGTAGGAGGAAAACCGGCTCCCGCGCCCTGACCTGCCGAATCTCGACGATCAATCAATTCATGGCGAAGGGCGGACGGCCATGTCCAGGTGCTGACACCGGCGTCGGGCGAGCGACAACAGAAAAGGGTCGGTTTTCTCGTCGACGCCATTACCTTTAATGGCATGAACACAGCGGTTATGAGTGGCCGCCACCGTAAGGGGCGGCGTTTTATTCCGGTCGCGCTGACCGCCGCCGCGGCGGTGCTCGCGACCACCCTGGCCGCGTGCCAGGGCGGCGATCCCTCGGTGGTCACCCCGGCCAGCGCCGGCGCGTCCGCCAGCGCGGTGCCGACGGCCGCCGCCACGCCGTCGCGGGCTCCGCTGCGCGCGGCCGACTTCGCTCTCGGCGCGGGCCCGGCGACCAGCGGCTACACGATGGAGCCGGACCCCGACCAGGGTGAGAACTCGATCGTCGGCGGCCCGGTCGCCGAGTGCCTCCAGCTGACCCAGGCCGATCTCGGCCCGGTCGCCACCGATCACGCCAACGGCCCGGTGTTCACCGACGACGAGGTCGGCACGAACATCCGCTCGTTCGCCTCGGTGTTCGCGGCGGTCGACACCGTCGCCGCGCACCGCGAGCTCATCCGGAACGACCTGTTCCCGGGCTGCTGGGGCAAGGCGCTCGTCGACGAGACGGACTCGGACGACTTCGCGGCGACCCTGACGCACACGCAGACCGCGCAGCCACCGGCCGGAGCGACCGACCGTRTCCAGATCGTCCTGGACACCTATTCGGACGGCCAGGAGATCATGATGTACTGCGACATGGTGATCATTTTCACCGGTCGCGTGGAGACCGCGATCTTCGTCGTGAACCCGTTCGAGCCGATCGACGAGACCACCCTGACCGCCCTGACGTCGCAGGTGGAGCAGAAGGTCGCCCAGCAATAGGGCGCGGTACCCGGCGATCAAGCTACCCGGCGACGACGCGGGGTGGCGCGGGGCGACGCGACGCGGGGAATGACGCGGGTGATGGTGGACCTGCGCCGGCAACGACGCCGACGCTCACGGGCCGGTGGGACAGCGTCGTCCCACCGGCCCGCGGCCGTCTCGGGCCAGCCCGCGACCGGGCCTGCCCGGTCAGAGAGTCTTTCCGGACGTTCCGGACGCTCCCGTCGTGACCGCCGGGTGGACCGTCAGGCCACGGCCGTCGGCGGCCACGTCGACGACGACCTCGTCGCCGTCGTGCACCTGGCCGCCCAGCAGCTCGCGCGCCAGCTGATCGCCGATCGCGGTCTGCACCAGCCGGCGCAGCGGGCGGGCGCCGTAGACGGGGTCGTTGCCCTCGTCCGCGAGCCAGCCCTTGGCGGCGTCGCTGACCGTCAGCGTGATCCGCCGGTCGGTCAGCCGCCTGCGCAGCCGGTCGAGCTGCAGGTCGACGATCCTGGTGAGGTTCTCCTTGTCGAGCTGGTCGAAGATGAGCACCGCGTCGAGCCGGTTGACGAACTCCGGCTTGAACGCCTCGCGCACCGCCATCTGGACCATGTTCGCCCTGGTCTCCGGTGACAGCGTCGGGTCGGCGATGTACTGCGAGCCCAGGTTGGACGTGAGCACGAGGATCGTGTTGCGGAAGTCGACGGTGCGGCCCTGGCCGTCGGTCAGCCGGCCGTCGTCGAGTACCTGCAGCAGCACGTCGAAGACGTCCGGATGGGCCTTCTCGACCTCGTCGAGCAGGATCACGCTGTACGGCCGGCGCCGGATCGCCTCGGTCAGTTGGCCGCCGGACTCGAAGCCGACGTAGCMGGGCGGAGCGCCGATCAGCCGGGCCACCGAGTGCTTCTCGGCGTACTCCGACATGTCGATGCGCACCACCGCGCGGTCGTCGTCGAACAGGAAGTCCGCGAGCGCCTTCGCGAGCTCGGTCTTGCCGACGCCCGTCGGGCCGAGGAACAGGAACGAGCCGGTCGGCCGGTCCGGGTCGGAGATGCCGGCACGGGCGCGGCGCACCGCGTCCGAGACGGCCCGCACGGCGGCGTCCTGCCCGATCACCCGGGCGTGCAGCTCGTCCTCCATCCGCAGCAGCTTGGCCGTCTCGCCCTCGAGCATCCGGCCGGCGGGGATGCCGGTCCAGCTCGCGACCACCTCCGCGACGTCGTCCGGCCCGACCTCCTCGTTGAGCATCGGCTCGCTGCCCGCCGCGCCGGTCCCAGCGCCGTCCGTCTTTCCACCCAGCGCCCCGGTGGCCTCCGCGAGCCGCTTCTCCAGCGCCGGGATGGTGCCGTACCGCAGCTCGCCGGCACGCGCGAGGTCGAGGTCGCGCTCGGCGATCTCGGTCTCCCGCCGGGCGTTCTCCAGCTCCTCCTTGACCTTCTGCACCTCGCCGATGGCGTTCTTCTCCCGCTGCCAGCGGGAGGTCAGCGCGGAGAGCTCCTCCTTCTTGCCGCTCAGCTCGCGGCGCAGCCGGTCGAGCCGGGCCTTGGAGGCGTCGTCACTCTCCTTGGTCAGCGCCATCTCCTCGATCTCGAGGCGGCGCACCGCCCGCTCGAGCTCGTCGATGGCGACCGGCCGGCTGTCGAGCTCCATCCGAAGCCGGGACGCGGCCTCGTCGACCAGGTCGATCGCCTTGTCCGGCAGGAAGCGCGCGGTGACGTACCGGTCGGACAGGGCGGCGGCGGCGACCACGGCGGCGTCCGTGATCCGCACTCCGTGGTGGACCTCGTAACGCTCCTTGAGGCCGCGCAGGATGCCGATGGTGTCCTCCACCGACGGCTCACCCACCAGGACCGGCTGGAAGCGGCGCTCCAGCGCCGGGTCCTTCTCGATCCGGGTGCGGTACTCGTCGAGGGTGGTCGCACCGATCATGCGCAGCTCGCCGCGGGCGAGCATGGGCTTGAGCATGTTGCCGGCGTCCATCGACCCCTCGGCGGCGCCGGCGCCCACGACGGTGTGCAGCTCGTCGATGAAGGTGATGATCTGGCCCTCGGCCTCGCGGATCTCGTTGAGAACCGACGTCAGCCGCTCCTCGAACTCGCCGCGCAGCTTCGAGCCGGCCACCATCGAGCTCAGGTCGAGCGAGACGATCCGCCGGCCGCGCAGCGACTCGGGCACGTCGCCGGCGACCACGCGCAGCGCGAGGCCCTCGACGATCGCGGTCTTGCCGACGCCCGGCTCGCCGATGAGCACCGGGTTGTTCTTGGTCCGCCGCGAGAGCACCTGGATGACCCGGCGGATCTCGGCGTCCCGGCCGACGACCGGGTCGAGTTTGCCGGCGCGGGCGCGCTCGGTCAGGTCCAGGGAGTACTTCTCCAGGGCGCGGTAGGAGCCCTCCGGGTCGCGGCTGGTCACCCGGCGGGCGCCGCCGCGGACCTTCTCGACGGCGCCGCGCAGCGTGTCGGCCGTGGCCCCGGCGGAGACGAGAACACGCCCCGCCTCACCGCCCTCCTCCGCCAGCGCGACCACCAGGTGCTCGACCGAGGTGTACTCGTCGCCCAGGCGGGCGGCCTGACGCTCGGCGTTGTCGAGCACGGTGATCAGCTGGCGGGACAGCTGCGGGGGCGAGACGCTCGCGCCGGTGGCGTGCGGCAGCCGGCTGACCGCGCTCTCGGCTCGCTGGCGGACCGTGTCGACGGGCGCGTCGGCCGCGGCGACCAGCGCGCTCGCGACGCCGTCCTGCTGTGCGAGCAGCGCGGTGAGCAGATGCAGCGGGTCGACGAGCGGCGAACCGTCGCCGGTGGCACGGGCGATGGCGGAGGACAGCGCCTCCTGGGAGCGGGCGGTCAGCCGGTCAGCGTTCATCTGTTTCTCCTGTGTCTCTGGTTCGCTCCGTGCGGGCGGCGCGCTACGGCCCCGTACTCGCTTCGCTCCCACGGGACCTCCGCGCGCCGTCCTCCTCCGCTCACGGTCACCCGCCGCTGCACGTCACCAAATCCAAGCCCAGCCCATCCGCAGGCCACTTCGCCTCGCCCCGTGGCCGGGCCTCCGCGCCCAGCACGGTCACCCGCCGTCGCACCTCGCCCAGCCCAATCCGAGCCATCCGACTGGGGCCACGTCGCTTCGCTCGTGGGTCAGGCCTCCGCGGAGGCATGCCTCCGCGCTCGCCTGGTCACCTGTCGCCTCGCGTCACCGTACGTTGGCACTCGTATGTCCGGCGTGTTGTTTACTAAACATACTTGACTCTACCCGGCTCAACGTTGTGGAGTGAGCTGGTGTTCCGCTGGCGGGAATGACCAGTGATCTGATGCGGCCTAGCGGCGGGGGCCGGGGCGCCAGACGACGATCGCGCCGCGGTCCACCGGGACCAGGTCGCGGCGGTGGCTGGCGTGCGCCTCCGCGACGCGGCGGTCGGCCTCGATCCGCGTCTTCGCCAGTTCCTCGTGTAGCTGGCGGACCTCGGCCTGCAACGCGAGCACCTGGGAGCCGAGCCGGAGGATCTGGCGAATGCCCTCCAGGTTGACGCCCTCCTCCTGGGAGAGCCGCTGGACCTCGCGCAGCAGCGCGACATCGCGTGCGGAGTAGCGCCGGCCGCGCCCGGCGGTCCGTCCCGGAGTGACCAGGCCGAGCCGGTCGTAGGACCGCAGCGTCTGCGGGTGCATGCCCGCGAGCTCGGCCGCGATCGAGATCACGTACACCGGCGCGYCGTCGTCGTGCGCCGGGCCGGGAATGCCCGCCAGCGGATAGGGCGGCCGCTCGGCGGCCACGCGGTCTGTCGGTGGGCCACCGGATACCGAGCCGGACCGCGGTCCGCCATGGGCAGCGGTACCACCGTGGAAGCGTTGACGCCCGGCACCCCTGCCGCCCCGGCGGCCGGCCGCGCCAGGGCCGTCCGTGCCGGTCTCGTCCCCGCCGGTCGCGTGGTGTCCAGGGACACCGGGCGTCGGCGGGTCGGAGGTGCGGTGCGCTCGTGAGTTCATCTGCCTGCCTCACTTCCCCCTGGTCGACGGGCGCCGTCGACCGAAGTGCCTCCCCCGGGGACTGGCAAAAATCACCTGGCCGTGCCCACCCCCGTGGGCACCACCCATGCGTCGCGGCCTGCTCGGCCGCCGGTCAGATCTGGCCGAACTGCTCGAGAAGGGCCTCACGCGGGTCACCGGGGTGTGCCAGCGCGAACTCCTGCAGAGCGGTCCTGGCCTTCGGGGACAGATCGCTGGGCTTCGGGACCGTCACCTCGACGGTGACGATCAGGTCGCCGTGACCGCCGTCCGTCTTCGGCACGCCGCGTCCCTTGGCCCGCAGCCGCCGCCCGCTGGAGGTGCCGGGCGGCACCTTCACGGTCAGCGGCGCGCCGTCCAGCGTGGGCACCTTGACCGACGCCCCCAGCGTCGCCTCGGAGAAGGTGATCGGCAGCGTGATGGTCAGGTTCGGGCCCTCGCGGCCGAAGACCGGATGGGGCTGGACGTGCACGGTCACCTCGAGGTCGCCCGGGCTGCCGCCGCGCTCGCCCGGGCTGCCGCGACCCCGGACCTTCAGCCGCTGGGCGTCGGCGACGCCGGCGGGGATCCGGATCCGCTGCTCCCGGGCCCGACGTCCACTGCCGTGGCAGTCCGGGCACGGGTGTTCGATGATCTGGCCGACGCCCCGGCACTCCCGGCACGGCTCGGAGAGCGCGAACCCGCCCTGCGAGCGGGAGATCACGCCGAGCCCGCGGCAGACCGGGCAGGTCCGCGGCATCGTCCCCGGCCGGGAGCCGACACCGTTGCAGGTCGCGCAGGTCGCGGCGCCCGGGATGCGGACCGTCGCCTCCAGGCCGGTCAACGACTTCTCGAACGAGATCGTGACCTCGGCCTCGATGTCGGTGCCCCGGCGCGGCCCGCGGCCCTGCGAGGACCGCTGGAACATGTCGCCGAAGCCGCCGAGCAGGTCGTCGAGGTTCACCCCGCCCTGGGCGCCGAAGCCGCCGGGGCCGCCGAAGCCACCCGAGCCGCCGAAGCCGGAGCCGCCCGGGTTGGGGCCGCCTGAGCCGCCGGGGAAACGGCCGGACTGGAACAGTGCCCTGGCCTCGTCGTACTCGCGGCGGCGGCGCTCGTCGGAGAGGACGTCGTAGGCTTCGGAGATCTCCTTGAAGCGCGCCTCGGCCTTGGCGTCTCCCGGGTTCTTGTCCGGGTGCAGCTCGCGGGCGAGCTTGCGGTACGCCTTCTTGATGTCCGCAGCCGGCGCGTCCTTGGGAACGCCGAGAGCGGCGTAGTAGTCCTTCTCGACCATGTCGCGAACACTCACGGCGCCCCTCCTCTCTTCATGAGACGGGGCGCGGGGCGCCCCGTCGTCGGACGCCCCACGCCCGACCTGTACCTACCGGCAGACCCGCCGGACCGGCGTGGCCGGTCCGGCGGGAACCCCGGGGCTCCGGAGAGGCCGAGGGCGCGGGCTGCCCGATCTCTCTCACCTGTCAACGCTGGGGCCGCCGCCCCCCGGACCCGGAACGCTGCCCGTGTCGTCAGGTGGCGGCGCGTCCGCCGCGTCCGCGGCCGCCGGCTCGGCCGGCGTCTCGGGTTCGTCGACCGGCTCGGCCACGGCGACCTGTGCCACCCGCAGGACCCGGCCGCCGTACGAGTAGCCGGCCCGGAAGACCTCGACGCAGGTCGGCGAGCTCACGTCGCCGCGGTACGAGTGCATCAGCGCCTCGTGCTGCAGCGGGTCGAACTCGTCGCCGGCGGCGCCGAACCGCTCCAGCCCGACCCCCTCCAGCGCGGTCTCGAGCGACTCGGCCACCGCCTTGAAGGGCCCCTCCAGATCGCCGTGGTCACGGGCGCGACCGATGTCGTCGAGGGTGGGCAGTATCGCGCCGAGCACCCGGCCGGTCGCCTGCTCGGCGATCAGCTGGCGGTCCCGCTCCACGCGGCGCCGGTAGTTGTCGTATTCGGCCTTCAGCCGCTGCAGGTCCGCGGTGCGCTCCCGCACCGCGGCGTTCAACGAGTCGACCAGCGCCAGGGTCTCGGCGTCCGGACCGGGCGTGCCAGCCCCGCCGGCGGCGGAGGCCGCCGCTGAGGGACCGGTGCCCGCGCCGCCCGTGCCCGCCGCCTGGGGACGGATCTCCCCGCTGTTGGGGTCGATGCGCCGACGGTCCCGGACCACGACAGGAGGCTCCTCGTCTCGGCCCGAGGCCCGGCCCGCGTCGTGGGCAGAGCTCACTGCTTGCCCTCCTCGTCGACGATCTCGGCGTCCACCACGTCGTCGTCGGCCGCCGGCGCGCCGGCCGCCGACGGGCCGCCGGCCGCCCCGCTCGCCTGGGCCTGCTCGTACATCGACTGGCCCATCGCGGTGCTGGCCTTGCCGAGCTCCTCGGTCGCCGTCCGGATCGCGGCGATGTCGGTGCCCGCGACGGCCCCGCGCAGCGTCGCCAGCTTCTCCTCGACGTCGGTCTTGATGGTGGCGTCGATCTTGTCACCGTTCTCGGCCAGGAACCGCTCGGTCGAGTAGACCAGCGACTCACCCTGGTTGCGGGTCTCGGCCTCCTCGCGGCGGGCGCGGTCCTCCTCCGCGTACTGCTCGGCGTCGCGGATCATCGTCTCGATGTCGTCCTTCGGCAGCGCGGAGCCGCCGGTGATCGTCATCGACTGCTCCTTGCCGGTGCCGAGGTCCTTCGCCGAGACGTGCACGATGCCGTTCGCGTCGATGTCGAAGGTGACCTCGATCTGCGGCACGTTGCGCGGCGCCGGCGGCAGGCCGGTGAGCTCGAACATGCCGAGCTTCTTGTTGTAGACCGCCATCTCGCGCTCGCCCTGGAAGACCTGGATCTGCACGGACGGCTGGCTGTCCTCGGCCGTCGTGAAGATCTCCGAGCGCTTCGTCGGGATCGYGGTGTTGCGCTCGATCAGCTTGGTCATGATGCCGCCCTTGGTCTCGATCCCAAGCGACAGCGGGGTGACGTCGAGCAGCAGGACGTCCTTGACCTCGCCCTTGAGCACGCCGGCCTGCAGGCTGGCGCCGACGGCGACGRCCTCGTCCGGGTTGACGCCCTTGTTCGGCTCCTTGCCGCCGGTCAGCTCGCGGACGACGTCGACGACGGCCGGCATCCGGGTGGAGCCGCCGACGAGCACGACGTGGTCGATCTGGCTGACCTTGATCCCGGCGTCCTTGACCGCCTGCTGGAACGGGATCTTGCAGCGATCGATCAGGTCCTGGGTCATCCGCTGGAACTCGGCCCGGGTCAGCGTCAGGTCCAGGTGCAGCGGGCCCTCGGCCGAAGCGGTGATGTAGGGCAGGTTGATCGAGGTCTGCGTCGACTGCGACAGCTCGATCTTGGCCTTCTCCGCGGCCTCGCGCAGCCGCTGCAGGGCCATCTTGTCCTTGCCGAGGTCGACGCCGTGCTGGCCCTGGAAGGTCTTGATCAGGTGGTCGGTGACCCGCTGGTCCCAGTCGTCACCGCCGAGGTGGGTGTCGCCGTGGGTGGCCTTGACCTCCACGACGCCGTCGCCGATCTCCAGCAGGGACACGTCGAACGTGCCGCCGCCGAGGTCGAAGACCAGGATCGTCTGCTCCTTCTCGCCCTTGTCCAGACCGTAGGCGAGGGCGGCCGCGGTCGGCTCGTTCACGATCCGCATGACGTTGAGGCCGGCGATCTCGCCCGCCTCCTTGGTCGCCTGCCGCTGGGCGTCGTCGAAGTACGCCGGGACGGTGATGACCGCGTCGGTGATGGTGTCGCCGAGGTAGGCCTCGGCGTCCCGCTTGAGCTTCTGCAGGATGAAGGCGCTGATCTGCTGGGGCGTGAAGTCCTTGGTGTCGACCTTCATCTTCCAGCTGGTGCCCATGTGGCGCTTGACCGACCGGATGGTGCGCTCAACGTTCGTGACCGCCTGCCGCTTGGCGACCTCGCCGACCAGGACCTCGCCGTTCTTCGCGAAGGCCAYGACCGACGGGGTCGTGCGCGAGCCCTCGGCGTTCGCGATGACCGTTGGCTCACCACCCTCAAGCACGCTCACGACGGAGTTCGTGGTGCCGAGGTCGATACCGACCGCTCGTGCCATGTCTGTGTGCCTCTCGATCTGATGGCACCGCCGCACGGAGTTCCTGCCGGATCAGAAAAGACGATCTCGGAGGTCGTGCCGTGTGCGGAGCCGCCGTTAAGTGTGCTGTTGTACTTGCCRTCCGCGGACGAGGCCCTTGGGCGGCCGAGTCCCTGACCGGGCGTGGCCCGACGCCGGGTGCCTCGGGCGGTCGAGCCGCCCGCGGCGAGGGCCCGGAGCCGCGCCCGGTTGGGAGCCGCGGCCGTCGAAGCCGACTGGGTGTCAGCTAACACGGTGAGCCACTCGGGTCAGGTGGGTTGAGTGTAGATGACTCAGGATCGGCGTAGCCAGAATAGCTCGTCGAAGCTGAGTCATATCGGCTCAACCTTACGGAGTCGACTTCTCTTCCCGGCCCGCCGACCTGGCGGACCCGGCCCGCCAGACGCGCGACGGCGCGCGGCCGGAGTGGCCGCGCGCCGTCGTAGGGCTCAGAGCCCTGGACCGATGAGAGTCCGGATCGCTGGGAGTCCGGATCGCTGGGAGTCCGGACCGCTGGGAGTCCGGACCGCTGGGAGACCGGATCGCTGAGGGGCTCCGGACCGCTGGGAGTCCGGAGCCCGAGGACCCAGGGCCGAGACTGGCCTACCCCTTGGTGGTGTCCGAGCCCTTCTGAGGAGCGGGCGGCTCCTGCTCGGGACGGACGGTGGCGAGGCTTCGCCGGCCGGTGGGTGGCCGGGGGGTACGGGCTCGCCTGGCGGACCGCAGCGGCGAGACGATCCCGTCCGACTGCTCGGTGGCGTGGGGGCGCGGGGACGAGGTGTCGTCGGTGGTGCTGATACCGATGTCGTACGCGCCGGAGTCGTCGTCGAGCAGGCTCAGGCCGCCGTCGAGCTCGTCCCCGCCAGGGGCGATACCAGTCCTGGTGAAGCCGTCGGCCTGGCGGGACAACTGCGCCTCCAGTGAGGCCAGCCGGTCGAGCAGGTCGGAGGCGTCGCCGTCGCGTTCCCGGATGGTGTGCAGCGTGTCCATCAGCATCAGCCACTGGTCGCGGTGCAGCGTGACCTGCTCGATGGACCCGTTGTCGATGAACGCGGGGAACAGCGTGYGCGCGGCCGCCACGACCTGCTTGACCTCGGCCGGGTTGAGCCGGCGCGGCCGGCCACGGGCCCAGTCGACGATCGAGCGGATGCTGATGATCGTGACCCCGTTGACCGCGCCGTCCTTCCACAGCACGTCGGCCTCGGCCATCACCAGGACCGGGTGCACCGGGATCTTCACCAGCGGGACCTCGGCGCGCAGCTCGGTCTTKATCTGCTCGGCGAGGAAGGACGCCCGTTCGATCGCCCCGGTGAGCGGATCGCCGTCGATGCTGGCGATCTTCTTGGTGTACCGGACGACGCCCTTGCCGGCCTCGCTGCCGAGGATCAGCACACCGGCGGGGCCGACGAGCAGGTGGCCGACGACCGCGTCGGCGCTTGGCACCCGCATGTCGTGCATGACCACCCAGCCGTGCCGGCGCAGCCGGGCAAGGGCCCGTGCCGTCTTGCGTTCCGCCTCGGCGCTCAGGCGCAGAGACTCGCTCTCGCTGTCACCGCCGAAYGCGGACAGGACGATGACCGCGCTCCATCCGAGGACGATCAGTACGAAGACGCCGAACGCGAAGCCACCGGGCAGGCCGACGCCGAACGCCAACACCAGGCTGACCAGCAGGGCGACCGGTACGGATTTGGCCAGCGAGCGCGGCAGGACCCGGCCGAGCCGGTCGCGCCGCACCAGTGCCCGATGCTCGCGGGCACGTCGATATTCGGAATAGAGGAACTGACCGGGGCGCCCGGTCGTGTTCGCCGTCGCCGCCCTGGTGATCGTCGCCATCGTGCCCACCGTGGTTCGCAGGGGTGTTCAGCAGGGGTGTTCAACGGAGTTGGAACGCGCGTCGGCGCCCGGCACCACATGGCCGGGCAGCACGCAGCCGAACAGCACGCCGCTGGCGTGGTTCATCTTGCGGCCCGTGGAACTGCGCGCACAAGCCTCATCTGGCAGGAACAAGGTGCGCCAAGAGTCGAGGTGTCGCCGCGCCGAAGGCTATCGCCACCAGGGCCGGCGGTCGTGCCGGCTGGCTGCCGGCCAGCTTGGCACCGGTCAGCGACCATGGCCCCGTTCCCTCCCTGAATCGCAGCCTCTCCCTGAGTCGCCGCCGCCCCGATGCTGACCCGGACCTACCAGATCGCTGATCCGGCAGGCGCTCCGAGGGCGCGGCGTCGCGCGAGCCGCGACCGTGGGCGACTGGCCCCGGTTCACGGCGGACCACGACCCGGCGGCCCGCACGCCGACGGCCCGGTGCCGTTGACGGTCAGACGCGCCACGTGGCCAGGGTGGGACGGTCAGTGCAGAGAGTGCTGATTTCGGGACTTCTGTGCCACCGAGCGTAGCAGCGGGCCGAGGGGTGGCGTGGCGGAACAGGAGAAGGGGGGGCAGGCGCCCTTCTCCTGTTTCCGCCCGTCGGGCGMGGAGCGCCCTCACACATGGGACTAGGTCCCGATCGGCCGGGAAGGGAACTCGTGCCGGACGGACCACGGCGTGGCAGGGTCGGGGATAGCGGGGTGGCCGCGCGGTGAGCGGCTGGTGGCGCGGGACACTCTGGAACACAAGTTACCGAGCAGTACGAGTAGGCTACGGCCCGTTCCCGGAGCCATAGGAGGAGCTAGTGAGAATCGCGATCGGTGGGGCGATCACGCTGATCGCCCTTGCGGTGGCCGGAAGGCGATTCTTCTGGCTGTTCAAGCTGATCCGAACCGGGCAGCCGGCCCAGGGTCGCCTTGACGACCTTCCGACCCGGATCTGGAGCGAGATCAGCGAGGTCGGCGGCCAGCGCAAGCTGCTGAAGTGGTCGGTGCCCGGGCTCGCGCACGCCTTCACGTTCTGGGGCTTCACCGTCCTGATCCTGACGATCATCGAGGCGTTCGGCGGCCTGTTCGACGACAACTTCCACATCCCGCTGTTCGGGCACTGGGCCGGCATCGGGTTCCTCGAGGACTTCTTCGCCGTCGCCGTCCTGGCCGGCCTGCTCACCTTCACGATCATCCGGATCCAGCGGGCCCCGAAGCGCCTGGAGCGCAGGTCGCGCTTCTACGGCTCGCACCTCGGCCCGGCCTGGGTCATCATCGGCATGATCAGCGCGGTCATCATCACCCTGCTGATCTGCCGCGGCGCCCAGTGGAACACCGGCAACCTGCCGCAGGGCCAGACAAAGTGGGCCTTCGCCTCCTACGCCGTCAGCCGCGCCTTCTCCGGCCTCTCGCACGACGTGAACGAGGGCATCGAGACGGCGTTCCTGCTGCTCAACCTCGCCGTCATCATGGGCTTCCTCGTGCTGGTCGCCTACTCCAAGCACCTGCACATCTTCCTGGCGCCGATCAACGTCATCCTCAAGCGGGAGCCGAAGGCGCTCGGTGYGCTCGGCACCACGCCCGACATCGAGACGCTGATGGAGGAGGACGAGCCGATCATCGGTGCGGGCAAGGTCGAGGACTTCTCCTGGAAGGCGATGCTCGACTTCTCGACCTGCACCGAGTGCGGCCGCTGCCAGAGCCAGTGCCCGGCCTGGAACACCGGGAAGCCGCTGTCCCCGAAGCTGCTCATCATGGACCTGCGCGACCATCTGTTCGCGAAGGCCCCGTACCTGCTGGCCGGGAGCACCGCCGAGGAGCGCGACGCGGCCGCGGAGAAGCTCGCGGAGAAGAAGGCCGTCACCGGCGTCGCCGAGGACGCGTCCGAGGAGCACACGGTCCACCACGTGCCCGAGTCCGGCTTCGGTCGGGTTCCCGAGCCAGGCAAGGCCCAGGCGGAGCGCCCGCTCGTCGGCACGGAGGAAGAGGGCGGGGTCATCGATCCCGACGTCCTCTGGTCGTGCACGAACTGCGGCGCGTGTGTCGAGCAGTGCCCGGTGGACATCGAGCATGTCGACCACATCGTCGACATGCGCCGCTACCAGGTGATGATCGAGTCGGCCTTCCCCTCGGAAGCCGGTGTGATGCTGCGCAACCTGGAGAACAACGGCAACCCGTGGGGCGTCTCGCCGCGCAGCCGCACCGAGTGGACCGATGGCCTGTCCTTCGAGGTCAAGGTCATCGGTGAGGGTGAGCAGATCCCGGAGGACGTCGAGTACCTCTTCTGGGTCGGCTGCGCCGGCGCCATCGAGGACCGGGCGAAGAAGGTCTCCCGCGCCTTCGTCGAGCTGCTCGACATGGCCGGTGTCTCGTTCGCGATCCTCGGGTCGCAGGAGTCCTGCACCGGCGACCCGGCGCGCCGCCTCGGCAACGAGTACCTGTTCCAGGAGATGGCCAAGGCCAACATCGAGCTGCTGAACTCCACGGGCGTCAAGAAGATCGTCGCGACCTGCCCGCACTGCTTCAACAGCCTGTCGAAGGAGTACTCGGCGCTCGGCGGCAACTGGGAGGTCATCCACCACACCCAGCTGCTCGGCAAGCTCGTCGAGGAGAAGAAGCTCGTGCCGCTGACGCCGGTCGAGTCGTCGGTGACGTACCACGACCCGTGCTTCCTCGGCCGGCACAACAAGGTCTACACCCCGCCGCGGGAGATCCTCGAGGCCATTCCGGGCCTCCGTGGCCAGGAGATGCACCGCTGCAAGGACCGCGGCTTCTGCTGCGGCGCCGGCGGCGCGCGGATGTGGATGGAGGAGAAGATCGGCACCCGGGTCAACACGAACCGGGTGGAGGAGGCCCTCGGCCTCGACCCGGACGTCGTGTCGACCGCGTGCCCGTTCTGCATCGTCATGCTGTCCGACGCGGTGACGGAGCAGAAGCTCGCGGGCAAGGCGAAGGAGACCGTCGAGGTCCTCGACGTCTCCCAGCTCCTCGCCCGCTCCCTGGCGGCGCCCGCCGCTCCGGCCACCACCGGCGACGGGACGGAGCCCGCACCCGTCGGCTGACCCCGGGGCAGCCCAGCTCGGTCAGATGTCGTGCCGCCGTCGACGGCGGCACGACATCTGACCGAGCTTGAAACCGGGAGATCGCCGCGTCCGTGTCGCCATCGTCGTGGATGCGGCGAGATCGCGACGCTGGTGACACGCTGGCGGTGATCAAGGTGGGCGCTACCAAAAGCCCTGCTGACGGGCGGCGGAGCGGACGACCTGGGCGGACTCGGCGGGGACCTGCTTGTTCTCGGCGAGGATGCGGGCCTGGGCGGCGGCCACGATGGCGGCGTCCTTGAACAGGGCGGTGGGCCACAGGTTCTGGAGCGTCTGGTACATGATGACGGTTCCGGCGTCCATTCCGATCTCCTTGCAGATCAGGTAGAACCACCGGTTCGGGATGCCCGACATGATGTGCGGGTCGTCGTCGTGGTAGCCGCTCATGTCCCGGGGCTGCGGGTCTCTGCCGAGAGTCGGGTTGTCGTACGCGGTTCCGGGCTCGGCCATGTTCCGCAGCGCTTCGCCGTAGAGGTCGTCGGCCATGATCTCCGCGCYGATGAGCCAGGTGTGCGTGTCGGCATCCCGCTTGTTCGCCCAGGCGTCGATGGCCGTGCCGATCATGTCGCTGAACGACTCGTTGAGCGCTCCGCTCTGGTCGTTCGAGTAGTTGAGCGCCGACGTGTACTGCGTGACGCCATGGGTGAGCTCGTGCGCGGGCACGCTGATGTCCCGGGTGAAGTTTTTGAAGATGACATCGTCGCCGTTGCCGAAGACCATGCGCGTGCCGTCCCAGAACGCGTTGTCGAAGTGGTCGCCGTAGTTGACGTTGGCGACGATGTTCAGACCCGCGTTGTCGATGGAGTTACGCCCGAGCTTCTCCTTGTAGAACTCGCGGACGAGACCCAGGTCGTCATAGGCGTGGTTGGCGGACTCGTCACGGACGGTCGGGTCCCCGTCGCCGCGGACCAGCTGGACGTCGAACTTCTCCTGATGCTGATCGTCGTAGATGAGCCGGCCGGCGGATCCGGTCGCGGGGATGGTCAGRCCCTTCGGGCCAGTCACGGGTGCCGCCGGCGCGGCCGCCAGGGTGAGCGGCGCGGCGTTCTCCCGTGTGCGMCGCACCTGCGCGGAGATCGCGGCCGACCGCTGTGCCGGCGTCGGAGCGAGACCCTCCCGCGCGTGGACACGGGATATGTTGTCGAGCATGTGCGGGGGAACGAACATGCAGAAATGGCGCATTTTCTGACTCGCTTTCGACGGATTAGACCGGAAAATTTCCGGTCTTTATGTCGGCGTGACGACTTCCCTCATAATCGGCCGGGAACGTCGCTGGCGAGTCTAGGGCGCGCGGGGCGGGCGATCAGTAAAACGTGGGGTGTCGAAACGCTGTCAGGTCAATGACACCGGCCGTTTTGGGGTTTATCCGCGAGAACCGCGCGAACGGCTCGCATTTCGCGGGCGCTTCTTGAACTTCTGGGAACTTCTGGGCTGACGGCGGCGCCGTCAGTCCTCCTCGGTGGTACCTGGGCGGTGGAAGAAGAGCGGCTCACGGCCCGCGGGCTGATGGGGCTGCTCGGTGGGGCCGATGGGCGGAATCGGGAAGGTGGCCGGCTTGTCCGGTTCCAGGCGGAAGGACTCGCCGTGGTGGGTGAGGGTGATGCCCTCACCGTCCTGGACGGTGTAGGTCGCCGACGTGCGGTGGACCTCTACGCGAAGGTGGCGGCCGCGCACGCACACGCCGAAGGACAGTCGGGAAAGGCCCTCGGACAGGCGCGGGGCGAAACCGAGGACGCTGCCCTGGTCGCGCAGCCCGCCGAACCCCTCGACCAGGACTATCCACGCGCCCGCGAGCGACGCCATGTGCAGGCCGTCGGACGTGTTGTGCTCGATGTCGTGCAGGTCCATCAGCGCCGCTTCCCGCAGGTAGGCGTGCGCGAGCGCCAGATGCCCGCACTCCGCCGCGAGCACGCCCTGCACAGAGGCGGACAGCGACGAGTCCCGGACGGTCAGCGCCTCGTAGTACGCGAAGTTGCGCAGCTTCTCCTCGCAGGTGAACGCGTCGCCGCACCGCTGCATGGCGAGCACCAGGTCCGCCTGCTTGACGACCTGCTTGCGGTACAGGTCGAAGTACGGGAAGTGCAGCAGCAACGGGTACTGGTCCTGCGCGGTGTGCTGGAAGTCCCAGATCTCGTGGCCGGTGAACCCGTCCGACTGCGGATGGACACCCAGGTGGTCGTCGTACGGGATGTACATGTCCTCGGCCGCGTCCCGCCAGGAGGCGGTCTCCTCGGCGTCGACGCCGAACTCGTACGCCCGGTCGGGATGCCGTTTGGCCGCGTCCGCCGCCGCGCGCAGGTTCCGCTGGGCCATCAGGTTCGTGTAGACGTTGTTGTCCGCGATCGCCGAGTACTCGTCGGGCCCGGTCACCCCGTCGATCCGGAACCGGCCGTCGAGGTCGTGATGGCCGAGCGAGCGCCACAGCCGGGCGGTCTCGACCAGCAGCTCCAGCCCGACGGCGTTCTCGAAGCCATAGTCCTCGGTGACGTTGACGTACCGGGTGACGGCGTCGGCGATGTCGGCGTTCACGTGGAAGGCCGCGGTACCGGCCGGCCAGTACCCGGAGCACTCCGCGCCGCTGATGGTGCGCCACGGGAAAGCGGCGCCGCGCAGGTTGAGCAGCTGGGCGCGCTCCTGTGCCAGCTTCAAGGTGGAATGTCGCCAGCGCAGCGCGTCGGCCGCCGCTCCCGGCTGTGTGTAGGTCAGCACTGGCAGCACGTAGGTCTCGGTGTCCCAGAACGCGTGGCCGTCGTAGCCCGGCCCCGTCAGCCCCTTCGCCGGGATGGCGCGGCGTTCGGCGCGCGCGCCGGCCTGCAACAGTTGGAACAGCGCGAACCGGACGGCCTGCTGAACCTCGGCGTCGCCCTCCACCTCGACGTCCGAGCGCCGCCAGAACTCGGCCAGGTAGGCGCGCTGCTCGTCGAGCAGGCCGTCCCACCCGGTCTCCTTGGCCGCGACGAGTGCCGCCGCGGCCTGGTCGCGCATGGCGGGCAGCGACCGCTGCTGCGACCAGCCATACGCCATGAACTTCACGATCCGCAGCTTCTGCCCTGGTTTCAGCACGCCGGTGACGGTCACCCGCCCCGAGTTCGGCTCGCTCTCCGACTGCACGCCCAGCGCGCCGGGGCCATCGATGACGTGATCCATCGCCGCGGCGATTCTGATCTTGCTGTGTTGGGTGATGTGCACCAGCTCGACGGAGCAGTCCCGGGCGAAGTGCAGCTCCGGCACGAGCGGGGACTCGAGTACCGCCGCGGCGCGCGGGTCGCCGGTGTGCGGGGGAAGCGTCTCGTTGGCCACCAGCTCGGACTGCACGACCACCCGCGGTGCGTCGGTGATGGACTCGACCTCGTAGCAGATCGCCGCGACCGCTCGCTGGGAGAACGAGACGAGCCGCCGGGAGACCACCCGTATCACCTGGCCGGCYGGCGACTCCCACTCGGCCCCGCGTACCAGCACTCCGTCGCGGAAGTCGATCGAACGCCGGTGTGAGCGCAGTTCGCCATAGCGGACGTCGAGCGGCTCGTCGTCGACCATCAGCCGGATCAGCTTGCCGTTGGTGA
Source organism: Pseudofrankia asymbiotica (assembly GCF_001983105.1). Lineage (GTDB taxonomy): Bacteria > Actinomycetota > Actinomycetes > Frankiales > Frankiaceae > Pseudofrankia > Pseudofrankia asymbiotica. Next base: position 28,266 of record NZ_MOMC01000035.1, on the reverse strand, counting down.
CGTTGATGACGGTCTGCCCCGACTCGGGATAGCCGTAGCCGGCCTCGGCATACGGCAGCGGGCGCAGCTCGTGCACCGAGTTCAGGTAGGTACCGGGCAGGCCGTGTGGCTCGCCCTCGTCAAGGTTGGCGCGTAGGCCGATATGGCCGTTGGAAAGCGCGAACAACGACTCGGCGCGGGCCGGATCTTCCATGTTGAGACCGATCTCGCGCAGCCCCCACGGGTCGACCGTGTATCGGGCGTCCCCGATCATCGACCGCGTCCGGCCCGCGACGTGGCCCTGCCCCGGCCGTGGCCACCGGCCGCGTCCGTCGCTGGCGGTGGTGATGGCGGGTAGGCGTCGGCGAGCAGGTCGCCGAGGTCGGTGACCACCACGTTCGCGCCGTGCGCGCGCAGCGCGTCCGCGTGGCCGTGCCCGACCCGGTCGAGCCCGACGACGTAGCCGAAACCGCCGGCCCGCCCGGCCGCGACGCCGGCCTCCGCGTCCTCGAAGACCGCCGCCCGCTCGGGTGGCACGCCCAGCTCCCGGGCCGCGGCGAGGAACGTGTCGGGCGCCGGCTTGCCGGCAAGCTTGCGCTCCGTGATGGTCTGGCCGTCGACCCGCACCTGCAGCAGGTCGGCGAGCCCGGCGGCCCGTGCCACCTCGCCGGCGTTCGCGCTGGACGAGACGAGCGCCCGTGCCTTCCCGGCGCGGGCGCAGGCCTCCAGGTAGGGCCGCGAACCCGGGTATGGCTGGACCCCGTCCTCGGCGATCTTGTTCAGGACGAGGATGTTCTTGCGGTTCCCGAGAGCGTGGACGGTGAGGGCTGACGGCGGGTCCCCGTCCGTGCCCTCGGGCAGGTGGATGTCGCGTGACGCCAAGAAGGACCGCACCCCGTCGAGCCTCGGCAACCCGTCCACGTAGCTCTCGTAGTCCCGCTCGATGTCGAAGGGTTCCTCCGGGTCGCCGGACCGGGAGGCCCAGTTCTCCAGGAAGTCGTCGAACATCTCCTTCCAGGCTCTCGCATGGACCTCCGCCGTGCTCGTGAGCACGCCATCGAGATCGAAGAGGCAAGCGTCGATGTGAGGGGGTAGCCCGAGCAGGGACCCGGCCGCGGCCCCGGTTTCGCGGCGCCGCAGCCGCGCGAACGGCAAACGCATGCTTGCCGTCTACCCCACTGGCGCCGGTCGCTACCGCGCCAATCTGGACGAACCTCGCCCAGGACCGCGAGCCCACCCGCACGGTGTGGGCGCGAGCCCGCCGCGCGGGGCAGGTAGTTTGTAGGACGTGTTGTTGTCCGACCGGGACATCCGGGCCCAGATCACCGCCGGCCGCGTGTGCCTCGACCCGTACGACCCGGGTCTGATCCAGCCGAGCAGCGTCGACCTGCGCCTCGACCGGGCGTTCCGGGTCTTCCAGAACCATCGGTACAGCCACATCGACCCGGCCATCGAGCAGGAGGACCTGACCGAGCTCGTCTCCCCCGAGGGTGATGAGCCGTTCGTGCTGCACCCGGGCGAGTTCGTGCTTGGCTCTACCCTCGAGGCCATCACGCTGCCGGACGACCTGGCCGGCAGGCTCGAGGGCAAGTCCAGCCTCGGCCGGCTCGGCCTCCTCACCCATTCGACGGCCGGCTTCATCGATCCGGGCTTCTCCGGCCATGTCACGTTGGAGCTCTCCAACGTCGCGACCCTGCCGATCAAGCTCTGGCCCGGCATGAAGATCGGTCAGCTCTGCCTGTTCCGCCTCTCGTCCCCGGCCGAGCACCCGTACGGAACCGCCATCTACGGCTCCCGCTACCAGGGACAGCGCGGCCCCACCCCGTCGCGCGCGTACCGCGACTTCACCCGGTCCCCGGTCCCTCCGGTAGACGGGCAGGCCTGAACCGGGGCGAGCCGGGTATCCAGGTATCCAGGGATCCAGGGATGACGAGGGCGACCGAGAACCGTCGCCCGCCGAGTTCGGGACGGGCGACGGGCTGGCCGTCCACGTGGACCAGCCCGGTGGCCCGGCCAGACCCCGACACTATTTCAGACCCGATTTCAAATAATTGGTAAAGAATCGGTCGCGCACCCGACAGTGCTCTTTGTGGTGAAATTTATGTCGGGTTTCTAGCCTTCTTTCCCATGACCACAAGGAACGAAATCGAACCCCGCCCGAATGGGCGTGTTATCCGGGCGGCCGTGAGCGTCACCGCGACGGCGGCGGCGCTCGTCATGGCGCTGGCCGCGTGCGGGAGTGGCGACTCGCCGGACCCGGCGAGCGCCGTCGTCGGCGCCGCGACCGTGTCGGCGCCCCCGGCCGCTCCGCTGCGCCCCGCCGACTACGTCCTCGTCGCCGGGCCCGCGACCGGCGACTACTCGATGGAGGACAACACCGACACCTCCGAGAGTTCCGTCTTCGAGGACCCGGTTCCCACCTGCATGCACCTGTCCAGCTCTGATCTGGGACCGGCGTCCACCGACCACGCGAACGGCCCCGTCTTCAGCGACGACGACGACGGCACCACGATCCAGTCCGGCGCGCGGGTGTTCGCGAGCGCGGACACGGTCACGGCGCACCGAGCGTTGACCCAGCGCCGGGACTTCCCCGGCTGCGTGGGCGAGGCGATCGTCAGCCAGCTGTCCAACAGGGACAGGGAGACGACGGCCGTGACGGTGAGGAGCGCTCAGGCCGGCACGCCCCCGACCGGCGCCACCGCCCTGACGCGGCTCGACCTCGCGGTCAACTCCGACGGCCAGAACGTTGAGGTCAACGTCGACCTGGTCAGCGTCTTCGCCGGCCGTGTCGAGTCGGTGATTCTCATCGTCAGTCCGGCGGGACCGGTCGACGACGGCGAGCTGAACGGCCTGACCAGCCAGGTGGTGGCGACACTCGCCAAGCAGTGACCTGACCGCCCCGGCCCGGCCCCGGTCAGCCGCCGGCGGTCCAGCCGCCGTCGACGACGAGGTAGGAGCCGGTCATGTAGGAGGCGTCGTCGGAAGCGAGGAAAGCGGCGCGACGGACGCCGAGGTCGGGCCGAGGTCGGGCCGAGCTCGGAGGAGGTGCCACCCGCGACGGGGAGCCCGCCAGGTTACGCGTCGGGCGCGGCGTGGACCCTGGCCCCGGCGACGAACGTCTGCAGCACCCGGGTGTTGCCGATGTCGGCCGGCGGGCCGGCGAACGGATCCCGGTCCAGCACGACGAGATCCGCTCCCTTGCCGACGGTGACCGTGCCCGTGACGTCGTCGAGGTGGTTCACCCACGCCGACCCCGACGTGTAGGCGGCCAGCGCGCTCGCCAGATCGAGGCGCTGCTCGGGCAGGAAGACCTCGTGCTCGCCGCTCGGCGCCGCCTCGGTCGGCGCGGGAGTCCGGTTGACGGCGACATGGATCGCGGCGAGCGGGTTGGGCGTCGAGACCGACCAGTCGCTGCCGGCCGCCAGCACCGCCCCGGTCTCCTGCAGCCGCCGGAACGGGTACTGCCACGAGCCCCGCTCAGGGCCGAGGAAGGGCAGGTTCAGCTCGGCCATCTGAGCCTGGAGCACCGCCCACAGGAACTGCAGGTTCGCCGCGACCCCCAGCTGCCCGAAACGCGGCACGTCATCCGGATGGACGACCTGCAGGTGGGCGATGTGATGACGCAGGTCGCCGCGGCCGTTCGCCGTGATCGCGGCCTCCACGGCGTCCAGGCAGTCACGGACGGCCCGGTCGCCGATGGCGTGGAAATGCGTCTGGAAGCCCGCGGCGTCGAGCGCCGGCACGGCCTCGAGAAGCAGCTCGCGCGGGAAGAAGGTGATGCCGCGGCCCTTGCCGCCGCCGCCGTTGCCGCATCCGCATGGCGACAGGTAGGGGTCCAGCATCGCGGCGGTGAAGTTCTCCGGCACGCCGTCCTGCATGATCTTCACGCTGGTCGCGCGGAACCGTCCATGGGTATACGTCTCGCGCCGGTGACGCAGGTCGTCGAGCTGCTCGACGCCCCGGTCTCGCTCGAACCACAGCGAACCCACCACCCGCGCGGTGAGCTCGCCTGACGTCGCGCACGCCAGGTACGCCGGCGCGGGGTCTCCCGCGTTGCCATACGTGCCGACGATGGCGTCCTGCCAGGCGGTGACGCCGAACGAATGCAGATACTCCTGTCCCCGCAGCAGCGCCTGGACCATCGTCTCGGCGGTCACGGGCGGCAGCAGCCGGTTGACCAGGGAGATCGCGCCTTCGTGCAGTGTCCCGGTCGGCACCCCGCTGGCGTCACGCTCGATCCGCCCGTCGGCCGGGTCGGGTGTGCGCGCGTCGATGCCCGCGAGCCCGAGCGCCCGCGAGTTCACCCAGGCCCCATGACCGTCGCGATTCATCAACATCACGGGCCGGTCCGGCACCACCGCGTCGAGGTCGGCCGCCAACGGAGTCCCACCGGGGAACGCGGGCATTCCCCAGCCGCCGCCGATGATCCATGCGACGTCCGGGTGGGTCCGGGCGTACTCGGCGACCAGGGCCAGGTAGCCCACCCGGTCACCCGCGGACCGCAGGTCACACCGCAGCAGGTCGAGCCCGCCCCACACCGGGTGCACGTGGGCATCCTGGAATCCAGGCACGAGCAGTTTCCCGGACAGGTCGACAACATCCGTCGACGGCCCGACCATCGCTTCGGCACCGCGCCCGACCGCCACGATCCGCCCCCCGCGCACCGCGACCGCATGCGTGCGCGTGCGCGCGGCGTCGGCCGTGAACACCGGCCCACCCGCGAAGACCAGATCCGCGTCCGTCATCGGGGTGCCCACACCTCCAGCATGGCGCCGAGCCAGCCACGGTCACGCCCGGCGCGCACAGGATGACGCCCTCAGCGGCGAAGGCGCGCGGTCAGGCGGGCTGCCACAGTTCGACCCGATTGCCCGCGGGATCGATGACCCAGCCGAATCGACCGACGCCCTCCATGTCCTGCGTCTCGTCGGCCACGTCCGCGCCCTTGGCACGCAGTTGCGCGAGCATCGCGTCGAGGTCAYGGACCCGGAAGTTGAGCATGGTCTGCTGGGCGCGGGACCCGAAGTAGTCGGTCTCGGACTCGAACGTCGCGAACACCGTCGGCCCGTCTTCCTGCCGCCACAGGCCGTGCTCACCGGCGTCCAGGCCCAGGAAATCGCGGTACCACGCGCTCAAACCCGCCGGGTCGGCGGCGCGCATGAAGTATCCACCGATTCCAAGCACACGTTCCATGCCGCCATCCTGCCAGGACGACGATCAGGCAGGCCGACACCGCACCATCGCCCAGGGGGTGGAGCCGCCTGGTCGTGGGGTCCGGGGCTCGGCCCCGGGGTGGGATAACGGGCCTCGGCGAAGATGACCGAAGGTCAGCAAGCGTGGAAGGCCGCGACGAGCGGGGATGGTGTTGGGGTCCAGGGGGTGGAGCCGCCTGGTCGTGGGGTCCGGGGCTCGGCCCCGGGGTGGGATAACAGGCCTCGGCGAAGATGACCGAAGGTCAGCAAGCATGGAAGGCCGCCGCGAGCGGGTGACGGGAATCGAACCCGCGTTGCAAGCTTGGGAAGCTCGTGTTCTGCCTCTGAACTACACCCGCATGGTGCTGCCTTCGCATCCTAGCGGATCGCTCGGGTAGGGGGTGGGCGGGACATCGTCCGGCGCTGGAGTGCGCGGGCCAGTTGGACAGATCGTCGTCAGCGCAGGTCGGCCCGCGCGGCCTGGCAGCGGCGTGGCGGTCGGTCGGGACCCGGGACACGTCGCCACGCCGCTGGTCGGCCCGCGGCTTCTTACAGGGTGAGTTCGATCCTTCCGTCGGCGGCGAGACGGACCGGGTGGCAGCCGATCGGCGGCGCCCCCGAGGAGGACTCGCCGGTGGCCAGGTTGAAGACGTGGGAGTGCAGCGGGCAGATGACGACCTCCGCGTCGGCCTGGCCGTCGGCGAGGGGGCCGCCCGCGTGCGGGCAGACGGCGTCAATGGCCCGCAGGACGTCCCCACGGAGTCGAAAGACGGCGATCTGTGCGTCGCCGACGGCGTATGTCCGTGCCTCGCCAACCGGGATCTCGTCGAGAGGGCCGAGCCGATGTACGGCGCCGGTCGAGGCCGGCGCCAGTCGCTCCGAGTTCGTCGCGGTTCCCACTGGGCCGCCGTTGTCTCGGCCCGAGCTGGCGGCCTCTGGGGCGGCGGCCGAGGCCACGGCGACGGTGCTCCGCGCGCTCATCGGACGGGGACCTGGGGCAGGGCCACCAGGGGCAGCGAGGTGTGGAACTGGCCGGGGGTCACCGGCTCCGCACGCTCCAGCCAGGGGTCGACGTAGGCGTCGATCGACTCCTGGACGCGGGCGTCGAGATCGGCGGCGATACCCTCCGCGTCGTCGACGATGACGGCGCGGACCTTCTCGATGCCCACCCGGGGGACGAACGTGTACGTCCGTTCCAGCCATTTCGCGTTCTCGCGGTAGTACTGCAGGAACCGGCCCGTGAGCGTCATGACYTCCTCGGGACTCTCGACGGTGGCGAGCAGGTCACCCTTGCGGACGTGGGCGCCCCCGGCACCGCCGACGTAGATCTCCCAGCGGCCGCCGTCGATCGCGACGACACCGACGTCCTTGATCAGGCCTTCGGCACAGTTGCGCGGGCAGCCGTTGACCGCGAGCTTGAGCTTGCCGGGGCTTTCCAGACCGTTGTAGCGCTTCTCGATCGCGACACCGAGCGCGGTCGAGTCGCCGACGCCGAAGCGGCAGAAGTCCTTGCCGACGCAGGTCTTCACCGTGCGGAAGCTCTTGCCGTAGGCGTGGCCGCTGGGCATGTCCAGATCGGCCCAGACCTTCGGTAGGTCCTCCTTGCGCACGCCGAGCAGGTCGATGCGCTGCCCGCCGGTGATCTTCACCATCGGGACGTCGTACTTCTCGGCGACGTCCGCGATCCGGCGCAGCTCGGCCGGGCTGGTGACACCGCCGGCTATCTGCGGGACGACGGAGAAGGTGCCGTCCTTCTGGATGTTGGCGTGGACGCGGTCGTTGATGAACCGACCGTCACGCTCATCGATGAAGTCGCGACCCCAGACGATGCGCAGCAGCGACGTCAACGCCATCTTGCTGGCCGCGTCCTCCTTGCCGTCGGGCGCGAGGGCGGCGAAGACCGCCGACACCGACCGTAGGTTCCGCTCACGCACGGCCGCCAGCAGCGCCGGCTTGTCCAGAGGAACACCGGGGACGTACCAGTTCGCCGAGAGGTCCTCCTCCACCTCGCCGTCGRCCGCCCACTCGACGATCTCCTTGACGAGCAACTTGCACGAGCCGCAGCCCTTGCCGGCGCGGGTCGCGTTCATGACGCCGGGGACGGTCTTCATCCCGCCCTTGACGCAGGCGACGATCTTCCCCTTGCTCACACCGTTGCAGTTGCAGACCTGGGCGTCGTCGGCCATCTCCGCCGCCCCGACCTCGGCCGCGGGCAGGCCGATGTCGAACAGCAGCTGCAGCCGCTCGTCCGGCAGTGGCAGGCCATTGTCGAACGCCTGGATGAGCGAGGCCGACTTGGCCGTGTCGCCGAGCAGGGTGGCGCCGACGAGCTTTCCGTCGCGAATGATGACGCTTTTGTAGACGCCCCTGCGTGGCTCGACGAACCGGACGACCTCGTCGTCGGGGTACTCCGCCTCCTTGAGGCCCATCGCGGCGACGGCCATACCGGCGACCTTGAGCTTCGTGGCGGTCTTCGAGCCGTGGTAGGCGGCGTCTGGGTTCACGCCGGTGATGTGCTCGGCGAGTACTGTCGCCTGCTCCCACAGCGGGGCGACCAGGCCGTAGACCTGGCCACGGTGCTGCGCGCACTCGCCGACCACGTAGATGTCGGGATCGTCGACCGAGCGCATCTGGTCGTCGGTGACGATGCCGCGCTCCACGGTCAGCCCGCCACGTAGGCCGATGTCGACGTTCGGCCGGATCCCTGCCGCCACCACGATCATGTCGACGTCGAGCCGTGTCCCATCCGCGAACTCCAGACCAACCGCCGTGCCGAGGCCGGTGCCCTCGCCAGTGTCGACGCCGGTCTCGGTCTCGTCGTCGGTGAGCAGGATCTGCGCGGTGCGGGCTCCTGGATGCACGGTGATGCCGAACTCCTCGACACCGCGCAGCAGGATGGCGCCGGCTTCGGAGCACAACTGCTGGTTCATCAGCGTCGGCGCCGCGTCGATGACGTGCACCTTGAGTCCGTACGTCTGCAGGCCGCGGGCGGCCTCCAGGCCGAGCAGACCGCCGCCGATGACCGCCGCGGTCCGGCGCCCCTCGGCAAATTCGATCATGGATCGGCAGTCGTCGATCGTGCGGAACGCGAAGACGCCGCCGGGAAGCCGGCCGTCGGGGTGGGCCAGACCCTTGATGGGTGGGATGAACGAGCGGCTGCCGGTGGCGATGATCAGTTTGTCGTACGGGGTGACGGCGCCGTCCTCGGCGGTGACGACGCGCGCGTACCGGTCGAGCCCGGTGATCCGCACGCCGGCGCGCAGCTGGATGCCGTTGTCCGCGTACCACTCCGGCGTGTTGAGGAAGATCTCGTCCTCGGTGTCGGCGCYGGCCAGCACGTTGGAGAGCAGGATCCGGTTGTAGTTGCCGTACGGCTCGTCGCCGAACACGGTGATCTCGAACGGGTCGCCGCCGTGCCGGCCGAGGATCTCCTCGACGGCCCGCATGCCGGCCATGCCGTTGCCGACGACGACGAGGTGCTGGCGCCCGCTCGCGGGTGCCTGGCCGTGGACCCGCTGAGCCGGAACGACGCCGGTCGAGGCAGACGCGGTCGACGCGGTGGTGTCGGTGGCGGCGGGGGGCGTGTTCGGAATGTTCTGGATGATGGTCATGGTCGCGCTCGCTCAGAACTCGATCAGGCCGAAGTCGATGATCACGGTGCCCTCGACGCCCTCCGGGGCGGCGAGATGCAGTTCGATGCGGGTGTCGCCGAGAAGGTCCTCGACCACGCGCAACGGGACGTGCACGTCGGCGCGGGCGCCGATCGGGAAGTAGCGCATCGGCGCGCCATCCCGGACGAGCAGCACGTAGACCAGCTCGTCGGAGGCGTTGCCGCCACGGAAGTACACCGGCTGGGTGGTCGTCCCGGGTGGGACCGTGTAGGCCAGCGACGGGTCAAGGAATGTCGGCTTTTTCAGCCCCTGCCCCTCGAACGAGAAGACGCCCTGCAGAAAGCGGGGTGTGCTGTGCATGCGACGGTCCTTCCGGTGTGACGCGGGCGTGGTGCCTTCCGCGCGGTCGGAGCCAGCCCGGGCAGAGCTGGCTCCAGGTGCTGTGGAGGTAGTGGCGGGGACGGTCCCCGTCGGCCCGGCGAGGCCGGGTAGGACCGGTGAGCCCGGTCCCGGTAGGCCGGTGAGAGCCGGCGGCGGGGCGCCGGCACCGTCCTGCGCGGGAATGGCGGACAGCGATGGGTCGCGTGGGCGGGACCACCCGGTGGCCACCGGGACAGTCGCCTCGGTCGGCAGGGCGGCGCCTCCGTCGGGAAGACGGCCGATCGGGCGCAGCGTCACCGCGCACGCCTTGAACTCGGGCATTCGCGAGATCGGATCGAGCGCCGGGTTGGTCAGCAGGTTGACGGTCGAGTACCCGCCCCAGTGGAACGGAGCGAACAACGTGTCCTGGCGGATCGTGTCGGTTACCCGGGCGCGGAAGATCGCCAGTCCGCGCCGCGACTTCAGCTCCACGAGATCGCCGGCGGTGATCGCGTGCCTGGCGGCCAGCACCGGATGCAACTCGACGACAGGGTCGGGATCATCGGCGACGAGCGCCCGGACCCGCCGAGTCTGTGTTCCCGACTGGTACTGGCGCATCGTGCGGCCGGTGGTCAGGTAGTAGGGGAAGTCGCGATCAGGCGTCTCCGCCGCGCCCCGATGGCGCACCGCGACGAAGCGCGCTCGCCCGTCCGGTGTGGCGAACCGCTCGGCGAACAACCGCGGCGTGCCCGGGTGAACCGCCTCGCCCGCGGCGCTCTCGCCGGTGACGGGGGCCGGGCAGGGCCAGAAGACGCCCTTCTCGGCCTCGATCCGCTCGTAGCTGATGCCGGAGTAGTCGGCGAGCCCGCCGGCGCTCGCCCGCCGCAGCTCCTCGAACACCACCCGCGGCTCGGCGGGAAACGCCTCGGCCGAGCACCCGAGGCGGGTGGCGAGCTCCGCGATGACATCCAGGTCGGTGCGCACCCCGGGCGGCGGGGCGAGGGCACGGCGCCGGCGCAGCACCCGACCTTCGAGGTTCGTCATCGTGCCCTCCTCCTCCGCCCACTGCGCGACCGGCAGCACGACGTCGGCGAGAGCCGCCGTCTCGGAGAGGAAGAAGTCGGAGACGACCAGCAGGTCGAGGGCCGCGAGCCGGTCGGCGATCCGGTTCGCGTCCGGGCCGGACACGATCGGGTTGGAGCCGAGCACCCACATGGCCCGCACGCCGCCCTCGGTGCCCAACGCGTCGAGCATCTCGAACGCGGACACGCCGGGCGGCGGCAGCTCGTCCGGTGAGACGCCCCAGATCGCGGCGATGTGCGCCCGATCGGCCGGGTCGGCGAGCTTGCGGTAGCCGGGCAGCTGGTCGGCCTTCTGCCCATGCTCTCGGCCACCCTGGCCATTGCCCTGGCCGGTGATCGTGCCGTAGCCGGAGAACGAGCGCCCGGGCAGGCCGAGCGCGAGCGCGAGGTTGATGAAGGCCTGCGCGGTGTCGGTTCCGGAGGCGTGCTGCTCGGCGCCGCGGGCGGTCAGCACGATGGCGCGTTCCGCGTCGGCTAGCAGTCGGACCGCCTCGCGCAGCTGTCCCTCGGGCACCCCGGTGATCCGTTCGACCCGGCCGGGCCAGTAGGCCGTGACAGCTCGGCGAACCGCGTCGAACCCGGTGGTGCGGCTGGCGATGTAGCCGGTGTCCACCAGCCCGTCGCGGATCGCGATGTGGAGCAGGCCCGCGGCCAGCGCGAGATCGGTGCCCGGAGTGGGCTGCAGGTGCAGGTGCGCCCCGCGCGCGGTCGGGGTGGCGCGCGGGTCGACGACGATGTGTCTGGCGCCCTTCGCCCGGCCCGCGTCGAACCACTGCATGATTGGCGGCATCGTGTCGGCCGGGTTGCCGCCGACCAGCAGAATGACGTCGGCCTCGGCGATGTCGCTCACCGGAAACGGCAGGCCGCGGTCGATTCCGAACGCGCGGTTGCCGGCCGCCGCGGCCGACGACATGCAGAAGCGACCGTTGTAGTCGATGGACCGGCTGCGCAACGCGATCCGGACGAACTTGCCGAGCGCGTACACCTTCTCGTTGGTCAGTCCGCCGCCACCGAACACGCCGACGCTGTCCAGGCCATACCGGTGCTGGCAGCGCCGCCAGCCGGTGACGATCCGCTCCAGGGCCTCGTCCCAGGTGGCCGGGCGAAGGTCGCCGGGAGTGCCCGCGGCCCGCCGGTCGCGCAGCAGCGGAGTGGTCAGCCTGTCGGGGTGGTCGAGTAGTCCGGCGGCCGTCCAGCCCTTGGAGCACAGGCCGCCACGGTTGGTCGGAAAGTCGTCCCGTGGGGTGAGGTCGACGAGGCCGGGCCGGGGCCGCAGCTCGATGCCGCACTGCAGCGCGCAGTACGGGCAGTGCGACGGCGTGACGGCCCGGCTCGCCGCCGCGTCGGCGCCGGAAGCGGCAACCAGAGCGGCGACGTCGGCCGTGGCCGGGGCTCGGTCGGGGGACACAAGCCCATGCTGGGATCTTCGTGTTTCGCCAGCCGCCTCCCGACGCATTCAGCCGGTTACTAGGCACTCACCCCGAGAAACGCCACCCTGTGAGGTCTCTGGTGCTGGCATACCCGACGATGTGCCTCCGGGCGGGGACGCACGACCGAGGCCGTCCATGTGCGGTGCCTGGGTCGGCCGGGAGAAGCCGGACCGCGGCAGAGGCTAGGGTGAGACCGTGACGACCGAGAGCCAGGACGCTCCCGCCGCCGCCGCCGCCGCCGCCTCCGCCGGCCGGGCCGTGGCCGCCGACGCCATCGCGCCCGACGACAAGGACTGGACCTGGGTCCTGGAGCGTGCCTGCCCGGAGTGCGGGTTCGACGCGGCGGCCTTCCCCGCCGCCGACGTCTCCGGACTGGTGCTGCGCGTCGCGTCGGCCTGGCTCGCCGTGCTGGCGGACACGCCGGATGAGGAGCTGCGCCGCCGGCCGTCACCCGACCGGTGGTCGACGCTGGAGTACGCCTGCCACGTGCGCGACGTCCTTCGCCTCTACGACGAGCGGCTCCAGCTGATGCTCACGCGGGACAATCCCCTGTACCCGAACTGGGACCAGGACGAGACCGCCGTGGCCGACCGCTACGGCGAGCAGGATCCGGCCCTGGTCGCCGGCGACCTCGCGGGCGCGGCGGCCAGGATCGCCGCCCGGTTCGCGACCGTCTCCGGTGCCCAGTGGCAGCGGACCGGCGAGYGGTCCGACGGCGCCCGCTTCACGATCAGCACCTTCGCCCGCTACTTCGCGCATGATCCGGTGCATCACCTGCACGACGTGAACGGGCTGCCACAAGGCGGGGTCATCACAGCCACGAGCTGAGACGTCACCCCGCTCCCGCTCGCGCGGGCGGGCAACCGCCCGCCGCGCGTGTCGGCGCCCGAGCGGCGACCGGATGGCCGGCCCATACCGGCCACCCCACAGGCACAGCCGCTGTCAGGTCGCTGGTTCGGTGGTGCGGGCCGGTGTGGCCGAGCCGAGGTCCGTGGCGGACAGGCGGCGGTAGAGGGGGCAGGTCTCCCGCAGCTCCTCGTGGGTGCCCGTCGCGAGCACCCGGCCCTCGTCGAGCACGATGATCCGGTCCGCGGCCCGCACGGTGGACATCCGGTGGGCGATGACCAGCAGGGCGCGCTCGGTGGCGATGTCGCGCAGGACCTGCGCCAGGGCGCGCTCGTTGACGCTGTCCATCTGCGACGTCGGCTCGTCGAGGAGCAGCACCGCCGGCCGCGCGAGCAGCGCCCGCGCGATCGCCACCCGCTGGCGCTCCCCACCGGAGAGCAGCACGCCGTGATCGCCGACGTCGGTCCAGACACCGTGCGACATCCGCGCGACGAGCTCGCCGAGGCGCGCCGTCTGGACGGCGTCGTCGATCTCGGCCTCGGTGGCGTCCGGAGCGGCGTAGGTGATGTTGTCGCGCAGTGAGCCCTGCAGCACCGGCGCGTTCTGCTCCACCAGGTTCACCCAGCCGCGCGCCGCCTCCCGCGACATCGCGCGCACGTCCACGCCCCGCAGCAGGATCTCGCCGCGGTCGGGGTCGTAGAACCGCTCCAGCAGCTCGAACGTCGTCGACTTGCCCGCGCCGGACGGCCCGACCAGCGCGACGTGCCCGCGCGACGGGATCGCGAACGAGACGTCGCGCAGCACCGGCCGGTCCGGCGTGTAGCCGAACCAGACGTCGCGGAACTCGACGGCCGGCGCATCGGGCCGGGGCGTCACCCGCTCGGAGCCGGGCGTGCTCGCGGCCGTCTTCGGATCCGGGGGCCGCGCCGCCGCACGGGTCCCGCCCGCGCCGCCGTCGCCTCTGGTCCCGTGGCCGTCTGTGGCTCCGTGACCGCCCGCGCCGCCGCCGCCGGCCGCGACAACGCGATCGGCTGACGTCTCGTCCGGGGTGGCGGCGCCGTTCCCCTTGGGCACGGTGGACGGAGCCGTGGGGATGATGCGGACCAGCTGCCTGGCCGCCTCGTCGGTGTCGGTGTCGGTGCCGATGCCCTGCGCTCCGGCTCGCCCGTTCGGCGGGCGGCCGTTCGGCGGGCGGCCGTCGGTGTCCAGGCCAGGGGCGAGGTCGACCTCGCGCGGAAGGTCGAAGACGGCGTCGACGCGGTCGAGCGCGCCCATCCCACGCTGCATGATCCCGGTGGCCTCGATCAGCTGCGAGAGCGGCATGACCAGGTATGTCGCGTAGAGCAGGAACGCGACCAGGGAGCCGAGCGACGTGACCCCGTGCGCGACGAGCACGCCGCCGACGAGCAGGACGACGAGCACCGAGCCCTGCACGGCCAGCTCCATCGCCGGCGCGATCACGGAGTTCAGCCGCGCCATCCGCACGCCGAGCCGGTAGGCATCGCGTGCGTGCACGGCGATCCGCTCGTCCTCGCGCGCCTCGGCGCGGCTCGCCCGGACGGTACGGATCGCGGACAGCGAGCGTTCCAGGTCGGAGGTCATCCGCCCGACGCTCGCCTGGCCCTCCTCGGAGGTGGACCGGATCCGGCGCAGCGCCGACAGCACGCCGACGCTGGCGATCAGCACGGCGACGACGACCAGCAGGAAGAGACGCACGTCGATGTAGATCATCAGGGCGATCGCGCCGAGGGCGCCGACGATGCTGGTCAGGAACGCGGCGAAGCTGTAGGCGACGGCCTCGCGGACGACCACCGTGTCGGTGTTCGCCCGGGAGATCAGATCGCCCATCCGCCGCTCGTCGTAGACGCTGATCCGCAGCCGCAGCAGATGGCCGACCAGCCGGGTGCGCAGGCCGAGGATGATGCCCTGGCCGGTGCGTTCCAACAGGTAGTGGCCAAACGTCTCGACGAACGCCTGGGCGACGAACAGCGTCAGCAGGCTGAGCAGCAGCCAGCCGGGGATCCCGCCGTGCTGGGCGCCGTCGATCACCCGCTTCACCAGGAGCGGCTGGACGACCCCGAACAGCGTGCCGAGGGCGGTGAGCGCGATCCCGACCATCACCGGCCGGCTGTGCCCGTGCATCAGGCGCCACAGCCGGCCGAGCGGCCAGCCGCCGGCGCGGTGCGTGAACGGCGGCCCGCCTGCCGGCGGCGGCCCACCGCCCGGCATCGGACCGGGGCCCGGCATCGGCCCACCGCCCGGCATCGGGCCGGGGCCGGGGCCACGTCCGGGCATCGGCCAACGCCGCCCGGGCGGCGGACCAGGCGGCGGACCAGGCGGCGGACCGGGACGCGGGCCGACCGGGCCACCGGGCGGGCCGGCCCATGGTGGTTCCTGGAGGCTCGCCGGCAGGTCCGCCGACGCGCTGAACACGGCCGTCGTCGTCGTCGGCGGCGGTGTCGGTACCGGCGGTGCCGACGATTCGGGCGTGTCGCCTGGTCGCGATCGTCCCCACCCCATGCCGGTCACCTCGCCGCCGCCGGGAGGCCGCCCGTGGGCGGCCCCGCCGGTCCAGTTGATGTCGCCGGTCCGGCCGGCCCCGCCCTCCCCGCCGGACCGGCTGGGGCGCCGTTCGGCGGCCTGACCGCGCCCGCCATGGGAACCGCGGCCGGCGAGGCGGGGCCACTGGCCACCGTCGTCACCCTGGCCCCTGATCGCGCCGGCCGGCGCGGCTCCACGGTCAACAGCGGCCGGAAGCAGCCCGCCGGCACGTCCTCGCCGACCATCAGCCCCTCGGCCTCGACCCAGGCATGCGCGGCGAACGGCGCGACGGTTCGTACCCCCACGCACCACGTCGGCCACGTTCCCGACATCCGGCACAGCAGCGCCGTCGCCACCGACCGCGGGACGCAGCCGCGGGACCCCCGGCAGACCATGCTGACCGCGGTCACGTCGTCTCTGGCCGTCTGGGCCCGCTGCCGGCTGGCCGCCTCGGCGCCGCGGCTGGTCGTGGCGAGCACGGCCCGGATCCTGGCCGGCGGCTGGGTCGCGAGCGCGCGGGCGGCCGCGACCGCGAGATACGCGCGCAACCGGCGGGGCAGCAGCGGCGCCGGTGGTCGTCGGCGCGGCGACATCGGCGTCGTCATCGTCATCGACCTCCCTCGTGTCGGTCGTCGCGCTGGTCGATCGGCCGCGCGTCGTCTCGCTGCTGGTCGTCTCGGTGCTGGCCGACCCGCGGGCTGGCCTTTCGCCTGCTGTGCCGGCCGCGCGGCGCCTCGGCCGGACGCTGCCGGAAGGGCAGGCGGACCCCGCGCGGCGCGCTGGCCCGCAGGCCGGGCGGCGTGACTGTCCCCTGGCTGGTGGCCGGCTCCGCGCCGGGCTCGGCCCCTGGTCCGGTGCCCGGCTCGGCCCCTGGTCCGGTGCCCGGCTCGGCCCCTGGTCCGGTGCCCGGCTCGGCCCCTGGTCCGGTGCGCGGCTCAGCTCCTGGTCCGGTGCCCGGCACGGAGCCGGTCACGAGGCCCGCCGTGCGCAGCTGGTCGACGAGCCGGTCGACGTCGGCGCGCGCCGTCTCCGGCTCGACGTCGAACCTGTCGAGCAAAACGCGCGCGGCGTTCGGTGGATCTCCGCCGTCCAGCAGCACGCGCAGGATGAGGGTGGCTGTCGGGTTCAACGTCCAATACCGGCCGGAACGCTGGTCCAACAGCGCCGTTCCGTAGTCGGTGTCCGTCGAGACGACCGACCCGCTCAACGTCAGCATCTCCACTCCAGCGCTCCTTCCCCCCAATGGGCTGATCGAGGGCTTGGCGTGCGTCCGCGCGTGCGGCCTGGTTCCGTTCGGCGACTCATGGCCGACCTGCCGACAGATGGGCCGGCGCGGGCCCCCGGATGGGGACGCTCGCCCGGGAGGTCGCCCGCGTCGCCGGGGCCGGCCTCGCCGGGGCCGGCCTCGCCGAAGGTTCCCGACGGCCTATCGGACATCCCGTGCGCGTAACCAGGCCTCGGTGGCGGCGGTCTGCTGCAGTGCCAGGTGAGGCAGGTCGGGCGCCGAGGAGTACCGGCAGGCACGCAGCAGCGCCTCCTCGTCCACGAGCCCGAGCTCGGCCAGCCGCGACCCGGTGAACAGCGAGCGCAACGCGGCCTGGTTGGCGCGCAGCCCCACCTGCTCGTCGACCGAGCCCTCCGCCTTCGTCTCCCGCCGCAGGCACTCGGCCGGCACGTGAAGGCGCAGCGCCTCCTTCAGGAGCGGCTTGTACTCCCAGGGTGTGCACCGCTCGGCCGGCCGGACGGCGAGCGCCGCCTCGACCACCCGGTCGTCGTAGAACGGCGTCGTCAGCCGCGGCCCGGTGGGGGCGGCGAGCTGCGCGAAGCCGCGCGCCACGGCCGCGCCCACACGGATCGCGAACAGGTCGGCGTGCCGGTCCCGGGTGGGACCGAGCGGCTCGGCCGCCTCGACCGCCTCGGCGAGCGCGGCGTGCAGCAGTTCACGGGCCTCGAGGGTCAKCCACGCTGGGATCCGCGGCGGCATCGACCAGTCGAGCTCGGCGACCGACCTCGCCGAGAGGCGCCGGCGGCGAGGCGTGACGCCACGGCCGTGGCGGTCGCCATTCTGGTGGCCGCCGTGGCCGCCGTGGCCGCGGTCGTGGCGGGGCGGCGAGCCGAGCAGGTCGGCGAGCCAGGCCCGGTAGGAGCGCGGGCGCAGCGTCCAGACGCTGGCGGCGAGCGGCCAGCGGCCCTGCGCGCGCAGGGCGCGTAGCCGTGTGAAGGCGGCCAGCGGGTGGACGAGGGCGAGGCAGGCGAGGCAGTTCGGCGAGCCCTGCGCCACCTCGTCGCCGCCGAGGCCACACAGGTGCAGCCTGGGCCGGTGGCGGCCGGCGAGGCCCAGCCCGGCGAGCAGCTTCGCGCGGTCGATCACACCGATGAACGGGCGGTCGAGTGGCTCGTCGGCCAGGCCGATCCCGTCATAGATGAGTGGGACCAGCTCGCGGGGCAGCAGGTCGAAGGCGGCCGGTCCGCCGCCGGCCGCGCCCGGCAGCGCCGCCCGCGCCAGGGCGGCCCAGGCGGCGTCGTCGTCCGCCGGGTCGCGTCCCACCCCGGTGTACGGGATGACGGTGGCCGGCCCGGCGGCGGCGAGGAAGCACAGCGCGGTGGAGTCCAGCCCACCGGACAGGTCCGCGGTGATGGTGCCGCCGGCCGCCGTGCGCAGGCCCACGGCCTCGACCAGGGCGCCCCGCAGCGCCGCGGCGCCCGCGCGTCCGTCGAGCTCCGGCTTCGGCGCGTGCCACCAGCGCCGATGCGTCGCGGCCCCGCCCGCGCGGCCCGCCGCGTCGACACGCAGCCAGTGGTCGGGCGGGACGGCCGTCAGCCCCCGCCACAGCGGCCGGTCGTCGAGCGGATAGGGGGCCACCGGATCGACCAGGCAGAGCGCGAGGGCGGTGAGATCGAGATCGGGGTGTTGTCCGCTGAGGGCCGCGACGACGTCCGCCCGGTCACCCGCGACGACCTGCCCGTCAGGACCGCTTCCGTCGAGGTAGCTCGCATCGGGGGAAGCGCTCAGCTTGGCGTGGAACACGCGGCGCAGGCCCGAGGCCGTGCCCTGGATCCGGCATCGGCCGTCGATCTCGGCGACCAGGTGAAAGCTTCCGGGCAGCTCGTTCGCCAGCCGGTCCAGGTCGGCGACATCCCTGGCGCGCGCGAGCCGGTCCGCGAGGTAACCCGGGCCGATCGGAACGTCGCCGATCAGCGCGAGCCGTGACCGGCCGACAGCCGCGCTCACGATGCCGTCCGTGCGGGTTCCGGTGCCCTCGGCGCGGCTGATCCCGCCAGCGACGGTGGCGCCAACAGGCCGCCCTTCGGTGCTGGTGCTGGTGCCGGCGCCGGCAACGGCGGCGGCGTCAGCGCTGGCGGCATCGCCGGTGCCGGCCCATCGGCCGATCAGCCAGGGCCGGCCGGAGTCGCGTCGAACCATCGCGACGGTGTCGTCCGCGGCCATCACGGCGGTGCCAAGGGCGGCGCCGKCGGGTGTGTCCGGAAGGGCGACGAACCACGGCGCGCCGGGCGCGAGCACCCTGGGCGCTTGCGGCACCGGTCGGATCACAGTCGTCATCTGGTCGTCAGCCAATCCTTTCCGGGCCGGTCGTCCTCGCGTGTCTGCCGGCACGTGTCCGCACGGCTCGAATTCCTCGCCGACTTCGTCTTCGCGCCAACTCTTTCATTCCCTCTAATCCGGGGGAGAGCTCGCGCGGCCCGGTGGAATCTTTCGCTTCCTGGAGAGGCTCGAGGGAGAGTAATCGGGACCTGAAGACGGTTTCTGGTTCCGTTGGAACCGCCGCGAAAAAGCTGACGGGCCTGCCTCGATGGCCGGCCCGCCAGCTGAGGGCAGGTTCCGTGGTGTCAGGCGTCGCCCGCTACGGCGAGGCCGGTCACCAACCCCAACCTCCGCCCCCACCACCGATGATGATCACGCCACCGCCTCCGCCGGGRCCACCCCCCCAGAAGCTGCGCCACAGCCAGTCGCGGCCCCAGCCCCATCGGCCGCCGGTCACCTCGGCGAACGAGCCGGCACCGTCCAGCGCTGGCGTCTCGTAACAAGCCTTCATAGGGCGAACTCCCATCGATCGGAATCGGGGCCTACCGGGATCTCGTTGTCCACGTGATGCCCGGTGGTACGGCCGCGGTGGGCGGCCCGGAATCGGTCCATATTTGTTCGATATACATGACCATTTGGTCGATATGTATGTGAGCCGCCTGGCAGTTCTCTGGAGCGGTGGGCCTCTGCCCTTTGGCCTGGAAGGATCACTCRCCCGGGCCGTTCGCCAGAACGCCGGTTTCCTGAACTGGCGGCGACGGTCCGGCTCGGCGTGAGCTTCAGTACTCACCGCGTCCGCCGCGCCCTGGCCCCGACACCTGGCGAGGGACTTCGCTCCTCGCCTCTCCGGCAGCCCCGGGGCATCGGCGGCGCTCGCCGTGCCCTTCCTGTGCCCTTCCTCCAGAATCACTCGTGAGTTCCGCGTCCAGATCGCCACGTCAGCGGCTCAGGTATCCATTTCCCGGCACCGGTTCAGGCGCGGTTCACTACTCACGGTGGCGACTCGCGGCGGTGCCGCCTGGCCGGTGGCAGGCCGGTGTGGGCAGGCCGGACACCCGCGGGCTCCGTGGCGGCCTGCCCGCCGATGCCGCGCAGGATTCGCTGGTGCAGGGCGCGCAGGTCCTCGCCCGGCTCGATGCCAAGCCGTTCGGTGAGCGTCCGGTACACCGCCTGGTAGGCGCGCAGCGCCTCCGCCCGCCGTCCGTCCTGGTCGAGCGCGACCAGAAGCTGGGCCCACAGGCGTTCCCTGGTCGGATGCTCGATGGTGAGCGCGCGCAGCGCTGGCAGCACCAGGCCGTGCTGGCCGAGCCGCAGGCGAGCGTCGACGAGGTTCTCGCAGACGTTCCAGCGCAGCTCCTCGAGCCGAGTGGTCTCGGCGACGGCGATGTCGGCCGGCAGGTCGTCGTACGGCCGGCCACGCCAGAGCTCCAGCGCCTGCTCGAGCAGCCGGGCCGCCTCGGCGGGCCGCCCGCCGGCCAGGGCCTCGCCGCCGCCGCGGGCCCGGGCGTCGAACAGGTCGACGTCGAGCTCGCCGGGCGCCAGCCGGATGGCGTACTCGCCGTCCCGGCTGGCTATGCGGCCAGGCCCGTGGCCCGCGATCGGCGGATCGTGACCCGGCGGCGTGCTCGCCAGTGGTGGCAGCGGCGGCAGGGCATGACGCAGTTCGGAGACGTATGTCTTGATGTTGCCGAGCGCTGAGCGCGGCGGGTCGTCCTCCCAGAGCGCCACGCCGATCTGCTCGGTGCTCACCCAGCAACCGGCGCGCAGAAGGAGCAAGGACAACAGGCGCCGCTTCTTGCGCTGGCCGATGAACACGGGCGTTCCGTCGGACGTCGTGACCTCCAACGGCCCCAGGGTGCCGAACCGGGCCACGTCCAGACCGACCTCCGCGCCGACGTCATCGCCGACGACGGTGGCTGCGGTCGCGGCAGTACTCATCGGCGCTATCCTCCCAACCCGCATCGAAAACGACGCGAATACAGTTGGTCACGCATTGTGGTCACGCTGCGCTGTCTACCCGCTCCTGCAGCCGCCAGACGGCCTCCTCGACTCGAAAACGACCATCGTCCGCAGAGGGTGGCCAAGTGGTCCCGCTAACAGAGTGGGTGACACCGGACAGCTCTGGGCACATCGACTGCCAAGCGCCTGAGCTGCCAGAGGCTGCATGCTGGTACGTGAGCGGAGGCCCGGCGGACGGRCACCGCGCGGGGCGGGTTGCCGGGAGGCGAAACTCGCGCCGCACCGCCCCTGGCGGCCCGCGCCGCGCCGTCAGGCGCCGGCGGGCGGCGATGGGTGGCGGAGGTCCATGTTGGGTGACGGCGGTCGGTGGAGGGCAAGATGTGCCAGATGTTCGCGCTGACCAGCGGAGCGCAGCCGATCGAGGCGACGTTCTGGCTGCTTGACGCTCCGGACAGCGAGCGGGCGCGGACCGCGCGCTCCCCTGACGGCGCCGGCATCGCCACGTTCGCGCCGGATGGCACGCCCCGCATCATCAAACAACCGATCACCGAGCGCGCCGGCGCGGACTTCGCGCACCAGCCGCGAACCGTCGTTTCGTCGACGTTCATCGCCCACGTGCGACACGCGTCGACAGGAAGCGCCAGCCTGGCCAACACCCACCCCTTCCGATACGAGAATCGGGTGTTCGCCCACAACGGAGTGATCGAGGACCTGGACCGGCTGGACGCCCATCTCGGCGACGACCGCGCGCTCGTCCAGGGCGACACCGACTCGGAGCGATACTTCGCGCTGATCAACCGGGAGATCGCGGCCGCGGGCGGCGACGTCGGATCGGGCATCGTCGCGGCCGCCCGGTGGATCGGGGCGAACCTGCCGCTCTACTCGATCAACATGGTCATGGCCACCGCGGACGAGCTCTGGGCACTGCGCTACCCGGACACGAACCACCTTTACGCGCTGTGCCGCGAGCCGGGTGGTCGCCACCAGCGCCACCTCGACCACGCGAGCCCGTTCAGCGAGATCAGGGCCCGGTCCTTCGACCTGGCCGACCGGCCGGCGGTCGCGGTGGAAAGCGAACGGATGGACGAGGACCCGGCCTGGCGCCTGATGGCTTCCGGCGAGCTTCTCCATGTCGCTCCCGACCTGACGGTCACCTCTCGGGTGGTGCTGTCCATCCCGCCGGCGCGCCAGCTTTCCCTCGACGACCTGCGCCCCGAGGCCGCCTACTCCCAGATCGTCAACGTCCCGCCGATCGAGGACGAGACCGGGGCCGAGGCCGAGTCGGCCATGACGGCGTAGTCAGCGCCGCCTTGACCTCGATGCCAGCCGCATCGAGGTCAAGGCGGCGCTGGGATCAGCGTGCAACTGGAAACGGATTCCAGCCGACACTTCCGGGGGCGGAGTCCGCGGTCAGAGCGGCGTACGCGCAGGTCTTCACCAGTGGGCAGGACCCGGAACACGCTCTTGCCGCGGCGCAGAACGGTCCGGCATTGGCTGACACACTCGCGTGGGCCATGGAGAACTTCTTCCAGGCGATGTCCACCGCCACGGCGACCACGAGCGACATCGTCTTGACCAACCCCGTGGAACGCGTCGCTCCGCTTCCACATCTCCTACCAGGGCGGTATCGACTTCGGCACGCAGAACGGCACCGCCGTGGCCGTCAATGGCCACTGGAAGGTCAGCCGGCAGACCTTCTGCACCGTCGTGAGCTGGGCCGGGGCCACCCGCCCGGCTCCCTGACGCGCCCTTCGCGCCTTCTGGGTGTAGCCGCGCCGGGCGGCGGCCATGGCAGGCCGTCGCCGGCGCGCGGGCGATCCTGCGGCTCGTCGGGGTCCTGCGCCGCATCGACGGTCCTGCGCCGCGTCGGAGGCGCGCCGAAAGGCGGCACAGCGGCGTCGGACCGGGCTCCGGCGGGTAAGCGGACGGGGCCTGGGACAGACCGGAGCCGCGACTGGGATACTGGGTGCCGACCAACCGTCGCCCATGCGCCGACGGTTCGCGGGACAGCGACCGGCACCGAGCATGCTCGACAGCCGGCCACGCGGAACCGCTGGTCGGGAGGGCTCGCCTAGTGGCCGATGGCGGCGGTCTTGAAAACCGCTATGGGGGCAACCTCATCGTGGGTTCGAATCCCACGCCCTCCGCTCGTGACCTGCATGTTTGCCCGCCGGGCGGACTACCCGGAAGTGCCTGAAGATCGTTGTGGGCGTCAGGTGGGCGTGGCGACGCGGACGGACCGGGGGACGGCGTTCGCCACGGCGACGGCCGCGTGCTGGCCGGCCGGGCGTAGCAGGTGGGCGTACAGCGCGCCGGTGATGGCGGGCGAGGAGTGGCCGAGCCGCTTCGACACGAGCGCTACGAGCGCTAGGTCGATGCCCTCCTGAAGCTGGATCGACGCGGACGCGTGCCGGAGGTCGTGTAGCCGCCGGCGCGAGAGCAGGCCGCGGCCGAGCTCTGTTTCGGTGGCGACGTCGGTCGTGAGTGGCTCGGCCAGGTCCAGCCGGGACCGGTTGCCGCGCAGCCTGGTCACGGCGGTCACGGTCACCGTGCCGGCGGGCTCGCGGTTGACGTACAGCGTCCGCTCGCCGATCGGGTCGCGGTCGCGCTGGAGCGCTCCGACTATGACGTGATCAGCCTTCGCCGGGGCAGGCACTCGGACGGTGGCAAGCAGGCCCGCCCGCCGGGCGATCGTCTGCATGCGCTGCGAGACGTGTTCGGGCGGCAGGTAACGCCCGTCGGGTCGGGTGAACATCAACCCCGAGAGTTCGACCGGTTTGCCGTGCTGGTTCGGCAGCGTCCCGTTGACCCACGCCCCGCCGGCCTTCTCCCGCTCGGCGTCCTGCGTCAGGCGGTGCGCCAGCATCGACTCCAGCGTCGTCGGGTCGAGGTCGATCTTTCGTTTGCCCGACCGGGTCTTGGGTGGCCACACGCCGTGCGTGCCGCTCGACTCCGTGATCTGCTGGGAGATCGTCAGTACCGACATGGTGGCGTCGAGACCGGCCAGGCCGCGCCGCAGGCCTCGCCCCGGCGCACACCGCGCAGCGCGATCAGCTCCCACATCGCGGCCAGTGAGAGCGACGGTCAGATCGGTCGCCAGGTGTCGTCGTGCCAGATGTGGTGGGAGGCCTCGCCGCGGATGACGGGGTCGGCGATGGCGCAGCACACCTTCACAAGGTCGTCGAACTGTTCAGGTGAGGTGGCTTCGAGCCGTTGGCGGCGTCGCCAGGCTCRCCATTTTGGCTGGGCGTAGGCGCCGAAGCCGGTGAGCACCGGGCTCAGCGGGGTGAGTGTGAGGCGGCGGTGCGCGGCGACGACGCGGAGTGCCTGTTCGAGGTCCGCGCCGATGATCGGGGTGCGGTTGGCGATCGTGGCGATGTCGACGAAGTCGCGCCAGCGGGTGTTGACGGTGCCGCGTTCCAGGGCGGTGGCGATCTTCTCGGCGAGGACCATGTGGGCCGGGTAGCCGAGAAGGTTCATCTGGCCGCCGAGCAGAAGCGGTAGGGCGATGGTGACCGGGCTGGGCCAGATCGGGTCGCCGAAGTTGACGTCGAGGTGGAACGGGATGGTGGCGGTCGCGAGCCGGGTGGTGATCGAGACGCGGACGCCGGCGTACTGGTCCTCGTCGCGGATGTCGCGGCCGGTGATCGTGGCGAGGTCGAAGGCGAGGCCGTCGTCGCGGGGCTGCGCGGCGATCTCGCGGGCGACCGGCACGATCTCGTCGACTTCGTTGGACAGTCTGGTGGCCTGCAGGTCGATGTCGCGGGTGGGCCGGCGGGCGGCGTAGGCGGCGAGCAGGACGCCGCCCTTGAGAATGAGATCCTGGGCGTACGGAGACTGGGCGAGGCGGGCGAGGAAGCCTTCGAGCGCGTAGAGGGCGAGGTACTCGGCGGTGTCGCGCCCCGCGCGGCGGGCGGCGTTCTGCAGGTCCAGGTAGGCGCGGCCGTCGGCGGTCGCCCGGGTGGGTCGGCTCGGGGTCATACGAGGATCTCCAGGGTCCGGCGTAGGCGGCGCAGGGTGGCGGGGAAATGACCGGCGATGGTGAGGAGGCCGGAGGGATGGTTTCCCGGCTGGCGGAGCCATCGCTTGAGCGCCTCGACCGCGGTGTCCTCGCCTTCCCGGTAGCTGAGGCGGAAGACGTCGACGATCGTCCGCTCGGGTGAGTAGGTCGCCGTGTCGACGCCGCCGATCGACAGTGCGATCCGGCCGATGTCGAAGGTCTCCGGGGCGAAGTGGTGCCAGGTGACGTGGGAGAAGCCCGCGGGTGGCCGGGCGTTGCGGGGCAGCGCGATGTCCTGGGACGAGGGGATGTCGTCGGACAGGCCGTGGCGCGCCAGCGCGCTGGCCAGGCACAGCGTGGCGCGCGGCTGGCGGGTGGCTGCCCCCGCGAGCGACGCCAGCGCGGGATCGACAGCGCCTGGCTGTGCGTAGACGCCCCGGCCGAGCTGATCGAGATCGCCGGCCGCGTGCAGGCGGCTGATGGTCTGCCTGGGGAGGCCCGCTGCGACGGCCTGGTCGACGCGGAACACGGCGGGCAGGGCGTCGAGACCCACGGCCTGCTCCTAACTGTCGTCAGCACCATGCTAGCTGTGCGCAGTTAGTCCTATCAACGGCAAGATCATTTTGGGCGTCAGGTGGGCGTGGAGTCCCCGGTACGACGCGAGACGGACCGACACCCGACGGTCCGTCCAACGCGCGATCATGCTGATACGCAAGGACTTCGTGACACCCGGCGATCCGCGCCGGCCGAGCGCGACACACCCGCTGACCTGCGGTTTTGCGTCTTGAAAACCGCTATGGGGGCAACCTCATCGTGGGTTCGAATCCCGCGCCCTCCGCGTTGTGACCAGGCGAAAGACGCTGTGCCGCGGCGAATTTCGTCGCTCTGTCGGGATCGCGCTGGCACCCCGTGGAAGCTGGCCGTTCGCGGCTGTTGCCGCCGACAGCCGGTCATCCATGATGGAAAATCCGTCTGGATGACCTAGCGCTGACCGCCACCTCGCGGAACTCGGCAACGAGAACGGCCGCTGTGAGTTCTTTCGACTCATCAGCGGAGCCATCGACGGYGGTCTTGGCCTGGACCTCCCGGCCCTCTGCCTCGCGCAGGCGACCGCGATCCGGCCGGCCGTCAGTAGCCACCTCGCCGAACTCATCGTGCGGGTAGCTGAAGGGGCGATCATGGTCGGGGCGGTTGCCCGTACCAGCCGGCTTGACCTGCTCAAGGCTCTCAAGCAACACCGTCTCGGCCCCGGCTTCTYATCGCGTGAGTTGCCCAGGCACGAGGTGGGTCCCGGCCGTCAGAGGGTGAGCGCGCGGATGGTGAGGTCGGTGGGCCTGAGCGGGGACGCATCGGAATGGGTCCGGATGTGCTGGGCCAGGGCTGGAGTCGGCCAGCGGGTCGTCTCCGGCCAGTCCGGAGACTGCGACCAGCGGACGCCRTCGAGTCGCACCCCGGTCAGGTCGGCGCCGGTGAGGTCCGCACCGACGAGATCGGCCCGGTGGAGGTTCGCGCGCGTGAGGATCGTGCCGACGAGGCGGGCCTCGCTGAGATGGGCACCGGTCAGGACGGCGTCGTCGAGCTGAGCGCCTGTCAGGTTGGCGTTGGCGAGGTCCGCGTCGCCGAGGTTGGCCCGGGACAGGCGGGCCCCGGCGAGGTCGGTCGCGGTGAGCTTCGTCTTGGTGAGTACCGCCCCGGTGAGGTCCGCTCCGGTGAGGCGGGCCGCCACGAAGTCGGCGAACGTCAGGTCCCGGCCGGCGAGGCGTGCGCCGACGAGTTGGGCCCCGGGGTAGTGGGCGATGGTCCAGTCGATGATCTTCTCGACGCGTTGCGGTACCAGTTCCGTGGGCTCGTCGCTGACGGGAGGTGGTGCCCAGTCGGCGCGGCATTCCGGGTAGAAGACAGGGAGCGGACCGCCTGGGACTGGCCGCGGGCCGCGGGCGAGCTCGTCATCGGCGCGGTGGACGGCCTCGGGCGCGGGTGGTGCCGGCCAGATGCTCACCGTGTGTTCTTCGAGTGGTGGGTCGGCGTCGAAGCAGGCGGTGCCGGCGGCGCGCGCGGCGTCGCGTCCCCTCGCCCGTACGCGAACCCGGTACCAGCCAGGACCGCCGGGCGTCAGGTTCCACAGCTCGGGCGGCCCGCCCGTGTCCATGTCGCCGAGCCAGGTCCGGCCCGTGTTGCTGTGATGACTGATGTCCACGACCATGGGCCAGCCGTCGGAGGCAGCGGTGGGCTCGTCGTCGCGGACGTCGACGGTGATCCGGATCCGCCCACTGTGGGTCCCGCAGACCACGGCCAGGTGCCCGCCGCCCGCACCGACGAGTGAGTTCCCCYGAAAGGCCTGGCTCAGTCCCACACTCTCGGGGATCACGTTGTAATCGCACAGGTAGTACTGGCTGTAGTCGACGCGGAAGTCGTCGGTCGTCCACCTCATCAGTCGATCATCGCAGCCACGATCGATCGCCGAACACACCCGCACCGCTCGACCCGGACCAGCGAGGCCAACAGCGGGCCGGTCACCACTCTTCCTCTGGTGCATGTGGAGATTGTGGCTGCGCCACAATCTCCCAGGAATTCCCTCCCGTCGGCTACCGCGCAATCCGGCGACGACGTCGACGGCCCTCGGCCGGCCGAGGCTGGGCGAGTGCGTGCCTGGCAGGTCGTGCTCGCGGCGTGATTCGCGGCGGATCGCGTCCTGTTGCACGACCGCCGCCCTGTGCTCGACTGCCAGGCGGGCGGCGAGCGCGGTCGTGGTCTTGCTGCTGCAGGGCGGGCCGCGCGGCACGACGAGCGACGGCGGCTGGTCCGGCCCAGGGATGGTGGGCACAGGACGTGGCCCGGATGACTGCGTCCGCTCGGGCCCGCCACACCTGCCCGCCCGACTCCGAGGCGTATGGCTGCCAAGGCATGGCGAGGCCACAATCGAACGAAACGAGCGTGCCACTCGTATCGACTATCTTTGGGGGCGCCTCATGACCACGCCAGCGAGAAGCGAACCGCTGCGCGACGAGACCTACCTGCTACAAGAGGGCAGTGGCGAGATCATCGACTTCCTGCGTGCCCTGCGTGACCGCGGCCGACAGGCCGTTGAACCGCGCCCACGGCTCACGGGTGCCGATGGGCGCAGTGTCGAGCTGCCCGAGCCGATGTTCGAGGTTCTTCTGCAGGTCGCGGTGGCGATGGAGGCGGGCCTGGCCGTCACGGTTGCGCCGCACCACCTCACGCTGTCGACTCAGGAAGCAGCCGACCTGCTCCGCGTCTCCCGGACCACGCTGGTGCGATTGTTGGAGACCGGTGCGAGTAAACATTCAGGTGCTTTGTTGATGTTGCTTTGGGTCGCTGGCTTCGGAGCCAGGCGCTGATGTTGGTGGTCGCGTGGCGTGCCAGGTCTGGTGCGTGTGGTGAGGTAGGGGCATGGCGCCGGTCGAGGAGATGCCCCCTGAGGGCCTCCTCGCGGTGGTGCGCGCCCAGGCGGAGCTGATCGCGGAGTTGCGGGCGACGGTCGCCGAGCAGGCCCGGCAGATCGCGGAGCTGACGGCGAAGGTCGCTGACCTGGAGCGGAAGGCGTCGCGGAACTCGCGGAACTCGTCGTTATCGCCGTCCAGCGACGGCGCGATCCCGGGTCGGAAGCCGCCCGAGCCGCCGGCGGGCGGTGGCGGGGCGGGGAAGAAGAAACGCGGCAAGCAGCCGGGCGCGGACGGGTTGACGCTGGCCTGGCGGGAGGACCC
>NZ_MOMC01000034.1 GCF_001983105.1 Pseudofrankia asymbiotica | reverse complement strand
AGGCCGCGGGCCCATCCCAAGCCAATAAATCTTTCCACACCACCAGATGCCCGGTACTGTGAATATCCGGCATTAGCCCCGGTTTCCCGGAGTTATTCCAGAGCCTGGGGCAGGTTGCCCACGTGTTACTCACCCGTTCGCCGCTGACCCGAAGGTCCGCTCGACTTGCATGTGTTAAGCACGCCGCCAGCGTTCGTCCTGAGCCAGGATCAAACTCTCCATCGATGCTTTGAACTCCCTCGATGGGAGAAACCCCGACAAAATATGGACACAGATCCGTAGATCGTCCATCAAATGCCAAAGGAACCTTACAAACCCCCACAGACAACACCACCAACCAGGCATCAGACCAGGCCAGCAGCGCCACCCGCGGAACGGGGTAAAAATATGGCACTGACTTCTATGGCACGCTGTTGAGTTCTCAAGGAGCGGACGCATGAACCGGATTCGCACCAAAGGTGCGAAAGCCGGCGCTTTGACTCGCTGATCAGAAGACCAGATGGATCGTGTCAGCCTGCTCCGATTGCCCGGCGGCCGCCACGTCCGGCGCCCGTAAGGGCGCTCCCAGCGCTAGATGTCGGATCTTCGCGAGCCTCACATGTGGGGCTCGGCGTTCCGCCTGTCGTAGCGCCGTGAGGAGAACATTACGGTCGTGCGGCGGCAAGCGTCAAACGCAGACGACCAAAATTGATGTGAGCTGCGTCACAGCAGCGACGACCCGACTGGACGATGTTGGCTGGTATGGGAGTCTGGTTGGCCGGGCCTGGTCCGCATCCCGCTGCGGTGATGGCGCTTTCGCCGATTGCCTAGGCTTCGGTCGCCTTCGGACCGCTGTCCACCTTCGGACCGCCGTTCCCTCTCCGGCCGCTCGGCGGCTTCGGGCCACCTGGCGGTAACGCGCCCGGGGGGCGCCGAGGCCCGGTGCTCACCGTCGGGTCCCCGGCCAGCCACAGCCGCCACGGCAGGTCGTGGGCCGCCCGCACGCCGACGCGCGGTCCGGTCAGCACACCGCCGACGGCGACGTCACCCCTCATACCGCCGCCGTCACCGTCACCGCCGCCGTCACCGCCGCCGTCACCGTCACCGGCGCCTGGGCCTGGGCCCGGCCCACCCTCGACGATGATCGGCCCGCGGCCCGTCACCAGCGAGCCGGTCAGAGATCCGTCGACGCCCARCGCACGCGCCAGCCGGCCGGGACCGCGGGCGAGGTCCCGATCGGCCAGCCGTGGCGCACGCGCGCGCGCCACGTCCAGCCCGTCCACGACCTCGCCGGCACGCACCAGCACCGCGGCCGCCCGGCCGGGCGGCCCGCAGACGAGGTTCAGGCACCAGTGCATCCCGTAGATGAAGTACACATATGCCCGGCCAGGCGGTCCGAACATCACCTCGGACCGCGGCGTCGGGCCGCGCGCGGCATGCGAGGCCGGATCGTCCGTCCCGCCGTACGCCTCGACCTCGGTGAGCCGCACGCGGACCGGCCCGTGTCGGACCGTCGCGCCGAGCAGGTCCCGCGCCACGGTCAGCACCGGCCGGGCATAGAACTCCTCGGGCAGCGCCCGTCCAGCGGATGTCCCCGGCGCCGGCTCGCCGGCCGGCGGTTCGGTCCGCCCCGTCTGCCCTGTGTGCCCTGCCCGGGCCGCCGGCGCCGGCGCCGGCGGCCCCGGCGCCGTACCGGGCCGCGCCGGCGGGCCCGGTAGCGCCCCGGCGGTCTCTGGCGCCGCCTGAGAGACACCCTCAGGGCGCGGCCCGGCGCCCCGGCCGGTCAGCCGACGCCCCACGCCCGGTCGGCGGCGAGCGCGCCGCGCAGAGCCGCGACCTGGTCGCGCACCCGCGCCGGCGCGGTCCCCCCGGGCGCCGACCTGGCGTCGAGGGCGCCCGCGACCGACAGCACAGCGCGCACGTCGGGCGTCAGCTCGGGGCTGATCTCGGCCATCCGCTCGTCGGACACCTCGTGCAGGTCGACCCCCTCCATCACGCACCAGGCGACCAGCGCGCCCACCGCCTCGTGCGCCGACCGGAACGGCACCCCGCGTCGGACGAGGTACTCGGCGACGTCGGTGGCCAGTGAGAACCCGTCCGGCGCCGCGGCCGCGAGCCGCTCGGCGCGCACCTTCATGGTCGCCACCGTTCCCGTCACGGCCGGCAGCACGACGAGCAGGGTGTCGACGGCGTCGAACACCGGCTCCTTGTCCTCCTGCAGGTCACGGTCGTACGCGAGCGGCAGGCCCTTCAGGGTCGCCAGCAGGCCGGCGAGGTGGCCGATGAGCCGGCCGGACTTGCCCCTGGCCAGCTCACCGACGTCGGGGTTCTTCTTCTGCGGCATGATCGAGCTGCCGGTGGCGAAGGCGTCGTCCAGCTCCACCCAGGCGAACTCCCGGGTGGTCCACAGCACCAGCTCCTCGCCGAGGCGGGACAGGTGCACGCCGATCATCGCCGCGGCGAAGAGGAACTCGGCGGCGAAGTCGCGGTCGGAGACGGCGTCGATCGAGTTGGCGAAGGCCCGGTCGAAACCGAGCTCGGCGGCGACGCCCTCGGGGTCCAGCGGCAGCGACGAACCGGCCAGGGCGCCGGCGCCGAGCGCGCAGACAGCCGCCCGCCGGTCCCAGTCACGCAGCCGGTCCACGTCACGGGCGAACGCGTGCACATGGGCGAGCAGCTGATGGCCGAACGAGATCGGCTGGGCGTGCTGCAGGTGGGTCATCCCGGGCGCGGGCGTGTCGACGTGCGCCTCGGCGACGTCGACGAGGGCCTCGGACAGGCCGGTCACGGCCGCGGCGACCTGGCGGGCGGCCGCGCGCAGGTAGAGGCGCAGGTCGGTCGCGACCTGGTCGTTGCGGCTGCGGCCGGCGCGCAGCTTGCCGCCGAGAGTGCCGAGGCGCTCGATCAGGGCGCGCTCGAGCGCGGTGTGGACGTCCTCGTCCTCGATGGTGGGCAGGAACCGCCCGGCGGCGACATCCGCGGCCACCTCGTCGAGCGCGCCGAGCATCGCGGCGAGCTCGGCGTCGTCGAGCAGTCCGGCGCGGTGCAGCACCCGGGCGTGCGCCTTCGACGCGAGCAGGTCATACGGGGCGAGCCGCCAGTCGAAATGCACGCTCACCGAGAGCTGCGCGAGCGCCTCGGCCGGCCCGCCGGCGAACCGTCCGCCCCACAGCCGTAGCGGCGCTCCCCCGGTCTCGCCGGCCTGGCCAGCCTGGCCGGCCTCCCGCGCCGTCTCGCCGGGGCTGCCGCCGGTCGTCTTCACGTCAGTTGCTCCCTATGTCACGCGACTGCCTGCGTCGCGACCTCGTCTGTGTCTCAAGGCGCTCGTGTCTCAAGGCGCCGGCGGATCGTCCTCGTCGTCCCCGCCGAGCCGGCCGCGGCCCTCGGCGAGCCCGAGCAGGCGGGCGGCCAGCCGAGGCCCGGTCGGCACGGCCACCACCGCGCGCGCGGCCACCATCGCGGGCGAGGGCACCACCGGCTCGAGCCCGCCGAGGGCCGCGGCCGGCTCGTCCTCGCCACCGGCTGGCGACGTGAGAGCCCGGCAGACGACGAGAACCGTGTCGTCGCCGGCGATGGTGCCCATGACCTCCGGCAGTGCGGCCCGGTCCAGCGCCGACGCGAACAGCTGCGCGGCGCCCGGCGGGGTGCGCAGCACGACGAGGTCGCCGTTGGCCTCCGCCGAGACCAGCAGGTCCTCGCACAGCCGGGACAGCGGCAGCCGGACCGTCTCCGCCGGCGCGAGCCCCGGGTCGACCGTGTAGACGAGCGTGCCGTCCTGGCCGCGGACCTTGGTCGCGCCCAGCTCCTCCAGGTCGCGTGACAGCGTCGCCTGGGTCACCCGGACGCCCTCGGCCGCGAGCAGCCGGGCGAGCTCGGTCTGGGAGCGCACCGGGTGCGCCGCGACCAGCGCCGCCAGCCGGGCCTGCCGGGCGCGTTTGGTCAGCGGCGCCGCCGGCCTCGTGCCCGATGTCATAGCACCCCTGTAGTCGTCACGATGAAGTCCGTCGCGGGGACCCGCCACGACGACGCCGGACCTTGACCTGATGCCGGGCCCCGGCTCTGAGGGTCCGGATGTTCAGACGGCCGCCCCGGCGACGGTCGTCGGGGGTGCGGCGACGTCGGGACCGCCGGCGCCGCCGGGGCCCGCGAGCAGGAAGCCGAGCAGTGCCTTCTGGGCGTGCAGGCGGTTCTCGGCCTGGTCGAAGACCACCGACCGGGGGCCGTCGATCACGGCGGCGGTGATCTCCTCGCCGCGGTGCGCCGGCAGGCAGTGCATCACGATCGCGGACGGCCCGGCCGCGGCGACGAGCGCCTCGTTGATCTGGTACGGCCGGAACGTGTCGACGCGGCCGGCGGCGTCGGCCTCCTGGCCCATGGAGGTCCAGACGTCGGCGTAGAGCACGTCGGCGCCATCGGCCGCCGCGTGCGGGTCGTTCAGGACCTCCACCGCGCCACCGGTGCTCCCACCGATCTCGGTGGCCTGACGAACGACGTCCGCGTCCGGCTCCATGCCCGGCGGGGCGGCGATCCGGACCCGCATCCCAGCCGTCGCCCCGGCCAGCAGCAGCGAGTGCGCGACGTTGTTGCCGTCACCGACGTAGGTGAGCCGCACGCCGGCCAGCGAACCGAACACGCCGCGGATCGTCTGCAGGTCGGCGAGCGCCTGGCAGGGATGGGCGAAGTCGGACAGCGCGTTGACGACCGGCACGGAGGAGACGGCGGCCATCCGGTCGACCCGCTCCTGGCCGAAGGTGCGGATGACGATCGCGTCGACGTAGCGGGACAGCACCCGCGCCACGTCCTCGATGGACTCGCGCTGGCCCAGCTGGACCGTGTTGGCGTCGAGGACGACCGGGTGGCCACCGAGCTCGGCGACGCCGACCTCGAACGACACCCTGGTGCGGGCCGACGGCTTCTCGAAGATCAGCGCGACCGACGCGCCGGCCAGCGGGCGGCCGGCTGCCGGGGAGCGCCGCGTCGCCTTCAGCCGGTCGGCGGAGTCCAGCACCGACGCCTGTTCGGCGGGCGTCAGGTCGCTGTCCAGGAGGAAGTGGCGGATCGTCATGGGCCGACCTTACGGTCCGGGTCCCGGCGGGACCGGGTGCGAATCCTGACGGCGGCGGCCATCAGGCGGCCTGCCGCGCCGCCGCGGCGATGCCGGGCAGGGCCGCGAGGAAGGCGTCGGCGTCCGCCTCGGTGAGCACGAGCGGCGGGGCGAGCCGAACCCGGTCGGGCGCGATCCCGTTGACGAGGAAGCCGGCGGTGCGGGCCGCCGCTTCGAACGCGCCGGGGGTGGTCGTCGACAGCTCGATCCCCAGCCACAGTCCCGTGCCCTGCACGCCGGCGATGCCGGGCACGCCGGCGTCCGCCGCGGCCTGGATGCCGGCCGCCAGCCGCGCGCCGACCCGGGTGGCTGACGCGAGCAGCCCCTCGGACTCGATCGTGTCGAGGACGGCCAGCGCCGCGGCGCAGACGACGGGGCCGCCGCCGAAGGTGCTGCCGTGCTCGCCGGGGCCGAGCAGGCTGCCGGCGGCGCCGATGCCGATGCAGGCCCCGATGGGCAGCCCGCCGGCCAGCCCCTTGGCCAGGGTGACGACGTCGGGTAGGACGCCCTCGTGCTGGTGGGCGAACCAGGCGCCGGTCCGGCCGATGCCGCTCTGGATCTCGTCGAGGACGAGCAGCGCCCCGGTCTCGTCGCACAGTGCCCGGGCGGCGGCGAGGTAGTCGGGCGGCGGCGGGATCACGCCCGCCTCGCCGAGCGTCGGCTCCAGGAACACCGCGGCGGTGCGCTCGCTGATCGCCTCCTTCAGCGCGGCGACGTCGCCATACGGGACGAAGCGCGCGCCCGGCAACAGCGGCTCGAACGGCGTCCGCTTGCCAGGCTGGCCGGTGATCGACAGCGCCCCCATCGTCCGGCCGTGGAACGACCCGTCGGTGGCGATGATCTCCTTCCGGCCGGTCTTCCGGCTGATCTTGATGGCGCACTCGTTGGCCTCGGCGCCGGAGTTCCCGAAGAAGATCCGCGCGTCCGTCCCCAGCAGGGCGACCAGCCGCTCGGCGAGCAGCACCTGCGGCTCGTTGACGTACAGGTTCGACGTGTGGCAGAGCCGCGAGACCTGGGCGGCGACGGCGGCCCCGATGGCCGGGTGGCCGTGGCCGAGCACGGACACGGCGATCCCGGCGAGCAGGTCGACGTACTCGTTGCCGTCGGCGTCCCAGACCCGGGTGCCCTCGCCGCGGGTGAGCGTCACGGCCGGCCGGCCGTAGGTGCCCATGACGACCTTGTCGCGCCGGTCGAACAGGTCGGCGACGGGGGCCGTGGTGGTCTGGCTCATGCGAGGCCTCCAATCGGGCTGGTCACGGTCGCGGCGGGGGCCGCCGGAGCGTCGTCGGAGTGCTTGGCGTCGGGGGTGATCAGGGTGCCGACGCCCTCGTCGGTGAAGATCTCCAGGAGCACCGCGTGCGGTACCCGGCCGTCGAGCACGTGCGCCTGCGGCACGCCGCCCTGGACGGCCCGCAGGCACGCCTCCATCTTCGGGATCATCCCGGCGGTCAGGCTCGGCATCATCGCCTCCAGCTCGGTGGCGGCCAGCTCGCTGATCACCTCGTCRGAGTTCGGCCAGTCGGCGTAGAGGCCCTCGACGTCGGTGAGCACGACGAGCTTCGCGGCACCGAGGGCGACGGCGAGCGAGGCCGCCGCGGTGTCGGCGTTGACGTTGTAGACGCCGCCGTCCTCGCCTCGGGCGACGGTCGCCACCACCGGGACCTTGCCCGAGTCGAGCAGCGCGTTCACCGTCTCGGGCGCGACCTCGACGACGTCGCCGACCAGGCCGATGTCGACCTCCTCGCCGTCGACGATCGCGCCGCGGCGCCTGGCGGTGAACATGTTCGCGTCCTCGCCGGACAGCCCCACGGCGAACGGGCCGTGGTTGTTGACCAGGCCGACGACGTCCCGGTTCACCTGGCCGACGAGCACCATCCGGACGATCTCCATCGTCTCCGGGGTGGTGACCCGCAGCCCGCCGGTGAACGTGGACTCCACCCCGAGCCGGTTGAGGTGCGCGGTGATCTGCGGGCCGCCGCCGTGCACGACGGCGACCCGGATCCCGGCGAGGCGCAGGAACACGACGTCCTCGGCGAACGCCTCGCGCAGCGCCGGCGTCGTCATCGCGTTGCCGCCGTACTTGATGACGACGGTGGCGCCGTGGAACCGGGCGAGCCAGGGCAGCGCCTCGACGAGCACCCGGGTCTTCGGCAGGGCCGCGTGCCCACGTGCTCCCGACGGCCCGCCCGTCCGCCCCGCCGCGCCGTCGACATCGTTCACGACCGTCATGACCCCTTCTTCCAGGAACTGTCTTGAGCGCTTGCGAACCGTCAGGTCGAATAGGCGGAGTTCTCGTAGACGTAGCCGTCAGTCAGGTCATTGGTCCAGATCGTCGCCTCGGCGCCGCCCGCGCGCAGGTCAGCGGTGATGGCGATCTCCCGGCCGGAGAGGTCGACGAGGTCGCGCGACTCGCCGGGCGCGCCGGCCCGGCAGACCCAGACGCCGTTCATCGCGACGTCGAGCTCGTCGGGCTCGAAGGCGGCGCTGGTGGTGCCGATCGCGGCGAGCACCCGTCCCCAGTTGGCGTCCTTGCCGTAGAGGGCGCACTTGAGCAGGTTGTTGCGGGCGATGGCCCGGCCGACCTCCAGCGCGTCGTCCTCGGTCGCCGCGCCGGTCACAGTGATCGCGATGTCCTTCGTGGCGCCCTCGGCGTCGCCGATCATCTGCCTGCCGAGGTCCATGCAGACGTCGGTGACGAGGGCGGTGAGCTCCTCCTCGGGCAGCGTCACGCCGGACGCGCCGGAGGCGAGCAGCAGCACGGTGTCGTTGGTGGACAGGCAGCCGTCGGAGTCGATCCGCTGGAACGTCAGCCGGGTGGCCTCCCGCACCGCGCGGTCGAGCGTCGCCGCCTCGGCGACCGCGTCGGTGGTGACGACGACGAGCATCGTCGCGAGCGACGGGGCGAGCATCGCGGCTCCCTTGCYCATGCCGCCCACCGTCACGGACCCGTCCGCAGACGTCCTGACCGCCTGCTTGGCGACGGTGTCGGTCGTCCGGATCGCCTCGGCGGCGGCCAGGCCGCCCTCGGCGGACAGCTGGGGAACGGCCCTCGTCACGCCGTTGAGAAGCAGGTCCATCGGCAGCCGGACGCCGATCAGGCCGGTCGAGCAGACCGCGACGTCGCCCGCGCCGATCCCGAGCGCCTTCGCGACGTGCTCGGCGGTCTGGTGGGTGTCGGCGAAGCCGTCCGGACCGGTGCAGGCGTTGGCGCCGCCCGAGTTGAGCACGACCGCGCGCAGCCGCCCGTCGGCCAGCGCCTGGCGGGTCCAGTGGACGGGCGCGGCCTGCACCCGGTTGGTGGTGAACACGCCGGCCGCGGCGTCCGCCGGCCCGTCATTGACGACGAGCGCGACATCCGGACGCCCGGACGGCTTCAGGCCAGCCGCGGCACCCGCGGCCCGGAAGCCCTTCGGGGCGGTGACGCTCACGGGCGTTCCTCATTTCTTGGGAGCATGATCGCTGCGGGCGCGACAAAGGCGACGCCTCGCGCGCGGTGGGACGGCCGCGACGGCCGGGATGTCAGGGGGCGAGGCCGGTGACGGGCAGGCCCATGGCCTCCGGCAGGCCGAGCATCAGGTTGGCGCACTGGATCGCCTGGCCGGCGGCGCCCTTGGTGAGGTTGTCGATCGCCGAGACGACGACCACCCGGCCGGCCTCCTCGTCGACCGTCGCCTGCAGGTGGACGGTGTTGCTGCCGAGCGTCGCCGAGGTACGCGGCCAGCGGCCCGCCGGGAGCACCTTCACGAACGGCTCGTCGGCGTAGAACGCGCGCAGGATCCCGGTCACGAGGTCCTCGTCGAACCCGAGGGCGACGGGCAGCTCCGAGGAGGTCGCCCGCTCGGACGGGCGGGCGGTGCAGGTCGCGAGGATGCCGCGCGGCATCGGGGMGAGCGTGGTGGTGAACGACAGGCGGACCGCGGTGTCCTGCCCTGGCGCGGCGGCGACCACCCTGGTCAGCGTCTGGACGATCTCCGGGCGGTGCTGGTGGCGGCCGACCTTGTAGGCGGTGACATCACCCATCACCTCGGACCCGAGCAGGTTCACCTTGGCGGATCGGCCGGCGCCGGAGGTACCGCTGGCCGCGACGGTGACCAGGTCGGACGGGTCGATGACGCCGGCGGCGAGCAGCGGGGCGTACGCGAGCGCGACCGCCGTGGGGTAGCAGCCGGGGGCCGCGACGCGCCGCGACGCGGCGATCTCGGCGCGGGCCCCGGGGATCTCCGGCAGTCCGTAGGTCCAGGTGCCGGCGTGCGTGCCGCCGTAGGCCCCGGCCCAGGCCGCCGGGTCGGCGAGGCGGAAGTCGGCGCCCAGGTCGACGACCTTGACGTGTTCCGGGATGGTCGCGGCGACGGCCGCCGACTGGCCGTGCGGCAGCGCGAGGAAGACGAGGTCCGCGCCGGCCGCGACAGCCGTCTCCGTGTCGACGAAGTCCCGGCCCGCCAGGTCCGGCAGGTGAGGATGGAGCTCGGCGATGTCCTGGCCGGCGTTGCTGTGCGCCGAGACCGCTCCGATCTCGATCTCCGGGTGCCCGAGCAGCAGGCGCAGAAGCTCGCCGCCGCCGTACCCGCTCCCGCCGATGATCGCCGCTGTCATGCCCATGACCGCAATTCTATGCACGCACCCGTATGAACATCCAGCCTTTTTCGCGGTTCCTCGCGCGCGGCGGCCGCCGGACAGGCGGTCGGGTGGCGGACAGGACGGGGCAGCCGGCGGTTGGTCTCTGCAACGATCACGTCATGGCTGCACTGGCCGGATTCGGAGTGGGGTGGCGGCCGGAGCTGGCCGCGGCCCTCGCGGAGCGCGCTGATCTCGGGTTCGTCGAGGTGATCGCGGAGAACGTCCCGCTCGACCGTCACGGCCGGCAACCGCGGACGGCCTCGACGCCGACGGACCTGGGCCTGCCGGTGGTGGCCCATGGCATCGGGCTGTCGCTCGGCGGCGGCGAGCCGCCGGACCCATCCCGGCTGCGCCGGCTCGCCGCCGTCGCCGAGGCGGTCGGCGCACCCCTGGTCAGCGAGCACATCGCGTTCGTGCGAGCGGACGGCCACGAGGCCGGACATCTGCTGCCCATCCCCTACACGCGCGACGCGCTGGAGGTGCTGGTCGCCAACGTCCGGGTCGCGTGCGCCGAGCTGCCGGTGCCGCTGGCGCTGGAGAACCCGGGCGCGCTGCTGCGCTGGCCGGACGACGAGCTCACGCCCGCCGACTTCCTCGCCGAGCTGGTCGAACGGACCGACGCGCTGCTACTCGTCGACGTCGCCAACCTCCACGGCGACACGATCAACCACGGTCTCGACCCGGCCGCCACCTTCGACCGGCTGCCGTGGAGTCGGGTCGCCTACCTGCACGTCGCCGGCGGCGTCATCCGCGACGGCCGCTACCACGACACCCATCTGCATCCGGTCGGCCCGGAACAGCTGGCGCTGCTGGCCGAGGCGGTCCGGCGGCTCCCGCCGGGACAGGCCGCCTACCTGCTCGAACGCGATGGCCACTATCCACCGGTAGCCGAGTTCCACGCGGAATGCGACCGCGTCGTGGCCACGGCGACCCACTCCGAAAGGCGGGCGTCATGATCGGCATGATCGAGTTCCTGATCGTCATCGCCGTACTGGTCGGCGGCGTGGCGGCCGTGCGGCTGCTGCGGGCCACCGTGTACGGCCGGCGCTCACCTCGCCGCCGGTGGGGCGGCGGCGACTACGGCGGCGGCGGTGACGACGGCGGCGGCCACGACGGCGGTGGCCACGGCGGCCACAGCTGCGGCGGGGGCCACAGCTGCGGCGGCGGAGGCGGGTGCGGCGGAGGCGGCTGTGGCGGCAGCTGAGCCGGCGCGCCGGCCAGCCGAACCCGGATCGGCCGGCGGTCCACAGCCGTCGTCACGTGCCGGCGCGGCCGCCGGCCCCGCGCCCGCGCCGCCTGTCGACGAGGCCCGGGCTCGGCTCGCGGCGCGGCAGACCGACCTGCTCGCCGCGCTCGTCGCCGGCGGCCCGCCCCCCGCCGGCTTCGACCACGGCGGCCTCGACGCGACCCGGCGGTCCCTGCTCGGCAAGCGCCGGGCCGGCGTCGCCAGACGGTGGCCGGCGCTCGCCGCCGAGGCCGGATTCGCCGAGTTGTTCGACGCCTGGGCCGCTGGCCGGCCGCCCGCCGGCTCGTTCCACGACGGCCTGGAGTTCGCCCGGGCGCACCCCGCGATCCTGTCCACCGAGACCCGCGCCGCGCTGCTCTACGGCCGCGCCGCGGGGCGCCGGCTCTCCGTCATCATCGACCGGCCCGCCGGCGGGGACGCCGAGGGCGGGGGCACGCTCATCGCGCTGCGCGCCCCCGCCCTCGGCACCCTGATCCTTCGCCGGCCCACAGCCGGACCTGGCGGTCGCCCAGAACGTCCCGGCAGGTGAGATCGGGGCTCCAACGGGCCTGCCAGGCCCGATGTCACCTGCCTCGACGGCCGGCCGGGTCCTCCGGCTAGGCGCGCAGCGCCGCGCCGGTGCGGCGGGTGGCCTCGGCGACGGCGGCGTCGCGGATGCCGTTGGCCTCCTCCGCCGTCAGCGTGCGATCGATGGCCCGAAGCCGCAGGCCGAACGCGAGCGAACGCCGGCCGGCGCCGATCTGGGCACCCTCGAAGACGTCGAACAGCGTCAGCGACTCCAGCAGCTCCCCGGCCCCTTCCCGCAGCGCGGCGGTCACCTCCGTCACCGGGATGGCCGCCTCGACGACGAGAGCGACGTCGCGGTCGGCGGGCGGGTACGGGGACACGACCGGCGCCTCGACCGGGCCGCGCCGCAGCGCCGCGGCGAACAGCTCCTCGAGGCCCAGCTCGAAGGCCACCGTCCGCGGGGGCAGGCCCGCGGCGCCGATCACCCGCGGGTGCAGCTCGCCGGCGTGCCCCACCAGCTCGCCGTCGACCCACAGCGCGGCGCACCGGCCCGGGTGCCAGGGCGCGTGCTCGTCGGCGGTGGCGGTCAGCTCGACGCCGACCGCGCGGGCGGCGGCGTGCGCCGCCTCGACGGCGTCGGCCCAGTCGGCCGGCCGGCCCTTGGCCAGCGCGCCGCCGCCCGCCGAACCGGCCACGGCGTGCCCGGGCAGGACCGTGGCGGGCTCGCGCAGACCGGCGAGGACGCCGGCGACCCGGCGCGGCTGCTCGGGCAGCGCCGCGTCCAGCGCGGCGACCTCGTCCTGGGACGGCCGCGTGAGCACCGACGGCGTCGGAACCGGCCGCGCCGGCTCGCGCGGCTCGCGGAACACCTGGCCGATCTCGAACAGCGCGATGTCCGGGTCGCCGCGGCCGATGTTGCGCGCCGCCGCGTCGAACAGGCCCGGCAGCAGGGTGGTGCGCAGGTAGGCCGCGTCCTCGGCGATCGGGTTGGCGATCCGCACGGCCGCCCGCCGCCGGTCGTTGTCCGGAAGGCCGAGCAGGTCGGCGGTCCCGGCGCCGACGAACGGCAGCGTCATGACCTCGGTGAGGCCCTCGTAGGCCAGCGCCCGGGCGACCGCCCTGACGTGGCGCTGCGACGGGGTGAGCCCGCGCCCGGCCGGGAGCCTGGGCAGGGTCACCGGGATCGTGTCGTAGCCCTCGAGCCTCATGACCTCCTCGACGAGGTCGGCCGGACGGGTGAGGTCGGGCCGCCAGGACGGCGGGGTGACCAGCACGGCGCCCTCGTCGGCGCCGTCGTCCTCGAGGAGGCAG
Source organism: Pseudofrankia asymbiotica (assembly GCF_001983105.1). Taxonomy (GTDB): domain Bacteria; phylum Actinomycetota; class Actinomycetes; order Frankiales; family Frankiaceae; genus Pseudofrankia; species Pseudofrankia asymbiotica. The sequence continues at coordinate 129,964 of NZ_MOMC01000034.1, read as the reverse complement.
CCGACGTCGGTGAGACGGCCGCGCACGCTCTCGTCCGAGTAGAGCCGGCCACCGAGGCGGGTCGGCTCGGACAGCGGGAAGCGGATCGCCGAGGGCGCGCGCCGGTGGTCGACGTCGGTGAGGCCAGGCTCGGCCCGCCCGCCGGCGAGCTCGGTGAACAGCCGGATCGCCGCCTGCGCGGCGGCCGGCGGAAGCGCCGGGTCGACGCCGCGTTCGAAGCGCCGCGACGCCTCGGAGAACAGCCGGTGACGCCGCGCGCCACGGGCGACCACGATCGGGTCGAAGTGCGCCGCCTCCAGCACGATGTCGGTCGTCGACGCCGAGATCTCGGTGCTCGCGCCGCCCATGACACCGGCGAGCGCGATCGGGCCGGAGTCGTCCGCGATGACCAGGTCCTCGGGGTCGAGCGTCCGGTCGACGCCGTCGAGAGTCAGCAACCGCTCGCCGGCACGGGCCCGGCGCACCACGATCGCGCCGGAGAGCTTGGCCCGGTCGAAGGCGTGCAACGGCTGACCGAGGCCGAGCATGATCACGTTTGTCACGTCGACGGCGGCGGAGATCGGCCGCATGCCCGACAGCGAGAGCCGCCGCGCCCAGCGCAGCGGGGTGGCGGCGGCCGGGTCCACTCCCGTGATCACCCTGGCGACATAACGATCGCAGGCCGTGGTGTCCTCGACCGTCACCGGGTAGCCGGCCCCCGCGTCGGCCACTCCGCCGGCGCCGGCGCGGGCGGCACCACCGGCATCGGTGGAGTCGACGGAGCCGTCGGCGTCGGCGTAGGACAGGCCGAAGGCGGTGGCCGCCTCCCTGGCGATGCCGCGGATCGACAGGGCGTAGCCCCGGTCGGGGGTGATGGCGATGTCGAGCACGTCGTCGGCGAGGTCGAGCAGCTCGGCGACATGCGCGCCCAGCGGGGCGCCCGGCGGGAGGACCATGATCCCGTCGTGGTCCTCGCCGATGCCGAGCTCGCTGGCCGAGCAGATCATGCCGTCGGAGACGTGGCCGTACGTCTTGCGGGCGGTGATCTCGAACCCGCCTGGCAGCACCGCCCCGGGCAGCGCGACCGCGATCCGGTCGCCGACCGCGAAGTTGAACGCGCCGCAGATGACGCCGCGCACGCCCGCGTCCTGATCGGACACTGCCGGATCGGCCGCGGCCGGCGCGGCGACGCGGACCTGGCACCAGCGGACGCTCTTCTTCTTGGCCGCGACCTCCTCGATCGCCAGCACCTCGCCGACGACGACGCCGGTGAGGCCCTGGCCGACGGCCTCGACGCCCTCCACCTCGAAACCGGCGCGGATCAGCGCGTCGGCGACCGCGCGGGCCGGCGGCAGGCCGGGCACCTGCTCACGCAGCCAGGACATCAGGATCAGCATGGCCTCAGCCCTCGATTCCGAACGGGAGGCTGAACCGGACGTCGCCGTCGACGAAGTCCCGGATCTCCCGGACGCCGTGGCGCATCATCGCGGCCCGCTCCAGGCCCATGCCGAACGCGAAGCCGCTGTAACGGGTCGCGTCGATCCCGGCCGCGCGCAGCACGTTCGGATCGACCATCCCGCAGCCACCCGCCTCGATCCAGCCCTCGTCGGAGCAGACCCGGCAGGGCTGCCGGGCCGACTCGCCCCGGCAGTTGAAGCACTGAACGTCGAGCTCCGCGCTCGGCTCGGTGAACGGGAAGTACGACGGGCGCAGCCGGGTGGTCAGGCCCGTGCCGAACAGCTCGGCCGCGAACACCTCGAGCGTGCCGCGCAGGTCGGCCATCGTGATGCCCTCGTCGACCGCGAGGCACTCCAGCTGGCCGAACACCGGCGAGTGGGTCGCGTCGACGGTGTCGTTGCGGTAGGTCCGCCCGGGGGCGACGACGTAGACCGGCAGCGGGCGCGACAGCAGGGCGCGGACCTGCACCGGCGACGTGTGCGTGCGCAGCACCCGCCCGGTCCCCGCCGGCTCGACGAACAGCGTGTCGTGCTCGCTGCGGGCCGGATGGTCCGGATAGAAGTTGAGCGCCTCGAAGTTGAACCAGTCGTGCTCGACCTCGGGGCCCTCGGCTACCTCGTAGCCCATCGCCACGAAGGTGTCGACGAGGCGCTCGGAGAGCACGGCGAGCGGGTGGCGAGCGCCGGCGTGGCGCCGGCGCGTCGGCATGGTCACGTCGACCCGCTCCTCGACCAGCACGCGCGCGTCGCGCTCGGCGGTGAGCTCGGCGAGGCGGGTGGCGTGCGCGTCGCGGACCGCTCCGAGCGCGTCGTTGAGCCGGCGGCCGGCGTCGGCGCGGTCCTCGCGGGGCAGCGAGCCGAGCTTCTGGCGGGCGAGGACCAGCGCGGCCGAGCGGCCGTCGACGTGCGCGGCGCGCACGGCGGCGAGGTCCGTGAGATCGGCGGCGGCGGCGAGCGCGGCGAGTGCCTCTGCCACGGCCGCCTCCAGGCTCGCGGGGTCGAGCGGCCCGCCCGCGGCGGCGGGCTGCGGATCGGTCATCGTCTCGGTCATCTCATAGATTCCGGTATCAGCCTCTTGATCGGATGCGTCGACTCGCTGGCAAGCGAATCATCCTTGTCCCGCACGCCGGTTCCAGCCGGGGCCGTCCCACGGTCGGATCCGGCGGATCCTCCAGAGCGAGCAGATCTTCCAGCGCCGGCCGTTTTGCCTGAGCTGCCCGGCTGTCAGCGGCCCGAAGGCACCAGATGCCAACCTAGACCCCCTGTGGTCGAGCGAAGCTCGACATCGGGGGTCCGGGGTCGCCCCCCGAGGCCACATCGCGGGCGAGGGGGAAGCTGCCCGAAGGGCAGCGAACAGGATTTGCCCGCCGCGGGCGATCAGGTGAAGACGGGCGCCCCGGCGGGCAGCGTAAATCGGAACTCGGCGCCGCCGCTGGGCGCGCGGCCGACAGTGATCGTGCCGCCGTGCGCCTCGATCAGCGCCTTGGCGATGTAGAGGCCCAGACCGGTGCCGTTGCCCCGGCTCGCTCCCCGCCAGAACTTGGTGAAGACCCGGGAGGCGTTGGACTCCGGCACGCCCTCACCCTCGTCGGCGACGCTCACCTCGGCTCCCGTCTCCGTACCGCACACGACGACTGTCACGGTACCCGCCCCGTGGCGCAGAGCATTGTCGACGAGGTTGTGCAGCACCTGCTCGATCTTGTCCGGGTCGATCCACATCTCCGGCAGCTCGCCGTCCTCATGGACGATGAACCGGTCGGCCCCGGCGGTACCCGAGGCGATCTTGCCGGCGAGGACCCGGCGCAGGATGGCCTTCGGGTCGGCGATCTGCTTGCGCAGCTGGATGCGTCCRGCGTCGATCCGGGAGACGTCGAGCAGTTCGGTCAGCAGCCGGGTCACCCGGTCGGCGTCGGTGTTGACCGTGTTGAGCATGAGCTTCTTCTGCTCGTCGGTGAACCGTTCCCACTTGGCCARCAGCGTCGCGGTGAACCCCTTGACGCTGGTCAGCGGGGAACGCAGCTCATGGGCGACGGTGGCGACCAGGTCGGAGCGGTTGCGCTCTATCCGCTCCCTGCTCGCGGTGTCGCGTAGGCAGAGGGCGATCCGGACGAGCCGCCCGGCATCCCGGGTGTAGCGGACCGTCACGTTGAAGTCGTGGTCCTGCGCGGGGCCGGCGAAGGTGAGCCGCCGCTCCGGCTGACCGGTCACCCGCGGCAGCCGACGGCCAGGATCAGACGCCTCCCACCAGTCGTTACCGCGCTCGTCGACCAGCGGTAGCACTTCGGTGACGTGGCGCCCGGCGGCGGCGCGCTGGTCGATGTTCGTCAGGCCCGCGGCAACGGCGTTGAACACCACGACCACGCCGGCCGCGTCGGTGACCACCACCGCGTCGGGCAGGCCGTCGTAGGCCACCGCGAGCGCGGGGGTCACCGCGATGGCGGGCCCCTCGTCGGTGGCGGCCGACGGAGCCGCCGTGCCGGCCTGACCTGCGACGTCGCCGTTGGTCTCGCCCGTGGCCTGCCCGCCCACACGGGTGGGCGCCGACGTGACTGTATGGGTCACCGTCGTCCACCTCCCCCGGTGCCGTGAGTACCGGATCTGGCCATTCTCCGCGCCCGCGCGGACGCGTAAAGACACAGGGCCGTCGCGACCGCAAGATTCAGCGACTCGGCCTGACCGTACACCGGTACCCGAAGCACCGCGTCCGCGGCGGTCAGGACTTCGGGTGGCAGACCGTGCGCCTCGTTGCCGAACAGCCATCCGGTCGGCCCGTCGAGCTCCCCGGCGTCGGCGGCGTCGTACAGGTCGCGGACGCCATGACCGGAGGTCGCGACCACGCGGAAGCCGGTGCCGCGCAGCCAGCCCAGGGCCGCGGCGAGGTCCGGCTCGACGACCACCGGCAGGTGGAAGAGGCTCCCGGCGCTGGCGCGTACGCACTTGCCACCGAACGGGTCCACGCCGTCGCCCGCGAAGACGACGGCGTCCGCGCCGGCGGCGTCCGCGGTGCGGATCACCGTCCCGGCGTTGCCCGGGTCGTTCGCGGCGACGCAGACCGCTACCAGGGCGGGGCGGGCTCCCCCGCCAGGTCGTCCCCCGCCGTCGCCGGCCGGTGCGGCGGCCTCGGCGCCCGACGGGTCCGCGATGTCCGTGAGGCGGGTGCCGGGCAGCGTGGCGACACCGACGAGGCCCCGTGGGGTCACCGTCTCGGACAGGGCCGCCGCGGCCGCGTCGGTCACGAGCCGAACCGGCAGTCCCTCGGCGGCGGCACCGGCGACGAGCTCACCGTGGCGGGCGCCGGCGGACTCGCCGACGAACAGCTCGACGAGCCGACCGGCGGTCAGAGCCGCCTCGACGGCCTGAAAACCTTCGGCGAGGAACAGTCCCTCGGCCCGCCGGGCCGAGGGACGTCGCAGCCGCCTGGCGGCCGCCACGCTGGCCGCTCGCGGCCCCAGCGCCGTGCCAGCGCCGGAACGGCGAGCGCTCACTGAGCCCTTTCCATCACCGCGCCCACCCGCCGCGTCTCTTCGGTCCGGTCCGGCTGGAGGGAGAAGGCTCATTCCCTGCGGCACTCCGCGTGGCGGGCCGCCGCTCAGGCGGCCGATGGCTCCGCGGCGGCCTCCGCCACCGGCGGCACGGCGGCCCTGGCGACCTCGACCAGCGCCGCGAACGCCGTGGCGTCGTTGACGGCGAGATCGGCCAGGATCTTGCGGTCGACCTCGACCCCAGCGATCTTCAGCCCCTGGATGAAACGGTTGTACGTCATGCCGTTCGCACGCGCGGCCGCGTTGATGCGGGTGATCCACAGCTGCCGGAAGTCACCCTTGCGGGCCCGGCGGTCGCGGTACGCGTAGTTCATCGAGTGGAGCATCTGCTCCTTGGCCTTGCGGTACAGCCGAGACCGCTGGCCGCGGTAGCCACTCGCCTGCTCGAGGGTCGTGCGGCGCTTCTTCTGGGCGTTGACCGCCCGCTTCACGCGTGCCATGAGGGCACTTTCTCCTAACGTTCTTTGTCGTCCGCCGCCGGGCTCCGAGGACGCGACCGCCCTGGGCCGGGCGGTGACCGTCCGCGGTCGACAGCGTGAGCCGCGATCCGGCCTCAGACCAGATCCGAATCCTTCGCGAGTCGGGTCTGGTCCCGGTCCAGGTCGAGCGAGACTCGGCGGTGGGGGGTCCGGGAAGCGGATCCGCCGGGGCTCCTTCCGGATTCCGCTCGCGGAATCGACGGAGGCCGTTGCCCGGTGGACAGTGCTGGGGGGCTACCCGGGGATGCTGACCGAAGGGTCAGCGAACACGGTCAGCGAGCGAGCATGCGCGAGATACGGCGGTTGTCCGCCGGCGCCAGCGCCACCTCGGGGTTGAGCCGCCGGGTCCGACGGCTCGTCTTGTGCTCGAGGAGGTGCGCGCGGTTGGCCCGGCGGCGCATGATCTTGCCTGACCCGGTCACGCGGAACCGCTTGGAGGCTCCGCTGTGCGGCTTCATCTTGGGCATGTTCTGTCCTGAGGTGGGTCGTTGGGAGACGGGCCGGTCACAGCCGGCCACACGGCGCGCGGGAGCGCGCCGCCCGTAAGCGACGTCAGGCCGGGGCAGGGCCGACGTAGGCAGCTATCGCCCGACGACCGCCGCCGTGTGGCGTGACCGTCGGGCGGTCGTGACGTGTTAGACGGTTCCCGCCTGCTCTGGGGTGCGCAGCGTGCGGGCGCCCTTGTGCGGAGCCATCACCATCGTCATGTTCCGGCCGTCCTGCTTGGGCTGGGCCTCGACGTACCCCAGCTCGGCGACGTCGGTCGAGAGCCGCTGCAGCAGCCGGATACCGAGCTCCGGACGCGACTGCTCCCGGCCGCGGAACATGATGGTGATCTTCACCTTGTCGCCGGCCTTGAGGAAGCGCACGACGTGACCCTTCTTGGTCTCGTAGTCGTGCGGGTCGATCTTCGGTCGGAGCTTCATCTCCTTGATGACCGTCTGGACCTGGTTCTTCCGAGCCTCGCGCCGTTTCTGGTCGGACTCGTACTTGAACTTCCCATAGTCCATCAGCTTGCAGACGGGCGGCCGAGCGGTCGGGGCAACCTCGACCAGGTCGAGATCGGCCTCCTGCGCCAGCCGCATGGCCTCCTGAATGGAGACGATGCCGATCTGCTCGCCCTCCGCGCCGACGAGGCGGACCTCAGGAACGCGGATGCGGTCGTTGATACGTGACTCTGTGCTGATCTGGTTTCCTCCGTGGCTCGACGCGCGGGCATGACCTCACCGCAGCGGAGCACCAAGCCCGGAAATCCCGGACTCCCGGCCGACATACTGCCCGGAGGGGACAGCTCGACCGACCGGCGACCCGGCCACCTACATGGGCCGATCGATGATCGGCCGGACCCGGCGGATGCCGGGTGGTGGCTCGGGTGGAGGGCGAACCCCCGCTTGGTCCTGCCAAGCGCCGGAACGACCCTCGCGGGCCCGTCCTGGTGCCGCTCCGGTGAGGAGCGCGAGCGCGGCATGTGTGCTCGCTGAGCCCTGCGCGCTCTGGTCATGACGCCCGGTCCGGTAACGCCGGGCTTACCGCACCCGTGCCACCGGACACCACGCTGGCGTCCTGTCCCCTAACGCACAGGAGCGGTGCCCTATGCCGACCGTCGGCAGGCGGTCCGAGCCAGCGTAGCAGACCTGGTGCGGTCGGTTCCTCCGCGCGCCAGCGGGGCGCCGGAGCGCCTGGCGTCATGGCTGGTCAGGCCGGGGCCTGTCGCCGCCGCCATCGGCGCGGCGTGATCCCCCGGCCGAGGCCGCGACGCAGCGCGGCGGCATCCAGGGGGCCGACGAACACCACGGAGGGGGCGCTCTCACCCGAGCCGGCGGCGGCCGCACCCAACCGGACCGCGATCTCGTCGAGCCGCGTCTCACCCGCGGGGCGGTCCCCGCCCGCCGCGAGCGCGATCACCTCGCTGGTCTCACCAGTGCCGGTGACGAGCTCGGCCTGCCAGAGCCGCGCGCCCCTGGCGAACCCGGCGGTGGCGAGCGCGTCCAGCTCGGCCGCCACCCGCCGCGCACGGGAGGCGTCCCACGGCCGCGACGGCGGGCGCAGCCCCGCCGTCGCGCCGTCCCCGTCCGCCCGCGGCTCGGAAGGGCTGGGAGCGCCCGCCAGCGCGCTGACGTCGAGGGTGGCGGTCACGGGCCCCGCGACGTCGACGACGACCGTCCCATGGCCCAGCCGGGCCGCCTCGGCGCAGGCGTCCGCCGCGGGCACGGGAACCGGGCGCGCCGCCGACCGCCAGGCGGACAGCGCCGCCACGCTGCTGAAGACCGGCAACGCCGTCGCGCCCGACGGCATCCGCAGGGTCGCGAGCACCATCTCCGATGCCTTCTCGGCGAGATGGGGCCCGTGTCCGAGAGGCGCGGAACGACCCCCGGCGTCCTGGCGTCCAGGGCCGGGTTCCGCGGTCACCACGGCGGTCGCCTCGTCGGCGGGCTCCAGCAGCCGGGACTCGACGCCGACGAAGACCCGGGCACCGGCCAGTGCCGCGGCCACGGCACCCGCGTCTCCCGACTCCAGGGCCGCCCGCAGCCGCGGGTCCGCCTCGCCGCCGTCACCCTGCCCCGGCGGGGTCAACAGGTCCACTGCCACCAACCAACCCTATGGGCGCCCGGCCGGGCCGGGCAGGTCCGTCCGGCACCGCCACCAGGTCCCCAGCCTCCGGGGCTGGCCGGCCAGCCCCGGAGCCGACCCAGGCGGCCGGAGAGCCCCGCGGTGACGAGGCGGACGGGCGAGGGTCGCCGCTATCCGTGCGGGCCGACGGCCGGGACGCCATGGCCCGACCGGAGGGCGCGGGAACGTGGGACGGTGGAGTCCTCGCCCGGGTCTCCGGACCCGCGGCGGCCCGCCACCGCCGGTCGGCGTGGTGCGGCGGGGCCGCGCTCGTCCCAGGGAACCTCACGGCCGCCCTCCCAGCCGACCGCTCTGGCGGGTTCCGCGGATCCGGAACTGGCCCCGGGCGCCAGTGGGGCCTCGTCGACCATGGCCGCGAGCGCCTCGAACGCGGCCTGGGTGCGCGGGCGCAGCCGGTCCCACCGCATCGGCGCGCCGTCGGCGAGCGACGGGTCGAACGGGATGGTCAGCACGGCGTGCACCGGCTCGGCCAGCTCCGGCTGCTCGGCCGGCACCGGTCGGCGCAGGCCGCGGCCGGGTGCCGGGGCCGTCTCGACGTACACGGCGACGGCCCCGACCGGCAGATCGGCTCTGGCCGCGGCCAGGGCGGTCAGGGCGTCCTGGGCACAGCCCGCCTCCGTGAAACCGGCCTTGGCGGTGAGCACCACGGTGTCCGCGCGGGCAAGGAGAACCGCCGGCACCGGCTGGGTCCAGCCGGGCGGTCCATCGATGACGACGGCCGGGAAGAGCCGCTCGAGCAGGTCGACGGCCCAGGCGGCCTCCGCGGGGGTCAGCCCAGGTCCTGTCAGGTTGCGCAGCCCTGGCAGCACCTCCAGCCCGGACGGCTGGACGGTGCCCAGGAAGCGGCGTGCCTCGGCCAGCGAGGCGACCGGCGGGTCCGCGAGCGCGAGCTCGCGCAGGCCCACCCCACGCCCCGGCACACCGGCCCGGTCGGCCAACGGGCCGCCCTGGTCGGGGCAGGCATCGACCGCGACGACCCGGCCACCCCGGCGGGCGGCGAGCGCGATCCCCAGCCCCGTGGCCACCGTGGTACGCCCGCTGCCCCCGCCGAACCCGCCGACGAGCACCCGCCGGCCGCCCAGCCGAGTGGCCGGCACCGGCGCGAGAACCCCACGCCCGGCCAGCTCCATCCCCCGCCACCAGGCCGCCGCGAACGCCTCCGGGGACGCGAGCGAGACGGGCGACCGCGGCTCGCGCGCCCGGGCCGTGACGAACGGGCCGCGCCCACCGAACCCGTCGTCCTCGAAGGTCTGGTAGGCGACCGGCACCGGAGGCGCGGGTACCGGCCGGGGCGCGGGCGGCGGGGTGTACACCACCGGCGCCGGCAGGCTCGTGGGCCCGGGGGCCTCACCCGGTGGTGGGAACGGCGGCCGGGGCGGCGCCTCGCCGTAGCCGAACCAGGCCCGCGCCGAGGCGGCAGCGGCCTCGGCGGCCTCCGTCGCGGCGGCGGGGAAGGCCCACTCGGCGGCGGTGTCGAGGCCGTACGTGCCATGCGCGCCAGCGCCGGCGTCGGCTTTCGCACCGCCGCCGTCTCCGAAGGCGGGCGTGTCGACGCCGGCGGGTTCGAGCCAGCCGGCGTACCCCGCCTGGTCGCGGACCTCCCAGCCGGACTCCTCATGGGCCGAACCAGGCGGCTCGGCACCGGCCGACTCGGCGGCGCCGGGCGACTCGCCGACACCGAGTGGGTCGGTGGCGCTGAGCAGCTCCGCACCGGGCGGCTCGGCCGCGCTCGGCGGCTCCGCGGCGCCGGGTGACTCCGCGGCGCTCGGCGGCTCCGCGGCGCCAGGCACCTCGGCGACACCGGGCAGCTCGCCGACACCGAGAGGGTCCCCGGCCGCCACGAGTGCGGTGGAAGGGCCGGCGCCGCTCGAGGGCGCGGCGGGTACGGCGGTGTCGCGAGCGCCCGTCGCGTCCCCATCGTCGCCGGACGTGACCGGGCTCGCCACCGCCGGCGACGGGGAGGATTCGGCCGGCAAGGACGACGGCGCCGGGTCCCACCACGGGCCCCGGGGCGCGGCGACGGGAGCTGGGATCAGGTCGACGTCGGGCACCCAGCCCGCGCCCGGCGACTCCGCGGGCGCCCGCTCCGCTCGCCCGGGTGGCGCGGACGAGGCTCCGGGACCGGCCGGCTCGGCTCGCGGAGCTGGCACGCCGGACGGCCCCGTCCTGGCCGGCCGGGCCGGGGCCCTCGACGGCGCGCGCACGGCGCGTGGGGACGACCCGGCCCCCGGCGCCCGGCCGGCCGCCGGAATCGGGCGGCGGGGGGGCGCCGGATCCGTCGCGGGCGCGGTACCCGCTCGTGGGGCCTGTTCGGTCCGCCCTCGGCCCGGAGCCGTCCGCGACTCCCGCGACGCGTCGGCCTGGTCGACGGGGACGGCGGCCAGGCGCGGGCCGGAGCCATCCGTGCGCGGGCCAGAGCCATCTGTGCGCGGGCCGGAGCCGTCCGTGCGCGGGCCGGCCGTCCTGCCACGGGACGACGACCGGCGCACGACCGCCCGGTCCCCCGAGCTGTTCGAGAGCCGCAGGCCGAGCAGCGAGACCGGGCGCGCGTCGCCGCCCCCGCCCGAGGTCGTCCCCGTGGCCGTCAGCTCGTCAACGCCCGTCTCGTCCCCGCTCTGGTCCGGCGCCTCGTCGTCGCCACCCGCCACCGGCGCTACCCGCACGTCACCGTCACCTCGCCCTGCCTCTCCTCGCCGACATCCGCGACCGGTCAACTATCGCCGTTGACCCAACACCGACGTCGCACCGCAAGGACCCCGATACTCCGAGACAACACGGTCTCTCGTGATTCTCCATCCGGCAAGAGCGGATGAAGGGGACGTGTCGCCGCTTCAGGCCAGCGGCTGCAGTTCGGTGAGCACGGCGGCCGCCTCCAGCGCGGCGAGCACCGCTTCGCGGCCCTTGTCCTCCGTCGACCCGTCCAGTCCGGCCCGGTCGCGCGCCTGCTCGACCGTGTCGCAGGTGAGCACGCCGAAGCCAACGGGCACCCCGTTGTCCAGCGTCACCCGCAGCAGCCCCTCGGTGACGAACTTGCAGACGTAGTCGAAGTGCGGGGTGCCGCCGCGGATGACCACCCCGAGCGCCACGACGGCGTCGTGATGGGCCGCCAGCCGGTCCGCGACGACGGGGAGCTCCACCGCGCCCGCGACCCGGACCACGGTCGGCTCGACGGCGAGCTTCACGTCCACGCAGGCACGCAGCGCGCCGTCGAGCAGCGCGTCGGTGATGTCGCTGTGCCACCGGGTGGCGACGATCCCGAGCCGTACCTCGGGCGCCACCGGCAGCACCTCCTCGGGCGATCCGATCCCGCTCACCGACGGTCCCCTCCCTGGCAGGCCTCGGCCACCCTGCGGTGTCCGGAGCGCCGGCCGTGTCCTCGTCCGTTGACGCTACCGTTCGTGCCAGAACCGTTCGTACCCGTAGTCGTGTCGGCGGTCGCCGTGCCAGTGGCCGACGCGGCGCCCACGTCGAGGGCGTCAGCCGCGGTGGCGACGGCGTCGGCCACCACCTGCGCGACCACTGCCGACGGCACCGCGGGCACCGCGGTGGCGACCGCGTCCGCCACCGCGCCCGCGACCACCTCCGGCAGCTCGGGCAGGCCCGGGATGTCATGGCCCATCCGGTCCCGCTTGGTGGTCAGGTAGCGGAGGTTCTCCGGGGTGTGCGCGACCGGCAGCGCGACCCGCTCCACGATGGTCAGGCCGTAGCCCTCCAGACCCGCCCGCTTGGCCGGGTTGTTCGTCAGCAGCCGCAGGCCGCGCACGCCGAGGTCGACCAGGATCTGCGCGCCGGTGCCGTAGTCGCGGGCGTCGGCCGGCAGCCCCAGCGCCAGGTTCGCGTCGACGGTGTCGTGCCCGGCGTCCTGCAGCTGGTAGGCGGCGAGCTTGTGCATCAGGCCGATGCCACGGCCCTCGTGGCCCCGCATGTAGAGCACGACACCGCGGCCCTCGGCGGCGACCATGCCCAGCGCGACGTCGAGCTGGGTGCCGCAGTCACAGCGCAGCGAGCCGAAGACGTCGCCGGTGAGGCACTCGCTGTGGACGCGGACCAGCACGTTCTCGCCGTCGCCGATGTCACCGCGGACGAGCGCGATGTGCTCGACGCCGTCGAGGGTGCCCCGGTAGCCGACCGCGCGGAACGCGCCGTACTTCGTCGGCAGCTTCGCCTCGGCGACCCGCGTCACCTGCTTCTCGGTCCGCCGCCGGTAGGCGATCAGGTCCGCGATCGAGATCAGTACCAGCCTGTGCTCCCGCGCGAAGGCGACGAGCTCGGGCAGCCGGGCCATCGTGCCGTCGTCGTTGACGATCTCGCAGATCGCGCCGGCGGGGCGCAGCCCGGCCAGGCGCGCGAGGTCGACCGCCGCCTCGGTGTGGCCCGGCCGGCGCAGCACGCCGCCGTCGCGGGCGCGCAGCGGGAAGATGTGGCCCGGCCGGGACAGGTCGGTGTCGGTGGTCGCCGGGTCGGCGAGCAGGCGCAGGGTGTGCGCCCGGTCCGCGGCGGAGATGCCGGTGCTGACCCCCTCGCGCGCGTCGACCGTGACGGTGAACGCCGTGCCCATCCGCTCGGTGTTCAGCGGCACCATCTGGTCGAGGCCGAGGCGGTCGGTGTCGTGCGCGGCCAGCGGGGCGCAGATCACCCCGGAGGTGTGCCGGACCATGAAGGCGACCAGCTCCGGCGTCGCCTTCTCGGCCGCGAAGATCAGGTCGCCCTCGTTCTCGCGGTCGGCGTCGTCGACCACGACGACGGAGCGGCCGGCGGCGATCGCGGCCAGTGCCTCCTCGACCGTGCCGAACGCCGCGGTCAGTTCGTCGTCGGCCGCGGCGCGCGCCGGCGCGCTCGCCGGCGCCACCGTGCCCAGGGCCGTGCTCGTCGGTGCCGCGCTCATCGGCCCGCTCCCTTTCCCTCGAGGACGACCGGTCCGGCGGGTGGCACCGGGAACGGCGGTGCCGGCTCCAACCGGCCCACAACGCCGGGGAGCCGCCCCGGGCCCGCGCCGCGGCCGGCCGCCAGCTGGCCGAGGGCGGGCGCGGCGAGCTTCTCGACGTACTTCGCCACGACGTCGACCTCCAGGTTCACCGTCGCGCCGACCTGGCGGGAGCCCAGCGTCGTGTCGGCGAGCGTCGTCGGGATCAGGCTCACGGTGAACGTCGCCGGCTCGCCGCCGCCGGGCGAGCCGTCGCTGGCGGGGGGCGTCACGTCGACGACGGTCAGGCTCACCCCGTCGACGGTGATCGAGCCCTTCTCGACGAGGTAGCGGTCCAGCCCGGCGGGAAGCGCGATCCGGACGACCTCCCAGTGCTCGTCGGGAGCCCGGTCGACGATCGTGCCGACGCCGTCCACGTGGCCCTGGACGAGATGACCGCCGAGCCGGTCGGCGAGGCGCACCGGCCGTTCCAAGTTGACCCGGTCGCCGGTGGCGAGGCCGCCGAGCGCCGAGCGGCGCAGCGTCTCGAGCATCACGTCGGCGGTGAACACCCGGGTACCCGTGCGCGGGTCGACCTCGCCGGCGGGCGTGAACGAGGTGACGGTGAGGCAGACGCCGTTGACGGCGATCGACGCGCCGTGGCGCACGTCCTCAAGTACTGCCGAACAGCCGATGGCCAGCTCGGCGGCGGCCGCGTGCTCCGTGACCGCGGCGACGATGCCGAGCTCCTCGACGATGCCGGTGAACATCCGACCTGCGTCCTTCCCGTCCGGCGCTCGGGCCGGGGGAACGGACGACGGTCACGCGGGTCGATGACCGGCGCGGCCGGCCACACGGCCGGACACGCCGACGCCAGGGACACGGCGGGGCGCCCGCGGGCGGATCCGCCTGTGCCCAGGCACGGCCCGCGCGCTGCCTCCCATCCGGACTTTCACCGTCGGTCCCGGAATTTCACCGGGTCCACCGCCCACTGGTTGTGGGACGGGTCGCGGACTGTCACCGCCGGCTCGGAGTTTCACCGACCCCGGAGCGCGCGTGCTGCTGATGTTCCCTCTGGGTGTCACCCCATGAGGGATCCTGGTAGTTACCTACGGACGAGTCTGGCACACAACCCGGGCCAACGTCGCARCCCGCGTGGCCCGAAACGCACATTTTTGGGTGCTTTTGAGACGCCGCACCGGTCTCACGGTGGCCTACGTCACCGGCGCGAGCCAGATCTGGACACGCGCGACAACGGCGAGTCCCACGCACCGGAGTCCCACGCACCGGGCGACCCGGGTGTCAGGACGTCCGGTGCTGGCCGGAGTCGAGGAGGTGCGCGTTGGCCGCGCGGACACCGGCGGCGAGCTCGGGACGCTCGACGACGGTGACGCCGGCGGCGGTGAGCAGTTCGGCCCCCTGGCAGTCGACGAACAGGGCCGGCTCCCGCCAGGCGAAGACGACCCGCCCGATCCCGGCCGCGAGGATCAGCTCGGTACAGGTCCGCGGGCGCGACGCCCGGGCGCTGCACGGCTCCAGCGAGCTGTAGACCGTCGCGCCGGCCAGCCGCGGGTCGCCCGGTGCGAAGACCCGGAGGGCGGCCTCCTCCGCGTGGTCACGCGGGTCGGTGGCCCGCGACCAACCCTCGGCGAGCACGGTCTCACCGTCGCCGCCGACGATCACCGCGCCGACCGAGAACGCCGTCGTCGACGGCGGGCAGCGCCGACCGAGCTCCACCGCGTGCGCGAGCCACCGCCCGTCGACGTCCTCGGCCTCAGCCGTCACCTGTGCCTCCTCATCACGTCGCTCCCAGGAAACACCCGCCGACCGGCCAGGTCCCGGTGGAAAGCGCACCCAGCCGCGGCCCTGGCCGGGAGGAGCGGTTCCACAGGCCATGCCCGCGGGACGCGCCGCGCGGCCCGACGGTCACGATCGGAAGGCCGGGGCGCGCGGGGGCGGCGGGGTGAGGCGTCCGGAGGCACGCAGCGCCTGGGCACGCAGCGCCTCGACGGCCGCCGCCGGGTCGGCCGCTCCGTAGACGGCGGTACCGGCGACGAAGACGTCCACCCCCGCGGCCGCGGCCCGCTCGATGGTCTCGGCGTTCACCCCGCCGTCGATCTGCAGCCACAGGTCCAGGCCGCGCGCGTCGAGCAGCCGGCGGGCCGCCTCGATCTTCGGCAGGACGCTGTCCATGAACGTCTGCCCGCCGAAGCCGGGCTCGATCGTCATCAGGAGCAGCAGGTCGAACCGGCGCAGGTCGTCGGCGTAGTGCTCGATCGGCGTCGCCGGCTTCACGGCGAGGCCGGTGCGGGCGCCGGCCGCGCGGATCGCGTCCGTCGTGCGCGGGAGGTCGTCGACCGCCTCGGCGTGGATCGTGACGTTCGCGGCGCCCCGCTCGGCGAACCCCGGCGCCCAGCGATCCGGGTTCTCGATCATCAGGTGGCAGTCGAGCGGGGTGTCGGTGATCTGGCGCAACGCGGTGACGGTGTCGCCGGAGAAGGCCAGGTTCGGGACGAAGTGGTAGTCCATGACGTCGACGTGCAGCCAGTCGGCCCGTCCCTCGACCGACCGCGCCGCGTCCGCGATCCGGGCGAAGTCCGCTGCGAGCAGGCTGGGATAAATCTGCGCGGTTGCCACCTCGCGAGGTTATGACGCGGGCGGGGGCACCCGTTGTGGAGGTCAGCCGAGGGGCGACGGTCCGGAGAACCCGCGGCGCAGGAGCGCCAGGAACATCGAGTCGGTGCCCTGGCGGTGCGGCCAGAGCTGGACGAACGGGCCGTCGCCGAGGGCCGGCAGGCCCGGCAGGGAGGCGCGCGCGTCGAGCAGGGTGACGTCGGCGCGCTGCTCGAGGACGGCGTGCACGACCTCGGTGGTCTCGGCCGGGTGCGGCGAGCAGGTGACGTACGCGACGACGCCACCCGGGCGGGCCAGGTCCAGCCCGCTGACCAGCAGCTGGCGCTGCAGCAGGGACAGCGTCGAGGCGTCGGACGCGAGCTTGCGCCAGCGGGCCTCCGGCCGGCGGCGCAGCGCGCCGAGACCGGTGCACGGAGCGTCGATCAGCACCCGGTCGACCCGGCCGGACGGCAGTGGTGGGAACCGGCCGTCCGCGCGGACCACGAACGCCGCCGGCCGCCGGTCGAGCGCGCCGGCGACCAGCGCGGCCCGGCTGGCCCGCGGCTCGCAGGCCAGCAGCACCGGCTCCGGCAGCCCGAGGCTCTCGCCCGCCCCGCCGGATGTCAGCAGCGCGGCCAGCAGGGCCGACTTGCCGCCCGGCCCGGCGCACAGGTCGACGGTGACACCGCAGTCGTCACCAAGCGTCGGGGTACGGGCCAGCGCGAGCGCCATCAGCTGGCTGCCCTCGTCCTGGACACCGGCCCGCCGGGCCGAAAGCGACGGCAGTACCCCCGGGTCGCCGCCGCCGAGGATCACCGCGAACGGCGAGTGCTCGCCAGGTTCCGCGGCGAGCCCGGCCGCCGCGGCCTCGGCGAGCAGCTCCTCGCGGCTCATCCGGTCGGGCTCGGCGACGAGGTGGACCGCCGGGCGGACGTCGTCGGCGAGAAGCGCCGCCCGGGTCTCGTCGAGGTCGCCGCCGAGCGCGTCGGCGACCGCCTCGACGATCCAGCGCGGATGGGCGGTGACGACGGCGAGGTGGCCGAACGGGTCGCGCTCGAACGGCGGCGCGGACAGCAGCGTGGCGACGTCCCCGCCGGTCTCGGCGACCCGGTCCGCGACCCGGCGCAGCACGGCGTTGGCGAACCGGACCGGCCGTTCGCCGCTGGTCGCCCTCACCAGGTCGACGGTCGTGCCGACGGCGGCGCGGGCCGGCACGCGGGTGCGCAGCAGTTGGTAGGTACCCAGGCGCAGCGCGTCCCGCACGCCCGCGTCGACGGTGGCGACCGGGCGGCTCGTCACGGTGTCCAGCAGGCCGTCGAGCAGGCCCAGGGCGCRCAGCGAGCCGTAGGCCAGCTCGGTGGCGAAGCCCCGGTCGCGGCCCGACAGCCGGCGCTGGGCGAGCAGCGACGGCAGCAGCAGGTTCGCGTAGGCGCCGCGCTCGTCGACGCCGCGCAGCACCTCCCAGGCCACCATCCTCGCGTCGTCCACCCGCGGCCCCGCGGCACCGCCGGAACGTCCGGGGACACCGGGCCGATCGCCGCCGTGCCCCCCGCCGTGCCCGTCGCCCTGTCCTCCGCCGCGGCCGCCGTGGCCGGGGCGGTTGTCATCCCCGCCGCCGCCGTGCATGGTCATGCGGTCACCGTCGATGCCGCGTCGGCCCGCCGGGAGCGCGGCCCGCGCGTGGAGGCGAGCAGGGGCCCGGCCGTCACTGGAAGACCTCGCCCTCGGTGGGGCGGAGGCCTCGTGCCCAGGCCGCCGCGGGCATCGGGCTCTTGCCCTCGGGGCGGACCTCGCCCAGCACGACCGGCCCCGTCCCGGTGCCGGCGGCGACCGTGTCCTTCCCGACTACGGCGATCTCGCCGGGCGCCAGGGCCCGCCCGAGCCCGACGTCCTGACCGCTGGTGCCGGCCGGGCGGACCGGGCCCAGCTTGACCCGGTGGTCGCGGAAGGTCGTCCAGGCGCCGGGGGCGGGGGTGGCGGCGCGCACGAGCCGGTCGACCGCGTAGTCCGGCACCGCCCAGTCGACACGGACCTCGTCGACGGTGAGCTTCGCGGCGAGCGACACCCCGTCGGCCGGCTGCGGGCGCGGCTCAAGGACGTCGTCCTCGATGCCGTCCATCGTCGCGGCCAGCAGCTCCGCTCCGGCGACGGCGAGCCGGTCGAGCAGATCACCGGAGGTGTCACGGGGACGGACCCGCTCGGTGAGCGTGCCGAAGACCGGGCCGGAGTCGAGGCCCTCCTCGATCTGGAACACGCTCGCGCCGGTGACGTCCTCGCCGGCGAGGACCGCGCGCTGCACGGGCGCGGCCCCCCGGTAGGCCGGCAGCAGCGAGAAGTGCAGGTTCACCCAGCCGTGGCGCGGGATGTCCAGCGCCGCCTTGGGCAGCAGCGCGCCGTAGGCGACGACCGGGGCACAGTCCGGGGCGATCGCGGCGAGCCGCTCGAGGAACTCCGGGTCACGGGGCCGCTCCGGTGCCAGCACCGGGATGCCGGCCTCGTCGGCGAGCTCCGCGACCGGCGACCGGGCGACCCTGCGGCCGCGGCCGGCCGGCCGGTCGGGCCTCGTCACGACGGCGACGACCTCGTGGCGTGGGCTGTCGACCAGCCGGCGCAGGCTGGGGATGGCCACCGCCGGCGTGCCGGCGAAGACGAGACGCATAGGGGCACCGATCCGCCAGGCCGCCGGCTCACGCCGGCACCCAGCCGTCCACGTTGACGCGAATATCGAGAACTAACCTAGCGGCGGCCGGCCCCGACGGGCCGGCGCACCCACTGCGTCCCCCGACCGCGTCCCGGGGGGAGCTCACTCCCCCACAGCGGTCTCAGAACCAGACGGCCCAAACCCAGTCAGAAGGCCAAGCCCGACGGCCCCGGCCCCGCGAACCAGATGGAAGGGCGCGCGCCGTCGGCTTCAGGTCGCGCGGCCGAACAGCGGGTGCGGGGACGCCCTGACGACCGGCGGMGGCTCGGCGGCCCAGTCGGCCTCGCGAATCGCCTTCATCGCCGCCTTCTTGGTCTCGCGGTCGAGGCGGTCGATGAACAGGACGCCGTCGAGATGATCGGTCTCGTGCTGCAGGCAGCGGGACACGATGCCGCCGCCCTCCACCGTCACCGGGTCGCCGTACATGTTCTGGCCGACGGCGAGCACCCGCTCCGGCCGGGGCAGCTCGAACGCCAGGCCGGGCAGCGACAGGCAGCCTTCCTCGCCGTCCTGCAGCTCTTCGGAGAACGGGCCGAGCACCGGATTGATCAGGTGGTCGATCTCGTCGTCGTCGTTGAAGTAGGTGAAGACCCGCAGCGACACGCCCAGCTGAGGCGCGGCGAGCCCGGCGCCGCTGGCCTCCCACATCGTGTCGGCGAGGTCGTCGACCAGCCGGCGCAACTCCTTGTCGAAGGTCGTCACCTCGGCGGCCTTCGTCCGCAGCACCGGGTCCCCGAACAGACGGATCTCACGAACAGCCACTGGTCAAGCTCCTTCAGCGCGGGGGTCGTTCCATGCTACGGGCCAGAGCGTGGCGGCTCCTGCCCGCGCATGGCGTGACGGTCAGGGCTCTGTCCACTCCTACCCGCTGTCAGCCGAGGGAGAGCGGATCGAGCTGGACGCGCAGACCGGCGGCGGCGCGGCGGGCGTCCAGCACGCCGCGGGCCGCGCGCAGGGCGTCGGCGAGCTCGCCGCCCTGCTTGCGCGGCACCCGTACCAGCAGCCGCTCCCTCGCCTCGTCCGCACCGTCCCCGCCGCCCGTCGCTGACCCGCCGTCCAGGCCGGGGGCGCCGGGTCCGCCGGCGGCGGCCGGGGGCGCCGCGGAACCGACCCGCCGGGCCGGCGCGGGCAGCGGCACCGGGCCAAGGACGTCGACCGTCGCGGGGAGGGCCGCGGCATCCAGGAAGGCCCGCAGCGTCGGCGCCGCGCCCTCGACGGCGGCGATCCTGGTCGCCGGCGGGAAACCGAGCTCCGCGCGGTCGTCGGCCTCGCGGGCGACGAAGCCGGCCGGGTCCCAGCGCAGCAGCGCCTGCACGGGAGCGAGGCCCTCGTCGGCGACCACGACGACCCGGCCTCCGGCCGGGCCCGCCACGGCCAGCGCGGCCGCGTTCGCCCAGCGGCGCAGGGTCTCCTCGCCGGCACGCAGGTCGGGCCGGCCGAGCAGGGCCCAGCCGTCCAGCAGGAGCACCGCCCCGTAGCCACCGTCGGCGACGGGCTCGGCCCCCGGGGTGGCGATCACCAGCGCGGGGCTGGCCGGGACGGTGGCGAGCACCTCGTCACGCCCGGAGGTACGCAGCGTGACGCCGGGAAAGGCCCGCCCCAGCTCCTCGGCGGTACGCCGGTCGCCGCTGACGGATGCCCGCAGCGCCGTCCCGGAACAGCCGGGACAGGCCCAGTCGACCGTCGGCCGGCCGCACCATCGGCAGCCGGGTACGCGCCCTCCGCCGGGCCGCCCGAGCGGCCCGTGGCAGTGCGGGCACCTGGCCGGGCGGCGGCAGGAGGAGCAGGCCAGCGACGGCTGGTAGCCGCGCCGGGGCACCTGCACGAGCACCGGGCGGCCGGCCGCCAGCGCCTCGCGGGCCGCCCGGACCGCCAGCGACGGCAGCCGGGCGGAGCGGGCCGCCTCGTCGCGGGCGACCTCCCAGTCCGAACCTGTCGGCCGGACGAGCGGCGCGAGCTGCCTGGCCTCGCCGCGGGGCAGCACCAGCGGATGCGCCCAGCCGGACCTCGTCAGCGCCTCCGCGTCGGTGGAGGGGACGTGGCCGCCGACGAGCAGCGCGGACTCCTCGAGCCGGGAGCGCAGCACCGCGACGTCGCGGGTGTGTGGGTAGGGCGCGCGCGGCTCGGCGTGCAGGTCGTCGCCGTCGTCCCAGACAACCACGAGACCGAGGCGCTCGACGGGCGCGAACACGGCGGCACGGGTGCCGACGACCACCCTGGCGCGGCCGCGGCGAGCGGCGAGGAAGCGCCTGTACCGCTCGGCCGGCCCGAGATCGGCCCGCAGGCTCACCACCAGCCCGGCGCTGGGCCCCAGATCGGCGGTGAGCGCGTCGGCGACCCGATCGGCGTCGCGGTGGTCGGGGACGATCACCAGCGCGCCTCGGCCACCGGCCAGCGTCGCCCGCACCGCCGCGGCGACCATGGCGGGCCAGGCCGGCCCGGGCGGCGCCCACCACACCGCCCGCGGCGAGCGGCCCGCCGCGAGCGCCGCGAGCAGGCTCGGGCCGGCCGGGTAGCGCCGCCACTCGCCGGCGTCAGCGGGTGGGGCCGGGTCTCCCGGATGCGCCTCGCCCGCTTCGTCCCCCTCGCCCGCGGCGCCGGCCGCCGCGAGGATGGCTTCCCCGGCGCCGGACGCCCCGGCGCCGGATTCGCTGGCGGCGGCCCGCTCGACGGGGGCCTGCCGCGCGCCAGCCGTTGTCCTGTCCGTTGTCGCCGCGTCGGTCTTCGCCGCCTGGGCTTTCGCCGCGCTGGCTTTCGCTGTGCCGGCTTTCGCCGCGCCGCCCTTCTCGACCGCGGCATGGCGGGGCGGGACGGCGAGGCGGAGCACGTCGGCGAGGGTGCCCGCGTACCGGTCGGCGACCGCGCGGGCGAGCCGGGCCACCGGCCGCGACAGCACCGGCTCCGGCGAGATCACCTTCGCCAGCGGGGCGAGCCTGCCGCCGTGCTCGGACCGGTCCACCCGATCGAGGACGAAGCCGTCGACGAGCCGCCCGGCGAACCGGACCCGCACCCGCGCGCCTGGCACCGCGTCGGCGGCCATCGACGCGGGCACCAGGTAGTCGAACGGCCGGTCGAGATGCGCGAACGGCACCATCGCGGCGACGCGCGCGATCGGCAGCTCGACCGCCGTGGCCGCGTCCTGGCTGGTCGGCGGCCGCCTCGCCACCGCCGGCTGGGGCGCCTCGCCCGCCGGCTCCTCCGGACGCGCGGCCTCCTCGGCGGAGAGGCCGGGGAGCAGGTCCATGACGGCATTCGTACCAGGAGGCTCCGACAGGTCCGGCGCCGGGCGCGCGATGGCCCCGGCCCGGCGGCCGGGCCGTGACCAGGCCCGATGCGCCACGCGCGGACACGCCGCCAGACGTGTCTGCCCGGTCCCGGAGACCGGGACCGGGCAGACACCTGGCGAGCCAGGCGTGTTCCTGTGGCCGGCGAAGCCCTGCCGCGCGGAGCCGCGAGCGCGGGGGGCTCCGAGCGGGGCTCAGCCCAGGCCGGCCACTAGCCCTTGACGGCCTTCGCGAGAGCGTCGGCGCGGCTGGTGGACTCCCAGGTGAAGTCCAGCTCCGGACGGCCGAAGTGACCGTACGCGGCGGTCGGGGCGTAGATCGGGCGGAGCAGGTCCAGGTCGCGGATGATCGCGGCCGGGCGCAGGTCGAAGACCCGGTTGATGGCGTCGGAGATCTGCTCCTCGGGGACCGCGGCGGTGCCGAAGGTCTCGACGAACAGGCCGACCGGGTGCGCCTTGCCGATCGCGTAGGCGACCTGCACCTCGCACTTGGTGGCGAGCCCGGCCGCGACGACGTTCTTCGCGACCCAGCGCATGGCGTACGCGGCGGACCGGTCGACCTTGGACGGGTCCTTGCCGGAGAACGCGCCGCCGCCGTGCCGGGCGTAGCCGCCGTAGGTGTCGACGATGATCTTGCGGCCGGTGAGGCCGGCGTCGCCCATCGGGCCGCCGATCTCGAAGCGGCCGGTCGGGTTCACCAGCAGCCGGACACCCTCGGTCGAGATGCCGAGCGTCGCCAGCTCGGGGTCGACGACGTACTCCTTGATGTCGGGCGCCAGCAGCGTGTCGAGGTCGATGTCGGCCGCGTGCTGCGTCGAGACGACGACGGTGTCAAGCCGGACCGGCTTGCCGTCGACGTACTCGATGGTGACCTGGGTCTTGCCGTCCGGGCGCAGGTAGCCGACCTGGCCGTCCTTGCGGACCGCGGAGAGGCGCCGGGCCAGCCGGTGCGCGAGCGCGATCGGCAGCGGCATCAGCTCAGGGGTCTCGTCGACGGCGAAGCCGAACATCAGGCCCTGGTCGCCGGCGCCCTGCTTGTCCAGCTCGTCCTCGGTGGAGCCGCCGACCCGGTTCTCGTGCGCGCTGTCGACGCCCTGGGCGATGTCGGGCGACTGCGAGCCGATCGACACGCTGACGCCGCAGGAGTGGCCGTCGAAGCCCTTCTTGGACGAGTCGTAGCCGATCTCCAGGATCTTCTCCCGGACGACCGAGGCGATGTCGACGTAGGTCTTGGTGGTCACCTCACCGGCGACGTGCACCTGGCCGGTGGTGATGAGCGTCTCGACGGCGACCCGGCTACGCGGGTCGTCCTTGAGCATCGAGTCCAGGATGGCGTCACTGATCTGGTCAGCGATCTTGTCCGGGTGTCCCTCGGTGACGGACTCGGACGTGAACAGGCGCGTCGCCACTTGGTGGTACCCCCTGAAAGATCCGGCAGATTCTGACGAAGTTTACCGATGCGGTCGGACGGGTAGACGAGGCGCCTCATCGTCCGTCATTCCGGTGTCACCGGCGTGACCAGGAGAGCTCACACCGCCGCAACAATCCGGTTCGGCCGGGCGCCTACGCGAGGCGACCAACGACCAGGTCAAGGACGCGGTGGGCCAGCAGATCCTTGGTGGTGTGCTCGATGGTCGTCGCCGAGCCGTCGAGCCCCAGGACGACGGCCTTGTTGTGGTCGACCTCGAAGCCGAGCCCGGCCCCGACCTCGTTGACGACCAGCAGGTCGGCCCTCTTGCGGGCGAGCTTGGCGCGGCCGAGGTCGAGCACGGACCCGTCCGGGCCACCGGTCTCGGCGGCGAATCCGACCAGCAGCTGGCCCGGCCGGCGGGCCTCGCGGGTGGAGACCAGCTCGGCGAGCACGTCCGGGTTGGGCTCCAGCTCGACCGGCGCCGGGACGCCGCCCTCTTTTTTGATCTTGTAGTCCTGGGGCTTGGCCGGGCGGAAGTCCGCGACGGCGGCGGCCATGACGACGACGTCGGCGCTCCCCGCGGCGGCGTGCACCGCGTCCCGGAGGTCGAGCGCCGAGGTGACGCGCACGACGGTCGCGCCGGCCGGGTCCGGCAGGGCGACGTTGGCCGCGACGACGGTCACCCGCGCGCCCCTGGCCAGGGCGGCACGTGCCAGCGCGTAGCCCTGGCGGCCGCTGGAGGAGTTGCCGAGGAAACGCACCGGGTCGAGGTGCTCCCGGGTACCGCCGGCGCTGACCACGACGCGGCGGCCCGCGAGGTCGGGCCGCCCGGCGGCCGGGCCGAGCGCGAGCACCGCGCGGGCGAGCGCGGCGATCTCGGCCGGCTCGGGCAGCCGCCCGGCGCCGGAGTCGGGGCCGGTGAGCCGCCCGACGGCCGGGTCGACGACGATCGCGCCCCGCTCGCGCAACACGGCGACGTTGGCCCGGGTGGCCGGGTGCTCCCACATCTCGGTGTGCATCGCCGGGGCGTAGAGCACCGGGCAGCGCGCCGTGAGCAGGGTCGCGGTCAGCAGGTCGTCGGCGCGGCCGGCGACGGCCCTGCTCATCAGGTCGGCGGTGGCGGGAACGACGAGCACGAGGTCCGCCTCACGGCCGATCCGCACGTGCGCGACCTCGTCCGGGTCGGCCCACACGTCGGTGTGCACCGGGCTGCCCGACAGCGCGGCCCACGTCACCTCGCCGACGAACCGCAGCGCGGCCGGTGTGGGCACCACGCGGACGTCGTGGCCGGACTCGGTGAGCCGGCGCAGCACCTCCAGCGCCTTGTACGCGGCGATCCCGCCGGAGACACCGAGCACGACGCGCGGACGCCCACCCGCCCCCTCCACGGTCAGGAGGCAGGCGGGAGCGGCTCGGGAGTGGCCTCGTGGGTGAGGAGGCCCGCGTTGATCTCGCGCAGCGCGATCGACAGCGGCTTCTCCTGGGCACTGGTCTCGACCAGCGGGCCGACGTGCTCCAGCAGGGCCTCGCCCAGCTGCGAGTAGTAGGCGTTGATCTGGCGGGCACGCTTGGCCGCGTAGATCACGAGGCTGTACTTCGAGTCGGTCGCCTCGAGCAGCTCGTCGATCGGCGGGTTGGTGATGCCCTCGGGCTGGGCGGGTGTACCGGACAAGGTGGTCCTTCCGGTGGCTAGGTGCTCAGATGGCTAGGTGCTCAGGTCTGGGTCTGGCGGTTCAAGGACGGCGGCCGGACGAGGCCCGTCGTCGGAGTCCCTGGGGAACCCGCCTCTCGGCCGCGCGGCACCTTGGGACGCCCGGATTCCGCATTCCGGAGGGCGACCGGTGGGCCACGCGGTGTGGTCGAGAGGGCTGGGAGTGGTCCCCAGAGATCACTCGGTAATCAGCAACGATACCAACCGGGCCGCCGCGGCCTCGACGTCGTCGTTCACGACGACCGCGTCGAACTCCGGCTCGGCGGTGAGCTCGACCCGGGCGCGGGCCAACCGGCGTTCGATCACCTCGGGCCGCTCGGTGCCCCGCCCGGTCAGCCGGCGGACGAGCTCGTCCCAGCTGGGCGGGGTGAGGAAGACGAACCTGGCGGACGGAATCGCCGTGCGCACCTGGCGGGCACCCTGAAGCTCGATCTCCAGCAGCGCGGGCAGCCCGTCGTCGAGCCGCCGCTCCAGCGGCGCGCGGGGCGTGCCGTAGCGGTTGCCCGCGAAGGTGGCGTGCTCGACGAACTCGCCGTCCTTGACCATCCGGTCGAACCGGTCGTCGTCGACGAAGTGGTACTCGACGCCGTCGGTCTCACCCGGCCGCGGTGCCCGGGTGGTCGCGCTGACCGACACCCAGACGTCCGGGAAAAGCCGGCGGACGGCGGCGACGACCGTCCCCTTCCCGACTCCGGACGGGCCGGAGAGCACCGTGAGACCCATCCGCCCACCTTAGGGCGCCCAGAGGCCAATCTGGCCCCGGGCGGGGGCGCAAAGTGCTGGGACGCCGAGGCCGGCCGGAGACGAGCCTCCCGGTTCCCCGGGGTGCCCGCTCCGGCCGGCCTCGACCTGTCCTAGCCAGGCATGGCGAGGGCATACCGCCCCGCCGTCCCAGCGTGGTCACCGGCTCCCCGGCCATGGACACGACCGGGACGCACAACCCACCGACGATGTCCGCCGAACGCCGCCGGCGAGTCCCCAGGGGTCCCGCATCGCGCTGGAGGCGCTATGCGGAGGGACGCGCCGGCGCCCTCGTCAGGACGCCGCGCCGAACTCCTCCAGGAGCGCGGCCCGCTGCTTGGCACCAAGGCCACGCAGCCGACGGGTCGGGCTGATGCCGAGTCGTTCCCGGATTCGCTGGGCCCGAACGCGGCCCACCCCCGGGAGCGACTCGAGCACCGCCGAAACCTTCATCTTGCCGACGACCTCGTCTTCCTCGGCCTGTTCCAAGACCGCGGCCAAGGTCGTCTCCGCCTTTTTGAGCCTTTCCTTGAGGTCGGCACGCTGCTTTCGCGCCAGCGCGGCCTTCTCAAGGGCGGCTGCCCGCTGCTCGGGCGTCAGGGGCGGCAGGGGCACGGTTACGCCTCCTCAAATGGGGTGATCGCGACGCGCAACCTAGCGAGTACTTTCGCGCCGGTCTAGCGGAGGTCGCTCCCACCCAAAGAAGGTTTACCGGCCCGAAACGCCGCGTTACGAGACCGCGAGACCGCTGACGCACAAGGGCCACCCGGTCTGCCGACCAGCCGTGAACGCCACATCCATGCCAGTACGGCATGGAGTTGTCTCAACTAGCACAAAACGGCGTTACCGCAGGTCAGCGCCCCGCGACAGCCCGCCAAGGGTGACCGCGAGCRCCGCCGCGACAGTCCCTGGATCGGTTGCGCCGGTGACCGGGCGCCCCATCACCACGTAGTCGGCACCCGCCGCGAGGGCCTCTTCCGGGGTCGCGACCCGGGCCTGGTCCGCCCGGTCAGCACCCCTGGGACGGACCCCAGGAGTGATGAGAGTCACACTATTTCCGACCTCTTCCCGGAGCCGTTCGGCCTCCCGGGGGCTGCAGACCAGCGCCCCGGCGCCCGCCTCCACAGCGAGCACCGCGAGCCGGTGGGCCGCGTCGAGGGCCGGTCCGGCGAGTCCGACGGCGTCGAGGTCCGCCTCGCCCAGAGAGGTGAGAACGGTCACCCCGGCGACCGTGAGCGGCTCCACACCGGCCGCGGCGGCCGCCTCACCCGCCGCCTCGACGGCGGCCCGGACCATCGCCGCCCCGCCGGAGGCGTGCACGGTGACGAACCGGGGCCGCAGGACGGCGACCGAGCGCAGCCCGCCCGCGACCGTCGCCGGGATGTCGTGCAGCTTCAGGTCGAGGAACAGCCCCGGCCCCGCCGCCTCGCCGTCGGGCCCCGCCTCGCCGGCCAGCAGCCCCTCGGCGCGCAGCGCCGCGACGACGGCCGGCCCCTCCCGGTAGAACAGCTCCAGCCCGACCTTGAGGAGCGCCACGTGCGGCGCGACGGCGCGCGCCCACCGCAGCGCGGTCGCCGCGTCCGGCGCGTCCAGCGCGACCGCCACCGGCGCCCGCACCGAGCCGTTGATCGCGCTCACCGGGCCAGCCCGACGGCCCAGGTGGTGCGCAGCTCCTCGTGGTACGACTGCAGCGGCCGGACGCCGAGCTCGCCGCGTGACAGCGCCTCGATGCCCTGCACGCAGGCCGCCGCGGCCTGGATCGTCGTGATGCACGGGACGCCGGCCGTCACGCACGCCGTCCGGATCTCGTAGCCGTCCAGGCGTGGCCCGACGCCCCAGGGGGTGTTGATGACCAGGTCCAGCTGCCGTGCGTTGATCATGTCGACGCAGTCGACGAGGCCGTCCGCCGGCGCCCGGTGCTTGCCGAGCACGACCGCCTTCACCCCGTTGCGCCGCAGCACCGCCGCGGTGCCCTCGGTCGCGTACACGGCGAAGCCGAGGTCCGCGAGCCGCTTGATCGGGAAGATCATCGCCCGCTTGTCCCGGTTGGCGACGGACACGAACACCCGCCCCGACGTCGGCAGCGAGGCGTAGGCCGCCGCCTGCGACTTCGCGTACGCCGTCCCGAACCCGCCGTCGATGCCCATCACCTCGCCGGTGGACTTCATCTCCGGCCCGAGCACCGTGTCCACCCCGTGGCCGCCCGAGTCACGGAACCGGCCGAAGGGCAGCACCGCCTCCTTCACGGCGATGTGCGAGTCCAGCGGCAGCGTCGCGCCGTCGCCCGCCGCCGGCAGCAGCCCCTCGGCGCGCAGCTGGGGGACGGTCGCGCCGAGCATCACCCGGCTCGCCGCCTTCGCCAGCGGCACCGCCGTCGCCTTGGAGACGAACGGGACGGTCCGCGACGCGCGCGGGTTCGCCTCCAGCACGTACAGCACGTCGGACTGCAGCGCGTACTGGACGTTGAGCAGGCCGCGCACGCCCACGCCCCGGGCGATCGCCAGCGTGCTGTCCCGGATCCGGTCAAGCTCGGAGCGGCCCAGCGTGATCGGCGGCAGGGCGCACGCCGAGTCACCGGAGTGCACCCCGGCCTCCTCGATGTGCTCCATGACGCCCGCGAGGTAGAGCTCCTCGCCGTCGAAGAGCGCGTCCACGTCGATCTCRACCGCGTCGTCGAGGAACCGGTCGACGAGCACCGGGTGCTCCGGGGAGATCTGGGTCGCCCGGTCGATGTAGTCGCGCAGCATCCCGTCGTCGTAGACGATCTCCATGCCGCGCCCGCCGAGCACGTAGCTCGGCCGGACGAGCACCGGGTAGCCGATCCGCTCCGCCACCGCGTGCGCCTCGCCGTAGGACGTCGCGACCCCGTGCGGCGGCGAGGGCAGGCCGGCGGCGGCGAGCACCTCGCCGAACCGGCCGCGGTCCTCGGCGAGGTGGATGGCCGCCGGGGAGGTGCCGACGATGGGCACRCCGGCGGCGGCGAGGCGGGCCGCGATGCCCAGCGGCGTCTGGCCCCCCAGCTGGACGATCACGCCGGCGAGCGGCCCGGCCTGCTGCTCGGCGTGCACGACCTCGAGGACGTCCTCGACGGTGAGCGGCTCGACGTAGAGCCGGTCGGCGGTGTCGTAGTCGGTGGAGACCGTCTCCGGGTTGCAGTTGACCATGATGGTCTCGTAGCCGGCGTCCGAGAGCGCCATGACCGCGTGGCAGCAGGCGTAGTCGAACTCGATGCCCTGGCCGATCCGGTTCGGCCCGCTGCCGAGCACGATCACCCGGGGCTTCTCCCCCGGCGCGACCTCGGTCTCCTCGTCGTAGGCCGAGTAGTGGTACGGCGTGGCCGAGGCGAACTCGGCGGCGCAGGTGTCGACCGTCTTGAAGACCGGCCGGATCCCGTGGGCGTGCCGGAACGCGCGGACCTCGTCCTCGGACGTCCCGAAGATCCCGGCGAGCTGGGCGTCGGAGAAGCCGGCCCGCTTGGCCCGCCGCACGGCGACGACGTCGTCGTGGCCGGCCGCGGCGGTGGCCGCGGCGACCTCGTTGAGGAAGACCAGCTGGTCGACGAACCACGGGTCCATGCCGGTGGCGTCGACGAGCTCGGCCGCGCCGGCGCCGGCGAGCAGCGCCTGCTGCATGACCTTCAGCCGGCCGTCGCGCGGGACGCGCGCCGTGGCGAGCAGCTCGGCCGCCTCGGCCTCGGGCGGGGTGAACGAGAACACCGCCGTGGGGCGCTCCAGGGAGCGCAGCGCCTTCTGCAGCGCCTCGGCGTAGCTGCGCCCGACGCCCATCGCCTCGCCTACGGACTTCATGTGCGTCGTGAGCGTCTCGTCGGCGCCGGGGAACTTCTCGAACGCGAACCGCGGCACCTTGACGACGATGTAGTCCAGCGTCGGCTCGAACGCGGCCGGGGTGGTGCGGGTGATGTCGTTCGGGATCTCGTCGAGGGTGTAGCCGAGCGCGAGCTTCGCGGAGATCTTGGCGATCGGGAAGCCGGTGGCCTTCGACGCGAGCGCGGACGAGCGCGACACCCGCGGGTTCATCTCGATGATGACGATCCGCCCGGTGCGCGGGTCGACGGCGAACTGGATGTTGCAGCCGCCGGCGTCGACGCCGACCGCGCGCATCACCGCGATCGAGAGGTCGCGCATCCGCTGGTACTCGCGGTCGGTGAGCGTCATCGCCGGGGCGACGGTGATCGAGTCGCCGGTGTGCACGCCCACCGGGTCGACGTTCTCGATCGAGCAGACGACGACCACGTTGTCGGCGCGGTCGCGCATCAGCTCGAGCTCGAACTCCTTCCAGCCGAGCACGGACTCCTCGAGGAGCACCTGGGTGGCCGGCGAGGCCGCGAGGCCGTCGGCCGCCATCCTGGCGAGCTCGTCGGGGTCGTGGGCGAAGCCGCTCCCGGCGCCGCCGAGGGTGAAGCTCGGCCGCACGACCACCGGGTAGCCGAACTCGCCGGCGGCGGCGAGGCACTCCTGGACGGTCACGCAGATCGCGCTGCGCGCGCTCTCGCCGCCGATCTGGGCGACGATCTCCTTGAACAGCTGGCGGTCCTCACCGCGCCGGATCGCCTCGATGTTCGCGCCGATGAGCTGGACGCCGAACTGCTCCAGCACGCCCGCGTCGTACAGCGCGACGGCCGTGTTCAGCGCCGTCTGGCCGCCCATGGTGGCCAGCAGCGCGTCCGGGCGCTCCTTCTCGATGATCTTGGCGACGATCTCGGGGGTGATCGGCTCGACGTAGGTCGCGTCGGCCAGCTCCGGGTCCGTCATGATCGTGGCGGGGTTGCTGTTGACCAGCACCACCCGCAGGCCCTCGGCGCGCAGCACTCGGCAGGCCTGCGTCCCCGAGTAGTCGAACTCGCAGGCCTGGCCGATCACGATCGGCCCCGAGCCGATCACCAGGACGCTGCGCAGGTCGGTCCGTCTGGGCATCACTTACCCCCCTTCGCCATGAGCTCACAGAACCGGTCGAACAGGCCCTGGGCGTCGTGCGGGCCCGCCGCCGCCTCCGGGTGGTACTGAACGCTGAACGCGGGCACGTCCAGGCAGGCGACGCCCTCGACGACATCGTCGTTGAGAGCGACGTGGCTGACGGCGACCCGGCCGAACGGGGTGTCGACGTGCGTCCCGTCGGTCGGCGCGGCGACCGCGAAGCCGTGGTTGTGGCAGGTCACCGCGATCTGGCCGGTCGAGAGGTCCTTGACCGGCTGGTTGATGCCCCGGTGGCCGTAGGTGAGCTTGTAGGTGCCGAAACCGAGCGCCCGGCCGAGCACCTGGTTGCCGAAGCAGATCCCGAACAGCGGCACGCCGGCCCGCAGCACGCCGCTCGCCGCCTCGACCGCGTAGTCGGCGGTCGCCGGGTCACCGGGGCCGTTGGAGAAGAACACCCCGTCCGGCTCGACGGCCAGCAGGTCGTCGGCCGTCGCCCTCGCCGGCAGGACGTGCACCTCGCAGCCGCGGGCGGCCATCGACAGCGGGGTGTTCCGCTTGATCCCCAGGTCCAGGGCTGCGACCCGGAAGCGCCGTTCGCCACCGGCCGCAGCGACGACGTACGGCTCGCGGGTGCTCACCTCGGGGGCGAGGTCGGCGCCGACCATCTCCGGGCTCGCCAGCACCTTGCCCAGCAGCGCGGCCGGGTCGGCGGACAGGCTGGAGATGCCGCAGCGCATCGCCCCGCGCTCGCGCAGGTGGCGGGTGAGCGCGCGGGTGTCCACCCCACTGATGCCGACGACGCCCGCCCGGGCGAGCTCCGCGGCCAGGCCGCGCTCGGCCCGCCAGTTCGACGACAGCCGGCTCGGGTCGCGCACGACGTAGCCGGCGACCTGGATCCCCGACGACTCGTAGTCGCGGTCGTTCACCCCGGTGTTGCCGATGTGCGGCGCCGTCATCACCACGACCTGGCCGTAGTACGACGGGTCGCTCAGCGTCTCCTGGTAGCCGGTCATGCCGGTGGAGAACACCGCCTCGCCGAACGTCTCGCCGACGGCGCCGTAAGCCTCGCCGGCGAACGCCCGGCCGTCCTCCAGGACCAGCACCGCCGGCTGGCCGACCGCTGGTCCGGGCCTGGCCTGTTCCCCTGCTCCCACCTGTGCCTCGTTCCCTGCTCGGTCAGGACCGCCTCGGCGGCCCCCGTCACATCCCGCGCCCGTCGGCGCTCATGTCCTCGTCACGAGGAGGACCCGTCGCCCGGGGTGCGTCGCTCAGAGCCCGGCGCCCTCGCGGGGCGCCGGGCCAGGCACTCCAGTTCCCGCGCGGCCTGGTCACGGACCCGGCCGCGTCGGGTGTCCCTCAATGCTCGCGGCGCGGCCAGCGGCGCGTCACGTCGTCATACGGGTCGTCCCCGTCCCCGGGCTGGGACGACCCGCCCTGCCTCCCGTCGACCGCGTACGGGTCCACCGACGCGTACGGATCGGACGGCGCGTACGGATCGGCCCGCGCGTACGGGTCGGACGCGTAGGGATCGGCTGGCGGCCGGGGGTCCCGCGCGCCCGGCGAGGCTGGTCCCGCCGGTCCTGGGTAGCCGCCCGCCGCCGCGTACGGACCGGTGGGCCCGGCCTGGGGCGCCGTGGACGGGTCGGGCCGCCCTGGCGGGTACGCCCGCGGCGGCACCGCGTCGTACGGGTCCGGCGGCGGCGCCGCCGGCGCGGGATAGGCCTGGGCCGGCGTCGGCTGGCCCTGGCCGTACGGGTCGTACCCGCGGGCGTCGGTCGGGCCCGCGACCGGCCGCCGCCCAGCCGGGGAGATCCCGCCAGGCTGTGGGGCTTCCGCGCGCCAGGGTGTGCCGCCGGGCGGCCCGTCCGCTCGGGTCACCGAGAACCCGTCCGTATCCGGGCCCCCGTACGCTCCGCCGCCGCCGCCGGCCGGCGGTCGCTGCCCGCCGGCCGGTGGCGGCGGCGCCACGGCGGGTGGGCGAGGGGCCGTGGCCGGAGGCCGGGGAGCCGCGGACGGCGGGCGGGGCGGCATCGCGGGCGGGCGGGGACTCGTCGGCCGCCCGCCGGGAACGGCGCGCGGCGCGGGCCGGCGGGCCGTGTCGCCGGGGCCCTGGGCTGGTGACCAGCCTCCAGGAGAACCCGGCTGGCCGATACCCGGTGCGCCGGGGGTACCCGGTGCGCCGGGCGCCGGCGGTCGCGCCGGCTGGCCGGGACGGGACCGCCGCCCCGGTCGCGGCGCGCCGGGGCCGCCCGGGACGGCCGGGCCAGGGGCGGGAACGGACGACGCGCCGGGCGCTCCGGGGCCGGCGCCGGCGCCGTAGGCCACACCGCGCGGGTTGCCCACGTACGGGTCGGCGCCAGTCCCGGCCGCCGCGCGCGGGCTGGTGCTGTAGGGGTCGGGGTTGGGCGCGACCGCCGCGCTCGGGCCGGTGCCGTAGGGGTCGGCGCCGCGCCGGTCGGCGATCTCCTGCTGCAGGGTGCGGCTGCCGCCCCGGCGGCCGGGACGGCCGCCGCGGCCGGACGCGGCCTGGTGCGTTCCCGCCCCGTGCGCGCGGCCGCGGGCGGCGACCGGGACGCCGCCCTCGGCGCCGACGGGCGGGTTCCGGCGCGGCCGCAGCTGGCGCAGCGCGCGCGGCACCGGCCGCGGCGAGGTGACCTCGCCGTCCATCGCGCGCGTCGGCGGCCCGATCAGGTCGTGCACCGAGCGCATCACCTTCGGCTGACGGGCCCGGTCCTCCCCGCGGAAGCCGGTCTCCAGCTCGCGGCCGTCCAACGACCAGGCGATCACCAGCAGCCGCCCGGGGGTGGCCACCTTGCCGGCGTGCGCGCGCTCCAGCCGGGCGCCGCGGACCGCCTCCCGCGGGATCCAGAACGCCGAGGCGCCGCGGTCGACCCGCACGCCGCCCTCGTGGACGGTGATGTAGGCGCCGTCCTTGCCAGACAGGCCGCGGGCGGAGAACCACTCGAGCCACTGGCCGGCGTCGGTCGTCCCCAGGTAGGCGCCGCGCAGCGGGGCGGCGAGCACCTCACCGGTCTCCTCCGGCGGGGCGAGCAGCTCCGGCAGGCCCTCCTCCTGCTGGGCGGCGTGGCGGCGCCAGGTCTGCCGCAGCCAGCCGATCACCGCCACCAGCAGCAGCACGATGCCGAAGACCAGCAGCAGGCGCAGGCCGATCAGGCCAGCCCCTCCGCTCGCGGCGGCGACGTGCGCGGTGACCAGGTTCATACGATCTTCCCGTCGAGGACCGTGGGTCGTCCAGCGAGGAAGGTGGCGTGTACCTGTCCCGGCATCGTCATCCCCCGGTAGGGCGAGTTCCGGCTGCGGCTGGCGAACCTCGCGGGGTCGACAACCCAGCGCGCCTCCGGGTCGACGAGGGTCAGCGTCGCGGCGGCGCCGACATCCATCGAACTCCTGGCGCCGGCGGGCACCTCGGGCAGGCCACCGATGCGGGYCGGCGCGAGCGCCATCCGCTCGGCGACGCCGGCCCAGTCGAGCAGCCCGGTCGTCACCATCGTGTCGATGACGATCGACAGCGCGGTCTGCAGGCCCAGCATCCCCGGCCGGGCGGCGGACCACTCGGTCTCCTTGTCCTGCGGGGCGTGCGGGGCGTGGTCGGTGGCGACCGCGTCGATGGTGCCGTCGGCGAGCCCGGCGCGCAGCGCCTCGACGTCCTCGGCGGTGCGCAGCGGCGGGTTGACCTTGTAGACCGGGTCGTAGGTGGCGGCCAGCTCGTCGGTGAGCAGCAGGTGGTGCGGGGTGACCTCGGCGGTGACCCGCCAGCCCTTCGACTTCGCCCAACGGATGATCTCCAYCGATCCGGCGGTGGAGACATGGCAGACGTGCAGCCTGGAGCCGACGTGCCCGGCGAGCAGCGCGTCGCGGGCGATGATCGCCTCCTCGGCGACCGCCGGCCAGCCGGCCATGCCCAGGCGCGCCGAGCAGGTGCCCTCGTTCATCTGGGCGCCCTCGGTCAGCCGGGGCTCCTCGGCGTGCTGGGCGATGACACCGTCGAACGCCTTGACGTACTCCAGCGCCCGGCGCATCAGCAGCGCGTCGGCCACGCAGTGGCCGTCGTCGGAGAAGACACGCACCGCGGCGGCGCTGGTGGCCATCGCGCCGAGCTCGGCGAGCCGCTTCCCGGCGAGCCCCTCGGTGACCGCCCCGACCGGGCGGACCTCGCAGTGGCCCGCGTCCCTGCCCAGGCGCCAGACCTGCTCGACGACGCCGGCGGTGTCGGCGACCGGGTGGGTGTTCGCCATCGCGAAGACGGTGGTGAAGCCGCCGAGCGCCGCGGACCTCGTGCCGGACTCGACCGTCTCGGCGTCCTCCCTGCCCGGCTCGCGCAGGTGGGTGTGCAGGTCGACGAAGCCGGGCAGCGCGTACAGGCCGTCGGCGTCGAGCACCTGGGCGCCGGTCTCGGTCGCGTCCAGCGTGCCCGCGGCGCCTGTCTCGACGATCCGCCCGCCGGCGAGCAGCAGGTCGGCCCGCTCGCCGCCCAGTGGCCGCACGGCGCGCAGCAGCCAGGTCTCAGCCGGACCAGGCACCTGACCTGACGTCATCTGGTGACCTCCCGCTCGTCCCGCTCGTCCGCCCCGCCCAGCAGCAGGTACAGGCAGGCCATGCGGACGCTGACCCCGTTCGCGACCTGCTCGACGACGGTAGACCGCGCGGAGTCGGCCACCTCCGAGGAGATCTCCATGCCCCGCACCATCGGCCCGGGGTGCATGACCAGCGCGTGCTCCGGCAGGGTGGCCGCGCGGTCGGCGTCCAGGCCGTAACGACGGCTGTACTCCCGCTCGGTCGGGAAGAAGGCCGCCGACATCCGTTCCTGTTGCACACGCAACATCATGACAACGTCCGAGGCGGGCAGCACGGCGTCCAGGTCGTAGGAGACGTCCACCGGCCAGGCGGACACCCCGTGCGGCACCAGCGTCGGCGGCGCGACCAGCGTCACCTTGGCCCCGAGGGTGTGCAGCAGCCAGACGTTGGACCGGGCGACCCGCGAATGCAGCACGTCGCCGACGATCGTCACGGCCAGCCCGTCGAGCCGGCCGAGCCGGCGGCGGATCGTGAACGCGTCCAGCAGCGCCTGGGTGGGGTGCTCGTGGGTGCCGTCGCCGGCGTTGAGCACGCTGCCGTGCACCCAGCCGGCGAGCCGGTGCGGGGCGCCGCTGGCCGGGTGCCGGCAGACGACCGCGTCGGCGCCCATCGCCTCCAGGGTCAGCGCCGTGTCCTTGAGGCTCTCGCCCTTCGAGACGCTGGAGCCCTTCGCCGAGAAGTTGATGACGTCGGCGGACAGCCGCTTGGCCGCGAGCTCGAACGAGGTGCGGGTGCGGGTCGAGTCCTCGAAGAACAGGTTGACGACGGTGCGCCCGCGCAGCGTCGGCAGCTTCTTCACCGCGCGGTCCGAGAGCCGCGCCATCTGCTCGGCGGTGTCGAGCACGAGCAGCGCGTCCTCGCGGCGCAGGTCCGCGGTGCTCAGCAGGTGGCGGTTCACCGGCCGGCTCCCGCGGCGGGCGGCGCCGGCTCGTCCGGGGAGACGATCAGGACGGCGTCGGCGCCGTCGGTCTCGGTGAGCCGGACGGCGACCGACTCGCGCCGCGACGTCGGCATGTTCTTGCCGACGTAGTCGGCCCTGACGGGCAGCTCCCGGTGGCCGCGGTCGACGAGGACGGCCAGCTGCACCGCGCGGGGGCGGCCGTACTCGGCCAGCGCGTCGAGCGCGGCGCGCACCGTGCGGCCCGAGTACAGGACGTCGTCGACGAGGATCACCACCCGGCCGTCGACGCCACCGTCCGGGATGTCGGTGACCCGCAGCGGGCGGACGGCCCGCAGCCGCAGGTCGTCGCGGTACATCGTCGGGTCGAGCGAACCGGTCGGCACCGCGACGCCCTCGACATCGTGGATGCGGGCCGCGAGCCTCGCGGCCAGCGGGACACCGCGGGTGGGGATCCCGAGCAGCACCACACCGGCGCCGCCGGAGGTCTTCTCGAGGATCTGGTGGGCCATCCGGCTGACGATCCTGGAGATGTCGGCGGCGGCGAGCACTGTCCGGCTCACCCGCTCCGCGCCAGGACCGGAACGGTCCGAGCCGGCGTCTTCGCCGTCGGCGCCGGAGGTCCGGGAACCGGCATCCCCGAGGGGAGCGCCCAGATCATCAACGGGGCCGTCATTACGGCGAGCAGCGTCAGCCACCCGGCCCTCCTTCCCCGCCTCACGGGACGGTCCTTAAAGGAGCRATCCGAACGACGGTACCAGCCACCGCGACCGCTACCGGGCGTCGCGAGGAAGCCCACGGCGTGCTTGCGGGATGTCACACCGTCCTGTCGCGCAACGTGCACACCATGGCGCGACGGCGGTACGCTCACGCGCCGCGATCCGCACTCTCGATGACGCTCCCCCACGCGTCAGTCACCCAGAGCACTCGCATGGCGATAGGACGTAAGAGTGACGTGAACCTCGTTCGATCCGGGTCACATCGCGTTACCGTTAGCCGACACCGCTCGGCGGGCGCCCGGTACCCCGAAGTCCCCGAGGGAGTAGCGCCAGGAGCGACGGTAGCGCTACAGAAAGTGGTACAAAGAAAGAGGCGACACGACCCCCCTCATGTCGGGTCGCAACCGCCTGGRCACTACTATCGGTAACCGCCGACGGCAAGAGCCTCGGCTCCATCTGACTCAGACCACGACAGGAGTGGGCACTCCGATGTCCKACTATGCGAAGGCGCTCGGTGCTCGGCTGCGGGCAATACGCACCCAGCAGGGGCTCTCGCTGCATGGCGTGGAGGAGAAGTCGCACGGTCGGTGGAAGGCCGTCGTCGTGGGTTCCTACGAACGTGGGGACCGCGCCGTCACCGTTCAGCGCCTGTCCGAGCTCGCCGAGTTCTACGGCGTGCCGGTGGGCGAGCTCCTTCCCGAAGGCTCGACCGTCGCTCCGCTGGAGCAGTCTCCGCGCATCGTCCTTGACCTCGAGCGGCTCTCGCAGGTCCCGAAGGAGCAGGGCGGCCCGCTCGCCCGGTACGCGGCCACCATCCAGAGCCAGCGCGGTGACTACAACGGCCGCGTCCTGTCGATCCGCTACGAGGACCTGCGTTCCCTCGCGGTGATCTACGACACCTCGCCGAGCAAGCTCACCGAGCAGCTCGTGTCGTGGGGCGTGCTCTCTCCCGAGGCCGGCCAGGAAGCCGCCGCCTCGGACGCTTAGAGCCCCTCTCGGTCTGACGCCGGGCACCAACCCGGTACGCCGCACGAGGCGGCGTACCGGGGCAGCCGCGGACCGCGGCCAGCCGGCTCGCGAGGCCGGCTGACCGGCGAGGACCCTTCGCGCCGCTAGTCCACCGCGGACGGCTTGACGTCCAGGAGGCTGGCGAGCAGGCCGTTGACGAAGGCCGGTGAGCGGTCGGTGGACACCGACTTCGCCAGTTCCACCGCCTCGTCTATCGCCACCCGGTCCGGGATGTCATCCCGCCAGACCATTTCCAGGACCGCGATCCGCAGAATGTTGCGGTCCACCGCCGGCATCCGATCGAGTGTCCACCCCTCGGCGTGCTCGGCGATGAGCCCGTCGATCCGCTTCTGGTGCTCGGCCACGTCCCGGACGAGGTCCCGGGTGTACTCGTTGACCGGCGGGTCGGACTGGGCCGACCGCGCCGCGAGCGTCTCCAGCGGGGAGACGGACCGCAGGTCCGCCTCGTAGAGAATGTCGAGCGCGCGCTTGCGCGACTTCGACCTGGCGCTCAGCTGGTCACCCGGCCGAGGTAACGCCCGTCGCGGGTGTCGACCTTCACCTTCTCGCCGGTCGTGACGAACAGCGGCACCTGGATGGTCGCGCCGGTCTCCAGCTCCGCCGGCTTCGTGCCGCCGGTGGACCGGTCGCCCTGCAGGCCCGGGTCGGTGTGCGAGATCGTCAGCTCGACGCTCGCCGGGAGCTCGACGTACAGCGCGACGCCGTCGTGCAGCGCCACCGTCGCGACGGTGTTCTCCAGCATGTAGTCAGCGACCGTGYCCACGACCTCCGGCGGGATCGGGATCTGGTCGTAGGACTCGCTGTCCATGAAGACGAACTCGGCGCCGTCGCGGTAGAGGTAGGTCATCTCCCGCCGGTCGACGGTGGCGACCTCCACCTTGACGCCCGCGTTGAAGGTGCGGTCGACCACCTTGCCGGTGAGCACGTTCTTCAGGGTGGTGCGGACGAACGCCCCGCCCTTGCCCGGCTTGACATGCTGGAAGCCGACGACGTTCCACAGGACACCGTCGATGTCGAGCGTCATGCCGTTCTTCAGGTCGTTCGAGGTTGCCACAGTGCAAAGTCTCTCTATGCGATCCGCTTCGTCGAGGTCGCGGATGAGTGTACCGAGCGAGGAGTGGTCAGACGCTCTTGGACAGGCGGCTCGCCAGCGCGCGGAGGGCCAGGAGGTAGCTCTCGGCGCCTAGGCCGGTGATCGTGCCGGTCGCCACGGGCCCRATGACGCTGACATGACGGAATGGCTCGCGGGCGGCGACCTGGGAGAGGTGCACCTCGATGAGTGGGCCGGTGAGGGCGGCGGCGGCGTCGCGCAGGGCGTAGGAGTAGTGCGTCCACGCGCCGGGGTTGAGGACGACCGCGGCGCCGGTGTCGGCGGCCTCGTGCAGCCAGCCGATCATCGTCGCCTCGTCGTCGGTCTGCCGGCAGTCGACGGCGACGGCGAGCTCCGCCGCGGTCCTCTCCACCTCGGCGACCAGCTGGGCGTACGTCATGTGCCCGTAGACCGCCGGCTCCCGCTTGCCGAGCCGGCCCAGGTTCACCCCCGACAGCACCAGGACCGGCGTCATCAGCCCTTTCCCTCCCCCGCCGCCACCGCGTCGAAGGCGGCCCGTACCAGGGCGGGATCCGGGTCGGCGAGGATGCGGGCCGAACCGAGGGCGTCGAGGACGACGAAGCGCAGCATCCGCCCGCGCGACTTCTTGTCGACCCGCATCGCGGCCAGCAGGTCCGGCCAGGCCTTCTCCGGATAGCTCACGGGCAGGCCGACCCGGGTGAGCAGCTCGCGGTGGCGCCCGGCGACGGCCGCGTCCAGGCCGGCGGCGAGCCGGGACAGCTCGGCGGCGAACACCATCCCGACGGAGATCGCCGCGCCGTGCCGCCAGGTGTAGTGCTCGACCTTCTCGATCGCGTGCCCGAGGGTGTGGCCGTAGTTCAGGATCTCGCGGCGACCGGCCTCACGCGGGTCGCCGGAGACGACGTCCGCCTTGACCCGGATCGCCCGCTCGATGAGCTCGGGCAGGTGGGCGGCGCCGGTCGGGTCGGCGTCGAGCAGGTCGAGGATCGCCGGGTCCGCGATGAAGCCGGCCTTGACCACCTCGGCGAGCCCGGCCGCGGTCTCCGCCGGCGGCAGCGTGGCCAGCAGCGCCGTGTCACAGAGGACGGCCAGCGGCTGGTGGAACGCGCCGACGAGGTTCTTGCCCGCGGCCGTGTCGACGCCGGTCTTGCCGCCCACGGCCGCGTCGACCATCGCCAGGACCGTCGTCGGCACCTGGATGACGTCCACACCGCGCAGCCAGCAGGCGGCGACGAAACCGGCGAGGTCCGTCACCGTGCCACCGCCGAACCCGACCACCAGGTCGTCGCGGGTGAAACCGAGCCGGCCCAGCTCGTCCCAGCAGCGCCCGGCGACGGCCAGCTCCTTGGCCGTCTCCCCGTCCGGCACGGCGACCGGGTGCGCCTCCACCCCGGCGGCCCGCAGGTCCGCCACCGCGCCGGCGGCCTGGGCGGCCATCGCCGCGGGATGCAGCACGGCCGCCCTGGTCCGCCCGGCGGCCATACCGGCGAGCTCACCGACCAGGCCGTCCCCGACGAGCACCTCGTACGGCCGCTCGCCGGCGGGCGCGACCGCCACCCGCACCGGCTCGGTCGCCGCCCGCGTCGCGCCGCTCGTCCCGCTCACGCCGAGATCCTCGCGAGTACGTCCTCGGCGACCTCTTCGGGGGTGCGCCCGCTGGTGTTCACCATGAGCGCCGCCACCTCGTCGTAGAGCGGGCGGCGTTCCCTGAGCAGCGCGGCCAGCCGCGCCCGGGGCGCCTCGATGAGCAGCGGCCTGTCGCGGGCGAGGCCGACGCGCCTGGCGGCGTCGGAGACGTCGACCTCCAGGTAGACGACGGTGTGGCCGGCGAGCGCCGCCCGGTTGCCCGGGTCGATCACCGCGCCGCCACCGAGGGCCAGCACCCCCGGGTGCTCGGCGAGCGCGGCCGTGACGGCGTCGCGCTCGGCGGCCCGGAAGGCGTCCTCGCCCTTCTCGATGAAGATGTCGGCGACGGTCATGCCCAGCGCCGCCTCGATGTCGGCGTCGGTGTCGCGCAGCGTCACCCCGAGCCGCCTGGCGAGCAGCTCACCGACCGTCGTCTTCCCGGCCCCCGGCGGCCCCACCAGCACGGCCACCGGCCGGACATCTCCACCCGTGTCCCGCGTTCGCTCCGGCGCCTCGCTCACGAGCGCACCGCCAGCGACTTCAGGTACGACTCGTGGTTGCGCCGGGTCTCCTCGACCGAGTCACCGCCGAACTTCTCCAGCGCGGCGCCGGCGACCACCAGCGCGACCATCGCCTCCGCGACGACGCCCGCCGCGGGCACGGCGCACACGTCGGAGCGCTGCGCGATCGCCACCGCGGTCTCGCCGGTCGCGACGTCGACGGTCGACAGCGGGCGGGACAGCGTGGAGATCGGCTTCATCGCGGCCCGGACCCGCAGCACCTCGCCGTTGGTCATGCCACCCTCGACGCCGCCGGCCCGGTCCGTCGCCCGCCGCACCCGCTGGACGCCGCCCTCGGGCGCGAGCACCTCGATCTCGTCATGCGCCGCCGACCCACGCCGCCGGGCCGTCTCGAACCCGTCGCCGAACTCGACGCCCTTGATCGCCTGGATGCCCATCAGCTCGCCGGCCAGGCGCGCGTCGAGCCGCCGGTCGCCGTGCACGTAGCTGCCGAGGCCCGGCGGCAGGCCGTAGACCAGCACCTCGACGACGCCGCCGAGCGTGTCCGCGTCCTTCTGCGCCTCGTCGATCGCGGTGACCATCCGGGCGCTCGTCGCCGGGTCGGCGCACCGGCACGGGTCGGCGTCGATCGCGGCGAGCATGCCCGGGCCGGGCAACGGCGTTCCCGCCGGAACCGCGGCCTCGCCGATCGAGAGCACATGGGAGAGCACCTCGACGCCGTAGGCCTGCCGCAGGAACGCCTTCGCCACCGTCCCGAGCGCCACCCGGGCGGCCGTCTCGCGGGCGCTCGCCCGCTCCAGCACCGGGCGGGCGTCGTCGAAGCCGTACTTCTGCATGCCGGCCAGGTCCGCGTGCCCCGGGCGGGGGCGGCTCAGCGGCGCGTTGCGGCCGAGCCCCTCGAGCTCGGCCGGGTCCACCGGGTCCGGCGACATCACCTTCGACCACTTCGGCCACTCGGTGTTGCGCACCACCACGCTCACCGGCCCGCCGAGGCTGACCCCGTGCCGCAGGCCGCCGAGCAGCTCGACCTCGTCCCGCTCGAACTTCATCCGGGCACCCCGGCCGTAACCGAGCCGCCGCCGCGCCAGATCGTCCCCGATGTCCGAGCTCGTCACCCGGATCCCGGCGGGCAGCCCCTCCACGGTCGCGACCAGCGCGGGTCCGTGCGACTCCCCTGCCGTCAACCACCGCACCATGCCACCCAGTCTTTCACGCGGCTCGCACCTTCCCGGCCGCCGGCGGCACAGGACTCAGGTACCCGTGCCGGTGACGAGGATCGCGACGAAGGCTCCGAGCAGCAGGTGGGGGCCGTAGGCGATGGGGTC
This sequence comes from Pseudofrankia asymbiotica, assembly GCF_001983105.1. GTDB lineage: Bacteria > Actinomycetota > Actinomycetes > Frankiales > Frankiaceae > Pseudofrankia > Pseudofrankia asymbiotica. The sequence continues at coordinate 87,793 of NZ_MOMC01000034.1, read as the reverse complement.
GGAGCGGCTGGCACGGCGGGTCACGAGCAGGACGCCCGCGTAGAGACCGGCGATGAMCAGGCCGGTGAGCAGCCCCAGGAGCACCGTCGACGGGCCGAGCCAGCCGAGGGCGGCGCCCAGCAGGCCGACGAGTTTCACGTCGCCGAGGCCGAGGCCACCGCCCGGGATCAGGTACATCGTGCCGAAGACGGCGAGCAGGGCACCCGCCGCCGCGGCGGCGGCGATCGCGTGGCGGGCGTCCCAGGTATCCCGGCTGAGACCGTCGACAACCGCGGCGAGACCCAGCAACACGGCGAGAACCGGGTAGCTCGGCAGGACGATCGCGTCCGGGAGCCGGTGGACCCGCAGGTCGACCGCCGCCAGCACGATCCCGGCGACGGTCAGGTAGAGGTAGGCGGGCAGCCAGCCGGGACGGTCGCGCAGCACGGCGGTGACCGCGGTCACCGCGATCGCCGTGACCGCGGCGAAGGCCGCCGTCGACGGGATCGAGCGGCGCACCGCGGCGCCCTCGTAGGGGGCGAACGCGCCGACCACCCGGGGCATCAGCGGCGCGGTCGCGACCGCGGCCACCGCGAGCACCACGGCGACGGCCAGCCCCACCCCGCGCCCCGCGACGCGCGCTAGCCGGCGCGGCTGGTCAGGCCCAGGCCGTCGGCACCCGGGATGACGGATGGGACGGCGGGCGAGGTCGCCGCGCGGTGGGTCAGTGCCTGGGTACCGGCGGCCATGAGCAGGCCCACGTCGACCGCGCGGCCGGTGAACAGGGCGACCTGCTCGGCCGCCTGGGCGGCCAGCACGACCATGCCGCCGGCGACGCGGGCACCGGAGCGGTACGCCGTCACGGCGAGCGCCGTCGGCCACGGGTGGTAGAGCAGTTCGACGAGGGGGCAGCTGGCCGGCCAGGTCCACTCGGCCACCTGGTCGGTGATGCCCTCGGGTGTGGTCGCCACGACCAGGTCGGGGCCGGACCGCAGGCCGCCGGCGACGATCTCCCAGGGCAGGGCGGTGACGGTGAGGCCGACGCGCTCGCCGATCTCGGCGAGCGGGGCGACGGCGGCGGGCCGGCGGGCGATGACGCCCACCCGGCGCACCCCGACGCTCGCGAGCGCGGCCACGGCGGCGCGCGCCGTCCCGCCGGCGCCCAGGACGAGCGCTCGCACGGGCGGCGCCATGAGCGCCCCCGGCAGCGTGGGCATCGCCGGCTGGTCGGGCGTGGCCGGCGACCAGGCGGGCTGCGAGGGAGCGACCATCGCCTCGGCCCCGCTGGGCTGCCGGCCGGCCCCGAGGACCTGGCGGATGGCGTGGCGGATGCCGGCGATGTCGGTGTTGTGGCCGGTCAGCGTCCCGTCCGGCTCGACCACGATCGTGTTGAGCGCGCCGACGAGCCGGGCGCTCTCGTCGAGGCGGTCGACGAGCGGGACCGCGGCCGTCTTGAGCGGCATGGTCAGCGACAGCCCGGCCCAGCCGGACTCGCCGCGGATCCGCTCCAGCAGCGCCGGCAGCGCCGCCTCGTCGGCCTCGATCGCCGTGTAGGACCAGCCGTCCAGCCCGAGCGCCTGGTAGGCGGCCCGGTGCAGCACCGGCGAGAGCGAGTGCGCGATCGGCGAGCCGAGCACCGCCGCCCGCCGTGACGCCTGTGCCGGCCGGGGAACCTCAGCCACGATAGTCACCGCCTCGCGCGGGTAGAGACTTCTCCCGGCCCGAGGCCGACGGCGTGGTGGCGAACGCAAACACGACGGATCAGCCTGACACAGCCGAGGGCATCGGTCCAGCCGCCGGCCGCGACGCGTCTGAGCGCCGCGGCCCACCGGCCGGACCCAGGCCGAGGGTGCTCCCCACGAAACAGGCCGGCGCCAATCTTCGGGGACCTCCGCGGCGACGATGCCTAGGTCTCTCGCGCCCGGGGCGCCGGGTGTCAGTCACCGGGCTGTGCGCCCTCGTCGCGGGCCTTACCCTCCGCGGCGATCCGCTGGTCCTCCGTGGTCGAGAACTCCGTGAACTTCGACTTCGGCAGCCAGACGAAGTACAGCCAGGTCCCATCCGCTGGGCTGAGCRCCGCCTCCAGAGCCTCCTTGCTGGGGTTCGCGATGGCGCCCGGTGGCAAGCCCCTGCCGTTCGGGTTGTTGGCCGACGTGTTGTAGGGGCTCGGGTTCGCGAGGTCGCTCTGGGTGAGCTGCCCGGTGAACTTGCCCACGGCATATCGCGTCGTCGCGTCCATTCCGAGCGTTCGGAACGCGCCGGTCCTGTCGGCCAGCCGGTTGTAGACCACCCGCGCGACCCTGGGCCGTTCCTCGGGGAGCCGCACCTCCATCTCGACGATCGAGGCGATAGTGATGATCTCGTTCGGCGTCCTGCCCAGCTGCGCGGCCCTGCCCTCGAGGTTGAGGGTCGTGGCCGTGCTCGTGAACTGGTCGACCATGTGCTGGAGGGTCTGCACGGGCGTGTCTTTCGGGTTCAGGTCGTAGGTCGCCGGGAACAGGTAGCCCTCGACCTTGTTCTTCGCGCTCGGGCCCGGGTCCTTCCAGTAGCTCGGCAGCTTCAGCCCCTGGCCGGCCGGGTCCTTGACGATCGCCTCGTACTGGTCCTTCGGCACACCGAGCTTCGTGGACACCTCGGTGATGATCCAGTCGACCGTCCTGCCCTCAGAAATCGTGAGCCGGTACTTGTTCGCCTTCGTCTTCGGGTCGAGCAGCGCCTCGACGGCCCCGGCGGCGGTCATCTGCTTCATCAGCGTGTAGATGCCCGGCTGGATCTTCACAGAGTCCGGGTTGTTGGCGGCGGCCGTGCGGAACGCCTTCTCGCTCTTGACGACGCCGGCGTCGAACAGCACCTTCCCGATGTCCGTCGCGCTCGCGCCCTTGGCGATCGTGACGGACACGCTGCCGGTGCCGGGCCCGGGATAGTCGGGAATCTCCGGCGATCCGCCGATCTTGCCGATCATCTTGCCGCCGACGAAGATCAGACCGCCCAGCACCAGCGCCACCACCACGAGCATGGCGAGCAGCTTCGGCAGCGCGCTGCCGCGCCGGCTCCCGTCGTCCGCGCCCCGGTGGCGGTTCATGCCACCCAGYGGATGCGCGCCGCGTCGCCGGTCGTGCTCGTCCGCCAGGTCGGCGTCGTGATCCAGGTCATCATCCAGCTCATCGTGGTGGCCCCGGCCGGGGCGGCCCAGGTCATCGTCGTCCAGGAAGTCGTCGTCGTCGAAATCGTCATCGTCGAACTCATCGCGAGGTACGCCGCGACGGCCATCCTGACCTGTCCGGCCGCCTGGCGCGCGCGGGCCGGCCGGATACCGCCTGTCACCCGCGTCACCCGCGTCACCGGGGTYGTACTCGTCCTCCAGCGGATTGATCCGGAAACGCAGTGCCTCGGTGCGCCGCTCCGTCCCGGCGTGGCGGGGATGGCCTGACGGGCGGCCGCCCTCACCCGGCGGAGGAGGCGGCGGGGCGTGGAATCCGCCGGTGTTGGGGTTCCTGGCGCCCGCGGGGTAGTCGACGGGCGATGCCGGCTCGGGCCGCGCCTGCTCGCCGTAGCCTCCGCCCGGGTCGCGGTACCCGTCCGGCGGTGATCCGGCCGACTGGGTGGCGGTAGAGCCACCGGCGCCGCCCACGCCGAACAGCCCGGCGGATCCGGAAGGCCCGGTCGAGCCGGAAGACCCCGTCGGACCGAACAGCCCTGCCGAACTGGAGGGCCCCGTCGAACCGAACAGCCCGGTGGAGCCGGAGGGCCCCGTCGAGCCGGAGAGCCCGGCCGCTCCGGGGAACCAGTCGACGGCGGGCCCATCGCCCGCGCCGGAGGGCCCCGCGCCGGAGGCATATCCGGCCGTGCCGTAGCCGCCGCCAGAACCGGCGACGTCGAAGCCGGTGTCCCCACCCGGCCCGGTCTGGCCCTGGGAGGACGGGTACGCGGAGGGCGAGTACGGATCGGCGGGAGCCTGCTGGCCGCCGCCGGTCAGGTACCCGGCGTCCAGGTAGCGCGTGTCCTGGTGGCCGGCACCCGCGTCAGGGCGGACAGGCCCGCTCGCCGTGAAGTAGCCGCCCGGCTGCTGGTCGCCGGTCCGCGGGTACGGGTCGACGAGGAAGGGGTTCTGGTAGCCGGCCGCGTCGACGCCACCGCCGGCCGCGGCGTCGTGGCCAGGTCCGCCGCCGCGGCCGTGGTCGACCGCTGCCTGGTACCCGGTGGCTCCGTAGCCGGCTCCCTGGCCAGCCGCGGGCTGCTGGTAACCGGTGGCCGGGTAGCCGCCGGCGGGATGGTGACCGGAGGGGCCTTCGGCCACCGGCTGGTAGTCGGTGGCGCCGTACGCGTCGCCGCCGGCCTCGTAGCCGCCGCTCCGGTAGGCCGTCGGCTGGTGGCCGCTCTGGTAGTCGGTGGGCGCCTGGCCAGAGGCCGGCGCGGAAGGCTGGTAGCCGAGCGCGTCGTGGGCCGATGCCGCGTCGCCGTAGTTCGCGTCGCCGTAGTTCGCGTCGCCGTATCCGGCGGAGCCGGTGACGGTCACACCGGTGGGCGGACCGGTCACGAGCGGACCGGTCACCATCGGCCCCGGGTACGCGCCACCGGCGGCCGGAGGACCGGCGTAAGGGCCGGAGACGGCCTGCCCCGCCCCGGCCGCCGGCGCGCCGAAGACAGTGGGGCCGGACATCGACGGGCCGGACACGTCCACCGCGGGGAAGGCTGGTCTGGCCCTCGGGGTGAAAAGGTCAGACCCGGTCGAGGTCACATCCGGGTAGCCACCCGGGTAGCGGGGCTGGTCGTCGACGGTGAAGACATCGCCGTAGCCAGGCCCGGCGGCCGGGAAGTCGGCGGCGGGCATACCCGGCTGGCCACCCGCCATGGGTGAGCCACCGACGGTGATGTCCGCCGCGTCATCGTCCGGGCCGCTCACCGCGAACGGATCGACGGGCCGGGTGCCATCTCGCTGGGAGCTCGACCATGGTTCGTTCCCGTTCCCGTTCCCGCCCCCGACGCCGTTGTCGAGGTCCCAGTACTGGCTCACCGATCTTCCGTCGGCCGGCCCGCGGGGGGCAGGCCGGGCGCGCCGGGCGCGCCCCGACGGGCGTCCAGGGCGTTTTGCAGGATCTGCACGGCTGCCTCCTGGTCGACGAGATCGCGACGGGCACGCGATCGCATCCCACGCTCGGCCATTCTGCGGTGCGCCGCCACTGTCGTCAGCCGTTCGTCGACGAGCCTGACAGGTACCGGGGCGACCCGGTCGGCCAGCATCCGCGCGTACTGGCGTGCCGCGATGGCCGCGGGCCCCTCCTCGCCGGAGAGGGTCCTGGGCAGACCGACCACGACCGCCACCGCCCGCCGCTCCCGGGCGATCTCGGCAAGCTGGGCTAGATCTCTGTTTTTGGACACGTCCCGACGAAGGGTACCGACCGGTAGGGCGAGCACCCCATCCGGGTCGCTCGCGGCCACGCCGACGCGCACCGTGCCCACGTCGACCCCGAGCCAGACGCCGCGCGGCAGCTCCCGCCGCTCCTCGCGATGCCGCGGCTTGCGCCGCCGCTCCGGCGTCGATCCGCCCCGGCCCGTCCCCGCTGGTCCCGCCGTCCCCGCGGCCGCCGCTGGGCCCGCCGCCGCCGGAACCGCCGGCTCGGTCGGCGCCGGCTCTACCGGCGGCCCGGCCAGCGGCCCTGGCGTGGCGTCAGCCTCAGTTCCCGTCATGCTGGCGCGCGGCGCCAGCCTCGGCGACCAGGTCGCGGACCCTGGCCAGCGCGCGGCCGACGCCGGTGACGTCCCCGCCGCCGCCCTGGGCGACGTCGGGCTTGCCGCCGCCGCGCCCGCCGAGCTCGGCGGTGGCGACCTTGACCAGGTCGCCGGCCTTCAGGCCGAGGCCGCGCGCGCCCTCGGTGGTGACGACGACGAGGAACGCCCGTTCGCCGGCCGCGGAAGCCGCCGCGACGACCGCGGGACGGTCGATGAGCCGGCCGCGGACGTCGAGCGCCAGCTTGCGCAGGTCGTCCGCGGACGTCCCGTTCGGCGCCTCGGCCGCGACGAGCGCGACCCCGTTCACGTCGACCGCGCTGCTCGCGAGGCCCCCGGCACCGGCGAGCACCGCCTCGCCGCGCAGCCGCTCCAGCTCCTTCTCGGCGTCGCGCAGCCGGGTGACCACGTCGGCGACCCGGTCGACGAGCTCGTCGGGGCGGGCCTTGACCACGCTGGCCAGCTGGGAGACCAGCAGGTGCTCGCGGGCCAGGAAGCGGAAGGCGTCCAGGCCGACGAGGCCCTCGACCCGTCGGGTGCCGGCGGAGATCGACGACTCGGACAGCAGCTTGACCGCGCCGAGCTGGGCGGAGCGGGCGACGTGCGTGCCGCCGCACAGCTCGCGCGCGTAGTCGCCCACGTCGACGACACGCACCCGCTCGCCGTACTTCTCGCCGAACAGCGCCATCGCGCCCAGCCGGCGGGCCTCGTCCTGGGTCGTCACGAACGCGGTCACCTCGAGGTCGCGCAGCGCGATCTCGTTGACCTCGTCCTCGACGTCCGCGAGCACCGCCGCCGGCACCGCGCCCATCGAGTGGAAGTCGAACCGCAGCCGGCCCGGCGAGTTCAGCGACCCGGCCTGGGTGGCGGACTCGCCGAGCGCGCGGCGGAACGCCGTGTGGACCAGGTGGGTGGCGGTGTGCGAACGGGAGATCGCCCGGCGCCGGTCGGCGTCGACCGTCACCTCGACCTCCGCGCCGAGGCGCAGCTCGCCGCGCAGCACCTTGCCGCGGTGCATGACGAGGTCCGGGATCGGCTTCTGCACGTCGAGGATCTCCACCTCGCCGCCGTCGAAGACGAACCGGCCGAGGTCGGCCTCCTGGCCGCCGGACTCGGCGTAGAACGGCGTCGTGTCGATGACGACGCCGACCTCCTCGCCCTCGCCCGCCGCCGGGACGCCCTGCCCGGTCGCGGCCGACACCAGCCCGACGACGGTCGCCGTGCGGGACAGCTCGGCGTAGCCGGTGAACGACGTCGGGCCGGAACGGGCCAGGATCGGGCGGAACGCCGAGAGGTCGACGTTGCCGATCCGGCGACCCGCGCGGTCGGCCTTCGCGAGCTCGCGCTGGCGTTCCATCAACCGGCGGAAACCCGGCTCGTCGACGCTGAGGCCCTGCTCGGCGGCCATCTCCAGCGTCAGGTCGATGGGGAAGCCGTAGGTGTCGTGCAGCTGGAACGCCTCGTCGCCGGCGAGCTGGGAGGCGCCGGCGGCACGCGCCCTGCCGACCGCGGTGTCGAAGATGGTGATGCCGGTGCGCAGGGTCTCCAGGAACGCCCGCTCCTCGGCGACGGCGACGCTGGTGATCGCCGCGGCCCGGTCGACCAGCTCGGGGTAGATGGAGCCCATCGCTCCGCGCACGACGCCGAACAGGTCCTCCATCACCGGCTCGCGCCCGCCGAGCAGGCGGACGTTACGCACCGCGCGGCGCAGCATCCGGCGCAGCACATAGCCGCGGCCCTCGTTGGAGGGGACGACGCCATCGGAGATCAGCATCGCGGCGGTGCGGGTGTGGTCCGCGATGACGCGCAGCCGGACGTCGTCGGTGTGGCTCTCGCCGTAACGCCTGCCGGTCAGCTCGCCGGCGCGGTCGAGCACCGGGCGGGAGATGTCGATCTCGTAGAGGTTCTCGACGCCCTGCAGCAGGGTCGCCATCCGCTCCAGGCCCATGCCGGTGTCGATGCTCCTCGCCGGCAGGTCGCCCAGGATCGGGAAGTCGTAGCCGGCGCCCTCGCCCCGCTCGAACTGCATGAAGACGAGGTTCCAGACCTCGAGGTAGCGGTTCTCGTCGGCCTCCGGGCCGCCGTCGCGGCYGTACGCCGGGCCGCGGTCGAAGTAGATCTCACTGCACGGGCCGCACGGGCCGGGCACGCCCATCGACCAGTAGTTGTCCTCCTTGCCGCGGCGCTGGATGCGTTCCGCTGGCAGCAGGCCCTTCCAGATCCCCTCGGCCTCGTCGTCGTCCAGGTAGACCGTCGCCCAGAGGTCGTCGGGCTTGAAGCCGAACCCCTCGGTCAGCAGCTCGAAGGCCCACGGGATCACTTCGGCCTTGAAGTAGTCGCCGAAGGAGAAGTTGCCGCACATCTGGAAGAACGACGCGTGCCGGGCGGTCTGGCCGACGTTGTCGATGTCGACCGTGCGGACGACCTTCTGCACGCTCGTCGCGCGCGGCGACGGCGGGGTGAGGTCACCGAGGAAGTAGGGCTTGAACGGCACCATGCCGGCGTTGACCAGCAGCAGCGTCGGGTCCTCCGCGATCAGCGAGGCGCTGGGGACAACAAGGTGGCCGCGCTGCTCGAAGTGGGRGAGAAAGCGCCGGCGGATCTCGGCCGTTTCCATCGGATTCACGTCGTCCAGAGTCGAGTTGGTAACGGGCAGTGGCGGCGACCGGCCAGGGCGGCGGTCGCCGGTGACACGACGGAGCGGCGCGGTGTGGAGCACGGCCCCAGCCGCACGCCAGCCCCGTCCAACCTAGTACGTGAGATCGTGGCCGCGACGGCACGCGCCCTCGGTGTACCGACGTCACCGTATCGCCGCGCCTCGTGACGAGACCACGGAGTTTCGCCGGTGGCCGGGTGACACCGAGTGACGCCAGGTGACGCCCGACGTGCTACCGGCCGCGCGGATCCGGCAGGCTCGGCGCCTCGGACGCGCCCGCGGGCAGCTCGTCGTCCTCGTCGTCGTAGAGGCCGAGCGCGTCTCGCAGCTCGTCCTCGCGCTCGGCCATGAACTCGCGGACGTCGGCCATGAACTCCGACAGCGACGCCGCCAGCGAGCCCGCCACACTCCCCGGCGACAGCGCCGCCGCGGCCTTGGCCGCCTGACGGACGACCAGCACCCCGGCGACCGCGCCGAAGGTGACGTAGAACAGCCGGCGCGACATCTAGCGGCCCCGCACCGGCTCGTCGAAGTCCGCCGCCGTGGGCTGGGCGGGCGCGGCGCGGCGGCTCGCCCGCGCGGCCTTCTTCTCCGCCTTGATCTCGGACGCGACCCGCGAGTCGACCTCGGCGCGCGCCCGCTTCGCGGCGGCCTGCCGCACGCCGTAGGACAGGGCCGCGACCCGCACGATCGGGCCGCCGACGGTCGCCGCGAACAGCGAGGTCATCGACGACACGTTCGTGCTGATGGTCTGCACGTTTGCCGTGATCGCGTCGATCCGGTCCAGCTCCTTGTTGACGTGCGAGAGCGCGACGTTGACCTCGTCGACGGTGGCGCCGGCCTGGYGGACCCTGGCGGTGCCCTCGTCGATGGCGATGCCGGTCTGGCGGACCCGGGCCGCGGTCTCGTCGAAGATCTTGCCGAGCTTGTAGAGGGCGTAACAGCCGAAGAGGACGAGCACGGCGAAGGCGCCGGAGGCTATCAGCCCCGCCATCGCGCCACCGGACATCTTCGCTCCTCCTCTACGGTGGGCCGGGCCTGCGTGGCCGGGATCTACCCGGAACGCGAACACCGGTCGTGTCAGGACCTTACCGACCGGACGCCCCGAACCATGGCTCGCCCCGCTATGCGCCCTCACCGTGTGTGCCGCGCGCCACGGGCTGCCCGGCGCCGCCGGGTGTCGACGGCCTGGCGGTGCCGGCCGCCGGCGGCGCGCCGCCACGGACCACGGCGCGCAGCTCCTGGGCCCGGGCCGCGGCGCGGCGCTCGAAGCCGAGCTCGCCGGGGCGGAAGTAGTCGACGCCCACCAGCTCGTCCGGGGCGTACTGCTGGCCGACCGCGCCACCCGGGTAGTCGTGCGGGTAGCGGTAGCCGTCGCCGTGCCCGAGCCGGCGGGCGCCCTGGTAGTGCGAGTCACGCAGGTGGGCTGGCACCGCGCCGCCCCTGCCCGCCCGCACGTCGGCCGTCGCCGCGTCGATCGCGCGGATCACGGCGTTGGACTTGGGGGCGAGCGCGAGGTGGATCACGGCCTGCGCGAGCGCCAGGCGCGCCTCGGGCAACCCGATCATCTCCAGGGCCTGCGCCGCCGCCACGGCGACTCCGAGCGCGCCCGGGTCGGCCATCCCGATGTCCTCGCTCGCAAGGATGATCATGCGTCGGGCGATGAAACGCGGATCCTCCCCGGCCTCCAGCATCCGGGCCAGGTAGTGCAGCGCCGCGTCGGGGTCGCCGCCCCGCATCGACTTGATGAAGGCGCTGACGATGTCGTAGTGCTGGTCGCCGGCCCGGTCGTAGCGGACGGCGGCCCGGTCGACGGCGCGCTCGAGCAGCGCCAGGTCCACCGCGGCCGCGGGCTCGTCCTCCCCCGCCGCGATCTCCCCGGCCCGCCCGGCCTCCCGGGCTGGATCGGTGTCGCCGGCAGCGGGCTCTCCCGCCGCCGCGCCGTCCACCGCGCCCCGCGTCGACCCCGCTTCGGCCGGCGGCGCCCCCGTGGCCTCGACCGTCCCAGCCGCGGCCGTCCCGGCTCCATCCGTCCCAGCTCCGGCCGTCCCGGCTCCGGCCGCCTCGCCGCTGAGGGCCTCGTCACTGAGCGCGCCGCCGGCGGCGGCCTCGTCGCTGGCGGCGGCCGGCGCGCCGCCAGCCGGCGTGGCGGGCTCGCGGTACGCCGGGGCGTCCCCGCCGGCATCGGAGGCGGCCGGTGGTCGCGAGACCGGCTCCCGCCGGGGCGACGCCGGCCCGACGGCGGCCAGGGCCGCCTCGGCGCTCGCCTCCAGCGCGGTGAGCGCCCGCCGGGCGTCGCCACCCGCGAGCCGGACCAGGTGATCCAGCGCGTCCGCGGCGATGCGCACCCGGCCGCCGTAGCCGCGTGGGTCGACCAGCGCCCGGCGCACCAGGACACGGATGTCGTCGTCGGTGAGCGGGGTGAGGGTGAACAGCAGTGAGCGTGACAGCAGCGGCGCCACGACGGAGAACGAGGGGTTCTCGGTGGTCGCGGCGACCAGGGTGATCCAGCCGCGTTCCACCGCGGGCAGCAGCGCGTCCTGCTGGGTCCTCGTGAACCGGTGGACCTCGTCGATGAACAGCACCGTGCGAAGGTCCGCCGGCCGCGCCCCGTCGCCGGCCGGCGCGTCCGGGCCGAACAGGCGCGGCTCCCGCGCCGGCGCGCGCGACTGGCTGGACCGGCTGTTCGACAGCGCCTCCCGAGCCTCGTCGATCACCGCCCGGACGTCCTTCACGCCGGCCGTGACCGCCGACAGCTCGCGAAACCGCCGCCCGGTCGCCCGGGAGACGATGTGCGCCAGCGTCGTCTTGCCGGTGCCCGGTGGGCCCCACAGGACGACCGAGGTCGTCCCGCCGCCCTCGACCAGCCGGCGCAGCGGGCTGCCAGGGCCGAGCAGGTGGCGCTGGCCGACCAGCTCGTCGAGCCCGCGCGGGCGCAACCGGTCGGCCAGCGGCCCGGTCGGGGCCAACGGCGCGGCAGCCGCGGCGGGGCCGTCACCCGCGGCACCGGGGGGCTCGGCGTCGGCGGCCGGGGACACCGTGTCGAACAGGCTCACCCGCCAACCGTACGGCGATTAGGTGACGACGCGGACACGGATACCCGGGCCGGCGTCCAGAGGCTTGGCATGGCCCGGCGTCCAGCACCCGTGGTCAAGTCCCGTAAGGGGCCTGGGGCAGGGCCCACCCTGATCAGGGGCCGACGCGTTGGTAGCTGGCGAGGTGGGCGAGGTCGGGGGCGGTCTCGGCGATGACGTCGCGGAAGCGCGCGGCCGCGGGCGGGCCGAGGCCGTCGCAGATCTCGGCGAACAGGGTACGGGCGGCGCGGCGCGGCCAGCGCTCGGGCAGCAGGTCCAGCGGCAGGTCCGGGTCGAGACTGGGGAAACGCCGCCAGGTCGCGAGCAGGGCGGTCCGCGCGGACATCGCCTCGGCGCCGGTCACCAGGCCGGCCCGCGCGCGGTCACGCAGCGGGGTGTTGGTGGCGACGAAGTCCTCGTAGAGCTCGCGGAGCTCGGTCAGGTCCCAGGCGGCCATCGGCGGGCGCGGGTCGCTGCGGCGGGCGTCGAGGGTCGTCGTCAGAACCGTGGAGGCGAGCACGCCCAGCTCGGCGAACGCCCGCCGCGCGGCCTCCGCGACCGGGCGGGGGCTCACCCACATGCCGTCGTAGAGCGGGGCGAAGCCGAGCCAGCGCAGCCGGCCGCGCACCGCGTGCCGGACGTCGCGCAGGTCCTCGGGCAACGAGAAGGCCGCGACGGTCCACCGGCCGTCCCAGGGCTCGTGCCGCTCGCCGAAGGCCCGCAGCCGGTGCACGTTCTCCAGCACGACGGCGGACGCCTGGGCGGTCAGCCCGTAGTAGGTGTTGCGCCCGACGCGGGACGACTCCAGCACGCCGCGCCTGGCCAGCCGCGAGAGCGCCGCCCGCGCGCCGACCGTCGTCACGTCGAAGTCGGCGAGCAGCGCCACGAGGGYGGCCGACGGCAGGTGCTCGGGCCGGCCGTGCCAGTAGTCACCGAGCAGGCTGGTGAGCAGCCGCTGCGGATGCGACCCCTCCTGCGAACGCGGCAGGTCGACCTCGGCCTGCCCTGGCAGGGCGCGCAGGGCCGGCCGCCGCTGGGGAACGAGCGGACTCCCAGGCAGCTGATCCGGCCCGGTCGTCCGGCGGGGCGACGTCACAAAGGGGAAGTTTACGAGCGGTCGGCACCAACCCGGGAGGATCTTGAAAGTTACGATCGGCCGATCAGCCGCCCTCCGGTGGGCGTGGGCCAGGCGGAAGCGGACCTTCTCGATAGGCTTGGCCGATCGAGAAGGCACCCCGGCGCGACGATGGCGAAGTCTCGCGGACCCGGAGGTCGTTTCAGGTAGTTCAGCGTTTTCCGTGCTCCGTGGAGGTATCCGTCATGCTCGACCGGGACGAGATCGACGCCCTGTTCCCGACGGATCTGCCGGAGCCGGAGCACTGGGAGCGGCAGTACCCGCCGCGGGACCTGCCGCCGGACGCGATGGTGACCAGGCTCGGCCCGAGCCCGACCGGCTTCGCGCACCTGGGCGGCGTGTACGTCGCGATGCTGGACAAGGACCTCGCCCGGCAGTCCGGTGGCGTGTACTTCATCCGGGTGGAGGACACCGACGCCGCCAGGACCGTCGAAGGCGCCACCGCACAGTTCGACGCGGCCTTCGGCTACTTCGGCGTGACCGCGGACGAGACCGAGGAGAACGGCGCCTACGGCCCTTACACCCAGTCGGCGCGGGAGCGGATCTACCTCAGCTACGCCCGGCAGTTCCTGCGCGACGGCCTGGCCTACCCCTGCTTCGCGACCAGGGAGGAGCTCAGCGCCGCCGCCGACGAGCAGCGCGCGGCGAAGGTGCCCACCGGCTACTACGGCCGCTGGGCCCCCTGGCGCGAGGCCCCCGCCGAGCGGGTTCGCGAGGCGCTCGCCGCGGGCCGGCCATACGTGATCCGGTTCCGCTCCCCCGGCGGCGGCCGAGCCAGGTTCACCGACCTGGTGCGCGGCGAGCTGTCGGCGGACGCCAACCGCAACGACGTCGTCATCCTGAAGAGCTCCGAGAGCCCGGTGCGGCTGCCGACCTACCACTTCGCGCATGTGGTGGACGACCACCTGATGCGGGTCACCCACGTGATCCGCGGCGACGAGTGGCTCTCGTCGGTCCCGGTGCACCTGCAGCTGTTCGCCGCCGCCGGGTTCGAGCCCGTCGCGTACGCGCACATCGCCCCGCTGCTGAAGCAGGACGGCTCGGCGAGGCGGAAGCTCTCCAAGCGCAAGGACCCCGAGGCCTCGGTCGAGTTCTTCATCAGCGCCGGCTACCCGGCACCGGCCGTCCTCTACTACCTGCGCGGGCTGATCAACGGGCGACTGGCCGAGCTGCCCCTGGAGCAGGCGCTGCGCGAGCCGCTGCGGCTGTCCGAGGCGGGCGTCTCCGGGGCGCTGGTGGACCTGGTCAAGCTCGAGGACATCTCCGCCGACCACGTCGCGACCATCCCGAGCCCGGTGATCCTCGACGACGTCCTCGCCTGGGCCGACGCCTACGACACCGAGCTCGCGGCGGCCGCACGCGCCGAGCCCGAGCTCGCGGTGCGGGCGCTCGACATCGAGCGGACCGGCGTCGACAACCCGCGCAAGGACCTGCGCAAGTGGTCGGACTTCCGCCCGGTCTACGGCTACTTCTTCACCGGCCTCTTCGAGCCGGTGACGGACCCGGCCGACAGCCGGCTCGGCGGCCTGCCGGCCGACGTGGTCCGCGCGCTGTGCACCGGCTTCCTGCGCGACTACCAGGACCTGACCGACGGTGACGCCTGGTTCAACCAGATCCGTGCCGCGGCCGCCGACAACGGGTTCGCGGCGAGCCCGAAGGAGTACAAGGCCGACAGGGACGCGTTCCACGGCTCGATCCGGGAGGCGTCGCAGGTCATCCGCGTCCTGCTCACCGGCTCGACCCGCAGCCCGGCCCTGCACCTGGTCGCGAACGCCCTCGGCGAGCCCGAGACCCGCCGCCGTATCGAGGCGATCCTCGCCTGACCAGCCACGGGTCCGGTCTCGTCACCAGCCACCAGCCTGGTCTCGTCCTGTCATGCGCTGTGGGGCGAACCCGCGTTCTCTTCGCCCCACGGTGTCTGCCGGGATTGCCCACAACGTATGACCGGACTGCCGGGTCAGCCGCCGGCGATGGACGGGATCACCTGGATCTCGGCGCCGTCGCGCAGCGTGGTGTCCGCGCCGGCGAGGCGGCGGCATTCCTCTCCGTCCACGAACAGGTTCACGTAGCGGCGCAGCGCGCCGCGCTCGTCGCGCAGGCGCCGCTCCAGCGCGGGATGGCGGGCGGCGACGACGTCGAGCGCGGCGGCGAGCGTCGCCCCGGCCGCCGGCAGGTCAAGCTCCACCTCGCGCGCGCCGCCCGCGTGCTGGCGCAGCACCCCGGGCACCAGCACCGTCACCCGCATGGCCGACCCCCTCGTGCTTCCCGAACGGAGGCCGCCGGAGGTACGAAGGAAGTCCATTTTCGCATCTCCTCTGGCCTTCAGACCACGGCCGCGCGGACGCAGGTGACGTCGGGCAGGTGGGCCGCGACCTGGGCCCAGCTTTCACCCTCGTCCCGGCTGGCGTAGACCTCGCCGGTGCGGGAGCCGAAGTAGACCCCGGCCGGGTCGGCGTCGTCGGAGCACATCGAGTCGCGCAGCACGGCCGTCCAGAAGCCCTCGTCGGGCAGGCCGGCGGTGCGCGCCTCCCAGGACGCGCCCGCGTCCTCGCTGCGGTACACCCGGCAGCGGCCGTCCGGTGGGAAACGCTCGCTGTCGGCCTTCAGCGGGAAGGTGTAGATGACGTCTCGCCGGCTCGGGTGGGCCACCATGGCGAACCCGAAGTCGCTGGGCAGGCCATCCGCGATCGAGACCCAGCTGTCGGCGCCGTCGTCGCTGCGGTAGACACCTCCATGGTTCTGCGCGTACAGCCGCGCGGGCCGCGCCGGGCAGGAAGCGACCTTGTGGACGCACTGGCCGAACTCGGGATATGGGTCGGGGAGATAACCCGCCTTGATCCCCCTGTTCGCCGCCGACCAGTTCTCGCCGCCGTCGAATGTGCGGTAGACGCCGCCCGACGACATCGCCACGGTGATCCGCCTGTGGTCGACCGGGTCGGGAAGCACGGTATGGATCGCCTGGCCGCCGTAGCCGGGTTGCCAGTCCGGGCGGTGCGGGTGGTCCCACAGCCCCTGGACCAGCTCGAAGCCGCGCCCGCCGTCCGCCGAGCGGAACAGCGCCGACGGCTCGACGCCGGCGTAGACGACGTCGGGCTCGTCGGTGGGCCCCGGCGTGATCTGCCAGACGCGCCGCAGCGCCGCGCCGGTGCCCGTGGGGAACGCGATCGGCGCGGTCGCCGGCTCCCGCCAGCTCGCCCCCAGGTCGTCGCTGATCGCCACGTTCGGCCCGAACCACTCGCTCGACAGCCCGACGAGCACCCGGGGCACCGGGCCGCGGGTGTCGATCGCCGCCGAGTACACCTCGACCATCGGGTGGTGCGGGCCGGTGACCTCCCAGCTCGCCCGCCCGTCCCGGCTGCGCGCCAGCCACAGCCCCTTGCGCGTACCGATCACCAGCAGCACCGTCGCCGCCATCAGACCTCCCGGAGTTCCACGGTCACGTCGAGCCGTGGCCGGCATGTGGCCGGCCCTCGACAGAGACCGACTCCCGGATCACGCCAGACTCATCGCCCGCTCCGGCAGAGTCACGTCCCGCTCCGGCGGAGTCACGAAAACGCCCACCGGGTCCGCGAACATCGGCTTCTGGATCTGCCGGACAGCCACCGCGTGAGTCAGCCCTCCGCGCCCGGCGCGAGGCCGGCGAGGAGCTTGGAGATGTCCGGGCCGTCGTTGAGAAGGGCGATGACGGGGGTCGTCACGCCGTGCTCGACGTAGCGGCGGACGCCCGCCCGGCACTCCTCCAGCGAGCCATGGACGCCGAGCTCGTCGACGACCTCGTCGGGGATGGCCCGCAGGGCGCCGGCGCGGTCGCCACCGGCCCAGGCGTCCCACAGGCCTTGCAGCACCGGCCCGCGGCCGAGCCACTCGTGGAAGGCGCGGTACACCGGCACGGTCAGGTAGGCGGCGATCTGACGGCGCAGCACCTGGCGGGCGACCACCGGGTCCTCCTCGACGAGCACGAAGAGGCGCAGCGCGATCTCCGCGTCGGGATTGTGCTCCCGCACGTAGGGGATCACACGGTCGCAGTCCTCGGGGGACAGCCAGTTGAGGATCGCGCCGTCGGCCTCCCGGCCCGCGAGGCCGAGCATCCGCGGGCGCAGGGCCGCGACCAGGAGGGGGRCGGGCACGGGCGGGACGACGCCGAGCCGGAAGCCCTTGACCGTGAACGACGGGTACGTCTCGGTGATCTTCTCGCCGGCGAGCGCGCGGCGCAGGAAGCGGACCGTGTCGAGCATCCGCTGGTAGGGCTTCTCGAACGGGATCGAGTTCCAGTTCTGGACGATGACGTCCGACGACGTGCCGAGGCCCAGCACGAACCGCCCCTCGGCCGCCGACGACAGGGTCGCGGCCGTCTGCGCGAGCAGGGCCGGGCCGCGGGTATACGCGGGCAGGATCGCGGTGCCCAGGCGCAGCCGCCGCTCCGTCGCGCCGAGCGCGAGTGGCACGACCCCGTCGCCGCCGGTCGCCTCGGCGGACCAGATGTCCGTGTAGCCGAGATCGGCGAGCTCGGCGTAGCGGGCCGGGTGCTCGGCCAGCGGCACCCCGGTGAGCGGCACGGTGATGCCCCACCGCTCATCCGTCGCCGGTCGGGCGGTTGGCTCGGACAGCGCGTCGGCGCGCGGGTCGGAGGTCACGGACCCGAAGTATGCGACACAATTCTCTGGTTCGCTCCGTCCGGGCGGCGCGCTACGGCGACCTCCGCACCCGCACGGTCACCTGCCGCCGTGACGTCACCGATCCAAGAGCGGGCCCCGCCCGTGGCCGGCGGCCGCAAACGAGGGCGCCGGATTTGGATACTGGTTACGGTTACCGTCATGGCCGAGTCTGTGTTGTT
This sequence comes from Pseudofrankia asymbiotica, assembly GCF_001983105.1. GTDB lineage: Bacteria > Actinomycetota > Actinomycetes > Frankiales > Frankiaceae > Pseudofrankia > Pseudofrankia asymbiotica. Next base: position 70,388 of record NZ_MOMC01000034.1, on the reverse strand, counting down.
GTCGCGGCGGAATCTGGACTTCCTGCTGTACGAATGGCTGGACGTGACGGCGCTTACCAGTCGCGCGCGGTTCGCCGAGCACACGCGGGAGACATTCGACGCGGTTCTCGACCTCGCCGAGCAGGTCGCGACGGAGCACTTCCACCCGCATCTGCGGACGGCCGACACGCACKAGCCGACGTTCGACGGCGAGCGGGTCTCGATGATCCCGCAGGTCGGCGCGGCCCTGGAGGTACTGGCCAAGACAGGCCTGACGGCAGCCACCTTCGACGCGGAGCTCGGCGGGGCGCAGCTGCCCGACGTGGTCGCGAGCGCCTGCTTCGCCTGGTTCCAGGCGGCGAACATCTCGACGTTCGCCTACCCGTTCCTGTCCATCGGCAACTCGAACCTGCTCGTCACCCACGGCACGCCCGAGCAGGTCGACCGCTACGTCCGCCCACAGCTGGAAGGGCGCTTCTTCGGCACGATGTGCCTGTCCGAACCACAGGCCGGCTCGTCGCTGTCGGATGTCACCACCCGGGCCGAGCCGCGCTCCGACGGCGCCTACCGGCTGTTCGGCAACAAGATGTGGATCTCCGGCGGCGACCATGAGCTGACCGAGAACATCGTCCACCTGGTGCTGGCGAAGATTCCCGGCGGCCCGGCGGGCGTGAAGGGCATCAGCCTTTTCATCGTCCCGAAGTTCCTCGTCGACGAGGATGGTTCGCTCGGCGAGCGCAACGACGTCACGCTCGCGGGCCTCAACCACAAGCTGGGGTACCGCGGCACCACGAACACGCTGCTGAACTTCGGCGAGGGCCGGCACCGGCCGGGTGGGGAGCCCGGCGCCGTCGGTTACCTGGTCGGCGAGCCCCACAAGGGGCTTTCGTACATGTTCACGATGATGAACTCCGCCCGCGTGCATGTCGGCGCGGGGGCGATGGCCCTCGGTTATACCGGCTACCTGAAGTCGCTGAAATACGCGAAGGAACGCCCGCAGGGCCGCCCGCCGGCCGGTAAGGACCCCCGCGCGCCCCAGGTCCCGATCGTCCGGCACGCCGACGTCCGGCGGATGCTGCTCGCGCAGAAGTCGTACGTCGAGGGGGCCCTCGCGCTCGTCCTCTACGCCGGCAAGCTGCTGGACGACGAGCGCACCGCGCCCACCCAGGCCGAACGCGACCAGGCGCACCTGCTGCTCGACACGCTCACCCCGGTCGTGAAGAGCTGGCCGTCACAGTGGTGCCTGGAGGCGAACAGCCTCGCCATCCAGGTCCACGGCGGCTATGGCTACACCCGCGAGTACGACGTGGAGCTGCATTTCCGCGACAACCGGCTGAACCCGATCCACGAGGGCACGCACGGCATCCAGGCCCTCGACCTGCTCGGCCGCAAGGTCACCATCGGCGGCGGCGCGGGCCTGGCCGCGCTGGTCGGGACGATGCGCACGACCGTCACCGCCGCGACGGCCGCCGGCGGCGAGCTCGCGGCTCTCGGCGCCCAGCTGTCCGCCGCCCTCGACCGCGTCGTCGAGGTCACCGGTCTGCTGCACGGCGCCGGCGACCCGGACGTCACGCTCGCGAACGCGACGGTCTACCTGGAGGCCGTGGGGCACATCGTCGTGGCGTGGATGTGGCTCGCGCAGATGCTCGCCGCCGCGGGCAAGGACGGCCCGTTCTACGACGGCAAGCGCCAGGCCGCCCGGTTCTTCTTCCGCTACGAGCTGCCGAGGACCGGCCCCCAGCTCGACCTGCTCGCGAGCCTGGACCGCACCACCCTCGGCACGGACCCGTCCTGGCTCTGAGCCGTGGTCCCGCCTGGACACGGTCGCGCCGGGTGCGCCGGGCCCGCTGGGTACGCCGTTCACACTGGGGTGCCCAAAATGAACAATCAGGGTACGATGCATCGATTTCCACACCTGGTCGACTAACAATGTCCGCCATTCCTGGCCCCGTCGGGGGCGGTTAGGTTGGCGGCATGGAGTGGCTGCGTCGGCTGCGGCACCAGTGGCGTGACCGAGGGCAGGCGCCGGTACGCACGGTGGGCACGGAGCCGGACTATCGGTTCAGCCTGGCCAACGAGCGCACCTTCCTCGCCTGGATCCGCACGGCTCTGGCTCTGCTGGCCGGCGGCGTCGCGGTGGTACAGCTCGTACCGAGCTTCTACATCGGCTGGGCGCGCCACCTGCTCGGAATCACGCTCATCGTGATCGCGATCGCGATCGCGGCGACCAGCTATGCCCGCTGGGAACGCCGGGAGCGGGCGATCCGGCTCGGCGCGCCGCTGCCCCCGTCGCGGCTGCCCCTGCTCACCGGCGCCGGGATCACCGTCGTCATGATCTTCGCGCTCGCCTTCGTCATCGTCGACGTCGCCCGCGGCCACCGGTGACGCGTGCTCCGACGGCCGGGAGACGCCGGTGAGCGGCCCTGGCGGCGCGGGCAGCCCCGGCGGCGCGGGCAGCCCCGGCGGCGCGGCGCCGCACCCCACCGAGCCGCTGGACGCGGGCATGCAGTCCGAACGCACCTACCTGTCCTGGCAGCGCACCGGACTCGGATTCGCCGCCATTGGCGCCCTGCTGTTGCGCAGGGCGTTCGACGGCCACCTCGTGCTCGCCGCCCCAGGCCTGCTCACCCTGCTGGCCGCAGCCCTGCTGACCGCCCGTGCCCAGCTGCGCTATCGGACGATGGTCGCCGCCATCCGCCTGAACCGCTCCCCCGCCGACCGCCGCGCCGTCACCGCCACCGCGGCCCTCGCCACCGCGCTCTGCCTGACCGGCCTGGCCGTCATCCTCCTGCTCTGATGACCAGCCCGGCCGGCCCGGCGCGGGCTCAGCCGTGCTCGGGCCTAGTCCATGCCGCGGCGGCCCGGGGTCCAGAACGGGTGGGTGAGGACGGCGCGGCGCGGCCAGCCGCGGTCCTCGACGAGGTGACGGCGGACGGCCTGGATGGTGCGCGCCTCGCCGGCGACGTAGGCGACGCCTGGCTCGGCGGGCAGCGTGAGCGCGGCGAGGGCCGCGGGCAGGCGCGGCGAGTCGGCGGCCGGCTCGCCCTCGCGATGGACGAGGGTCAGCTCGTCGCCGCGCGCGAGCGGGAGCGCGTCGTCAGGGTGGTCGTACTCGATCGCGCCGAAGACCCGCGCGGTCGCCGGCAGGGCGCGCAGGATCGCGCCGAACGCGACCGCGGCGGTGTCGTCGCCGGCGAACACGTGGTACGCGGCGTCCGGCTGGGCCACCAGGTGGCCCTCCGGCCCCTTGACCAGCACGGCCCGACCCGGCGCGGCCTCGCGCGCCCAGCGAGCGCCGGGGGCGTCGCCGCCGTGGTCGTAGAGGGCCAGGTCGAGCCGGCCGTCTGGGTGGAAGTCCCAGACGGAGTAGGTGCGCTTGAGGTCAAGCGGGTTGCGCAGCCAGGTGCCCGGCGCGGACGGGTCCGCGAGCACCATGCTGACGTGCTGGCCCGGCGTCCAGGCGACCCCGGCGAGCGCCGGGCCGGCGAGCCGGACCAGGCGGGTACGCGCCGCCAGCTGTTCCACGCCGGTCACCTCGGCCCGCCGCAGGACCCGGCCCAGCGGGTTGCGCGACCGTCGCGCCCGTCCCGTGGGCACGGCGTCTGTCGTCTCCATGTCTTTCCTCCGGAGCGCTCGATCTCGGTCGGCTCTACCGATTCCTACCGCAGATAGCTATACGATAGCTAGCACCCGATCCAAGCCACGGCCGGCCCGCCTCACGCGGGCCGCCACCTACGGAGGTCGTGATGACTCCTTCCGAGCCGACCAGAGCCGTCTACGTCCGCATGCCGGACAAGCTCGCGCAGAAGCTGGACAAGGCGGCCGAGCGCTTCGGCGTCAGCAAGCGCGACCTCCTGGCCACCCTTGTCTCCGACCACCTCGACGTCGAGGGGGACGAGCTCGTCTTCCGTCCGCATGGGCGGGGGCCCGGCGGGAAGCGGACGGGCGAGCGCCCGGACGGCGAGGGAGCCGGCGACCGGCCGCACGACGAGTCCGCCACCTCGTCCCGCGGCGCACGGCCCGGTGACTTCTGGAAGAAGCGCGCGGCCGATGCCTGGGGCGCGGGGACCGCCGCCGGCGGGGCGAGGACGGAGGAGGACAGGGCCGAGCCGTCCGCGCCGACGCCGGCGGCCCCGGTCAGCGAGGTCCTGACGCTCGAGGAGGCCGCCGAGCTGCTGCGCGTCTCGGTCGACGACGTCCGCGCCCTGGTCGAGTCCGGCGACCTCCCCGCCCGCCGGATCGGCGAGACCTGGCGGCTCACCCGCACCGCCGTCCTCACCTGGCTCGGCACCGAGACCCGGACCGAGTCGGGCTGAGGTTCCGGCACACCGAGGTGCCGACGTCCGAGGTTTCCGGCGGCCTGAGGTTCCCGGCGCGGCCGTCTACGGGTGCGCGGTGACGAGACGCAGCGAGCCGACGAGGGCCGGCTGGTAGCGCAGGGCCGCGTGGCGGCGGTCCCAGGCGCCGGAGACGAGGTCGGCGCGCAGGCGGTCGACGGCGCGGACGGCCGTGGCGGATCCGATGTGGCCCCAGGCGGACTGGGCTTTGCGGATCGTCGGGTCGAGCAGGCATTCGGGGCGTCCGTAGAAGGCCTCCACGAAGCCGTCGACGCAGTCGGCGGGTATCGGCACCGGCGTGACGGTGACGGTCCCGCCGAGCGCCGCCTGGACCCGCTCGATCGAGGGCATGCGCCGGCTTTCGAAGGCGATCAGCTCCGGGGCGTAGTCGGCGATCCAGTGCGGCCCGAGCACCTCCGGGTCGAAGGTGAGGACGACGACCGGGCCACGGGTGACCCGGCGCAGCTCGCCCAGCCCGCGCTCCAGGTCGGACCAGTGGTGGACGGTGACCGTCGCCATCGCCGCGTCGAACGCGTCGTCGGGGAACGGCAGTGCCTCGGCGACCGCGCCGATGGCGGGAGCGAGCCCGGCCGGCCGCTGCGCCCGCAGCCGGGCCGACGGCTCGACCGCGACCACCCGCCGGTCGCGGGGCTCATAGGAGCCGGCCCCGGCGCCGACGTTGACGACCGTGCGGGCGCACCCGAGCGCGGCGTGGACATACGCCGCGATCCTCGGGTCCGTGCGCCGGCGCAGCGCGTAGCCGCCGCCATGGGTGTTGTAGTTGAAGTCGCCGGCTGGCGGCCCGGTCACGCGGAGTCTCCTGACGTCGGCCCAGGGTGCGCGCCGCGAGGTCCACGCGCGGCATCCCCGAGCGGTGCGGGCGGGTAGGCGTCTTCGAGTCCACGACACCTCGCCCGTGACGTCCACGGAATTTCCGCCGGCCTGAGCTTCGCACGCCGGCCCGGCCCCTCGGCGCCGCGGTGCGCGACCTGCCCGAGGCGGGGGCGCGCGAGATCAGGGACGGGGCGCACGAGGCTAGGCGGGGAGGGACTCGCGGAAGCGGTCGGAGCGGGCGATCTTGGCGTCGAGCTCGTCGCGGAACGAGTCGAGGCGCTTGATCTTGGCTTCCACCTGGTCGCGCAGCTTCAGGTACGCCTCGCGGGCCTCGTCGAGCAGGCGGGCCCGGTCCTCGTCGCCGGAGGCCGCCATCCAGTCGTGGCGGACCCGGGCCAGCCGGTCCTCATGGCCGAGCACCTCGCGGACCTCGTCGAGGTTGAAACCGAGAAGCTGCTGCAGCTCCCGGATCCGGCGGACCCTCGCCAGGTCATCCGGCGCGTAGAGCCGATTCCCGCCCGCGGTGCGCCCGGACGGGGTCAGCAGGCCCATCTCCTCGTAGTAACGCAGCGAGCGCACCGAGACGCCCACCTCGCGGGCCGCCAGCCCGATCCCGAGCAGGCCCGGCTCGCCGTCGCCAGGGCTGCCCGCTAACTCGACGTCGCCGGTGCCCCGCGTCATCGCCGCGCTGTTCGTCATGGTCCCAGTATTCCCAGGGAACCGGCCTGTCCGCAGGACGCCCGCCGGCCGAACCAGGTGTCCCGTCCGCTCCGGCCGTCCCGCGCGGACAACCACGGACAGCGATGGCCGACCGTCCCATGCCGGGCCATCAACAGACCGCGTCGGGGGGCTGTGCCGGGCGGGCTCAAGCGTGACCTCTGGCATCCGGCTCCGGGGCTGCCCCGCCGCCCACGGTCATGGCCTCGTCGCCAGTCGCCTCGGCCGGGTCCAGACCGCCCACACCGCCGACGCCGATCTCGTCCGCGGCGACGTCGCCGGCGGCGGCCAGGCCCGCGGCGGTCTCGGCGGCGAGCGTTCGGCGCACCCGTGGGTCCTGCCCGCCGCGCATCCAGGAGATCACGGCGGCGAGCAGGCACGCCAGGGCCGCGAACGCGAACGCGAGGTGCAGGCCGTCGCCGAACGGGCCGGAGATGAGGTGCGGGAAGAACTGCTGGCCAGTCAGGTAGTCGGCCTTGTCCGCCGGCAGCGTCGAGAGGGTGCCGTCGCCGAGCAGCTGCTTGATCGGGTTGTAGCCCAGGAACGCGGCGAACAGGCTGCCGACCGGCGGGATCCCGGCGATCTCGTGCGCCTTGCCGCTCGCGACGCCCTGCCCGACCAGGCCCGAGTAGAGCGTGTCCGGCAGCGACGCGGCGAGGCCCAGGCCGATGACGGTGAAGAAGACGCCGATGGACAGCACCTGCGCCGAGTTCTGGAACGTGTTGAGCATGCCCGCGCCCGCGCCGCGCCGGTTGTTGGGCAGCGAGTTCATGACGCTGGTGGTGTTCGGCGCGGCGAAGAGCCCCATCGACATGCCGATGAGCGTCAGGGCCAGCGCGAACCAGATATAGCTGAAGTCGATCGGGATGACGTCGAAGATCGCGAAGGCGGCCGCACTGATGATCATGCCGAACGTGGCGAACGGGCGGGCGCCGTAGCGGTCGGTCAGCCGGCCGGCGATCGGGCCGGCGATGAGGAAGCCGACGGTCATCGGGATCATGTAGATGCCGGCCCACAGCGGGGTCCGGTCGAAGCTGTAGCCGTGCAGCGGCAGCCAGATGCCCTGTAGCCAGATGATCAGCATGAACTGCAGCCCGCCCCGGGCGAGGGCGCCGAGCATCCCGGCGATCGCGCCCATCGTGAACGTCCTGTTCTTGAACAGCTCGAGCGCGAACATCGGGTCGGGCACGCGCGTCTCGATGAAGCAGAACGCGGCCAGGACGACCACGCCGCCGATCATCGAGGTGAGCACGAACGGGTTCGTCCAGCCCATGGTGTGCCCGCCATAGGGCTGCAGCCCGTAGACGATGCCGACCAGCACCGCGATCAGCCCGATCGCGAAGGAGAGGTTGCCGGCCCAGTCGATGCGCGCCGGCGTCCGCACGCCGTTGTCCTTCAGCTTCAGGTAGGCCCAGACGGTGCCGAAGACGCCGAACGGCACGGACACGACGAAGACCAGATGCCACTCGATCGGCGCGAGCAGACCRCCGATCAGCAGGCCGAGGAACGACCCGGAGATCGCCGCGACGCCGTTGACACCGATCGCGAAGCCGCGCTGGTCGGCCGGGAAGGCGTCAGTGATGATGGCCGTCGAGTTGGCCATCAGCATCGCGCCGCCGATGCCCTGGATGATCCGGACGACAATGATCCACAGCGCCGCCGCGTCGCCGTGCATCCAGGTGACGGCCAGCAGGATCGACGCGGCGGTGAACACGGCGAAGCCGAGGTTGTAGACGCGGACCCGGCCGTACATGTCACCGACCCGGCCGAGGCTCACCACCAGCACCGAGGTGACGAGCATGAAGCCCATCAGGATCCAGAGGAAGTACGACGTGTTCCCCGGGGCGAGCGGGTCGATCTTGATGCCGCGGAAGATGTCCGGCAGCGCGATCAGCAGGATCGACGCGTTGATCGTCGCCATCAGGATGCCGATGGTCGTGTTGATCAGGGCGACCCACTTGTAGCCGCCGTCCCGCTCGGCGCCCGCCCCCACGCCTGGCGTGCCCGCCGCGCCGGCCGGGCCGGCCGGGCCCGAGGCGACGGGGACGCCTGGCCCCGGCGGCCCGGCCGGGGCGCCCGGCGGGCTCTGTGACCGGCTTGTGCTCTTCGCTCTGCTCTCCGACGTCGCCACGACCCACGACGTTACTACCTCCATCTCACGTGAACGTGAGATTCTCGTCGCCTTCCGCCTGACGGCCAACCGGGCGTCCCATGTCGAGGATGACGCGGCCGACGCGGCCGAGGGCTCCCGCCTGGGCTCCGCCCGCCGGTCAGACGCCGGCGAGGCGGCGAGGCGAGGGACGCAGGTAGACGGCCCAGGTGACGACGAAGCAGAGCGCGTAGAACGCGAGGAAGGCGATATAGGCGCCGTCGCCGGTCTTGTACGTCAGGAACGACTGGCGGAAGGCCAGGTTGACCAGCACCCCGCCGAAGGCACCGATCGCGCCGGCGAGCCCGATGAGCGCGCCGGACAGGCGCCGCGCCTCCCGCGCGCCCTCCGCGTCGACGGCCGGGTCCGCGCCGCCGGCGAGGACCGCCTTCGCCCGGAAGATCGCCGGGATCATCTTGTAGGTCGAGCCGTTGCCGATGCCGGCGAAGGCGAAGAGCAGCAGGAAGCCCGTGATGAACAGCGGCAGTGAGCCCATCCGCGACGCCGCGAGCACCAGGCCGGCGCTGGCCGCCATCGCGACGAAGTTCACGAAGGTCACACGCGCGCCGCCGAGCCGGTCGGCGAGCACGCCGCCCACCGGCCGGATGAGCGAGCCGACCAACGGGCCGAGAAAGGTCAGGTAGGCGGCCTTGATGGGTGTGGAGAAGTCCGCCTTGAACTGCACCTGGAGCACCTGGCCGAAGGCGAAACCGAACCCGATGAACGAGCCGAAGGTGCCGATGTAGAGCAGCGACATCACCCAGGTGTGGCCGTCACGGGCGACGTCGCGCATGGCGTGGGTGTCATTGCGGGCCGAGGAGATGTTGTCCATGAAGAGGACCGCGCCCAGCGCCGACAGCACGATCAGCGGCAGGTAGATCGCCAGGATGATCCGCGGGTGCTCCTTGCCCGCCGTCGCCAGGACCAGCAGCGCGACCAGTTGGACCGCCGCGACGCCGAGGTTGCCGCCGCCGGCGTTCAGGCCGAGCGCGCGGCCCTTGAGCCGGTCGGGGTAGAGCGTGTTGATGTTGGTCATGGAGGAGGCGAAGTTACCGCCGCCGACGCCGGCGAGCGTGGCCACGATGATCAGGGTGGTGTAGCTGACGCCGGGCTTCAGGATGACCGCGGTCACCGCGAGCGGCACCAGCAGCGTCACCGCGGAGACGATCGTCCAGTTGCGGCCGCCGAACTTCGCGACCGCGAAGGTGTACGGCAGCCGGAGCACCGCGCCGGCCAGCGTCGGGACGGTGGTGAGCATGAACTTCCCGGCCGGGTCGATGTGGTACTTGGGGCCGAGGAAAAGGACGATGACTGACCACATGCTCCAGATTGAGAAGCCGATGTGCTCGGAGAAAATCGAGAAGGCGAGATTCCGACGGGCGACGCGCGCCCCGGTGTTCTCCCAGAACACCGGGTCCTCCGGTCGCCAGTCGTCGATCCACCGGCCCGACCTGGCCGGCGAGACCACCCCTCCTACCGGCCGGACACCTTCCGCCGTCGTACTCATGCCATTCCCTTCACTGCGCCTGGGGCCTTGAGGGCAGGCGAGAGAATTCCACGCCCCCGCCAGCCCGACGTCGGGTACCAGGTTCGACATGAACGTAGGAAGCCGCCGTTACGGCGGTGGCCTCCGGCCGTGACGATTCTTGATCCTTTCGCTCACGCCGTTCACGCGGCCGATGTGAGCGGACCGCCGAATCGAAATAGGCACCGGTGAGCGGGAAGGCACGCCGATCCGCACCGGCGCACCGCCGCCGTGCGCACGCGCGGGTGGCGGGCTCAGCCAGGTCTGTCGGGTGGCCCCGCCCCGGCACGGCCGGCGGGCAGGCCGGAAGTGGTCCTGGCGACGGCGGCGGCCCGACCGGCAGGCGACAGACCGGTGGCCAGCGGATCGGCGGCCGCGGCTGGCCGGTCGGTCGGTCAGCCGACGGCCGGTCGGTCGGTCAGCCGACGGCCGGTCGGTCGGTCAGCCGACGGCCAGGCGGTAGCCGCGTTTGAGGACGGTCTCGATGGCTCGGCCGGCGGGCCCCAGGGCCGTGCGCAGCCGGGCGACCGTCATCTCCATCGCGTGCTCGTCGGCGCCGGCACCCGCGCCGGTGCGGGTGAGCAGCTCGGCGCGGGAGAGCACCCTGCCGGGCCGCTCGGCGAGCGCGACGAGCACCGCCGCCGCCTTCGGCGCGAGCATGACCGGCCGGCCGCCGTCGACGACCACCGCGCAGCCCTGCACCCGTAGCCGGTGCCCGCCGGCGTCGACCTCGCGGGCGCGCCGCGCGGGCAGCTCCTCGCAGATCGTGCGGACCAGCGCGCCGAGCCGGAACCGCTCCGGATGGACGGTCGGGATGCCCAGGTGGCGCAGCGGCCCGGCGCACACCGGCCCGACGCAGGCGGCCAGCACCGGCCCGCTCATGGCCTCGATGAGCGCCTCGCGCTGCCCGAGCTCCGTCGCCGTGGCCAGCAGGCTGGCGACCGCGGGGGCGCTGGTGAACGCGAGCGCGTCCACACCGCCGGACACGACCTGTTCGACGAGCCTGCGCACCGGCCTCGCGTCCTCCGGCGGCTCCCAGCGGTAGACGGGGACCTCGACGACATCCGCGCCGGCGGCCCGCAGCCCGTCGACCATCCCGGGCAGTGGCTCGCCGTGCAGCTGCACGGCGATCCGCTTGCCGCGCAGGTCCTGACCCAACAGGTGGTCGAGCAGTTCGGCGCCCGACTCGGAGAGCGGCGACCAGCACTCCGAGAGACCGGCCGCGCGCACCGCCCCGGTGACCTTCGGGCCGCGGGTGAACAGCCGCGCGGCGGCGAGCCCGCCGGACAGCTCGTCGCCCAGCCCCCAGCCGTGGGCCGCCTCCATCCAGCCGCGGAACCCGATCCCGGTGGTGGCGACCACCGCGTCCAGCGGCGCGGCCAGGCACGCCCTGGTCGCCTCCAGCAGCCGGCCGTCGTCCTCGAGCGGCACGATCCGCAGCGCCGGCGCCTGGACGACCTTGGCGCCGCGCCGTTCCAGCAGGCTGGCGAGCTCGTCGCGGCGGCGGGCGGCGGTCAGGCCGATGGTGAATCCGAGCAGCGGGGGTACCGGACCGGGATCCGGTGCCGACATGCCGCCTCCCTCGCTGGCCAGGGCGGGACTTCGAGCATCCCCGCCGTCGGGCGCTCTGTTCCCGACCAAGGTGGTCCCGGGCCGATATATAWGACGGGTCTTTCCTGGCCTGGTATCGCCGGCATCGTCGGGACGCAAGACGTGGGAAGGCACGTATCACCCGTCAGGCGCCGTCGCTGGCGTCGGTCCACACTGGCAATACGCCCGGCCCGGGCCCGTGCCCCGCCGACGATACCGGCCAGCATCGCCGCGAGCCGTGTCCTGTCAATTTCGTCACGGCACCACTCCAGTAACGCACCGCGCTCCGCGGGGATGGTCTCGGCTGCCCTCACATCACCAGGGCCCGCAATGTGCGGACGCCGCACCAATTGCTTACCTGGCCGCAACAGAACCGAAATATCAATCCGGAGTCGGATATTGCATCCGGCCGGCGCAATAGTGGCCAGCGCGTCCGCGCCTGGAGCCCACGGCCGGTACGAGAAGAGCGGGCCGGTATGCGGGAGCGGGTCGCTACGCCTCGGGGCGCGCGGGCCGCTCGGGGTCGTGCAGCTGGTCGGTGAGGTCGGTGACGGCGGTGAGCGTCGGCCAGCGCTCGGCGACGCGGTCGCGCAGGTTGCGCACCTGGTTCATGACCCGACGGGAGCCGGTGGCCCGGGCGATCACCGCGGCGTCCAGGGTGTTCGCGCAGGCCTGTTCCGCCTCGTCGGTGTGGATGTGGGCGACGGCGAGGTGGTAGACGTACTCGGCCGCCCACTCGGCGCGGCGCATGTCCTCGGGCAGGCCGGCGAGACCGGCGCTCAGGTCCCCGGCCGCCTGGCGCGCCCGCCGGGGGTCGACGCGGGCCAGGTAACGATGCGCGAGCCCCTCCTGCAGCCGGGCGAACGCCGGCGAGAAGTAGTAGCTCCAGGGCGGCGGGCCGTCGGGGTGTTCGCTGGCCCTGCGCCACAGCTCCCGGGCCTCGCCGAGCTTGCGGTCGGTGGCCTGCGCGTCGCCGGCCATGGCGTGCCCGCGGGCCTCCTGCCCGGCGTCGTAGGCGTGCTGGCCCGGGTAGACGTCGGGAACCCGTTGCGCGGCCTGGGACAGGCCGATGAGAGGGCCGACGGCGCGCGCCTCCCAGGCGAGGTGGCCCTTGTAGCTGAGGATGTTCGCGGTCAGGCTCTGGTTGTCCGACTCGGCGGCCCACTCCGCRGCACGGTCGAGCCAGACCCGGGCCTGCGCGGTCGCGCCGGTGTTGGCGTGCAGCCAGCCGGCGAACTGGGCCCACTGCGCGGCGACGTCGACCATCGCCTGACGGGCCGGGCCGCGCGCCTCGAACACCAGCGGCATCAGCGCGCCGAGCTGCGCGGTGACCGGGCCGAGCAGCGGCGCCGAGCCGATGGTGTCCTCGACCTCCCGCTGCGCGGCGAGGATCACCGACAACGCGTCGGCGAGCGGGGCGTCGGCCGCCCTGGCCGCCCTGCTGGCGGCGTCGCGCAGCCGGGTGGAGGTGAGCGCCCGGGCGGCCGCCTCCTGCACTCCCAGCGGCGCGCCCGTGCCCAGATCGACGTCGGCCGCGGGTCCCAGCGCGGTGAGCGCGTCGTACTCGTAGCCGTCCAGCGACGCCGGCGGCGTGACCATGGTGGACAGCCGGGTCGCCAGCGCCGCGCGCGCGGCGGCGCGCCCGGCCACGTTCGCCCTCGCGGCGGCCCCGCCGCGGGCCGGCTCCGACCTGGCGGTGACGGCCCACGCGAACACGGCCCGGCCGCGGGCTCGCCGGCGCGCGGACGGCTCGTCCGGTGACGGCCGCGAGCCCCGGGCCGGGTCGGCCGCGTCCCGCGATCCCGGCGGGTCGCCCGCGCGGTCAGGCGAGCCCGGCGGCGGGTCGGCCAGATCCGCGAGGTCGGCCATGTCGGCGAGCTGCGCCAGCCTGTCCAGATCGGTCAGCCCGCTCAGGCGCGGCCGGCGGGCGCTCGCGGCCCCGCGCGGCGCCGGGCGGCCGGTGGCGGCCATCTCGGAAGGCAGCGGCGCGCGGAAACCCAGCGCGACTTCGGAAGCGCCGTACAGCTCGCAGTAGGCCCGCTGGTAGCGGGGCCCTGGATATGACTCGCCGCGTTCGTGCCGGCCAACTGTCTGAAACGTGGCGTTCGGCGGCGTGAAACCAGCCAGCGCCAGATTGCGTATCGCGTCAGCCACCTGGTCGAGCGTCAGCCCGTGGCGTTCCCGGTACCGTCGCAGGCGGTCCGGGTCCCAGCCGTGGTGCACACTCGGAGCCATTGGCGTCAGACGCTCCTTCCATGTCCAGGCTGAGCATAACGGCCTATGCGAGCAGGCCGATTGGCCCGACCACCTAAAGGTGGCCCACGGCTAACGGAACGGCTAATCCAACGGCTAATAGGGGATCACTCCCCATGGATCCCCGCCGACTCCCCGTCTACCCCGATTAGCCGAACGTGCTGGATCCGCTGCCGTGCGGAGTTGAAGCTACAGACGACGGGCTCGACCGGCGCCGCTCCCCGGGGCCGGCCGAACCCGGCAGCGGTGGGTCGACAGCGTGGTCGGCGCACCGCAGGGCACGGCCGAGCCCCGCCAGGTCTCCGCGCCGCGACCGCACCACCCGCGCGGCCTCCCCCAGGGCCGGCGTGCCGGCCGCACCAGGCCGGCCTCGCGCCGCGGGCCCGATGGGCCGGGCCCGCGGCGCGAGGCCGGGGGGCGTCGGCGCGGCATTCCGCGGCGACGCGGGCGCGGGACGGGAGGGCGAGCGGGCTCTCTCCGTGCCGCTCGCGATGCCTGACCACTACGGGGGTGCACAACAACATGGCGGAATCGGCGCGGGAAGCGCGCCCGGCCGGCCGCGGTGCTTCGACGAAGCATTTCCACGGCTTATCACCCACCACGCACCATGAATGCGACTGGTCATCGAAATGCAAAGCAGGCGGGTATTGCGAAGCACATGGGTCGACGCGGTCATGGTCGTGACCGATGGCCTGCCCGGCATCCACGCCCAGGTCCGCACGGAGACCGGCTGGGTGGATTTCGCCCTGGTGCCCGAGGGCTTCTCCGTGCCGGATGAGGACGGCCTGATCGTGCTGCGGGCCAGTGCCCCACCGATACGCGGCGGCGGGCGGCGGCTCCCGACCGGCGACGGGGAGTTCATCGGCGTCTACGAGCGCGCGCTGGTCAGGGTCGCGGTCCGGTTCGCCGAGGTGAACAACGTCGCGGTGGTGCTGCACTGGAGAGGCGTCCCGACGCGCGCGACCGCCGTCGCCGTCGCGGTCGCCAGCTGGCTGCGCGACACCCGCGCCGTGACCGGCCAGCCGGCCGCCGTCGTCACCAGCGCCCAGCGCCCGCGGCCCGAAGGCGGGTTCATCGCCGTCTCGCACGCGGTCCGGCTCGCCGGCGAGCCCCCGGCGAGCGTCTGGGAGCTCCGCTCCCGCGATGACCCCGGCTCGTCGCCCCAGCCCGCCGGCGACCCCGGTGACGAGCCGCCGCCCGGTGATGCCACCCCCGCCGGCGGCCCTGGCGGCGGCCGGGAAGACGCCGCCTGGATCGCGAGCTGGACCATCCGCCCCCGCCCCGGATCGGGCACCACCCGTGTCATCCGCCCCCGCCGCCGCCCCGGTCCCTACGAGGAGGAGTGACCGGCGATCGATCTCCTCGGACGCCGGGGCCTCCTGAAGCCGGTGGCGCGCTTCTCGCCGTCCGGCGGGGACCCCGACCAGCGGCACCGGTCAGCCGGGAGCGGCGAGGGACTTCTGGAAGAAGTGGGTCGCGAACGGGTTGTCGCCGTATCGCGGTGTGCGCTGGTACCCGGCCCGGTCGTACAACGCGATCGCTTCGACGAGCGTCTCGTTGGTGTCCAGCCGGGCGACGCGGTGGCCGAGCGCACGGGCCGCGTCCTCCAGATGACGCAGGAGCCGCGACCCCAGCCCGGCGCCCCGCCACCCGTCGTGCACCCACATCCGTTTCACCTCGCCGACACCGTCGCCGAGCGCGCGCACGCCCCCGCAGGCCACCGGCTCGCCGTCGCTGACGGCCACGAAGAACTCTCCGCGCGGCGGCGCGAGGTCGACGGCGTCCTTCTCCGGCTCGCCCGCCGGGTCGAACCCGAACCGGCGGCCGACCTCGGCGAAGTACCGACCGACCGCGTCCCGCGCCACCGGCGAGTCAGGGTCGACCCGTTCGAAGGTCACCGTGGCCGCCCGCACCAACAGGTCCGCCTCCGCCAGCGCGGCGGCGAGCCGCTCCCGCTGCCGCGCGGACAACGGCTCGACCAGTTGGCGCGCCCGCGCCTCGGAGCGGTCTTCCAGCTGCCGCCAGCGGCGCCTGCCCTCGGGCGTCAGGTCCACGAGCCGGCGCCGCCGGTCCGCCGGGTCCGGCGTGACCACGGCCAGTCCCTCCTCCTCCAGGCGTCGCAGCAGCCGGCTGAGGTAGCCGGAGTCCAACCCCAGCCGGGAGCGCAGCGCCTGCGCGGTCGCCGGTTCGGCGCCGACCTCGAACAGCAGCCGGGCCGTGCCCAGCGGCAGGCCCACCCCCAGGAAGGAGTCCTCCAGCGCGCCGATCCGCTGGGTGTAGGCGCGGTTGAAGCGTCGGATCACAGCGGTCGTCGCGGCATCGGCCATGTTCTCTGACTTTAGTCAGAGAACATGGCCGGGCAAAGCCCGGCGACTCACGGCAGGGCGCGTTCAGATCGCCTTCCCGCACCAGAAGCCATTCGCGGCGCCATCGACGGGTGGCACCGGCGCGAACTTCGTCCCCGCCGCGTCGACCTTGACGAAGGCGAAGCACGTGGCTGGCGCGGTCGGCGCGGAGAGGTCGGACGGCGCGATCAGGCCGCCGGCGTCGTAGTTCGTCACCTGGCGCAGGTTCGTGATGAAGGCATCGCGGGTCGGGCAGGCACCGGCAAGATCAAGACCGTGCAGCATCTCGTCGGTCGAGACGTAGGCGGAGAGCGCGGCCTCCTGGTCGGCGTCCTCGAGCTCGGGAGAGTAGGTGGTCATTGCGGTGTGGTAGGTGCGCATGACGGCTGAGGTCCCCTCGAAGGGGGTGTAACGGGCAAGGACGGACATGCCGGCGATGTTCGTGCCTCGCTCGGCGAGCAGGTCCTTCTCGTAGCCCGCGGCACTCAGCACGACATTGAGCCGTATCCCGGCGGCCTTGGCCGCCGCGTAGATGTCAGCGAAGCCCTCGGGCCGCAGGGCACCGACCAGCGTGTCGGCCCCGCTCTTACGGAGCCCGTCGACGACGTGGGCCGGGGCGGAGGCGCCCGCGCTGTAGTTGCCCTCGCCCGCCACCGGGATGCCCTGGCTTTGCAGGCTGGACTTGAACTGGGACACGACGCCGCTCGTACCCGGCGCGGTCGGGTCGGCCACGACGTAGGCCTTCGTCCCGCCGTTCGCATGTACATACCTGCCGACGGTGTCCGCGGCGCCCTCGCTGCTGAACTGGGAGCTGGAGGAGAACAGGTTCTCGTGCCCGGTCCAGCTCGCGTCGATGGCGACCCCGGTCGCCGGGACGCCCGCCTCGTCCAGCCACTGCACGGATGCTCCGGCGACGAACGACTCCACGATCAGGCCGAAGACCTTCTCGTTGTCGATCAGGCCGTGCGCCACGTTGGCGAAGACGGCCGGATTCGACTGGTCGTCCCGCCAGACGATCTCGACCTTGCGGCCATGGATGCCTCCGTTCGCGTTCTGGACGGCGACTCTGGCGTCCACGCCGCTGCGCACGGCCCGGAAGTTCTCGATGAGCTCGCTGCCGCTGTCCGGGTAGATGAGGCCGATCTTGATCGTGTCACCCGACACCCCCGGCGACGGGCAGTCGCCACCGGCGGCGGGCACCGGCCCGGACGACGATGACGCGCAGCCGGCGAGCACGGCCGGCAATCCCGTCACGACGRCCGTCGCCGCCGCGGCCGCCACCGTCCTGACACGTCCGCGCCGACCCATCATGACGACCCTCTCCCCAACTACCCACACAGAATGTGATTCCGAATGATCACTCGGCGAACGCTACCTCGGTCATCGCCGGTTCATTTTCATGGGGTCGCACCCGCACCCACCCCCACGGACGGCCGAGTGTTCACACACTTCCCGCCGGAGGGTGACGCGAAGATTACTTTCGGAGTCACATGTGCACCCAGGGAAGAGAAACAGTCACGGATAGGCATTGATTCAATCCCTGGGTAACTATTTTTCCCGCAAGGCGATGGGCTCGACCTAGGCCGCCGACTTCGCCGTCAAACGCACACGTCGTGACTGCCTTCACATTCCGTGAYTATTTTCACGCGCAACCAGTCAGGTCGAATGGACGTCCAAAGCCCAGCCCAAAGGCTGGTCGCGGACCGTGTCCGCCCGCCAGCGATCGCGGACACGACGGGGGCGACGGAAACCGCGGGAGCAGAGCCTGGTCCCCGTCAGCCGGAACCGGACGGGCAGAACCGCTCCGGCGGCGGCGAGTCACCCGCGGCCACGGTGGGATAGGAGCGCAGGCGTACGTTGTCGAGGCCCTTGAGGATCCTCTCCAGCTGGGTGGGATCGGCGACGAACTCGGTCACGCCCTGGTAGAAGGCGGTCCGCATCGCGGCGGGCATCGCGTCGGAGGCGTCGAAGACGACCTCCGCGCAGGGCGTGTCCTCGACGGAGCGAGCCAGCGCGCGCAGCGTGTCATCCGGGTAGGCGGTCGCCGTCACCGCGTTGTTGGGCGAGATCGTGCCGCCGGCGCGGGCCCAGATCTCCTGGGCCTGAGTTCCGGTCAGGTAGTTCGCGAGCCGCCGCGCGGCGGGCGTGTCGTGGAACATCGCCAGGACGTCACCGGCGATGACGATCCGCCGGCCGCCACTGGCGGTCGGGAAGTCGAAATACCGGGCATCGGTCGCCGGGTTGCCCGCACTGTCGTCGTATCCACCGGCGGCGAACGAGCCGGCCTGCTGCAGGTAGCAGCCGGGACTCCGGTCGAAYATCGCGGCACCGGGGTCACGGAACCCGGAAAGCAGCGCCCCGGCCGCCCCGGCCCGCACCATGCCGGGCGCGAGGAGTTTCCCCCAGGTCTCCCAGGCCTCCCGCACCACCGCACTCGACCACTCGAGCTCGCCGTTCGCCCAGCTCCGGTACTCCTCGGCGGTGGCCTGGTGGAGCAGGATGTCCTCGATCCAGTCGGTGCCGGGCCAGCCCGAGTCCGAGCTGGAGCGCATCCCCAGGCACCACGGCGGCGTGTTCGTGGCGGCGATCTCCTGGCTGGTGGCGACGAGCTCGTCCAGGGTCGACGGGACTGGCCAGGTGTAGTGCGCGCCCGAGTACCAGACGAGGCTCTTGCGGGTTCCCTTCACGACGAGGCCGTACTGGTGGTCGCGCCCGTCCGCGCCGGGGACCTCTCCGACGCCGAGCCAGGTCGGGCCGTACTCCCGCCGGATCCTGGCCAGGTCGACCGCGCCGGAACCGTCGTCGAGCGCGACCAGCTGGCCGCCGCGGGCGTACTGCTCGAGGTCACCGAGGCTTGGCATCAGCGCGAGGTCCGACGCGTCCCCGCTCTGGACCCGCCCGGCCAGCACCGCCTCGAAGTCGCGCGTGCCCTCGAACCGCACGTCGATCCCGGTCTGCCGCTCGAACGGCGCCAGGACCTCGGCGAACGTCGCCTGCTCCTCGTCGGTCCAGGTGCCGAGCACGGAGACGGTCTGTCGCGAGGAGACCCCGCCGCAGGCGACCGCGCCGAGACCGAGCATGGCGACGGCGGACAGCAGGACGAGGACACGCCCGGGCGAACTCATGATCAGCTCCCGTACTCCCGGATACGCGGCCAGAACGCGAAGGCGCCGAGGGCCAGCAGGGCGAGGGTGCCCGCGGCCATCACCCACGGCAGGCCGGCCCCGGGGATCGCGCCGTCGAGGGCGTCGTCCAGCGCCGTGGTCCGCTCGCCGACGAGCACGCCGAGCCGCGCGTCACGCGCCTGGTACACGGCCGCGGGACCGCCGCCGTCGGCCTGACCCACGGCCGCGACGCCGGCCTGCCCATCGCAGCCATCCGTCGCGGCCCCGCCGTCCTGACCATCCGGGTCGTTCTGGATGTCGGTGGCGGCGGGCAGTACAGCGCCGCGGGAGAGGGTCGGGGCGTACTCGTCGAAGGTCCGGTCCTGCTCGGTGATCGCCGCCGCCTCGCGCGCCTGCCACAGGCAGGCGACCGCCGTCGTCTCGCGGACACCACGGTCGATGTCGTGGCTGGTCCGCAGGGTGAGGACCGTCAGGCCGCCGGCGAGGAGCACCAGGACGACCGCCGCGCCGAGCAGCCCGAGGCTCATCGCGCGGTGGAATCGGCGGCGCAGGAACACCTGGGCGCGGGCGAGCAGGACCAGCAACGCGACGGCGGCGGCGAGGTGGCCGCCGAGCAGCGCCCAGGGCGCCGTCCCCTCGTCCGGCAGGTTCGCGCTGTTGCGCGCCTGGAACGCCGCGACCGTCGACAGGATGCCGGTGGGCTCACGCATGAGGTCCGAGGCGTACGCCAGGTAGATCCCCGTGAGGCTCACGGTCTCAGTCGCGGCCTGAGTGCCGGTGCCGGTGCCGGTGCCCGCGGCGGCGGGGCCGCCGGTCGCCGGAGGCGCGGCGGGGGTGTCGTCGACGGCGTTCGCGGCGATGTAGACGTCGCCCTGGTAGCGGACGAGCAGGCCGTTGTTGACGGCCTGGATCTGTGCTCGGTCGGCCTCGCCGGCGGTGGAGTTCTCGGCCGCCCGCGCGAGCGCCTGGCCGGCCGTCTTGATGTCCTCCTGGAACTGCACGGTGGGCGGCCCCCACGATCCGGGTGGGAGCAGGCTCTGCGCGGCGACCAGGTCGGCGTCGGCCAGCAGGGCGCGGGCCCGGACGGCGTCCACCACCGTGGGCGACGTCCGGTCGGCGAGGGTCACCGCCGTGTGGCGCTGGCTCAGGACCGTCGCCACCGCCGTCGCCCCGACGGCCAGCGTGGCCAGCACGACCAGCCCGGCCAGCAGCAGCAGGCGGCGCGGTGTGGAGGTCTCCCCGGCGCGTCCGCGCGGCCAGCCGATGTTCACGTCTGCCCGCTACCGGCCGAGTGTCCGAGGGATAGCGACCCGCTCACTGCCAGATCCGGTCATGGACCGCAATTCTAGATCGAATACGACGGGCACCGCGACCGGCGGCAAGCGACGCATGGCCGACAGCAAGCGGCCACCGCCCGGTGCTAGGGTCCCTCGCCGCCCGTTCAGCCGTTTCGTCCTCGCGGGCGACGCCGCCGCCCGCGACGGCACGCCCAGGACGTCTCAGCCCGCGATCAGTAACGCGGCTCCACGTAGGGGTGGACGTAGAAGCCGTCGTAGAAGGGCGTGAACCACGCGTTGACGGGTGCCGCTCCGGGGTGGACGGCGTGGTCGACGGCGGCGGCGGGCTCGTCATAGAGACGGAGATGGGCGTCGTTCTCGAACGCCGTCTCCTGGAGGTACTGGTAGCGGGCCCGCGGGTCGTCGTCGAGACCGTACTGATGTAGCAGGCTCACGGCCTCCTCCACCACCAGGTACAGCGCGAGCTGCTCGGCGAGGCAGGCCATCGGGATCCAGTCCGGCTCCGCCAGCCGGCCGGTGACGGTGATCGTCGCGACCAGGAGCTTCTTGCCGAACGCGACGGTGTACTGGTCGTCATAGGTCGGCGGCAGGCGGTCCAGCGCGGTGAGGGTGTAACCCTTCACCGCGGCGTCGTAGGCGGTCGCGGCGCCCACGGACAGCAGGGTCGCGATGTCGTCGACCAGGTGGTCGACAAACGACGCGCAGCCCTCGATGAGGGCACCGGCGGCCACCAGCGCCCGGTCCCCCTCGCTGCCGGGAGCCGGGTCGCGTACCGCGCGGGGCCCGTCGTTCTCGCCGGCGAACGTGTCGACGTCGAAGGCGCGCAGCCCGTGCGCCGCCCCTCGCATCCGCGCCGTCGCGGCGGCCCGAGCCTCCGCGTCCACCGCCACTTCCTGCCCCACGTCGCCGCTCCCCTCCCCAGCCGGGCACTCTGCCTCACGTACCACAACTCGGCAGCAACCATAGCGATACCGACGAATCCGCGGGCGAGGTGCGGCCCGTCCGCCGCGCCGCGCTCCCAGCGATCCTCACCCAACAGGCCCTCTCGACCGATCACGGCTCTCGACCGAGAATCCGGCGCCCTCCCGTCGACAAGTCCCACGGGCCGGCCTTTCGGACCTGAGGGCTAGGCTGCCCGAAAGGGGAAATTCGGGTCGTGGGGAGCGGGCTGCGGTGGCGGACAGCGAGCCGGAGGACGACTCGCCGTTGCGCGAGTCCGTGGTCGACAGCCCCCGAACGGTCGTCGACCTGAGAATCGACGTCGCGCACTCCGCGCGCATCTACGACTACTTCCTCGGCGGGAAGGACAACTTCCCCGCCGACCGTCAGGCGGCGGCGCAGATCCAGGCCGCGTTCCCGGACACCCCGGCCGCGGCCGTGCAGAACCGCGCCTTCCTCGTGCGCTCAGCCCGGTTCCTGGCTGGCGAGACCGGCATCCGCCAGTTCCTCGACATCGGTACCGGCATCCCCACCACGCCCAACCTGCACGAGGTCGTCCAGGCGATCGCGCCACAATCCCGAGTCGTCTACGCCGACAACGACCCGATCGTGCTCGCCCACGCCCGCGCCCTGCTCACCAGCGACCCGCGGGGACGCACCGCCTATCTGGACGCCGACCTGCGAGATCCCGGCCGCATCCTCGACGCGCCGGAACTGCGGGACACCCTGGACCTGACGCGGCCGGTCGCCCTGTCGGTCATCGCCGCGCTGCATTTCGTCCYGGTCGAGCACGACCAGTACGGCATCATCCGCACGCTGGTCGACGCGCTCCCGTCCGGCAGTTCGCTGACGATGTCGTACCTGACCGCCGACCACAATCCCGACCAGGTCACCAAACTCGTCAGCGCCTACCGGGCCCAGGGCATCGACGTCACTGCCCGGACCCGAGCCGAGGTCGCCCAGTTCTTCCAGGGCCTCGACCTCGTCCCTCCGGGGCTGGTCCCCCTGCACCTGTGGCGTCCTGACGACCCCGCCGCCGCTGGTGACTCCGCCGCCGAGGCCGGCGGCAACATCGTCTGGGCCGCTGTAGCCCGAAAGCCATAGATCTCGAAGGTCGATCAGTTCGGGGCGTTACCCGGCCGGTACCCAGATCGGTGCCCGCTCGCCGCGCGGAAACCAGTGGAGGTGTCGGGCGCCCGCCGGGTGGCGACACCATCGGTATGACCAGCCGTCCCCGCGACCAGGCGCCGCCGGACTCGCCGCGAAAGCTGGTGGGCAGGGCCGGCGGCTTGCTCACGGTCGGTCATGGCACGGCGGACCGGGAGGCGCTGACCGGGCTGCTGCGGGGCGCCGGGGTGGAGGCCGTCGTGGACGTTCGCAGCGTGCCCGGCAGCCGGCGGAACCCCGACGTCGCCCGCGACGCACTGATGACGTGGCTGCCGGCGGCCGGAATCGGCTATCGCTGGGAACGGGAACTCGGCGGCTTCCGCCGGCCGACGCCGGATTCCCCCGATGTCATCTGGCGGAACACGTCGTTCCGCGGATACGCCGGCTACACCCGCGACCCGCGGTTCCTGATCGCGATGGACCGGCTGCTCGCCGAGGCCGAGCAGACAAGGACGACCGTGATGTGCAGCGAGTCGGTCTGGTGGCGCTGCCATCGCCGGATCATCGCCGACGTCGCGGTCCTTTCCCACGGGTGGACCGTCCAGCACCTCATGCACGACGGCCGCCTCGTCGGCCACGCACCCACGAAGGGCGCCCGACTCCGTCATGACGGTCTGCTCGTCTATGACGAGCAGGCCACCGAACCAGCCGAATCCGGTGACCCGCCCGAGACGGTCACGTCTCCGACGGCCCGGTCTGAGACAGGCCCCACGCCCTGACCGGCCATCGCGGGCGGCACCGAATGTGCGGCCGACCGTCCTACGCCGAGCCGACACCAGCGACGAGCGCCCCCGTTACAGTGGTCACGGTGAGGCTCCAAGTCAGGCTGCAGGCACCAGGAAGTCCACGGATCAGCGAGCGCCTCGGCGGTACCGCGGGCGGGCCGGTCATCTGCCGAGCGTAGGCGGAGGCCATGCGGTGAACAGAGCGACGACCATCGCGTCGGTACGCGGCGTCCTTCCCCCACATCGATATCCGCAGGCACAGCTCACCGAGTTGTTCGCCCAGCTGTGCCTACCCGATTCCGCATCGCGCGCCGTACTGACTCGGCTGCACAGCAGCGCCCGGGTCGCCACCCGCCACTTGGCCCTGCCCATCGACCGGTATGCCGAGCTGGACGGATTCACCGCGGCCAACGACGCGTTTCTGTCAGTGGCGGTGGATCTCGGTTGCGAGGCCGTGCTCGGTGCGCTCGCCGACGCCGGCCTCGAGCCCGCCGAGGTGGATCTGATGATGTCCACGACCGTCACCGGGATCGCGGTGCCCTCCCTCGAAGCGAGGATCGCCGCCCGGATCGGGCTGCGGCCCGACGTCAGGCGGGTGCCGATGTTCGGTCTGGGGTGTCTGGCGGGCGCGGCGGGAGTAGCTCGGCTGGACGACTTCCTGCGCGGCTGGCCCACGTCGGTCGCGGTGCTGGTGTCGGTCGAGCTGTGCTCGCTGACCGTGCAGCGCCAGGACCCGAGTGTGGCCAACATGATCGCGTCCGGGCTGTTCGGCGACGGCGCCGCCGCGGTCGTGGCCGTCGGCGCGGGCCATCCACGCGCGCCCAGCGGTCCCCGGGTGGTCGACACGGTCAGCCACCTGTACCCGAACTCCGAACGCGCCATGGGATGGGACATCGGCGGCACCGGCCTGAAGATCGTCCTTGGCGCGGAGGTGCCGGACCTGGTTCACACCTACCTCGCCGATGACGTCAAGCAGCTCCTGTCACGGCACGGGCTCGTGGTCGGCGACATCGCGCGCTGGATCTGCCACCCCGGCGGGCCGAAGGTCATCGAGGCCATCCAGATGGCGCTCGGCCTCGACGACGACGACCTGGCGATGACGTGGCGTTCACTGAACCGGATCGGCAACCTGTCCTCCGCCTCGGTGTTGCACGTGTTCGCCGACACCCTCGCCGAACGGCCGGCGGCTCCCGGCGACTGGGGCGTGCTGATGGCGATGGGCCCCGGATTCTGCGCCGAACTGGTGCTCCTGCAATGGTGAGCGAAGTCTGGTACACGGTCCTGGTCGGGCTCGTCGCGCTCGAGCGGCTGGCGGAGCTCATCGTCGCCAAGCGCAATCTGGCGTGGAGCCTGTCGCGTGGCGGCCGCGAAAGCGGTTTCTCCCACTACCCGTTCATGGTCGTGCTCCACACCGGCCTCCTGGCCGGCTGCCTGCTGGAGGTCTGGCTGCGCGGCGATGACTTCCGGCCCGCGCTCGGCTGGCCGATGCTGGCGCTGGTGCTCGCCGCRCAGGCGCTGCGGTGGTGGTGCATTCGGACGCTCGGGCATCAGTGGAACACCCGCATCGTGGTCGTGCCGGGGCTGCCCCGGGTCACCAGCGGCCCGTACCGGTTGTTCGCGCACCCGAACTATGTCGCGGTCGTCGTCGAAGGGTTCGCCCTGCCCCTGGTGCACACCGCGTGGATCACCGCCGCGGTCTTCACGGTGCTCAACGCCGCGCTGTTGGCTGTCCGGATCCGAGCCGAGACCGACGCGCTGCGGTCGGCCCATGCGTGACGTCGTGGTGGCCGGCGGCGGACCGGCGGGACTCGCGGTGGCCTTGGGCTGCGCGCGGGCGGGCCTGGACGTCGTGGTGTGCGAGAAGCGCCGCGGGGTCATCGACAAGGCGTGCGGGGAAGGGCTGATGCCGGGCGCGGTGCGCGCGCTCGCCGCGCTCGGCGTCGACCCGGCTGGCCACGTGATCGATGGGATCACCTACCGGCAGGGCGCCACGGTCGCGCACGCCGCATTCCGCGACGGGCTGGGCCGCGGGGTCCGGCGCACCGCCCTGCACGACGCGCTGCGCGCCGCCGTCGATCAGCACGGCATCCCGGTACTGCCGACCCCCGTCACCGAGATCGACCAGTACGCCGACCACGTGCGGGCCGGTGAGCTGCGCGCCCGGTACCTCGTCGCCGCCGACGGCCTGCACTCCACCATCCGCACCATGGTGGGACTGACCGCGAACGGCCGCGCGGGGACACCGCGGTGGGGTCTGCGCCGGCACTTCGCCATGCGGCCGTTCAGCGACTCGGTCGAGGTGACCTGGGCCCAGCGTTCGGAGGCCTACGTCACCCCCGTCTCGGCGGACACGATCGGCGTCGCGGTGCTCTCCTCGGTCCGGGGCGGCTTCGCCGACCAGCTCACCGCCTTCCCCGAGCTGGCCGCCCGACTGGCCGACGCGCGGCCCGTCTCCGAGGTCCGGGGCGCCGGGCCGTTGCGGCAGCGGGCCTCCGGCCGGGTCGCGGGCCGGGTGCTGCTCGTCGGGGACGCCGCCGGTTACATCGACGCGCTGACCGGCGAGGGTCTGGCGGTGGCGCTGGCCGCGGCGGCCGAGCTCGTGCGATGCCTGCTCGCCGACCGGCCCGGCGACTACGAACGCGCGTGGGCCACCACGTCGCGGCGGTCGAGATGGCTGACCGCGGGTCTGCTGTGGACCCGGGGCCGCCCGGCACTCGCGCGGCTCATCGTGCCGGCGGCCGCACGGGCGCCAGGACTGTTCACCTTCGCCGTCGACCAGCTCGCCCGCTGACGCCTCCCACCGGTGCCGTTCCCGCTGCCCATACCGTGACGCCGGGACCCGGGCTATACCGCGACGGCTGGCTCGGCCTCCGCCGGCTCGGGGGTGGCGGACGCCTGGGTGACGCCGGGCAGGAGGAGGCAGACGGGGACCGCGGCCGCGGTGAAGGCGACGGACCACCAGAAGGCGTCGCCGAAGGCGCCGGCCAGGGCGGCCTGGGTATGCGCGCCAGCGGTGGCGTGTTGCAGGACCACGGCGAGGACGGCGACGCCCATGGAACCGCCGAGCTGCTGGGTGACGCGGATGACGATGCTGGCATGCGGGATCTCGGCGTGGCCCAGGCCGACGTAGGCGGCACCGGTGAGCGGGATGGTGGCGATGCCCGTTCCGGCGCCGCGCACGAGCAGCGCCGCCAGCAGCAGCACCGTGCTGGTGTCGGCGGTGACGAAGGCGAAGGGCACGGTACCGACCGCGATGGCGGCGAATCCGACCAGGCCGACCCAGCGAGGCCCGTAGCGGTCGGTGTACTTCCCAGCCAGCCGGCGGGAGAACAGCGCGCCCACGCCCTGCGGAATGAGCAGGAGGCCGGCGCCGAGGGCGTCCTCGCCGCGGACCTGCTGCCAGTACAGGGGCAGCAGGAACAGCGCGCCGTAGAGGGTGACGCCGAGCAGGAAGCCGACGGCCGCCGAGGACGCCAGGGACCGGTGGTGGAAC
Organism: Pseudofrankia asymbiotica; assembly: GCF_001983105.1. Taxonomy (GTDB): domain Bacteria; phylum Actinomycetota; class Actinomycetes; order Frankiales; family Frankiaceae; genus Pseudofrankia; species Pseudofrankia asymbiotica. The sequence goes on along the minus strand of NZ_MOMC01000034.1, from coordinate 43,912 downwards.
AGCCGCAGGTTCACCAGGGCGTCCCCCGCACGGGGTAGTGCCCAGGCGACGAAGGCCCCGACCAGCGCGACACCGGCCAGCAGCGGCAGCAGGACCTCGGCGCTGGCGAAGCCGGCGCTGCCCTCGACCCGGGACAGGCCGTAGATGACGGCGGCGGCGCCGGGCGAGAGCAGGAGCAGGCCGACGACGTCGAGGCGGGTACGGCTGCCGGGCGCCGGCCGGTCGTCGGGCAGGTTGCGCAGCGCGAGCCAGCCGCCGACGACGCAGAAGGGGACGTTGACCAGGAACAGCCAGCGCCAGTCGCCCAGGTGCAGGATGATCCCGCCCAGCACCGGGCCGAGGATGGGGCCGAGCGAGGCGGGCAGCGAGATGGTCGCCATCACCCTGCCGACGTTGCGGCCGCCGGCGGCCTGCATGATCATGGTGATCATGAGTGGCATCATGACCCCGCCGCCGATGCCCTGCAGGACGCGGAAGACGATCAGGCTGGGCGCGCTCCACGCGACCGCGCACAGCATCGACCCGGCGAAGAACACGCCGAGGGCCAGGATCCACAGCCGCTTGCCGCCCATCGCCGACTGGGCCCAGCCGGCGATGGGGATCGTGACGAACATCGCCAGCAGGTAGCCGGTGCTGACCCACTGGATCGTCGACAGCGAGGCGTGCAGCTCACCGGCGAGGTCATTGATCGSGACGCTGACGATGGTGGTGTCGAAGACGACGGCCAGCGTGCCCACGATGATGGTGAACGCCGTCCGCCACACGGCGGGGTCGACCCAGTCCGCATCCACATCCGCCGACGCGGGCGAGGAGTCGTTCCTGCTCGAAGCGCTCACACACAGCCACCTAGGATACGCAAATGTGTCTTAATGGCTCCGACGCTAACTGGGCCAAAGCAAGACACACAAGTGTTTCTAAGGTGGAGTGAGGGAGACCATGCCAGAACGGCGCCGCGGCGCGGTGCTGGAGGAGGCACTGCTGGATGCCGCCTGGGACGAGCTGGCGGAGAACGGCTACGCCAGCTTCACCATGGACGCCGTCGTCCAGCGCGCCGGCACCAGCCGCCCCGTGCTCTACCGCCGCTGGTCCGACCGCCACGAACTCGTCCGGGCCGCGGTCACCCGCGCGCTGAGCCGCGCCCACCTCGACATGCCCGACACCGGAAGCCTGCGCGGCGACGTCCTCGCCCTCATGCGCGAGATCAACGCGACCCGGGTCCAGTTCGCCACGATCCTCAGCGTCCATCTGGCCGGGTACTACCAGGAGACCGGCACCAGCCCGGCCGACCTGCGCGACCTCGGCGCCGCTGGCCGGGAGAACTCCATCGACATCCTGTTCACCCGGGCCGTGGACCGCGGCGAGATCAGGCCGCAGCACCTCACCCGTCGCCTGAAGTCACTGCCCTTCGACCTCCTGCGCTACGAGTTCTTCATGACCCTGACCGCCGTGCCCGACCACGCCCTGGAGGAGATCGTCGACACGATCTTCCTCCCTCTCGTGCACCGCCCCGACCTGAGCGAACCGCTGACCTCGGACTRAAGCTAGGCGCCGATCAGTGGGAGGGGCGGGAAGGAACAGTCCCGCCAGATCGACCGGGATCGGTCCTCCGGGTAGGTCGTGACGGCCGAGGGGCTGTCGAAGACGTGGGTGAGCCGTCGGTCGAKGTCGTAGGCCGGCCAGCCTGGGTCACCGTGGGTGGCGAACCTGGTCCACGCGGTCCGCATCCCGGCGGACAACGCCTCCGCCTCGGGGGTGGGACGCTCGCCGATCAGTGCGGCGGGTTGGCCGCTGGTGAGGTTGCCGAAGACGAGCGGCACGTCGAGGCCGTGGCAGGCGCCGAAGACGCCGCCCAGGCCCGGGGCCGCCCAGGCCAGCTCGTAGACGTGCGCGTGGCCGCCGCCCGCGACCTGCGCCTCGGCGAGGTGCAGGGTGGGCATCCGGAACAGCCAGTCCGAATGGACCAGTTCGTACAGCTGGTCGGGGCCCGCCTGCGGGTAGGCGTCACGGTAACGGCCGGCTCCGTCCGGGCCGGGCGCGAAGATCCGCAGGGCCTCCGCCGCCTGCTCAGGCGTCACCTCGCCGAGCAGGCCGGTGACGGCGGTGAACAGACGCTGCTCGTCGCGGGTGTGTCCGGCGAGCAGACCGACGCCCCGGCTGGAGCCGCTGGCCACGGCCTCCCACGGAGTGGTCGGCAGGACGTCGCCGTCGACGACGGGGGCGAACAGGATCGACCGGTGCGCGGCCTGGCCCCAGCGCCCGGCCCGCTCGGCCATGCTGGCGGCGACCATGTCACCCGCGACGACCAGCAGCGCCGGCTCCACGCCGGCGAGGTCCGCGACGGTGGGACGCAGTCCCATCTCGTCGGCGCAGGCAACCGCGACGTCGGCGGCGAGCGTCCTGGAGAAGTACGTGCCCGGCACGCTCTGGGCGACGGCTCGGCGGAACAGCCCGGACGCCCGGGGCATGGCCAGCAGGGCCGCGACCGATCCGCCACCGGCCGACTCGCCGAAGACCGTGACCTCGTCGGCGTCACCGCCAAAGGCGACGATGTTGTCGCGTACCCATTCCAGAACCGCGACCTGGTCGAGCAGGCCGCGATTGGACGGCGCTCCGGCGATCTCCGCGAAGCCCTCCGCGCCGAGGCGGTAGTTGAACGTCACGACGACGACCTGGCCGTCGCGGGCRAGGTGGCCACCGTCGTACTCGGGCGAGCTGGACTTACCGAACACGTAGCCACCGCCGTGGATCCACACCATCACCGGAAGCCTCGCGGCGGGGTCGGGGTCGGGCGACCAGACGTTGACCGTCAACCAGTCGTCGCCCGTCGCGCCCTGAGCGGGCGAATCCGGCGCGAGCATGTCGGTCTGCGGGGGCGGCGGGCCGTACGACACGGCCGGCCGTACGCCCTCCCAGTCCTGTGGCGGCCGCGGCGCGGCGAAGCGGAACCCGCCGACCGGCGGCTCGGCATAGGGCACGCCGCGGAAGACCGCCAGGCCCCCCTCCCGGCTACCACGCAGGGCCCCGCCCGCCACGCGGACCTCGGGCGCGGGCCCCGCGAAAACAGATCCGGCGGCGATGCCTGTCATGGTCCTCCCTCAACAGCCCTGTGCGCTCGATCGCGCCGTAGGTCACCGCATCCTCACGTGGAATCAAGTTCCCTCGCCAACCATTTATTGATGAAATCGTCGGCGAAGACCGCCTCCCCGGTCCGTGAGGGGTGCACCTTGGGCTCGCGCGCGGCCCTGGCCTCCTCGAGGTGGTTACGTCATGAGACCAACACTAGAAGCCCTATAGGAACGTTCGGTTCCTATAGGTGGGACGATCCTCGACATGCTTGAGACGTCGTCCCGGCTGCTCGCGCTGCTGGCACTGCTGGAGTCGCGACCGAACTGGACGGGATCGGAGCTGGCGGACCGACTCACGGTCACCACCCGCACGGTCCGCAACGACATCGACCGGCTGCGCGACCTCGGCTATCCCGTGGACGCGGTCCGCGGGCCCGCCGGCTACTACCAGCTCGGCGTCGGGGCGAAGCTGCCGCCGCTGCTGCTGAGCGACGAGGAGGCGGTGGCCGTCGCGATCGGCCTGCGCGCGGGTCGCGGTGTCAGCGGGATCGAGGACAGCAGCGCGCGGGCGTTGCGGAAGCTCGAGCAGGTGCTTCCGCATCGGTTGCGACGTCAGGTGAACGCCCTGCGCGAGGCGATGTCGGAGGGCCCGGCGAACACCGGCGGCAACGTTCCGGACCCGGTCGTGGACTCGGCGATGCTGGCGACGATCGCCGGGTGCATCCGGGACCGCGAGCTGCTCCGCTTCGACTACACCGCCCCCACCCGCGCGGACGACTCGCCGCGGCGCAACGACGCCTCGGCGCCCTTCGGCGACCGGCCCGTCCTCGTCGAGCCATACCGGCTGGTGAGCTGGGAACGGCACTGGTACCTCGTCGCCCGCGGCCCCGAGACCGGCACATGGCACACCTACCGCGTGGACTGGATCGCGCTCCGGGACGCGACCGGCCGCCGGTTCGCGCCGTCCGAGCTGCCCGGCGGGGACTACCCGAGCTTCGTGCTGCGCGACGTGGCCAAGGCCGGGTGGAAGGTGCATGTGCGGATCACCGTCCACGCGCCGGCCGACGAGGTGCTTTCACGGATCAACCCGACCGTCGGCGTGGTGGAGGCGATCGACGACTCCACCTGTGTCCTCGTGACGGGCGGGGACAGCCTGGAGATCATCGCGGTCTACATCGGCATGCTCGGCCACGACTTCACGGTCACCGAACCGCCCGACCTGATCGAGCACCTCCGCGTGCTCGGCAACCGCTACCTCAGAGCCATCCAGCCCTTGGATCATGAGGAGAGGGGCTGATGCGACGCGTCCGCCGCCCGGTTAGGGGCCCGCTTCAGGAAGCCACGACCGCAGGACTGTGGGTCCTCCGGTCGTGGCCGGTGTCGGGTTGCCTCGGCGGCGGGGCGTTACTTCAGCAGCGGGTCGCGGGGCAGGCCGAGGATGCGCTCCGCGATCTGGTTGCGGGTGATCTCGGACGTGCCGCCGGCGATCGTCATGGCGCGCCAGCCCAGGGCGCCCCGGCCCGCCGCGGCGCCCAGGCCCTCGAGGAACGCGGCGTCGGGGCCGGCGAAGGCGACGGTCAGCGCGGCCGCGGACCCGGTGTGCTCCGCGAGCGCGAGCTTGGTGACGTTGCCCTCGGGGCCGGGCTCGCCGCCGGCGACCGCCCGCACGGCGCCGCGCAGGTTGAGCTGGCGCAGCGCGAGGCCCTCGGCGACGTGCCGGCCGACGCGTTCGGCCGCGGCGGGGAACGCGTCGGGGTCGGCCTTGTACAGCTCGACGACGTCGGCGGACGCCGGAGCGCCGATCCCGCCGCCGATGCTGACCCGCTCGTTGCCCAGGGTCGCGCGGGCGACCTTCCAGCCCTGGTTCGGCTCGCCGACGACGTCCGCGTCGGGGACGAACACGTCGGTGAGGAAGACCTCGTTGAAGTGGCTGTCCCCGGTGGTCTGGCGCAGCGGGCGGATCTCGACGCCCGGATGCTTCATGTCGATGATCATCATGGTGACGCCGGCGTGCTTGGGGGCGTCCGGGTCGGTGCGGACGGTCGCGAGGCCGCGCCGGCAGTACTGGGCGAGGCTTGTCCAGACCTTCTGGCCGTTGATCACCCAGCCGCCGTCGACCCTCTCGGCCCGGGTGCGGATCCCGGCGGCGTCGGAGCCGGCGGCCGGCTCGCTGAACAGCTGGCACCAGATCTCCTCCTGGGTGAGCGCCTTGCGCACATACCGGTCGATCTGGTCCTGTGAGCCGTGCTGGACGAGGGTGAGGATGTTCCAGCTGGTGATCCCGTAGCTCGGGCGCTGGACGCCCGCGGCGGCGAACTCCTGGTCGATGACGAGCTGCAGGCCGCCAGAGGCCGCGAGGCCCCAGGGCTTCGGCCAGTGCGGCTGGATGTAGCCGGTGTCGATGAGCCGCTCGAGCTGCTCCTTCTCCGGAAGAGCGGCGACCTCCTGGGCGAAGGCGCGGACGTCCTCGCGGGCGGCCTCGACCTCGGCCGGCAGGTCCAGCGTCGACGCGYGGCTCACCCCCGCCGCGGCCAGCGCCGCGACGTCGGCGGCCGCCGCGTCGGTGCCGAGCACCGCCGCGAGCGTCGTCGCGCGGCGCAGCAGCAGGTGGGCGTCGTGCTCCCAGGTGTAGCCGATGCCGCCGTGGACCTGGATGTTCAGCGAGGCGTTGCCGGCGAACGCCGCCAGGGCGAGCGCGGCGGCGCTCGCGGCGGCGAGCTCGACCTCGTCGGCCCCCGCGCCGTCGACGGCGGCGCGGGCCGCGTCCCAGACGGCCGCCGTGCCCAGCTCCGCGGCGACGAACATGTTCGCCAGGTGGTGCTTGATGGCCTGGAACATGCCGATGGGACGGCCGAACTGCTCGCGGACCTTGGCGTACGCGGTCGCGGTCTCGACCGTCTCCAGGGCACCGCCGACGGCCTCGGCCGCGAAGATCACCCGGGTGAGGGCGGTGGCCACGCGGCGGGCGCCGGGCAGGACGCCGGCCACCTCCACCCCGTCGAGCCACAGCCGCGCGGAGCGGCGCGCCGGGTCGAGCGCCTTCGGGACCTCCACCGTCAGCCCGTCCGCGCCCGCCGGCACGAGGACGACGTCGTCGCCCACCGCCAGCACGAACAGCGTGGCGAGCCCCCCGCCGATGACCACTCCCCCGGACCCGGACAGCCTGCCGTCCGCGAGCGTCAGCTCGCCGAGCAGCCCGACGGCCCCGACCGTGTCGCCGGCGGCCAGCCCGGGCAGCAGGCGGGCCCGCTGCTCCGCGTCCCCGGCCGCCGCGATGACCGCGGCGGCGGCGACGGTCGGCACGAACGGGCCCGGAGCGGCGGCGCGGCCAAGCTCCTCGACGACTACCACCAGCTCCGGCAGCCCGGCACCGCCGCCGCCGTGCTCCTCCGGCAGGTGCAGGCCCAGCAGGCCGAGGTCCGCGAACTCCTTCCAGAAGGCCGGCAACGGCGCCTCGTCAGCCTCGAGTAACGCGCGGTTCGCGGCCCGCGCCTCGTGGGACGTCAGGAACGCCCGTGCCGTGCGGGCAAGCTCCCGATGCTCCTCGGTGATCGCGATCGCCATGACATGGCCCTCCGATTCTCTTTCCGCCGCACCTCCGACGGAACGTGACCCGTCAGACGCTAGGGCGGTTAGAACATCGTTTCATCTGATGGGCCGGCCGGCCAGCTGGCGGTCGTGGACCGTCAGCCGGCGGTGAGCTCCCAGGTCGGCGGGTCGCCGTCGAGCTCGCGGACGACGCCCCGGTGCTCCAGGGCGCGCAGGTGCGCGAAGCCCTCGGCGAGGGCGGCCCGCTTCATGAAGCCCTCGACGTCGTGCCAGGGGCGTGACCAGGTCATCCGCTGGCAGATCGCCCAGGCGGTCGTGACGCCGTCGCGGATCGCGGCGATGATCTCGGCGAAGCGCTGGTCATGGTGCGCGCGCAGCTCGGCGAGCCGGGCGGGCAGGTTCGCGATGCGGTACTCGTGCGCCGGCAGCGCCTCCTGGGCCGGGTAGGCACCGACCTTGTCGAGCGAGGCCAGATAGTCGCCGAGGGGGTCGTCACCCTCGACCGGTGAGAACGGGATGTTGGGCGTGATGCGCGGCAGCACGTGGTCACCGGACAGCAGCAGCTGGTTCGCCGGCTCCCAGAAGCACAGGTGACCGGGCGAGTGGCCGGGGGTCCAGATGGCGCGCAGGTCCCAGCCAGGCACGTCGGGGCGCTCGCCGTCCTCGATCAGGACGTCCGGCAGCGCGGGCGCCGGAAACGCGCCCGCCGGCGGCAGCGCCCGCGTCATCGTGGCGATCTCCTCCGTCGGCACGCCCGCGCGCACCAGCAGCCGAGCCATGCCGGCGCGCAGCTCGGTGGGATCCCCCGAGAACCGCTTGAGCATCCCGACGTCGGCCGGGTGCAGTGCCACCCAGGCGCCCGACTCGTCGCGGATCCGCTTGGCGAGACCGTAGTGGTCGTTGTGCATGTGGGTCGCCAGCACGCCGCGGACATCACCGATGCGGTAGCCCGCGATCGCCAGGCCCGCCGAGAGCGCGCCGTAYGCCTCCTCGGTATCCCAGCCGGCGTCGACGATGTAGCCACCGGCGTCGGTCTCGAAGAGGTAGACGAAGACGTGGCGCAAGCCGATGGACGGCAGCGGGACGGGGATGCTCCACAGGCCGGGCCGCAGCCGTTCCACGGGCGGTAGATCCACGCTCGGTGGCTGCGTAAGCGACGTCATCGGTAGGGCCCTCCTCCACGGCGCGACTCCGCGCCCAGGCCCCGGCAATCCACGGCCGCGCCCGGGTCCGACACGGGCCCGCCCCCGGCCGGACGCCACGGCATCGGCGGCCCCCGGCCAGTAGATCATCAGTCAGGAATATCTTCACCGTACTCTTGCGTAAACTCCGGATTCCAGAGAACCGGAATCCAGTCCTCCACAATCACCGACGGTGGGCCGGGCACGGACTGGTGACGCCGCGCACAGAACGATGGCGCCGGGCGAGGACCACTTGCGGGCCGCGACGGCCGCCGTGTACGACGGAACGACGTCTTCCGGTTCGTCCCGCTTCTCCGCTGGTCCTCCAGTGGATCTCTCCCGCACCTCGCAAGGAGGCAGGCGTGTCCGACGAGGTGCTGGTCGAGACAGCCCCGGTCCGCCCGGCGCCCCCAGGCGGACAGCCCTCGCCCGCGCCGGGCGAACAGCCCGCGCCGGCGGAGATCGACGACGACGGTCCGCCGTGGGCCTACTTCCGTCAGCTCGACGACGGCCGCTACCTGCCCGGCCGGTTCGCCAGCGGCGTCTGGGGAGCGCGGACCATCAGCGGCCGCATCCTCGGCGGCCTGATCGGGCACGTCCTGGAACAGGAGCAGGCCGAGCCCGGCTACCGGCTCGCCCGCCTCACCGTCGACATGTTCCGATCGATCCCCTCCGCGCCGCTGGCGGCGACCACCTCGCTGGTCCGGGCCGGTGGGCGGATCCGGGTCGCCGATGTGCACGTCAGCCACGACGGCGTGCCCGTCACCCGCGCGACAGCGGTGTTCCTGCGCCCGTCGAGCAACCCGGACGGCGAGATCTGGCACGCCGACCGGGGCGACTGGCCCGCGCCGGCGCTGGGCTCCCCCAACCCGGAGCTGCAGGCGGGCTCGCGCGCCGACGTCCGGCCGATGATGCCCAGCGTCACCCTCACCACCGTGCTGGGCCCGACCCCGGGCGTCGAGCGGGGCGGCGTGTGGCTCCGCGAGCTGCGGGAGGTCGTCGAGGGCACGGCCCTGACGCCGCTGGTACGGGCGGTGCTGTGTGCCGACATGACCAGCCCGACGACCCATCGCGGCACCGGCGGCATCCAGTACATCAACACCGACTTCACGCTGACGCTCGTCCGCGAGCCGGTGGGAGAGTTCTTCGGCGTCCTCGCCGAGGACCAGTACGCCGTCGGCGGCGTCTCCTTCGGCCAGGCGACCATCCACGACGCCGCCGGCCTGCTCGGCGCCTGCGTCACGACCACGCTCGCCAACCCCGGCAAGGCCAACCCGGCGCGACTCCCGGACAACCAGCGACCACGCTGACCCGCCGCGGAGGCGTCGATCGTTTCGGCCGCCAGGCGGGCCGGGGCCCGTACCGCTCTCCCGCGCGGGTCCTACGCGCGGCCGTGGAGGGCCAGCAGGCGGTCGACCAGCGTGTCGACGTAGGCGGGGGTCACCGGACCAGCGCCACCGCGTTGATTCACGACGCTGCCAGCGGCCGGACACGAAATTCACCGAACCACGGGAAACCGAAAACGTCCGGCGCCACGGACGTACCTGCGCCCGCCCGACGGAAACGGTGTTCGCGACATCCCTCCCACGACATCCTTACACCCGGCGCCGCCGAAACCCCTCGCCTAGGGTGACCGGACAAAGGGCAATGCGCGGCCGCCACGACGGACGGCTGATGAGCAGCGGCGGGAAGGGCGTAGATGAGTATTCCCCGGCGTCAGGCGATCAAAATCGGCGCGTACATTATGAAGCAGCGGCTCGCGGGCCGGAAGAAGTTTCCGATCACGCTCGAGCTGGAACCGCTGTTCGCCTGCAACCTCGCCTGCGTGGGCTGCGGAAAGATCCAGCACCCGGCGGACACTCTGAAGCAGCGCATGCCGGTCGAGCAGGCGCTGGCGGCGGTGGACGAGTGCGGCGCGCCGGTGGTGTGCCTCGCGGGCGGCGAGCCGCTCATGCACCCGCAGGTCGAGGAGATCGTCGCCGGCCTGGTGAAGCGGAAGAAGTTCATCTACCTGTGCACCAACGCCCTGTTGCTTCCCAAGAAGATCGACAAGCTGCGGCCGTCGCCGTACCTGTCGCTCGCCGTGCACATCGACGGCCTCGAGGAGCGTCACGACGCGTCGGTGGCGAAGCAGGGTGTCTTCGCCCAGGCCGTGGACGCCATCAGGGACGCGCAGCGGCGCGGTTTCCGGGTCACCACCAACACGACGTTCTTCAACACCGACACCCCGCAGACGGTGATGGAGGTGCTCGACTATCTCAACAACGACCTGAAGGTCGACGGGATGATGCTGTCGCCGGCCTATGCGTACGAGAAGGCGCCCGGCCAGGACAAGTTCATGGGCGTCGAGGAGACCCGGAAGCTGTTCCGTGAGGCATTCGCCGGTGGTCGCCGCGACCGCTGGCGGATCAACCACTCACCCCTGTACCTCGACTTCCTCGAGGGCAAGGTCGACTTTCCCTGCACCGCGTGGGGAATTCCGTCCTACTCCCTGTTCGGCTGGCAGAAGCCCTGCTATCTCATGGGCGACGGCTACGCCAGCTCCTACCAGGAGCTGCTGGAGACCACGGACTGGGAGTCGTACGGCCGGGGCCGCGACGCGCGCTGCGACAACTGCATGGCCCACTGCGGCTACGAGCCGACCGCGCTCTCCGCGACCATGGCGTCGCTGCGCGAGTCGATCCGCGCCGCCGGCAGCTCCGCCGCCCCGGCCCTGCTCGGCGGCAGGCGCAAGCACGCGACCGTGACCGTCCCCCGGCAGGAGTCCCCCGCCGCGGCGACCGACGCACCCCGGAAGATCGACGCGTAGCGCGGTCGGAACGCCCGCGCCGCTCCGCGCACCTCGGTCCCGCACCTCGGTCCCGAGCCGGGCGGGCGCTCGCTACAGACCCAGGTGGCGGGCTATGAGCATCTTCTGGACCTCGGAGGTGCCCTCGCCGATCTCCAGGATCTTGGCGTCGCGCCAGTGGCGGGCGACGGGGTACTCGTTCATGAAGCCATAGCCGCCGAAGATCTGCGTCGCCTCGCGGGCGTTCGTCACCGCGGCGTCGGAGGAGAACAGCTTGGCGATCGCCGCCTCCTTCTTGAAGGGCAGGCCGGCGAGCATTCGGGCGGCGGCGTCGTAGTAGGCGGTGCGGGCGACGTGCGTCCGCGCCTCCATCTCGGCGATCTTGAACTGGATCGCCTGGTAGGTGCCGATCGGGGCGCCGAACGCCTGGCGTTGTCTCGCGTACTTCACCGACTCGTCGACGCAGGCCTGCGCGAGGCCGACGGACAGCGCCGAGATCGCGATCCGGCCCTCGTCGAGGATCCGCAGGAAGTTCGCGTAGCCGCGGCCGCGCTCGCCCAGCAGGTTCGCCGCCGGCACCCGCACGTCGACGAGGGACAACGGGTGGGTGTCGGAGGCGTGCCAGCCGACCTTGGAGTACGGGGGCTCGGCGGTGAAGCCGGGCGTCGGCACCGGGACGATGATCGTGGAGATCTCGGCCTTGCCCGTCCCGGAGGCGTCAGCCTCGGAGCGGCCGGTGACTGCGGTGACGGTGACGACCCGGGTGATGTCGGTGCCCGAGTTCGTGATGAACGCCTTCGAGCCGTTGATCAGCCATTCGTCGCCCTCGAGGCGGGCGGTGGTGCGGGTGCCGCCCGCGTCGCTGCCGGCGCCGGGCTCGGTCAGGCCGAACGCGCCGAGCACGCGCCCGCTCGTCAGCTCCGGCAGCCACTGGAGGCGCTGCTCCTCGGTGCCGAACCGGTAGATCGGCATCGCGCCGAGCCCGACGCCGGCCTCCAGGGTGATCGCGACCGACGAGTCGACCCGGGCCAGCTCCTCGATCGCCAGGCACAGGGTGAAGTAGTCGGCGCCCTGGCCGCCGTACTGCTCGGGGAACGGCAGGCCGAACAGCCCCAGCTCACCCATCTGGGCGACGACCTCGTAGGGGAACGTCTTCGTCTCGTCATGGTGCGCGGCGACCGGGGCGACGACCTCGCGGGCGAACTCCTCGACGGTCTTGCGTAGCGCCTCCTGCTCGTCGGTGAGCCGGGTGTCAGGCATCGTGGCGCTCCTTACTGGTCAGCTCGGTGGTGTCCGGCTCGGCGCCGGCCGGTTCCGCGGCGCCGGTCGGTTCGACGACGGCGAGCAGGGCGTCGAGGTCGACCCGCGCGCCCACACCGACCAGGACGTCCTTGACCAGGCCCGCGACCGGCGCGGTGATCGCGTGCTCCATCTTCATCGCCTCGACGACGGCGAGCCGCTGGCCCGCGGCGACGGTGTCGCCGGCGGCGACGTCGACCGCGATGACCGTGCCCGRCATGGGGCTGCGGGCCTGCCCGTCGCCGGCCGCCGCCGCGGTCGCCCCCGGCTCGCGCACCCACTCCGCGAGCGGCCACGCGGCCCCGCCGGAGCCGACCCACAACACGCCGGAACTCGTGCCGGGGGTGGTGGGACCGTCCGCGACATGCCAGGTGGTCGTCACGCCGTCGAGCGTGACGAGCAGCCGTTCCGCCTCGGCGGCCAGGCCACCGCCGGCGACCGCGACGGACGCCGCGATCGGCGCCCGCTGGTCGATGCGTACCGACGCGGCGGCGGGGGTGCCGCGCACGTCCACCCGGCGGCGCGCGCCGCCACCCGCGTCGACCGTCCAGGACAGCCAGGCGTCGTCGCCGACCCGCCAGCCGGACGGGATGTCCCACGGGTCGACGATCGGTCCGGCCGGCCCGAGCCGTGACAGCTGGGCGAGCGCGTACACAGCGAGCGCCTCCCCCGGTGGCCCGCCGGCGGCTTCGGTGGCGCAGGCCGCGCCGGCCGTCGCGCTCGCCTGGGCGGGGCGGGCGGAGGCGGTCAGACCGGCGAGGTGGCGTTCGACGAGGCCGGTGTCCAGCGTGCCCGCGCGCACGTCGGGGTGGGTCAGCAGGGTGCGCAGGAAGCCGAGGTTCGTGGTCACGCCGAGCAGCACGGTGCCGGCGAGCGCCGCGTCGAGCCGGCGCAGCGCGTCCGCCCGGTCCGGCGCCCAGGCGATCACCTTCGCCAGCATCGGGTCGTAGTCGGACCCGACCGTCGTGCCGAGGGCGACCCCGGAGTCGACCCGCACCCCCTCACCCACCGGTTCCGTGAGGGCGAGGACCTCCCCGCCGGTCGGCAGGAAGCCACGGGCCGGGTCCTCGGCGTAGACGCGGGCCTCGGCGGCATGGCCGGACAGGACGACGTCTCGCTGGCGCAGCCGCAGCGGCTCGCCGGCGGCGACACGCAGCTGCTCGGCGACCAGGTCGACCCCGGTGACCAGCTCGGTGACCGGGTGCTCGACCTGCAGGCGGGTGTTCATCTCCAGGAAGTAGAAGGTCTCCGGCTCGTTGTCCGAGACGATGAACTCGACCGTGCCGGCCCCGACGTAGCCGACGGCCGCGGCGGCGGTGACGGCGGCGGCGCCGATCCGCTCCCGGGTCGCCGCGCCGCCGGGGTGCGCGGACAGCAGCGCCGACGGCGCCTCCTCAATGATCTTCTGATGGCGCCGTTGGAGGCTGCACTCGCGTTCGCCCAGGTGGATGACGTTGCCGTGCGCGTCCGCGAGAACCTGTACCTCGATGTGACGGGGCCGGTCGACGTAGCGCTCAAGGAACAGGGTGTCGTCACCGAACGCGTTCGCCGCCTCCCGCCGCGCCGACGCGATCGCGTCGCCCAGCTCGGCCGCCGAACGGACCACGCGCATGCCCTTGCCGCCGCCGCCCGCCGACGGCTTGACCAGCACCGGGAAACCGATCTCCTCGGCGGCCGCTGCCAGCGCCGCGGCGTCCATCCCCGGTTCGGCCCGGCCGGGCACCACCGGCACCCCGGCCTCGATCATCGCGCGCTTCGCGGCGATCTTGTCGCCCATCACCTCGACCGCCCGCACCGGCGGCCCGACGAAGACGATGCCCGTCTCGGCGCAGGCGGCGGCGAACGCGGCGTTCTCGGAGAGGAAGCCGTAGCCCGGGTGGATCGCGCGGGCGCCCGTCGCCCACGCGGCGGCCAGCACCGCGGCGGTGTTCAGGTACGACTCGCGCGCGGGCGCCGGACCGATCCGGACCGCGACGTCGGCCTCGCGCACGTGGCGGGCGCCGGCGTCCGCGTCCGAGTACACCGCGACCGACCGGACCCCGAGCTGCCGCAACGTCCGGATCACCCGAACCGCGATCTCCCCGCGGTTCGCCACCAGCACCGTGTCGAACATCGCCCCAGTCACCTGTCCATTCATCTCTGTTGTCTCCGCCGCGGCGGGTTCACATGCGGAAGACGCCGTAGCCGCGGTCGTCGATCGGGGCGTTCGCGGCGACGGACAGCGCCAGGCCCAGGACGGTGCGGGTGTCGGCCGGGTCGATCACGCCGTCGTCCCAGAGCCGCGCCGTCGAGTGGTAGGGRCTGCCCTGCGCCTCGTACTGGTCCCGGACCGGCTGGCGGAACGCCTCCTCGGCCTCGTGGCTCCAGTCCTGCCCCTTCGCCTCGAGCTGGTCGCGGCGGATCGTGGCGAGCACCGCCGCGGCCTGGTCGCCGCCCATCACCGAGATCCGCGCGTTCGGCCACATCCACAGGAAACGCGGCGAGTACGCCCGGCCGCACATCGAGTAGTTGCCCGCGCCGAACGAGCCGCCGATGACGACGGTGAACTTCGGCACCCGGGCGCAGGCCACGGCCGTCACCATCTTCGCGCCGTGCTTGGCGATGCCGCCGGCCTCGTACTCGCGGCCCACCATGAACCCGGTGATGTTCTGCAGGAACAGCAGCGGGATCGACCGCGCGTCGCACAGCTCGACGAAATGCGCGCCCTTCAGAGCGGACTCGGAGAACAGCACACCGTTGTTCGCGATGATCCCGACAGGGTGCCCGTGAATCCTCGCCGTGCCGCACACCAGCGTCGAACCGTACTCCCGCTTGAACTCCGCGAACCGGCTCCCGTCGACGACCCGAGCGATCACCTCGCGGACGTCGTACGGGACTCTCGCGTCGGTCGGGACGGCGGCGCCCAGCGTCGACGGGTCAACGGCCGGCGGCTCGGTCGGGACGACGTCCCACGGGCGCGGGGCGCGCGGGCCGAGCGCGCCGACGATCTGGCGGACGATGCGCAGCGCGTCGGCGTCGTCCTCGGCCAGATGATCGGTGACACCGGACGTGCGTGAGTGCAACAGGCCGCCGCCGAGCTCCTCCGCGGAGACGACCTCGCCGGTCGCGGCCTTCACCAGCGGCGGACCGCCGAGGAAGATCGTGCCCTGGTCGCGCACGATCACCGCCTCGTCGCTCATCGCCGGCACATAGGCGCCGCCGGCGGTGCACGAGCCGAGCACCGCGGCGATCTGCGGGATGTCGCGACGGGACATCGTCGCCTGGTTGAAGAAGATCCGGCCGAAGTGCTCCCGGTCAGGGAAGACCTCGTCCTGCAGCGGCAGGAACGCGCCGCCCGAGTCGACCAGGTAGACGCAGGGCAGCCGGTTGTGCAGGGCCACCTCCTGGGCTCGGAGGTGCTTCTTCACCGTCATCGGGTAGTACGTGCCGCCCTTGACAGTCGCGTCGTTGGCGACGATCACGCACTCCCGGCCGGAGACCCGGCCGATCCCGGTGATGATGCCCGCGCCCGGGGCGTCGCCGTCGTACATCCCGTCGGCGGCGAGCGGCGAGACCTCCAGGAAGGGGCTGCCACGGTCCAGCAGCCGGTCCACCCGGTCACGAGGCAGCAACTTCCCCCGCTCCACATGCCGGCGCACGGCGGACTCGGGGCCGCTGCGGGCCCCTTCGAGTTTCGCGCGCAACTCGGCGACGAGCCGCGCGTGCCGGGCCGCGTTCGCCCTGCCCTGAGCCGACCCCGCGTCGACCCCGCTGGTCAGCACCGCGCCCGCCGACGGCCCAAGCGGGTGGGACCCCAGGTTAGTGGTCGCTAACATGCCGCCAGGTTAACGCTCATTAACCTCGCGCGCCAGTACACCCGGCGGGGCGTGTTCACATCACCGACGGCGGACCCAGGCATGGCCCCCAGGACACCAGCATCCGGCCGGACTCCACCCAACCCGCGACGCGGCCAGTCCAGCCATCGACGAGCGACGAGCGACGGGCGACGAGCGGCGAGCGGCGAGCGGCGAGCGGCGAGCGACGCTGGACGACAGGGCAGGCACCGGCCAGAGAGATCACATTTCGGTGAGCAAAGGGGCACCTCGGTGCCATCCGGGAATCAGCCACCAGGACGCCGCGCCGCGACGACATCGAACGGCGACACATCGACCGAACCGGTCTGACCGCCGCCACTTTCTCGCGGTATACGGCGCGGGCCGTGAATCATGACGGACGGATGCGGCCATAAAACATTCCGCCGCATGAGCGACGGGCGAACTTGTGGTTACCGCCAGTTGACGGTTCCCCGCCCTGTTGCTCCACACGGTCGACAGCCCGGAGTAGACGGATCTATAACCGACGCGTGAGCGATGCGATTCTCGCGCTGGTAGTGATCACAGCGCTCGGGTTCGACTTCACCAACGGGTTTCACGACACCGGCAATGCGATGGCGACATCCATCGCGACCGGCGCGTTGCCACCGAAAGTGGCGGTGGCGCTGTCCGGCGTACTCAATCTTGTTGGCGCATTCCTGTCGCTGAGCGTGGCGGCCACCATCGCGAGCGGTCTGGTGGACACGCACCTCGTGACGTTGACGGTGGTTTTCGCCGGCCTGGTCGGCGGCATCACCTGGAACGTGCTCACCTGGTTCTTCGGCATCCCGTCCAGTTCGTCCCATGCGCTGATCGGCGGGATMGTCGGGTCGACCATCGCGGCGGCGGGCAGCCACGGCGTCCACTGGCACGGCCTGTTCTCCAAGGTGATCATCCCGGCCGGCCTGTCGCCGGTGATCGCGGTCATCATCTCGACGGTCGGGACATATCTGATCTATCTACTCAGCCGTAACGTGCCCGGTCGGGCCCGAAGTCACGGGTTCCGGATCGGGCAGATCGGCTCGGCCTCCATGGTGTCGCTGGCCCACGGCACGAACGACGCCCAGAAGACGATGGGCATCATCACCCTGGCGCTGATCGCGAACCACTCGGTGCCCGCCGACGCCGAGGCCCCGTTCTGGGTGATCCTCACCTGCGCGCTGGCCATCAGCGCCGGCACCTACCTGGGCGGATGGCGGGTCATCCGGACTCTGGGCAAGGGCCTGGTCGAGATCGACTCGCCGCAGGGCATGGCGGCCGAGTCCGCCTCGGCGGCGACAATCCTGCTCTCCAGCCACTTCGGGTACTCGCTGTCGACGACTCATGTCGCCACCGGCTCGATCCTCGGGACCGGCATCGGCAAGCGGGGCGCCGAGGTGCGGTGGCAGGTCGCCGGCCGGATGGCCACGGCCTGGCTGCTCACACTGCCGGCGGCCGGTCTCGTCGGCGCGGCCTGCTACGGCATCGCCGCCGGTATCGGTGGAACGACGGGCGTCGTGGTCGTCTTCGCCGCGATGATTGTCGGAGTGGTCTTCGTCTGGCTGCGGGCGCGCAAGAACAAGGTCGACCACCAGAACGTCAACGCCGACTGGGAGGGCCGCGTCGTCCCGGCTCCCAAGACCTCCGAGCCGGTCGGGGTCTGACCGACGCCATCGCACTCGCGACGTACTCACGAACTGGGAGCGATTGCTCGTGAACGACTGGATTGATCTGGACGCCCTCTGGAAGATCCTGGTGCTCGGCCTGATCTGCGGAGCTGGCCTGC
Source organism: Pseudofrankia asymbiotica (assembly GCF_001983105.1). GTDB lineage: Bacteria > Actinomycetota > Actinomycetes > Frankiales > Frankiaceae > Pseudofrankia > Pseudofrankia asymbiotica. The sequence continues at coordinate 26,414 of NZ_MOMC01000034.1, read as the reverse complement.
CCGCCCTGTTCGCGATCGGCCTGCGCGCCATCAGCCTCTCCGGGTCCGGCACCGCGCAGCCCGCGTCCGCTGAGTCCGACCGGATCATCGGAGGCAACCCTCTGGGGATCGCGGCCGGTGTGCTGTGCTTCGCGGTCGTGCTCGCCGCGATCGCCTGGGGCATTTACCTCATCGTCAACAGCGGCTGAAACAGCACCTGAGCCGGGTGTCGCACCCGGTATTTCCCGGCGGCGCCAACGCCGGGGTGCATGACTGGCCCATGGCCCATGGAAGGGAATGTGACGGCATGGCGGTTCCGCGGTTTCTGGCCACGGTCATCGGGTGGCTGCGGGCCGGTTACCCCGAGGGTGTCCCGGAGCACGACTACGTCCCGCTCTTCGCGCTGCTCGCCCGAAAGCTGACCAGCGATGAGCTCACGACCGTCGCCGACAGCCTGATCGTCAGCGGTGGGCATTCACCCGACGCGGTGCACGCCGCGATCACGGCGGTGACGCATCAGCCTCCGACCGAGGGCGACCTCTCCCGCGTCGCCGCCCGGCTCGCCGCCGGCGGCTGGCCGCTGGCCGAGCCGGACCGCGAGACCCAGGCCGGCTAGCCCCGTCCTTTCGCGCGGTAGCCCCGTCCTTTCGCGCGGACCGTGGTTCCGCGGCGCAGCACGCTCGGCCTCGGCGCACCGGAGCGCCTCAGGGCGCGAGGATCTGTGTGCCGGGGCGGTCGGGGCGCCGGGCGGCGGTGAGTTTGTCCGAGGTGAGGTAGGCGTCGCCGGAGGAGGGGACGCCCGCGAGGACCTTGTCCGCGCCCCAGTCGGTGATGGGTACCCACTGCCCGCTGGCGGGGTCGAGGACCTGGGGGTCCCCGCAGGTCGGGACCGCGGCCGCGACCGTCGTCCCGGTGGCGAGGTCGCGCAGCGGCACCACCGAGCTGGGGCACAGGCTGGGCGGAAAGCCGGGGACGGGCAGTGGTGTCCAGGTCGCGGTGGCGACGTCGAAACGGGCCGCRCTGAGCCGGACGTTCCAGGGCGCGTCCACCTGGTTGACGGAACCCGAGACGGCGATGGCGCCCGCGCTCGTGGCCACCAGCGGGCTTCCACCGGAGTACTCGATGAGGCCGGGCCCCGGCGCCACCCGCCACTGGTAAGTGGCCGGGTCGTAGACGAGCGTCCGCTGCGCCGCCAGGTCCGGCTCCCAGCTCGTCCGGACCATCGGGTGGGTCCAGATGACGACCTTGCCGTCGACGACGACCGCATCGACCGGGACGAGACCGACGGCGACGGGTGCTGGCGGAAGCCTCGTCCAGGTCCGGGTCGCGGGGTTGTAGGCCGCGCCGTCCGTATACGCCTGGAGGTGGTTGTCCTTCGGGCTGGGACCCAGGTCGCGCGCTCCGCCCCAGACCACCACCTCCGCGCCGGTCCAGACGGCGACGGCGCCGGTACGTTGCTCGATGGGTGCCGGCGGCAGTTTCGACCAGGTCCTGGTCGTGACGTCGAAGGCCAGGTCGCCGCCAGCCTCGTGGACGGCGCCGTTGCCGGCCCCCGCGACCGAGCCGCCCCACAGGTAGATCGTCGTGTCGGAGACGGCGACGGTCGCGCTCGTCCACGTGGTGTCCGGGGCGGGGTAGCGGGCGCCGAGCGGCACGCCGACCGGATCGGACACCTCCGCGGTCCAGTGCGCCGGGTCGCGGCCGAGTACGACAAGGGAATGGCCGACGACGAGGGTCCGCTCGGTGTCGCCGAACGTCGACGGCCGCGACGGCAGCGACGGCCGCGGCGGCAGGTCACGCCACCGCCAGGCGTCGACGCCGGTCGCGGACGGCTCGGGCCGCGGCCCGCTGTCCTGCCTGACCGGCCCGGCGACCAGCGTCACGACAGCGACCAGCACGACAGCCACGCCGACCGCGGCGGACGCGATGGCGCCGGCGCGGCGACGCCGCCGGGCGCGGCGGACACGGGCCTGGACGAGGTCGGTGAGCCGCGCGTTCGCCGGCACCCGGTCGGCCGTGCGGCGCAGCAGGTCGGCAAGCTGCTCGTCGGTCATCATCGGCCGGCCTCCAGCATCGCGCGCAGGGTCGCCAGACCCCGGCTGGTCTGGCTTTTCACGGTGCCCACCGAGCAGCGCAGCTCGGCGGCGGTCTCGGCCTCGGTCAGCGCCAGGTAGTGCCGCAGCAGCACGGCGGCCCGCTGGCGCGGCGGCAGCTGGCGCAACGCCGCGACCAGCACGTCACGTTCGTCGACGAGCGAGGTCTCGTCGACAGGATCAGCCCGCTCGGTAAGGTCCGGCCGGTCACGGGCACGGGCGGCGGCGGGGTCGGTGCCGAGGTCGGGATCGGGGCCGGGTAGCCGCTCGCGCCGCCAGCGCGGGCCGCGCCACCACGACACGGACGTCGTCACCATCACCCGGCGCACATAGGCCTCGCGCCCGTCCGCCGTCACGTGCGCGCCCCGCAGCCAGGTCTTGACGAGCGCCGTCTGCACCAGGTCCTCGGCCTGTCCCGCGTCCCCGACGAGCAGGTAGGCGAACCGCGTCAGCCGTGTCCCGCACCGCCGCACGAACTCCGCGAAGTCCTCGTCCGCCAGGTCGCCATCCGCCAGGTCGCCTTCCACCGGCCGGGATCCCGTTGTCCAAGAACGGTCGTCCTCCCACGCGCTGTGTCCCTGCGCCCGCCCTCCCGTCGACGTCGCCACGCACCGCCCGCCTCCGCCTCCGCTTCTTCGGGGCCGCGGTCCGCGTCTCCCTGTCACTGATACGCGTTTCAGGCGCGGAAGGTTGCGTGCGAACACCCGAAGAATCGCTGGCAGGAATCGCCCGGCCTTGTCGCGGACCGCGGTCCGCGACCCGGAGCCTCCGCGTCACGGCTGAGGTGCGTCGTGGGGTGCGCCGCGCTACTCGCCCCCGACGGGAGTGGCGAGACCGCGGCGGCGTCGGGAGCGGCGGACCGGCCGCGACGCGCCGTTCCCGTCGGGCCGGTGACGACGACCGGTACCGCCATGCCCGGGCGTGGCAGGCGGGCGGGCATGGTCCGTGGCCGTCCGGCCGTGCGGGGCGCCGGAACCATCGCGCGCCGCGCGGCCGGCCTCGTTCCACCGATGCTGGGTGAGCGCGCAGATCGAGTCGGCGAGGTTCAGCCGGCCACCGTCGCGGGTGAGAATCGCGTCGTCGTCGAGGTGCCGGGTCGCGGCCGCGAGGACCTCGGGAGGCCGGGGGCCCGGGTCAACGACGGGAGCCGGCCGCACGACCCGTCCATCCGCCAGAGTCGCGACCACCAAGTCGTCGGCGCTCCGCTCGAGGGCGATGCCCTCGTCATGGACGGCTTGGTGGTGGCCGGTACACAGGATCGTCAGGTTGTCGAGGTCCGTCGCACCGCCGTCGGACCATTCCACCAGGTGATGGACCTGGAGCCAGCGGGTGCGTTCGCAGCCCGGGTACTGGCAGGTACCGACGTCGCGGGTATAGACCGCGTCACGCAGCCGTTGGCTGGGTAGCCGGCGGCGCCGGCCAAGGTGCAGCGGGTTGCCTTTGGTGTCGGACAGCAGCGTGCGCAGGAGGCCATCGCAGCCGAGTCGACGCAGCACCGACGCGGACAGGCCGACCCCAGGCTCGACATCGCCTCGTGACGGTCGACGGGCATCGGTTCRGCCGCCGGACAAGCCGGAAGGGCTGGAGGGGCCGGACGGATTGGAGGGGCCGGAGACAGAGGGGCCAGAGACGGAGGGGACGGAGGCGGAGGGGACGGAGGCGGCGCGGAGAAGGGTATTGACGTCCACGTGGACGGTGACCGTGTGCGACGGCAGCAGTAGGCCGGGCGCGGGCCGGTCCAGGAAACCCGTCGCGAGCGTCACGAGCGCGTCCGCGTCCAGCCGACGGTCCCGCGGCGCCGTGATCACCTCCCCGTCCGCCGGCACCCGGTCGGTCACATCCGGAGGAGGCGCCGTGGAGGTGTCCTCCAGACTCGCCCGCGCCGCCTCGATCGCGGTCACGAGCTGGGCGCCCTCCTCCGCTGGCAGCACCGCCGACAGCCGCAGCATCCCGTCCCGACCGGTCCGCCATGACACCCTGCGCCCCGCCCGCTGGCCAGCATGGTCACCGGTCAGCCGCTCGCAGGTGGCCGCGAGCCGCTCCAACTGCGCCGCCGTGCAGCACAGCGCATGGTTCAGCCACACCCGCTCGCTGGCTGGCTCGGCGACGCGAGCCACGGCCCGCGCCTTCGAATAGGACAGCCGCCCGGCCGCGAACGCGGCCCGCGTCGCCGGCAACATCTCCAGCGCGTGCCCGACCGACAGGTGCTCCCGGGCGGTACGCACCGCGAGCCCGCAACGCCACGCCAGCCAGTGCGCGCACGACGCGAACCCCTGCCCCGACCAGCCACCCCGCCGGTCGAACGCCGCCACCATCGCCAGCCAGCCGCACGTCGCCGCCGCGAGCCGGCCCGCCCATGCGACGATCTCCCCCTCCAGCGCCTCCAGTGGAGCGGCCTCCACGTCCACCGACAACACAGTCGACGAGGACGTGGTATCGGACACGGACATCGCGATCACGGACATCGCCACCACCACCCGGGGTCATGGGCCATCGACACGACCATGCTCCCACCCGCCACCGACAGTTTTTCACCATCGGACCAGCTCAGAGCCATGATCAAATATTCGGCGGCTCCCTGTCCCGCGGCATGGAGACAGCTCCGGCGGCGGTCATTGGTCTGGCAAGGCCACGACCTCGGCCAGCGGCTGGCGCCGGGACGGAGTCCGCCACGACGGTTCCGCGGAACCGCGGCACGGAGCTCGTGAGACCGACTGACCCGACCGATCCGACCGGCGGGACCGGCGGGACCGACCCGGCTAGCGGGACCGGCGGCCGGGTCGGTCCCGCCAGGCGGCATACGAGCGGTGTAGGAGTGGTGACCGCGCGGACGGTCGGGCTAGCGCGTGCGGGTGATGCTGACCGTCCCGCCAGAGGCCGCGGTGGCGGCCAGCGGGTCGTGGCCGGCCAGGCGGACGAGGCCTTTGCTGTCGGCGAGCCCGCAGACGGCGTAGACGACGAAGGTGCGGTTGCCGGCCGTGCGCGTGGCCCAGTCGAGGACGGCGGGGACGTCGGTGTCCGTGATCTCGAACTCGGTCGAGCTGGGCGAGGCGTTCGAATGAGCCGGGCGCGTCCAGAAATAGACGCGGTAGACCGGGTTGTCCAGTTCCCACTGGGTGTCGCGTGGGTCGACGCGCCGCACTCRCATGGTTTGGAGGCTATCGACGGACACCGGGCGACGTGCCGAACGCCACCGGCCCGATGGGCGCGGGAGCCGCGAACCGGCCGTCCGGTCTGTCGAAATCGGCCGGCCTGGCGAACTAACGTGGCCGGGCTCGCGGGCTCGCGGGCTCGCGGGCTCGCGGGCTCGCGGGCTGGCAAGCCGGCGGGATGGCTCGCTACGCGAGGGCGACACCCAGACCGCCCGAGCCGCCGGGACGCTGGGATGTCCAGGCCGCCAGGCGGGGATGCCGGCCGCCAGGTCGCGAGGCGCGAGGGGAAGCGCGACGCGAGTCGGTCTGTCCTGCCCGCGCCACGGCGTGGAGGTCGCGAGATAGGGAGATGCTGGACGGGTCTCTACAACGCGGCGGCGAGGTGAGCGTGGCGGACGACGGGCCGATCATCGTGCGGGCAAGTCGAGTGGTGTACGAGAACCCGTGGATGCGCGTGCGCGAGGACGCGATCGTGCGGACGGGTGGCGTCGAAGGGATCTACGGCGTCGTCGAGAAGCCGGACTTCGCGCTGGTGATCCCGATGGACGCGGGCGGGGTCTGGCTCGTGGAGCAGCACCGTTACCCGGTCGGCTGGCATCATTCGGGACATAATTGACCCATGACACAAGTATCGCCTGTTCCTCTCCGCGACGCCGAGCCGCCGAACGACGCGACGACGTGGGACCAGGCCATACAGCCCCGCACCCGGGATTTGCTCGCCGAGTTGCTGACCCGCGACCCCACGCGATACCCGATCCTGGTCGCGATCTACGCCCGCATCTCGCGGGATAAAGGGATGGACCACCGAGGCGTCGCCCGCCAGGTCGATAAGGCGGTCGAGAGGATCGCCGCGGAGCCGGCCTGGCGGTTGGCTGCGCCGCCGTTCGTCGACAACGACATCTCGGCATCCAAGGACCTGCCACGGCCCGAGTACGAGCGGCTTATGGCGTCAGTGCCCCAAGGGGTACGCGTCATCGTCGTCTACATGACCGGCCGGATGTGGCGAAACCGGCGCCAACGCGCCGAGGCGATGGAGGTTCTGTCCGCGCAGGGCGTGCGGATCGTCGCGACCGCYGGTCAGGATCTCGATTTGTCGACGTCGTCTGGCCGGGTGATCGCTGGCGTACTCGGTGAGCTGGACACCTACGAGACCGAGCAGATGGCCGAGCGCCTCAGAGACGAGGCTGCACAGCGGGCGAAGGACGGCCTACCGTCTGGCGTCCGCATCTACGGCTACACCCGCACTATGGAGATCATCGACGACGAAGCCGACATCATCAGAGCGTGCGTCGAGCGGCTGTTGGACCCGCGCCGCGACGCGTCTATTCGTCAGCTCGTCCTCCAGTTGCAGGACGACGGGATACCCACCCCAAGTGGCAAGCCGCTATGGCAATTGCACGTTCTGCGTGCCCTCCTGATGAATCCAACGATCGCAGGCTTGCGCACGCACAAGGGCGAGATCGTTGCGCCGGGCCAGTGGCAACCRATCATCAGTGAGGCGACCCGTGCCCGCCTGATGGCCCGGCTAACGCCCAGGATGCGGCCTGATGGCTGGTCAAACCGGACCCGACATCTGTTGTCGGGCATCGCGACGTGCGGCGTGTGCGGCAAGGCCATGCTCGGCCGCTGCTACAACGACCCCAAGGGTAACGATCGCGCTTCCTACGTTTGCCCACCTCGCGAGCGCGGCGGGTGTAGGAAAGTTTCTCGCCAGATGGGACCGGTAGATCGCTACGTAGAAACGATCGTGGTCGACCTGCTGTCGACACCGGCGATTCTCGCGGAGCTGATAGGGGAGGACATGGCCGATCCGATGGAAGCGATCAGGGTAGCCACCGAGATTGAAACCCACCAAGCCGCCGCCGCAGCCCTGGGTATCGCGATGGCTAACGACAAGCCCGACGACGAGGTCACCAGGATCATGYGGAAGGCACAGGCGGAGGAGATCCGCACGCACCTCGCCCGAGCGCGCGCCCGTCAGGCCGCCATGGTCGGAAGTACCGCGTTCGACGGCCTCCAGGGCGTGACCGCCGAGGACATGGCCGCGCATTGGAAGTCGCTTTCCATCCAGCGCCGCCGCGCGGTCATCCGAGCGATGGTCACCGTTGAGATCCTCCCGACCCGCCCAGGACGCCGCCCGTTCAACCCTGACACGGTGAAGGTCGCGCGTCGTCCCCGCAGGTCAGCGGCGACAACGGGGAACGGGTCCGATCAGGTCCCGGATCTCTGACACCAGCTCCGCCGGGAACGGCTCCCGTGCGAGTTCCGCCGCCCTAGCGTGCGCGGCCACCACCACAGCCGCCAACGCATCTCCCGACCCCGACGTCCCACCAGGACCTGCCCCGCCCGCAGGAGAAGGAGGACCACCGAGACCCGCATCGCGACCAGTGTCTGTCGCGACCACATCCGCCCTAGCGGGGTCCGCGCCTGTGGCGCCCGCACCAGTTCGACGTCCACCAGGACCACGGCCACCGCCTGCCGCACGCGCCGACGTGCCGCACGACCGCCCTGTTCCGGATCTTGCCGGGAGACGGTCCCACCCACCCACCCCCGCCGGTCGCGCGCAGCGCACAGCGGCCACCGAGCCAGGGACGGAATCTGACGAGGCACCTTCGGTGCTCACCGTCTCTGCGGCCACGTGCCCCACATGCTCCGCCACGCCCGGCGCGTCTTCGGAGTCGTCGAAGGGCAGCGCCATCTCCCCGGCCAACAGCCCCCCACCATGTCGCCGGCTCACGGCCCGCCCCCGGGTGAGTCCTGCGCCCTGGCTGGATCACGGCCGCGACCGGCGTAGCGCCACTGACCGATGACCCCCGTTTGGGGGTCGCCGTCCGGACGGCCGAACTCATCGAGCACGACCGGCGAGCCGTCGTTGTCCAGACCCAGCGGACGGCCCCCCAACGCTGCCGCCAGCAGCCGGGCCCAGCGCCGCCGGACCCCGCGCAACTGGCGAAACGTGGTCGAGTACTTCCGGGATTTGGTCAGCCAGTGGCCGCCGAACCCGAACGAGTGCGACCACCGGATCAGCCCGGACACCCGACCCGCCGGACGGCCCGCCGCCACGTCGAGCGCTTCCGCGAACGCCCGATCCGTACCCAGGCGCCAGCACGTCTCCACCAGACGGCGCGTGTGCTCGCGCAGGCCGAGCCGGGCGAGGTGACGCAGCGACCGGACCGGGCCATCCAGCGCGCCGGAGTCGGTGACGGACTTGGTCAGGTACTTGGCCAGGTAGTTGCCGACCTTGACCGCGTCGACATCCGAGCCGAGCCGGATCCGGCGGATGTCAACCTGGCTGCCCCAGCGCACCGCCCACCCATCCGACGACGCCGCGACCGGTAGCGCCCCCGAGCTGTCGAACAGCGCGACCGCCGCCGGGTCCGGCGCGTCCACCGACACCGAGCCCACGACCGCCCGTAGACAGTCCGCGATCAGATCCCCGTATGCCCATTCGGGCGGGGTGGTTGGTTCGCCGGAGGGGTCACGGCCATCGACCCGGACCACGACATGCAGATGCACGAGGCCCCGGCGCTGCATTTCGGCGACCTTGACGAACGACACCCGCACCGCACGGCGCAGCCCCGTGACCGTCAGCCCGACCGCCGAGGCCACCGCGGATTCCAACCGGTCACGGGTCGCCTTCCACAGCGCCGGCACGAGTGCGTTCCAGACCAYGGCCCGGCTGTAGTCGAAGCAGCGCGCACACAGCGGCTCACCAAGACGGCGGTCATCCCCGCTGTGGCGTAGGTGGCAGGCCAGCGCACGGCCGTGCTCACAGGTCCCACGCCGTTGCCGGCATACCTGGCTGTCCGTGCCCTTGCCGGCCCGCCGGGAGTGCACCGGCCCGAAGGACGGAGCGGTCAGGGTCACGAACCACGCAGGACCACCCGCCACCACACCAGCCGCACCGTCGGTCCCGGTGTCCAGGCCGCGTACGACGATGCGCCGCGCGTCGCGCTGATACAGCTTGGAGCAGTCCGGACAGGCCGAGGCCCGCCGGTTGTTACACCGCACATGCACCACCGGCGGGGCGGACGCCCGCCGGATCTCGCCGGTCGAAAGGTCCACGTGATCCGACCGCCCGGACAGCCGGATCGGGCGCACGCATCCGTCCGTCGGCTTGTCCGGGCCGGTGTCCGTAGCCACAGGTCACCCCTTTGCGGGCGCGTCGAGGCAGCCACGACCCGCACGACCACCAGGGCCGCGCGACGCAGCTAGAGAAAGAGGAAGAAGGAGAGCGGCGGCCGGTCAGCCGGTCAGGGGGTTGCCGTCGTCGTCGAGGCCCTCACGGCGCCGCCAGTCAGCCGCCCACGACTYCCACGCCGCCTGATCCGTCTCAGAGATCCGGGGCGGCATCGGGGGTGGCGGTACCGGCGGCCAGACCCGCCCTGGGCCGAGTTGCGGCGGTGGTGGGAGCCGCCAGCCCCGTAGCGGCACCGTCGGCGGGTCCACCGCATCGGCCGGGACAGGTGCAGGCTCAGGCCGACGCCGGGCCGCCGGCAGCGGGACCGCGTCCACGTCCGGCACCCAACCGATCACCGGGCGCCGAACCGCCACCGGGCCGGGAGCCACCGCCGCCTGTTCCTGTGGCTGTTCGGCTTCGGGGGCGGGGTGGCCGTAGCGGGTCGCCACCGTGTCGATGTCGTCGTCGTCCTGCCAGGCCGCCCGGACCAGCACCGGGACCGGCGCCTCATCGGTCCGCACGAAGCCGGTACCGGCCCGGTCCATCGCGATCATTTCGGCATGGGCGCCGGCCGCGTGCGCACCCCGACCAAGAACCAGATCAACCTGTCCGGCCTCCGACATCCGCAGGCAGACCYGGACCGGGAACAGGTCCCGCCACGTCAACACGTCCTTACGCGGATCCTGAACCCCACCCACCACGACGAACCCCGGCGCCCGCCCCTGGGTCAGCAGCAGCGGCAACGATTCCGCTACCCGACGGCGCACCGCCGCCGGCCCGTAGGCGGTCAGGAACGCGATCTCATCTACCAGCAGGACCACGAGCGGATCGCCCTGGGTTGGCCGATGCACCCGCGCGACCCCGCGCAGCCGACCAGCCCGCCGTGTCATCCGTTCGGCCGCGTCGTCGAGGAGATCCGCGATCGCGACCGGGTCCCACGCGAACCGGGCGAACAGCGGCGCACCGCCGGCAAGCTCCATCCCGCCCTTGGGATCGACCGCCCAGATCTCCACCAGCCCGGCCCGGACCGCCGGGGCCAGGGCCCGCACGATCGCCCACAGCACCGAGCCCTTACCGGCCCCTGTCGCCCCGGCCACCAGCACGTGATTACCGGCCAGCGGCAGCAGCCAGCGCCCGCCGTCCTCTCGCCGGCCCACCACCACCGCCGACAGATCCACCCCACCCGCCACCGCAGCACCACGACCGCCGACCAAACCGGCGACCCTGCCCCGCACCGCCGCGAGCCGGGCGTGCACATGCGCCCGCAGCGTCGGCCAGGCCCGCCAGGCTCGGGTGTCCTGCGCATCCTCACCGTCGAGCGGCTCAGGCTCCACGGTGCGTGCCAGCGACTCCCGCCGCCGCACCGTCACCAAGGCCCGCCCGGCATGCGCGGTATCGGGCGCCACCGTCACCCCCCGCGACCCCAGCGCCGCCGCCAGACCCGGAATCGCCCGCTCCAGATCGGCCGTCGACTGGCCCGGCCGGACCTGCACCGCCAAGACCACGCCCGCCGCCGATCGGCGCACCCGCCGCACCTGTGGTGTGCGCTCCCACGAGATCATCAGCCCGCAGGCCCGGCACGCCGCCGCCCACCGCCGCCGCCACCGACCACCGGCGAACCAGCCCAGCAGCGCGCGGCGCGACCACGGCAGCGCGAACACAACGCCCACCAGCGCCAGCAGCCCGACCCGGCCAGCGCCCGGACCGAACACGCCCGCCAGCCACCACAGCACGACCAGCGCCAGCCCCTCACGCCGCCAGTCCCAGACCCACCGGCCCACATGGCGAGCCACCATCCACGACACCGACGGGCGCACCGACAGCCGATAGCCCCGAAAGACCCGGCCCGCCCGCACCGACATCACCCGCGACACAGCACACCTCCCGATCTACGAAATGGGCCCGTGAACAGCGACGGCGGACGGCCAGCCGAACCCGTCAGAGTCCGTGCCGCCGCCCGCCGCGCCCTACCGGTCAGCTCTCGCGCTTGCCCGCCGCCGGCGCACCGACCGGGCGGATCTCCGCCGCCGAGAACGCCAGCCCGTGACGGCTGCCCATCTCCCACGCCAGCGCCTTAAGCCCCACGACGCTCACCGGCTGGCCCAGCGTCAGCCGAGGCGCCGACGCCGCCGCGACCTTGACGCGCAGCGTCGAGGCCCCCGAACCGGCGACCGCCACCGTGACCTGGACCTCCCACAGCGGCACCCCGTCACGGTTGGCCCGGTGCTCGCCCTGGTACATCGACGCCTCTGGCTCACCCATGACCACGGCCGCGACAATCGCAGCCGGGTCCACCGGAATCTCACGCACAACAACCACTCCCTTTCACGGAGGAAAACGCACGGCCACACGGCCGGGCGGACGTTTTCGGGCAGGCGACAGCCACACCCGAGAAGAGGAAGAAAGACAGAAACGACCTGCGATGCAATGCGCTACTACGTGTGCAGCACGACCACAGGCACCGGAACAACCGGCACAGAAGGCGAGCCGGACGCGACCAGCCAGCCCAGAAAAACGCCGATCATCATCGACACGAGGAAACCGACGATCATCGTCAGGATCGCGACCGCCACCAGGCGCTCAGACGCGACCCGCGACCGCTCATCCTCAGGAGACCACGGTCTGACCTGCACGTTCGGGTCCATCTAGCCGCGCCGCCAGACGACCGCAGCCCAGACCATGCCCGCGCCCAGCGGCGCCGCCAGAAACGGCGCGTCACCACTGAGCCCGGCCAGCGTCAGATACAGACCGCAGACCCACAGAACAGCCGGCCAGAACCACGGCCGCCGATAAACACGCACGACAACACCTCCACATAGGAACCGACGAGACCGCGCACGGCCCGCCCCGTTTCCGGGCGGCCACCGCCGCGAAAACCACGATCCACGCCCCCCGCCAGAAAGTCACCACCCCGCGACACGGAGTTTTCTCGGAGTTTTCACGGAGAAAACCCGGACCCGGAGAAAACCCGGACTAGACGCGGAGAAAACCCGGAGAAAAGCCGGAGTAGACACGGACCCGGACCAGACTCGGAGAAAACCCGGAGTAGACCCGGAGAAAACCCGGACCAGACCCGGAGTACACACAGACCCGGAGCGGACACGGAGAAAACCCGGAGAAAACCCGGAGTCGAGCGGCGCGAGCCCCGCAGCCGACACCGACCGGCCGCCCGGCGGCAGCAGCCGACCCGACCCGTCGCGCGGCGTGTTCGTCGCTACCCACGGTGAACGATGGCATCTAGAGGAAAACGTGACCTAATGAGGACACAGAGCGTGATATGGCCTGTACGGACTCAGCAACACCGGCCATCATCGGGAACGGACACACCCCGGAACATCCCGCCCCCAGGAGCCCCGGCCTGCCATGACCACGCACACAACCCGCCTAGAACGCCGCCTCAAGGCCGAACTGACCGCCCTGACCAAGACCGGCGACACCACCCCCGGCCACCTCCACCGCCACACGCCCCTCCTGGTCTCCCTGCTCACCGGCCGGCGCACCCTGGCCGCCGCCGCCGACGCCGCCGACATCCTCACCACCACCGCCACCGCACTACCCGACCCCGCCGACGACGCCGCCCGCGCCCTACTCGGCATCGGCCAGCCACCCCTCACCACCCTGACCGCCCGGCGCGAGACCGCCGGGAACTTCTACCGCGGCGTCACCGGTGACTGGTTCCACCGCAAGTACGAAGCCGCCGTCATCGACACCCTGATCGCCGCCCTGATCGAACGCGCCGACCCCAGCGCGACCTACCCCGACACCCCCATCCCCGGATTCCGCATCCCCCGCCTAGCACCCCCACCGCTGAGCGCCTTCGTCCCCCGCCGCCCCCGCCGCAGCGCCTGACCCCGCCCCACCCGGACACGCGAACGCGGGGACACAGACCCACGGCCTATGCCCCCGCCACACCCGACCACGACCACGACCACGCCAACCCGCCGGGACGGTCTGCGGCGCCGTCAGTTCAACGGCGCCGTGCTGATCCCCACCCATTCGCCGAGCGTCACGTCTCGCCGCTTGGGCAACAGCATCAGCCGATCCACAGCCGCCACCGGGATCACGTCCGTATCACTGACGCCCCGCTCCTCCAGCGCGGACACCGCGCTCATCGCCAGCTGCTCGGACGTGCAGACCGCGCAGCAAATCCTCTCCGCGTCCCGCGCCACCACGACCCACACCACCGCCCCACCCGGCACAGGCCCCACGCTCCCACCGGCCGCGCTCACCGCAGCCTCGCGACCAGACCGTAAATACCGATCTGCTCATCGCGATACGTCGCAGCCTCAGGCGCCGGTCGCCACCGATGCACCGGCACCACCCCCGGATCGGCGATCTCCAGCCCCGCCGGCAGAAGCGCCGTCACCTCCGCGCGGCTACGCACCTGCAACGGAATGTTGCTCTGCTGGTAGATCCGCGCACCCGCCTCAGCCGCCGCCCGCGCGAAGTCACCCGTGCCGTGACTAAGCACCAGCCAGCTACCCGGCGCCAGCGCCTCCACGAGTTCCGCCACGATCTTTCCCGGCCCGGCTTCGTCCGGGACGAAATGCAGCAGCGCGAGCAGCGACAACCCGACCGGCCGCGACAGGTCCAGCGTGTCCYGCACCACACCGCTGGCCAGGATGCCTTCCGGCTGGTGCACGTCAGCCTCCAGATACGCCGTGAGCCCCGGCGGCCTGCACCGTAACAACGCCCGCGCATACGTCAACACCAACGGGTCGTTGTCCACGTACACCACCCGCGCCGCCGGGTTCACCCCCTGCACGACGTCATGCAGGTTCGGCGCCGTCGGAATCCCCGTACCGATATCCAGGAACTGATCCACCCCGGCCTCAGCCGCGAGGAAGCGCACCGCCCGATGCAGGAACGCCCGATTCTCCGCCGCCCCGATCCGCAGATCCGGCACGATCTTCAACACCCGCTCGGCCGCTTCCTCGTCCGCCGGAAAGTGATCCTTCCCGCCCAGGTAGTAGTCGTACATCCGGGCCGAATGCGCCACCGACACGTCCACCGACACCGGCTCAGACCACCCCCCGTCCTCAGAGGCCAACCGACGCATCTCCCCGTCCGCCGACGTCACGACACGCCCCCCGCGTGCCCACCAGGCGCAGCAGCCCTACCAGGCGCGCCGCCCGCCAGCGCCGACAGCCCCGCATCCAGACCCAGGACCACCGCCACCTCCGCCAACAGGCCCGCATCCGCCTCCCCCAGCAGCAGGCCCACATCCACCGCCGGCCGCTCCCGCGCAGCGTCCACCGCCGGCACATCCAGGAAACTCTGACCGTCCTCCCAGACCCGCACCCGCCGCACACCCGGCAGGATCGCCAACAGACCGGCCGCCACGTCCGCAGCCGTCATCCCCTCCGGGGCGGTCATCGCCGCCTCCGACTCCACCCCCGGCCCGTACTCCAATCTCACGATCATCTGACCCCCGTGTCCTCGATCCGTCGCCCCTGGTTCACCGCCGAGTCCTGAGCGCATCCGCCGCGCCGCCGCCCGCTCCAACGCCGAGACCGGCCGCAGCCACCGAGCACGCCGCCACGGCGGCGGCACCCGCAACACCACCGTCACGTCACTCACGCCACGACCCCCCGCCCCGCCACGACCGCCAACCAGGCCGCCACGTCCTCCCACGCGACCACCTCCCAGACCGGCACCACCCGCCACGCCGACCCCTCCGTGACCTTCACCAGATGCGGCACCGCCGACCGACCCACGCCCACCGCCGGACGCCCCCCACACGTCACCACCGGCAGACCGTCCCCACGCTCCGCGCGCAGCAGATCCGCCAACGCCACCGCCAACGCGGTCCGCCCAGGCGACACCCACAGCGGAAACAGCGTCACCGACTCCAGATGCGACATCCGGCCCATCGACACCCCCACCCGCGTCACCTCCGCCGGCCCGACGGAGAAGAACTCCAACCCGTCTTCCTCACCGACCACCGACGCCGACCGCGCCGCCAGCACAGCCCGCCGCCCACCCGCCGCGACCGGCAACCGCCCCGCACGCCGCGACACCCGACGCTCCTGCCGCCGCCGCCGCACGAGCAGCCCCGACTTCTGCGGCAACGACAGCGACACCACCGCCACCTCGCCGCCCAGGCCCGACCCGTCGACCAGACGCGCGGCCCTTCCCAGGGCACGGCCCTGTCCGCTGGACCCGTCCGACGCCGGCCCCGCCTCTCGGTCGTCCCCTGGCGCGATCTTCATGAGCATGGTTCGGCTCCCGCCTTGGTCCTGCTCGGCCGCTGTGCACGACCTGTCCGCAGCCCTGTCTGAAGGCCGCCCCTGGCCGGGGGAACGAGGCCAGCCCGACCAGAAGCGGCACCGTTGACAATCGGCCATCGACCGACT
Source organism: Pseudofrankia asymbiotica (assembly GCF_001983105.1). GTDB lineage: Bacteria > Actinomycetota > Actinomycetes > Frankiales > Frankiaceae > Pseudofrankia > Pseudofrankia asymbiotica. Next base: position 10,654 of record NZ_MOMC01000034.1, on the reverse strand, counting down.
TCTGACAGTGGCGCCGATAGTGCCGAGACGGTGACAATCAGGACCGCGATAGGGTCACCTTCCGCCGGGCGTACTGACCCGATGACAGCCCGCCCGACATGCGCGACGATCCGTGACAACATCGCCGCACATCGAGGACGCCATGGCGCCGACCCCCCGACCGCGTACATTGCTTGCGCTGCTTCTGGTTCATCGCCGCTGGACCGTTGAGCAGTTCCGCAGCGCGTTTGTCGAGGCCGCGACCCACCTCAACGCGCCGATGCGGTCTCTAGGCGACCGGACCGCCAAGCGTTGGCTAGCCGGCGAGGTGAGCCGCCCCAACCAACCAGCACCCCGTGTCCTAGAACACATGTTTGGCGTGTCGGTCGAACGGCTGCTTGCCCCAGGGGACCCCCCAGCCACCAGCGTCGAGTTAGGCCCGTCGGCCAGAAGCGCACCGAGCGCGCAGCCTCCGCCCTACAGTGGGGTATCGGGGAGCCATCCCCCTGGCTCTCCGCCTGTAGTGGGAGGGCTAGTCATGGCCACCGAAGAAGCCGCCGAGTTCCTGCGTCGCGCCCAGAGCGCCGCCGCCACCGCCGATGCGGTAACCCTGCTGCGAAACGAGTTGGGCCRCATCGCACGCGCGTTCCCGACCGAGGGCGGACCCGCCCTCATTCCAAGCCTGGCCGCCGCGCAGCGCTTCATCTTCCGCCACCTGGACGCACCCGAGCCCGACCACGCCCGAGACCTGTACTTTCTCGCTGGCGCGACCTCCGGACTCCTAGCCCGCGCCGCGCGCGATGTCGGCCAGCTAGACGCCGCCATGACACACACCAGGACCGCGCTTCTCTGCGCAGACCGCGCCGGCAACCCCGCGCTGCGGCTATGGATCCGCAACGAACAAGCCAGCAGCGCCCGATGGGCAGGATGGCACCACGAGTCACTCCGCTACACCCTGGTGGCCGACGCCGACGCCGTGGCTGTCCGTGGCGCCTCAGCCGTCAAACACTCCTACCTACGCGCTCGCGCTCTCGCCGCAGTGGGAGACGTCCGCGAGGCCCGCGACGCGCTCAACGCCGCCGACGCCGTACGCGAACGGCGCGACGACGACGACCTAGACGAGTTCGGTGGACAACTCACCTCAGGCGATGCCGACGCCCTTTACATCGCCGCCGACGCCTACTCGCTTCTCCCCGATCCGGCAGCCGCAGAGCAGGCCGCCTCTGCGGCAGTCGCCGCGTTCGCCACCTCGGCTAACTCCCAGCACGACCATGGCTGCCGAGACGGTTCCTACCTGGCGCTAGCGCTCGCTCGCGTCCGCCGTGGCGACCCCGACGGCGCCCGCGAGGCACTGGCACCTGTCCTAACGCTACCCACGCAGCACCGCGTCTACGGCGTTTTTGTCGATACCCAGCGCATCCACGACGCACTGACCGCACCGAACTACCACGGTGCGGCCATCGCACGAGACATAGCCGCCGAACTCGAAGCATTCGCCCAGGACACCAGGCCACAGGTCGCGTTGTCATAGCGCAGCAGGCCAGTCGTAGAGCCATATCTCAACACGGCACGCGCTGAAGACCGCCAGCCGGCGATGTCCCATCCCGCGTGTAGACGGGCCACCCAGACCAGGGAAAGCACCACCAGAAGAAACGAGGGAAAATCATGACCAGCGGATTACTCAACAATGCCGTCACTTGCGGGACCTGCGGTCAGCGGGTGGGCGTCTCGAACGGCGTGATCTCGGAACACCAGAAGGCGCCGCCGAGTCGGGAACGCTGCCCCGGCAGTGGAACCAGTCCCTGATCGGCTAACGCCAAGCGACCCCGCACCCGAAAGGGGACGGGGTCGCTTCCGTCTGCCTTCAGATGCGTTCGGCGACCTGATGCTCCCGATGCGCCATGGGCTGATCGCCGGACCGTAGCGTGTGGACGAACATCCCGCAGGCGTGCGCGCCGCTGTAGAAGTCCACACTCAGGCCGACTTTGTAAAAGGTGCTGCTGGTCTCGCCCAGCGAGTACCGTCGGACCTGTTTCACTTGCGAGCTTCCGCCGTTGACCAGCACCGCAGCGATCCAACCCTCGATGTCGCGGACTAGGTACCCGTTCCCGGAGGGGGCCAGCGACGGCAGGTCGACCGGTGCGAGCGGCTCACCTTCCGGAGCGCGGGCCATTCCTACCGGATTGGCGAACACCCACATGACGTAGGCCGTCGAGCCCGTGTCGAACGTCAGCCGATGTCCCCAGGGCTTGTCGACGTAACCGCAGGCTTCGAAAGTCTCGATCTTGGTGATTGGCGGACACGCCGCCTCCAAGATCAGGCGGTCCGCGTAGGGCCAGAACTCGCTTGACTTCACGTGCCGCCTCCAGAGGTAGGTGAGCGCCCAAGCGCTTATTCTGCCCTTCCCGGGCGGGCCTCGACCGGCAGGCAGAGCCGCCCGCCGTAACAGCCCCGAGCCGGACTAAGATCGCCGTCGCAGAGTTTCTGTACGGGTTCAAGGCGCCCCTTCGGGGCGCGCGCCGTGCCGCCGCACACGCCACGCACGGGCAGGACCCGTCATCCCGCCACGCCCGGGGGCCCCGCCGGGCGCTGGCGCGCCCGGCACCCCCGGGCGTGTCGGGCTGCCACCCGCCCGCGCGCGTCGGATGCGTCGGCCCGTCGCTGACGAGCCGGAAGGGTCACCGCGGAATCCGTCAGCACACCCCGCGAGCCCGCCGATATGGCCGTCAGGTGACGCGGGTCCGGTCTAGTGCTCGGGGGCCAGCCCCCGAACCCCCGGCCGCCTCCGGAGAGGGGCAGGGCAAGCGAGAGTCCGCGTGTCTCCTCCGGTGAGCAGGCACCCAGAGGGTTGCCACAGGAACCCCGACCGCGCAAGACCGCCACCAGACACGATGGGCGCAAGCAGCGTCGGGCGGTCTTGCACGGCCGGGAACCCTGTGGCAAAGCAGAGCTTGCCTGCCCACCGGAGAAGCCCCGCTCAGCCAGGGGTATGACGGGGCAGAGCCCCGAGGCCCCGGACACGGCGACGGCCGGCAGCCCCGTGAGCAGGACCACCGGCCGCCGTGGGACCGGGAAGCGTCAGGCCCGGCAGGAACACCGCGACGGGCGCCGGACGCGCAGCAGGTCCGCCAGGTGCATAACCTCTTCGGGTCGCATCCGCATGACCAGGCCGACCATGCGCGCACCGGCCGCGCCGTCACCGGCCGCCGTGATGACCTCCCACACCGCGAACTGATACGGAGTCAGCCCAGGGTCCGGAACGACGTCCGTCCCGACCGCAGGCACCCAGCCGCCCCCGTCGTCCGCCGAGCCGTCCGAGCTGTCGGGGTCACCGGGAATGGTCAGCGCCTCAGCCAGGTCAGGCACCGCACACGGCCGCACCGAGACCGCCTCACCGTCGCGGACACCGGCCGGGAATTCCTGAAAGACCAGCGTGACCGCCGTCCCGCCACGCGGACGCGACGCGAAGTGGTCGACCAGGAACGACGCCGGCAGCATCGAGACGACCCCGACCAGGTCACGCGGCGTGGCACCCGAGCGCAACGTGACCGCATGGCGGGCACCGTCGAGCGGGACGACGTGGGCACGTGGCCGAGCCGCCGGCCAGCCGTTCTCGCCGCTCACCGGGACGCCACCGCAGCGCCAGCGCTGATCAGCGAGTCGACCAGCGCCAGCCCGATCGGGTCGCCAGAGTCGATACCCTCTTCGCTGATCAGCAGCCGCACCCCTGCCCGGCGCGCCATCCGTAGGGCGTGGATCTTCCCGGCTTCCGTCGCCGAGAGCCGATCCCATGTGTCGACCACGACCACGTCATACCGGCCCCGCTGTACCAGCCGGAGCACCGCCTGCCAGGCCCGGAATCCGCCGCCGATCTGCCCGACCGAACCACCCGCCGACCAGCCCCGGACCTCACACGCCGCCCTGAACGCCGCGTGCTGGCCAGGTACCTCCGCCGCCGAGCCCGACGCCTGTCGGGTGAACAGCGCCGCTCGCACCGGCACCTCACCCCGATGCACCCGCGTCCCCGGCAACGCCCCGAGAACGACAGCGACCTTTTCCGCGACCGACAGCTCAACCTCACCGTCGCCGCTGATCAACCGATCTGGCATGATAGCCATCAGGTTCCACTCCTTGCTTGCTCAAGGTTTGGGATCTAGGCCCGGGGTTGGTGCTGGTAACACCGCTCCGGGCCGCCTTATTGAGTTATCTTTCCACCTACCACTATAGGCGTTCCATCTGGTGGGCGCAGCCGAATGGAGAAATCCAGGCAGGTAAATCGGGCAGGTAACGCGGCCAATTTCTTGCAATTCTCGGCCCGCGAAGAATGTGCGCGCCGGATTCCGATCGGCACGCGGCCGGCCACCAGGACTACGCCGCCGGCCGCCCGAGCCCAACGCCCACCAGGGCTACGCCCACCGCGACCGCGACCGACCGGCCCCTGTCGAGACGGCGACGGGAGCAAGCCCGCAGGCCGCACTCCGAGGTGCTTGCTTCAGCTAGCGCGGGTCAGCCCCGCGATGGAGCGGATATGTGATGCACGTTATATATGTCCCGTAGCATGTTGGCCTGTCGGCGGGCGGTACTGGGAGTTCCCACAGGGCTCCTGGGAGGACCGGCCCGGCGTCGACCCCGCGGAGCTCGCCGCGGCCGAGCTGCGGGAGGAGACCGGCCTGCGCGCCGGCCGGCTCGACCACGTCGGCCGGCTGTTCACCGCCTACGGCTACTCCACCCAGGGCTGCCACGTCTGGCTCGCCACCGACCTGACCGAGGGCCCCCGCGCCCCGAGCGTCGAGGAGCAGGACCTGGTGGCCCACCGCTTCAGCCACGGCGACTGGCTGGCGATGCTCGCCGACGGCGTCATCCAGGACGCCTCGACCCTCGCCGCCTGGGCACTGCTGTGCGCCCGCCCACCGAGCGGTCTCCCCCTCCCGCCCGCCTGTCCGCGGGAGTAATACGAGCCACATCCACGTGGGTTCGAAACGCGGTTTTCGACGGCGCATGAGYCGCGCAGGCGATTCCCGGCGGACCCACTACGCCTCGCGCACGGCGATCAGGAGTTGCACAGCGGGCGGCGCGGCGGCGGAACGCAATATGATCGGGCCATGATTGAGCCGCCGGTGATTGCCTTCGGCCCCGCGGAGACCGGCGGCACGTGGTGGGCTGTACTGCCATCGGACAGGGTCCTACGCAGTGATCGGTTGACCGACCTGCTCGCCACCGTCGAGCGGACGATGGCCACGGACCACCCCGGCCGGCCCTTCGCTCTCCAGCTCGACCCGACCGGTATGTGGGACCCCGGAGACGCGACCTGACCGCGATCTGATCTCTGCCTGCGGGGAGCGAGTTCCCCTCCCGCCCGTCAGGCCTGGTCAGTCCCAAGCAGGATGGCGGGCGGGCGGCCGGCGATGTCGGCCGTGATGGCGTCCGTCGCCGCGGTGAGCGTGACGCCGAGTTGGATGGCCTCGGCTCCGGTGATGGCGGCGGCGAAGCCGCGCAGGGAGACGACGAGGGCGACGGCGCCGTGGGCGTCGAAGACGGGGGCGGACAGGGAGTCCACCCGGTAGTCGCTGGCTGGGTCCAGGTCGCCGGCGACGAAGTCGGACGGGCTGGCGAGGCCGGCGGCGAGGTCGCGCAGCAGGCCGGGGAGCTGGCCGCGCAGGTTGGCCGCGGCGGCTTCGCCGACCTGCCGGCGGACCCGTTCGTCGAGCGAGGTGGACAGCTCGGCGGAGTAGCCGCGGGCGCGGATGACGTGGAGAAGGTCGCGGTACTCGTCGCGATCGGCCGGGTCGGAAACGCCGCCGCGGTTCAGCCAGCCCTCGACGACGGCGTCCGGCTGCCAGGCCATCGATGTGATCCCCAGCGGCGGGTGGAACGGGATCGTGTCGCCTACCCGCAGCGTCGCGACCGGGCGCCCGCGCGGGTCGACGACCAGGTGGGCGACCGTGGCGTACTCGGCCGCCGGGACGAGCGCGACGACCGAGAGGCCGAGCCGGCGGTGCAGGTCGGCCATCCGGCCGCGCCCGGCGGCGAGCGCGTCGGTGCCGGCGGTGGCGGCCTGGCCCGCGGCGATCAGCCCGGGGCCGAGGGCGTACGTGCGGCGGGTCGGGTGGCGGCGCAGCCAGCCGGCGCGTTCCAGCGCGGCGAGCGTCGGGTAGCAGGTGGCGGCGGTGAGGCCGAGCCGCCGGGAGATCTCCGACTGGCTGAGGCCGCCCGGCGCGCCGGCGAGCATCTCGACGACGGCGATGACCCGGTCGGTCTGCGGGGACGGCCGCGGACGCGACGACATGCGGCGACTGTACCGCCATCTTTTCGCATAGTGCGAAGATTGACATGGTTGATGCAAAGAGGTTCCCTGATCGGGCGGCAGGCAGCCGCCGTCGAGCCGCCCGAGCGGCCGACCCAGCGGCCGGTCCCAGGGGCCGGCCGAGCCGAAGGGGACGCCCCATGGCCACCGCGTCCGAACACGGAGCACCCGAGAACAAAGCCCCGGAGAACAGCGAGCCCAAGGACGGCGCGGGCACGCCGACCACCGCCATCGCATCCGCCACGACGCCGTATGTCGTCATCACGTCCGACAGCCACGCGGGATTACCGACCGAGCTGTACCRGGACTACCTGGAGAAGGAATTCCACCCCGCGTTCGACGAGTTCCTCGCCGGCAGGCCGGCGGCGGTCGAGGAAATACGCCGCATGGGGACCTCCGACGCGAAGTTCGCGCAGAGATGGTTCACCGAGAACGCCGAGGGCCTGGAGGGGGGCTGGGAGGCGGCGCGGCGTAACAAGGAGATGGACGCGGACGGCATCACCGCTGAGATCATCTTCCCGGACGCGGACGCCGTCGAAAGCCGCACCTGCGCCCCGTTCGGCACCGGGCTCGGACTTTCCGGAGACCTCGACCCGGTGCTCGGCCTCGCCGGCGCCCGCGCCCACAACCGCTGGCTCGCCGAGCTGTGCGCCGACTCGCCGCTGCGGCGCCGCGGCATAGCGCTGGTGCAGATCACCGCTCCGCTCGACGACGTGCTCGCCGAGATCCGCCGGTCCTACGAGTCCGGCCTGCGCGCCGTGATGATCCCCGCGATGTGGATGCACCAGGCGCCCTACCACGACCGGCGCTACGACCCGGTGTGGGAGCTGTGCCAGGACCTGGAGATGCCGGTGCTCACCCATTCCGGCCCGGCGGACAAGGAGTCCTACGGCGACCACCTCGGCATCTACGTCACCGAGGTGACGTGGTGGCCGGCGCGGCCGCTGTGGTTCCTGCTCTGGTCGGGCGTTTTCGAACGGTTCCCACGGCTGCGGTTCGGCGTCGCCGAGGCCGGCTGCTGGTGGGTGGCGAACCTGCTGTGGTTCTGGGACCGGCTCTACCTCGGCCAGAAGGGCGCGGAGAAGCTCGGCTCGCTCGGCGACCTGACGATGTCGCCGAGCGAGTACTTCGACCGCAACTGCTTCATCTGCTCGTCGAACACCAAGCGGCGCGAGATCGGCATGCGTTACGAGATCGGCCTGGAGAACATGCTCTGGGGGAACGACTTCCCGCACCCCGAGGGCACCTGGCCGCGTTCGCGTGAATGGATGAGGAAGACCTTCCACGACGTCCCGGTCGCCGAGTCCCGCCGGATGCTCGGCGAGGCGGCGGCCGAGGTCTTCGGCTTCGACCTGGCCCAGCTGCGCCCGATCGCGGACCGGCTGAACGTCACCCCGGAAAGCCTCGGCCAGACCGACGACGCGGCCAACGTCGCGAAATGGGCGCGGGCCCGGACCGCCGGCCGGCACTGGCTGACCGGCCAGGACCTCCCCTGGGGCGTGGCGGAATGACGGCGGGCACCACAGAAGCGGTGTCGGCACCAGCACCCGACGACCGCTACATCGTCATCTCGGCCGACTGCCACGGCGGCGGGAACCTGCGCGGCTACCGCCCTTACCTGGAGAACCGCTGGCTGGACGACTTCGACGCCTGGGCCGCCGGCTACGCCATTCCCTACGACGATCTCAAGGGCGACCTGGGCGGCCGGAACTGGGACTCCGACCGGCGGCTGGGCGACCTGGAGGCCGACGGGATCGTCGCCGAGGTGATCTACCCGAACACCGTCCCGCCGTTCTACCCGAACAACTCCCTCGTCGAGCAGCCACCCGCTCCGAACGCGGGCGATCTGGAACGGCGCTGGGCCGGCCTGCGGGCGCACAACCGCTGGATGGCCGACTTCTGCGCCGCGGCGCCGGGACGACGGGCCGGCATCTGCCAGATCATGCTGCACGACCTGGGCGCCGCCGTCGACGAGGTGCGCTGGGCGAAGGAGAACGGCCTGTTCGGCGGCGTGCTGCTGCCGGGCGCGCCCCCCGGCTCCGGCGTGCCCTCGCTGTACGACCCGGAGTACTACGAGCCGCTCTGGTCGGTCTGCGAAGAACTGGACATGCCGGTCAACCATCACAGCGGCAGCGCCGCGCCGGCGGCGGGTGAGCGCGCCGAGGACAAGGTGATCCTGCTGCTGGAGGTCACCTGGTGGGCGCACCGGGCGTTCACCCACCTGCTGGTCGGCGGCGTCTTCGAGCGCCATCCCGGCCTGCGGCTGGTGCTCGCCGAGCAGGGCACCGCGTGGGTCCCGGAGGAGCTGGCCCGCCTCGACTACTTCTTCGACCGGATGGGCACCGGCGCCGCCGGCTCGCAGGAGGCGGTCTGGGGCAAGGAGCTGGTCGGCGGGATGAGCCTGCGACCGAGCGGGTTCTTCGCCCGGCAGGTCCGTATCGGCGCGAGCTTCCTGCGCGGGCACGAGGTGCCGGCAGCGAGCCGCATCGGCTTCGACAAGATCATGTGGGGCAGCGACTACCCGCACCGGGAGGGCAGCCACCCCTACTCGACCGAGGCGCTGCGGGCCGCGTTCGCCGGCGTCGACCCGGTGGATGTCGACGGAATGCTCGCCGGGAACGCCGCCGCCACCTACGGCTTCGACCTGGCGGCGCTGCGCCCGCTCGCCGACCGGTTCGGCCCGACGGTCGCCGAGATCGCCGAGCCGCTGAAGCCGGCGTCGCTCCCCATCGAGGCCGAGATGTGCCCGGCCCTCATCGGCTACGGCAGGAAGGAAACGTCGTGAGTACTCGTCTCCGGTACGGCGCCCGCACCCCGGAACAGCTACGCAACCGTGAGGTCGAGGCGACCTCGGTCGACACCTGGGCGACCTCGATGGTCGCGATCTACGAGACCGACCCCGGCCTGATCGCGTCCGTCCTGCCCCCGCCCCTGGTCGCGTCCGCCCCCGAGCATGTGCGTCTCACCATCGCGCGGGTCGACGTCGGCCGCGGCCTGCCGCCGTTCGGCGCAGGCACCTTCGGCGTCGGCGCCGTCCACGACGGGCTGGTCGGTGACTACGCCCTCACGATGCCCATGTCGACCGAGCAGTCGGTCATCGGCGGCCGTGAGACCTTCGGCGAGCCGAAGAAGATCGCCGACGTCCGCCTCGACCTCGACGGCGACCTGGCCGTCGGCACGCGGCTGACCGGCTCGTTCACCCGGCTGGGCGTGACCTACGTCGAGATCAACGGGCAGCTCGTCGAGGAGCTGCCACTGCCGGCCGACGGGGTGCGCACCAGCTTCTACCTGAAGTTCCAGCCCGCGCCCGACGGCAAGGGCTTCGACGACGATCCCGCGCTGGTGCACGTCCAGCGTCGAGAGAAGAACCGCAGGCTGTTCCGGGTGGACGGCGAGGTCATCCTGCGCGAGTCCCGGTTCGACCCGGTAGCGGACCCGCCGGTGCGGCGCCTCGTCGGCATCGAGATCGCCGAGCGCTCCAGCATCCAGACCGGTGCCGTCGTGCGGCGCCTGCCGCAGGAGGACGTCATCCCGTTCGCTCACCAACGCTACGACGACCTCTCCCCCGTCGGTGAGGAGTAGGCAAGAAGTAACCGGGCCGGTGGGCTCCGCCAGAGGAGCCCGTCGGCCCGCCACCGTGCGCGCATCGCTACTGCGTGGCGCAGCGGCGGCGGCCGGATGACCAGTTGTCCAACGCGGTGCGAATATGTCCTGGTGCACCGCGCAGCAGCGGCCGAGGACGGAGTGGACATGCCCAGTGAAGAGCAGTCCTTAGCCGGGTTGGACCCACGCCTCCCGCATCCTGCCCGGATTTACAACTACTTCCTCGGTGGCAAGAACAATTTCGCCGTCGACCGTGCTCTGGCCGAGCAGATGCTGGCGATAGACCCCACCGTTCCGCTCACCGCGCGAGCGAATCGGGACTTCCTGCGCCGCGCGGTGACGTTTCTGGCCGCCGAGGCGGGCATCCGGCAGTTCCTCGACATCGGAACCGGCCTGCCGGCAATCGACAACACCCACGAGGTCGCCCAGGGCATCGCGCCCGAGAGCCGCGTCGTCTACGTCGACAACGACCGTTTCAAGTCGGGTTGTACACACAGTCCCTAGGGTTCGCGGTGGCCTCATTCGGCGCTCACTGAATGACGTGACCTGCGCTTGCAGGGTGCGCGCAACTGCAAGCATGGCTAGTGATCTCGTCGGGCCCCGCGCGGCCACAGGATGGCCGTTGAGATCAGGTGATCGCCCACAGCCGGACCGTCCCATCGCGGGAGCCAGCGGCGAGCAGGGCGCCGTCCGGCGAGAACGCCCCCCACCACACCGGGGCGGTGTGGCCGGTGAGGGTGGCGCGTTCCCGGCCACTGGGCACCTCCC
>NZ_MOMC01000033.1 GCF_001983105.1 Pseudofrankia asymbiotica | reverse complement strand
ACCTCCCACAGCCGGACCGTCCCATCGGCGGAGGCGGTGGCAAGCAGGGCGCCGTCCGGCGAGAACGCCACCCACCACACCCGGCCGGTGTGGCCGGTGAGGGTGGCCAATGCGGCGCCGATGGGGAGGCGCGACGATCGTGGATTGTGCGCGGGTGGGAACTCGGGTTCACCGACCGGGGGTGCCAGCCGGACCGGGGCCGGGAACTCCGGGGCGGTAGCCGGTTTCGCCCGACCCGACAGGCTGTGTCCCACCTGCTCAAGCAGGTGAGCGCGGGTCGCCTCCGGTTCCAAACCGAACAGATCAAAGCCGACCACAGTCCGCAGCAAACCCGGCCGGTCACACTCCTCTATCCGCACCGGCAACAGCCTGTGCGTGAAGCCGATCGGGTCCGCGGCTAGAACCGCGCGCCATTCCTGCCCGCCGAACACCGACTCCAGGTAGCCCGGAGACAACAGAGCGATCATTTTTTGGGCGTGCGTCACGCCCTGCTGCATGCCGAGATACCAGTCAGAGCCGGGGACGAAGTCCCACGCCTGGATCAACACCCGATAGCCAGCGTCCTCCAACTGCCAGGCCACCCACTCCGCCCACCGGCGATCCGCACTCGTGTAGGACACGAAGAAATCCCACGTCCGCGCCCCATCACCAGAACCCCCGTCAACCACGCCCCGATCATCCCACCCGAACACCCATACGCCACCAGCCCGCCCGACAGGGCCGCCCCTGGCCCGCGCCCGCACGGCCAGACCCTCACACGACTCTAGGTGCGCGAAGAATCACCAACCGTTGCAAGTCGGGTTGTGCGCACGCTCTATATGGCTGAAGCGCGCCGACTCGGAGCGGAGCCGTTCRCATCCCGCAATAGATGACCGCCGGGATCAGGCGATCGCCCACAGTCGGACCATCTGATCGGCGGAGGTGGTGGCGAGCAGGGTTCCGTCCGGGGAGAACGCCGCCCACCACACAGCGCCGGTGTGGCCGGGGGTGTTCTCCGCGCGGGYCGTGGCAAGCGTAGTAGGCCAGCTCGCCGCTGGTGCGGTTGCGGCGGGCGAACAGCCAGTTGCCCCGTCCGGGCTCCCAGCCCAGGCGGATCGGCACCCTCGCCCACTCGTAGTCGCGCAGGCCATGAGCGCCTGGCCCCGCCCGGCCGACGTCGCCACCGGGGTGGGCAGGTCCCTCCCAACGGCACACGGCGCGCTCGCCCGGCTGGAGACGACCGGGCACCTCACCCGCGCCCCCAACGATGGGGCCGGCGCGCCGTCCGGTGGACGCTCCCCACCGACCCGGCCGTCGGTGGCCTACCCAGGACCCCACAGCCGCCCTCCACCTGACCGAGGCCGCCGGCGGTGTCGGCATGGCTCCCAGCGGTCAGCAACTCTGCGAGAGTTACGTTCGGCCCTAAGCGACCGGGCGATCAAAACAGCGGTCAGGGGCACCGCGATGTGGACCGCGGTCTGCCACCAGCCTCGTTCATGCGCAGAAACGGTTTCTGCCACTCAGATCGTCAATTACCTGGTCAGCCGCCTTTCGGGGGATACCAATCTCCCTCTACAACGGATGTTCCCATTACCCGTCTGCCCTCGGGATCCGAGTACACGAACGACCAGTTTCCGTGAGCGGATACGACGGTTTTCAGGGTGACGACACCGGGTATCCGGTATGTCAGTTCGCGACCCGACATCCACAGCGCACCTCCCCCGAATTGACAATCGACCGTTTCGCTACCAATCGACTCCACCTGGCGCCAAGAGCCCCCGTCACATCGGGCGCAGATGGAAAATTGATGATCGTCGTCGGTCACGTTAGACCCCAGTTTGACTACTCTCGCTAGGGCCGCATCCCGATGGATAGCGAAATGATCTACTATGTATGATGAATCATCCAGAGAGGCTAGGCGCAGGGCATCCTCTGCGGTGAATGGAGGAAATGTCATCTAGTACACCAACCATCCATGCTCATGCCCGGAAGTCCCGTKGCGCCCAGGATACCCACCCGTTCAGCCGGGGGCCTCGGGGCTGATCCCACGGGACTTCCGGGCACGCTACGAGCGATCAGCCACAAGCCGCAGGGCGACTCGGCAACGAGGCTACATTTGGTACCGTGCAGCCCGCCGGAAGAAGGTAGAGTCGATACGTACCCCCTTCAAACCTACACGTCCAGTTCGAATACTGCTTGCTATTTACATACGCCCGACCCGTGGCTTCGCAGGCACTCTGTGTGGTGAAGGCGAAGCCCGAGAACACCCACGGAGGGCCGGGATGYGGGTCCAAGGCCACGCTAGGGGTAGCAGTCGCACCGGGTGAAGGCGCCGCTGCGATCGCTGGCGAGCTTGCAAAGGTCGACGMGGCAGCTACACCCAGAACGATGGCGAATAGCGCAATAAAACGTTTAGCGCGGTTCACAACTACCTCTCCCGTGTGATGGTCTTGCTTAGGTGGTCTCCAACCCGCCTGCCGTGAACGACAAACGCGCGTAGATGTCGATCAACGGCCGGTCGTCTGCCCTGTTACGCGCAACCCGGTCATCTGTGAGCACAACGTTAGAAGCGTTGCGGGCGCCTCGTCAACGCTACGTTCGCAACGTTATGCAAGTTGACCTTTCATGCCGCCCATGAACTGGACGTATGTCGTGTCAGCCCCTGCCGGGCTGCTGTCCTAACTACATGGAGGTCGGCAGACATGCTCTCCCAAGGACCAGGTTCCGCAGGGTTGTCGGAAGAGTAACAGGAGCCGATCCAGGTCGAGACAAAAGAGGTGATCCTTGGCGGAAGCCGAGCGGCGTCTCGGCCTGAACGCGCAGGTTATCGGCCAGATCTAAAACTTATGCCGGTTGGGCATGCGTCGCACTGGKGCCATTTAAGATCGAGTTCGACGCAGACTCGAAATGTGACAGACGGCTATGACGCAGGCTGTGAGCCACAGGTACCTCGTCGAGGCGTCGATCGAGAATCGCTACCGCATGTTATGGCACCGGCTCTCCCGTCCACCTATCCACACCACAAGATCCAAGATGGGTCGACCATAGGCCGTGTCAGGGACCGATAACCGCACGATTCGACAGGCTCCCGCTCTTCGGAGGTCTATTGATCGCCAGCGACGCACAGTTAGTCCKAACGTTCCTATGTCAGCGCATTGTCGATCACTCAGGGTAGAAGTGTGTCAGCGGCCACATGGCGCTTGTCGGCCTGGAGGCGGCCGGCACATCCGGCACGCCGAGGTACCAGTCAGAGCCGGGGGGCGAAGTCCCATGCCTGAATCAGCACCTGGTAGCCGGCGTCTTCCAACTGCCAGGCCACCCACTCAGCCCACCGGCGATCCGCACCTGTATAGGACACGAAGAAATCCCACGTCCGCGCCCCACCGCCGGACACCCCGTCGACCACGCCCCGATCATCCCACCCAAGCAGCCACGCGATGCCGGCCCTCCCGCACACCCGAACCGAGGGGCGCAGCGCACGACAGAATGATCTCCCGGAACCTCCCGCCCCGCCCTGCCGCGTCACTGTTGCGACTCTTCGTGTGGTAACAGTTACTGACCGTTGCAAATCGGGTTGTACACACAGTCTCTAGGGTTCGCGGTGGCCTTGCTCGGCGCTCACCGAATGACGGGTGACCTGCGCTTGCAGGGTGCGCGCAACTGCAAGCGTGGCTGATGATCTCGTCAGACCCCCGCGTGGCCACAGGATGGCCGTTGAGATCACGCGGGAGCCTGCGGGGGACGCTACGTACTGGTCTGCAACGCGCCAAGGATGAGGAGCGCGAGTGTGTACGTCCCGCCGAAGGCTGTCCCGCCGAACAGGACGGACGCGGGGACGGTCCCGGTGGCCGAACGCCTATAGATACAGGCGAGGTACCCACCTGCGGGGCGCGCCGGCTTGGCGGCCGGTCGCCCAGGAGGTGAGAGGTGTAACTACAAGATGTTGTGTCTGTGACGCTATCAGACCGCCGGGATGGTCTGGAGTCGGCCCCGGTCGCCGGCAGGCCGAGTCCAGCCTGAGCAGGCCGGCCACCGGGATGAGGTCGGACGCTGCGGGTACTGCCCGGGTGGTGGCGCAAAGTAGGAATGCGAGGCGCACCGCCCGTGTCGGGCCACGTCCCGACGTGCGCAGATCACTAGGATTCGGGCCGTGGCTCCGAGCAATCGCCTGTTCTACGGCGACAACCTGGCCTGGCTCCCGAAGATCGACAGCGGCTCTGTGGATCTCGTGTACCTGGACCCGCCGTTCAACTCCAACCGGGCGTACAACGTCCTCTTCTCGAAGGCGGGCTACGACGACACCGCGCAGATCCAGGCCTTCGACGACACGTGGYGCTGGACGACCGAGACGGAGCACCAGCTACAGGGGCTGATCGCCGGAGGTGCCCCGAGCCGCGTCGCGGACGCGCTCCAGGCCATGCGGACACTGGTCGGCGAGAACGACCTGTTCGCCTACCTGGTCAATATGGCGCCTCGGCTCGTCGAGCTGCACCGCGTTCTGAAGCGGACCGGGAGCCTTTACCTGCACTGTGACCCGACCGCGAGTCACTACCTCAAGATCCTTCTTGACGCAATCTTCGACATCCGGAACTTCAAGAACGAGATCACCTGGCAGCGGGCCGGAGCGAAGAACGACCCCAACCGTTACGGCCGCGGCCATGATGTGATCTTGTTCTACACCAAGAGCGACAAGTTCACCTGGAACCGGCAGTACACGCCGTTCGAGGACGCATCAATCACGAAGAACTACACCCACGTCGAGGAGGGCACCGGCCGGCGGTACCGCCGCGGTGACCTCACGGCCGCCAAGCCTGGTGGAGACGTCGACTTCGAGTGGCAGGGCGTTCGGCCTTACAAGGGCAGGCACTGGGCGTACTCGCGGGAGAACCTTGATCGAATGCTCGCTGAGGGCCGCATCGAACTCCGACGTACCGGCATGCCCGTCTACAAGCGCTACCTGGACGAGCAGCCCGGCGTCTCGCTCCAGGACGTCTGGACGGACATCCGCCTTACCTCGGCCGCCAAGGAGCGCCTCGGCTATCCGACCCAGAAGCCGGTCGCCCTGCTGGAGCGCATCCTCCAGGCGAGTTCGAACCCGGGCGACGTGGTCCTTGATCCGTTCTGTGGCTGCGGCACGACGCTGGACGCGGCGGTCCGACTGGGCCGCACGTGGATGGGCATCGACGTCACCTACATCGCCATCGCCCTCATCCAGGAGCGCCTGAAGCAGACACATGGCGAGGACGTCGAGAAGACCTACACCGTCGAGGGCATCCCTCGGGACCTGCCCGGCGCTCGCGCGCTCTTCGACCAGTCGCCCTTCGACTTCGAGCGTTGGGCCGTGTCACTGGTTCACGGTACGCCCAATGAGAAGCAGGTAGGCGACAAGGGTATAGACGGCRTCATACGTTTCCTGACAGATAAGCGGGGCGGGTCGGGCCGCATCTTGGTGTCCGTCAAGGGGGGTAAGGCGCTCGGCCCTCAGTTCGTCCGCGATTTACTCGGCACGGTTACGACCCAAGGTGCCGATATGGGCGTCTTGATTACGATGGGCGAGCCTACGAAGGGTATGAAGGACGCCTGCGATCATGCTGGGGCATATGTGTGGCCGGCCAATGGTCAGGCGTTCCCCAAGGTCCAGGTTATAACCGTAGCGAATCTTCTCAATTTCAAGCGACCCAAGATGCCGCCGGCATTGCCGCCGTACCAGCAAGCACAACGGCGTCAGGCYCTGCCGAAACCGGCTCAATTGGCATTCGGAGACGGCGAGATGGACGACGAGTAGGTGGCGCTTGCCCACCGCTCGTCGGCCGACGTGTACGAGACGAAGAAATCCCACGTCCGCACCCCATCACCAGAACCCCTCAACCACCCCATTCATCCCACCTGAACGCCCACACGCCGCCAGCCCACTCGCCAGGGCTCCCCCTAGCCCGCGCCCGCGCGACTCAGGCCATTCTGCGGCTCTCCCTGCGCAAATAATTACCTACCGTTGCAAGTCGGGTTGTACACACGCTCACTGAGGTTCGCGGTGGCCTCATCTGTGTCGCCGAATGGCGCTTGGCCTGCGCTTGCAGGGTGCGCGCACCTGCAAGCAGGCCGAGCGGGCTTGTCAGGCAACCCTCGGCCACAGGATGGCCGTCGAGATCAAGTGAGCGCCCACAGCCGGACCGTTCCATCGCCGGAGCCGGTGGCGAGCATGGCGCCGTCCGGGAGAACGCCATCAGGGTGGCGTGGCTGGTGAGGGTGGCGCGTTCCCGGCCGCTCGGCACGTCCGACAGCCGGACCGTCACCGTCCCATCGACGGAGCCGGAGGCAAGTCTTTCCGGGCGTCATACCGCAGCCCCGCAGACAGCACATTCCATCTAGAAAAGGGTCGGTTGTTCATTAGTCGGTTCCGCCTCCGTTCTGATTCCTGCGACCGCGCGTAGGTCGACGAACGTCGGCGGTCCGCCCGACCAGTGTCGGTCGACCAGCGTAGAAAGGAGGTAGGCGGTTGCGGCGGCGTCCCACAGTGCGCGGTGAGGCTGACTGCCCGGCACGGCAAGACGCATCGTCTCATCGAGCCCCGTGTTCTTGACGAGAGTGGAAAGCGACCTACCGCCGTCGATGCCGGTTGCGCGAGCCAGCGCGAGTGTATCGATCAGTCCGGCGGGCGCTAGGTCAGGAATGTGTCGCCGTAGAAGGCGCCAATCGACGCCGACATTGTGACCTACTATCCATCTTCCGTTGATCATGGCCGTGAGCACGCTTGCGATGCGCGTAAGGGGCGGGGCGACGCGAAGCGTCTGATCGTTGATGCCGGGAGAGATCCATGGCCGTTGTGGTATGGGACGGTTGGGGTTTACCAGGGTCGAGAGGGCGTGTGGGACATCGGGTTGGCCGTGCCGCAGCGGTACGGCGGCCACTTCGAGGATTGCTTCGTGGTCGCGGTCCTGAGCGCCGCTGCCTTCGAGGTCGACGGCGACAAGATCGGCTTCTGTCCATGGACGCGTTGTCATCCGGTACAGCTTCCCGCATTGGCGGCTATTCGTCTTCGTAGCGGGCTGTCTGCTCGAAGTGGTGTCGGACGGTGGCGAAGCTGTCGGTCTGCTCGGGGTCAGGGTCGTGACCGAGTAGAGAGCGGCCGTGGGCGTGCAGGTGGTGGGGCTGGTCGAGTTCCCAGATCTGGTGGYGGAGCATGTGTTGCACGGCGTAGCGTTTCTGCTCGCCGAGTCCGTGTGTCCAGACGTGRCCGGGCTCGATGACGTAGTCGGATTCGTAGCCGAGTTGGGCAAGGGTGGCGTCGATCTGCTCGGCGGTTGGCTCGGCGTAGTCGTCCGCGCATCGCTGCCGCTGGGCGGTGGGGCAGATGTCGCACAGTTCGCGGACACCCCAGTGACCGTTATAGTCCGGGCCGCTGTGGGCGTATGCGACGCCACAGGACGTCTTGCGGAACAGTGGGGTCGTTACTCCGCTGGCCTTCCACGCGGCGACCACGCGGGCGTCTAGTTCGTCGGGCATTACCTTGCGGCGGGCGTAGCTCTCCTCGTAGGGCACCTCGACTCCGAGGCTGCGCAGGTACTCGGCGTTCTGTTCCTTGTGGTAATAGCCGGTGAACACGATTGCGTCAGCACCCCGGCCGGCTTCGAGAACCCGAGCCATCGTCTCAGGGCTATCGTTCCAGCCCGGGACGATCGGGCGCCAGTAGAGCACCACTCCCGTGCGGCGCTTGTGGCCGATCGCGGTACGGAGCGAGCGGACGGTGGTGTCACTCTTGGAGATCGGCTCTACGCGAGTGTCCGTGATTCCCGCGTAGGTAAACAGCAACGTGACCCGCAGATGCTGTAGCTGCTCTAGCTCCCCTAGATCGGCTTCCGTGACCTTGAAACGGGTGATGACGAGAACGTGGTTAGTAAAGCCACGGACATCAAGGGCATGAAGAACGTGGAAAAGATGTGGCTTCACGCCCGGAAGGAAAGGGTCGGTGGCCTTGTTGAACAGTTGCACGGGCGTGACGTGAGGTCGGAACGCCGGATGGGAAACTAGCTGCTCGACAGCATCGTCGGTCGAGCACAGGAGGTGTGGAACCTTGACCTCGAAGTTGCCCCAGAAATGCCGAACACAATAGCCGCAGTCCAGGGGACAGCCGATGATGTGATTGAGCGATAGTCCCGACTTCCGGTAGCCGACCACGAGGGACAT
>NZ_MOMC01000032.1 GCF_001983105.1 Pseudofrankia asymbiotica | reverse complement strand
CCAGCAGGCCCCACAGCGCGGTCAGGCTCGCCGTCACGACCTTGCTCGTGATCGACCAGGCCGCCAGTGTCCGGGCGACGCGCCGGGGATCGGTGCGGTCGAGCCGGTAGGTGGCGAACACGGGAGTGAACACGCCCATACACGTGACCAGACCGAACTGGACGGCGATGACGAGCACGATCCCGGCCGTGCCGGGGCAGACAAAGGCCAGCCCGAGTGACCAGCAGGCGCGCGCCGTGCCGGCGACGACCAGCACCCGGTGCGGTCCGTATCGCGCGGCCAGCGGTCGCGCCAGGCGAGAACCGACCAGGCCGCCGACGCAGGGCGCGCCGAACGCGAGGCCGTACTGCCAGGGCTCGAACCCGAGGTCACCGACCATGAGGACGGCGAGCAGCGGCGACGTCGCCATGATCAACCCGTTGACCATGATCGTGTTGACGAACAGCGGTCGCAGCGCGGGATGGGCCAGGATGTACCGCCACCCCTCGGCCAGGTCGTGGGCTCTCAACCGGCGCGCGTCGGATCGTGCTGGGCCTGGCTCACGACCTCCCATGGCACGGATACCCATCGCCGAAAGCAGGTAGCTGACGGCATCGGCCATCACGGTCGTCACCGGGCCGAACAGTCCGATCATGGCTCCACCGAGCGGCGGCCCGAGCACGGTGGCCGTCCAGGTCGTGGACTCCAGCCGGGCGTTCGCGACGAGCAGGTCCGGTCCCCGCACGAGATCCTTCAGGCAGGCGCCACTGGCCGCCACAAAGGCGATATCGGCGGCCGCGACGATCACCGACACGACCAGGAGCTGGGCGAAGCTGAGGGAGCCCACCGCGAACGCCACCGGGACGCTCAGCACCGCGGCGAACCGAGTCAGGTCCATCGCCACCATCACCGGCCGCTTGCGCCGGAACTCCACCCATGGACCCAGCGGCACGGCCACCGCCGCCCCCACCGCCAGCCCCGCCGCCGCGAGTTCCGCGACCCCGATCGGCCCCACGTGCAGCACCAGGATCGCGATCAACGGAAACGCGTCGAACGCGAGCCGCGTGCCCACCGTGCTGACCGTGAACGCCGCCCAGAGCCACCCGAACTGCCGACCCAGCGGCCGTCCAGCCCACACACCCACTCGCCCTCCGAGGCATTCGCACAACGTGACGTTGACCGYGGACATCAAAGCGGGTACCTGAAAGCCAGATCAAACAACCATCATGCCGGCGAGCCACAACCACACGTTGTACGAATAGTGTCGACAGGCATGGACCTCGAGGCCGTGCGCACATTCGTCGCCGCCGCGGACACGGGCCAGTTCCAGGAGGCCGCCGCCGACCTGTCGGTCACGCAGCAGGCCGTCTCCAAGCGCGTCGCCGCGCTGGAGCGGGACCTCGCCGTGCGGCTGTTCACCCGCACGGCGCGCGGGGTCCAGCTCACCATCGACGGGCAGGCGTTCCTGCCCCACGCCCGCGATCTCCTCCGCGCCGAGGAGCGGGCGGCCTCCTCCGTGCGACCCGGCCGCCGCGCGCTGCGCGTCGACGTGATCAGTCGGCGGGTCGCGCCGGCGGCACTGCTGCGCGACTTCCACCGCGCGCACCCCGACATGGAGCTCGACGTCGTGACCCTGTTCGACGCCGACGCCGCCATCGCCGCGGTCCATTCGGGAACGATCGACGTGTCGTTCCGCGCGGTCACGGTGCCAGCGCCGCGGCTCCCGGAGGGGATCAGGACGGCTCGGGTTCTCGACGAGCCCCACGAGCTGCTCACCGGGCCGCGCCACGAGCTGGCCGCCGCCCGCGCGGTCACGCCCGCCCAGCTGGTCGGGCACCGGATCTGGATACCCGGCATCGCCCCCGGAACCGAATGGGCCACCTACTACGACGACCTCGCCGCCGCCTTCGGCCTCACCATCGACGCGATCGGCCCCAACTTCGGCACCGAGCACCTCCTGGACGTGCTCGCGGACTCCTCGACACTGGCCAGCCTCATCGGCCAGCAGACCCGGTTCCTCTGGCCCGACTACTACGACCTGCGCCGCATCCCCCTGCACGATCCGACGCCGGTCTATCCGCATTCGCTGATCTGGCATCACGAGAACCCGCATCCCGCACTTACCACATTCCGCGGCTATTTCCGCTCCCGGTCCACCGGTCTCGAGCGCCACGACGCCGGAACCTGGTCGCCGACGTGGGCGGCACGGCGGGCGACGTCGTGACAGCGCCGTCACCTCGCCCGGCGTTTCCGGCGTCGTAGCGAGGCGCCCGGGGCGGTGATCGGTCTCCGCTAGCGGCCGCTCCACGGACGAAGCCATTCCACCGACGAAGCCGTTCCACGGGCCAAGCCGTTCCACGGGCCAAGCCGTTCCACGGAAATGCGTTTCTGAACGCCCGAAGCACCCGCCCCGCCACACTTCACGTACAGGGCACCACCATCCGGTGCCTGGACGCACGTACCCGAGAGGCGAGGTCATGGCGCTTGGCAACGCGAAACCGACGTTCACCTGCGACAGCTGCGGCCGACGCAGGAGCGGCGCCAGCACCACGTCCGTGACCGGCCGACGGCTGTGCGCCGAGTGCGATGACCAGCTGACCGGCGCCGCGGCCGGGGTGATGGCCAGCCAGGGCCGGGTCGGTGAGGCCATCGCCACCGCCGGCTGGTTCACCGCCCTCCGCGCCCACCGCCGTTCCCGTCCCTCCCCCGGCGACAGCGCCTAGCGCCGCCCGCGTGAACGATCGCCCCACCGCCCGCGCCAACAGGTCAAGCGACCAGAGCGAACGCCCGCGGCGGCCGGCGCCAGCGGGTCAACAACCAGTCGGACGCCACGCGTCACCGGCGGCGCGCTACATCTGACTGATCTCCAGAATTCGCGCCGCGACGGTCCAACGTCGCCCGGCGCTGGACCGCGCCGACGGCTGGCCCACGGCTACTGACCGAGGGCTACTGACCCGCGGCTACTGACCGGCGCCACGCAAAGGGCCAGCGCTCCAGCGGTCGACATCGGCGAGGCTGCGCAGGCGGACGATCGGGAGCTCGGGACGCCGCTCGCGCAGGGCCGCGATTCGTCGCGGGCTCTTGTGATGGGTCGACCAGGCCCAGCGCACGATGTGCTCGCGATCGGTGAAGATCGTGCGCAGCGGCGGCTCGATGTTGCCGTTCCAGAGGACCTCACGGCGCAGCCGGCGGCGCAGGGTGCGGCGGATGACCTGGCGCATGACCGTTCGGCGGGGCAGGTCGAGCCAGATCATCAGGTCGGCACGGTCGGCGAGCAGGTCGCGCGCGTCCCGGTACTGCCATTCCGTCACCCACGCGGGCCCACCGCTGAACGTCTCGACGTCCGCCAGGAACGACTCCCGCCGCGTCCAGCCGGGACCGTGGAACAACCCGTCGATGTCGACATGTGGGATCCCCAGCGTCTCTCCCACCCGCCGGGCCAGCGTCGTCTTCCCCGACCCCGACGTCCCCGCCACCACCACCCGCCGCGGCCGCCCTGGCAATGGATCCGTGTCCGCCAACATCACCACTTCGCCGAGGATAGCGATCGTCGCGACCGGGACGGCGAACCGGTGAGGACCCGTGAGTGGCCGCTCCGGGCCGGACCGGCCTGGCTAGGGCTTGCGGCCGACGCCGCAGTGGCCGTCGACCGGGGCTGGCAGGGCGCCGTCCGGGGTGGGGGCCGGCCGCCAGTGGGTGTGCGGCACGAGGCCMGGGTCCACGAGCTCCAGGCCCTCGAAGCGCTCGGCGAACCGTTCCGGCGTGCGCAGGATGTAGGGAAGCGCGCCCGACTCGTTGTAGTCGTCCTGCGCCTCGTYGAAACCGCTGTCGCCAGCCGGATGGGTGCCGTCATAACTGGCCAGGTAGCTGCCTGAGGGCAACGCGTCCAGGTACTGCTTCACGATGGACCGCAGCTCATTGTCGTCCGCGATGTGCCCGAGGACGCCCATCAGCATGAGAGCGACCGGCCTGGTGAAATCCAGGGTGCCGGACGCGGCGGCGAGGACGCGGGCCGGGTCACGCAGATCGGCGTCGATGTAGTCGGTGACGCCCTCGGGGGTGGTCGCCAGCAGCGCGCGGGCGTGCGCCAGCACCAACGGGTCGTTGTCGACATACACGATCCGGCATTCCCGGGCGACGCGCTGGGCGACCTCGTGTGTGTTGTCCGCGGTGGGCAGGCCCGTGCCGATGTCGAGGAACTGCCGGATCCCGGCCTCGCCGGCCAGATAACTCACCGAGCGGACCAGGRACCCACGGGAGGCGCGCGCGAGGTCCGCGATGYCGGGGAACACCTGGAGGTATTCCTCGCCCGCGACCCGGTCGACCGGATAACAGTCCTTGCCKCCGAGCCAGTAGTTCCAGATGCGCGCCGAGTGCGGCACGGACGCGTCGATCGAGTCGGACAGGGCGACGGTCTGGCCCGAACCCCGCGGGTTGGACACCGACTGTTCTTCGACCATGCGTGCGGTCTCCGCGTGGTATGGGGCGGACAGTTCGGTCACCCTATCGCGGACCGTGCCGGAGCTACCACCCCCCGCAGCCCGAACATCCCACCTGGCGGAGCGTCCCGATACTGTCCGCCAGCAAAGGGACGCTCCGCCGGGAAACGATCAGTCGGGGTCGTAGGCGAGGTTGGGGCGCAGCCAGCGCTCCACCTCGGCGACGTCCTTGCCCTGGCGGGCGGCGTAGTCCCTGACCTGCTCGCGGGAGATGCGGCCGACCGTGAAGTAGCGGGCCTCGGGGTTCGCGAAGATGAGGCCGCTGACGGCCGCCGCCGGGGTCATGGCGTAGGACGACGTCAGTTCCATGCCGAGGCTCTCGGCGCCGAGGATGTCGAACAGGGCGCGCTTCTCGGTGTGGTCGGGACAGGCGGGGTAGCCGAGGGCGGGGCGGATGCCGCGGAACCGCTCGGCGTGCAGGTCGGCCAGCTCAGGGGCCGCGTCGGGCTCGAACCAGGCGCGGCGCGCCTCGAGGTGGATGTACTCGGCGAACGCCTCGGCGAGGCGGTCGGCGAGCGACTTGGCCATGATCGACCGGTAGTCGTCCTGGGCCGCCTCGAAACCGGCGGACAGCTGCTCGGCGCCCTGGATCGAGACGGCGAAGGCGCCCATGTGGTCTCCCCCGCCGGCCGGAGCCACGTAGTCGGCCAGGCAGCGGTTCGCCCGGCCGGCCGGCTTCTCGGTCTGCTGGCGCAGCATCGGGAAGCGGACCTCGCCGCCGGCCGCGTCGAGGACGATGTCGTCGACGTCGGCGTGGGCCGGCCAGAAGCCATAGACGCCGTGGGCGGTGAAGGACCCGTCGGCGATGATCTGGTCGAGCAGGGCGTTCGCCTCGTCGAACAGCTCGCGCGCGACGGGTTCGTCCAGGATCGCCGGGTAGGTGCCCTTCAGCTCCCAGGCGAGGAAGAAGAACCGCCAGTCGATGAACTCGCGCAGCGCCGCGATGGTGGGCGTCACCGTCCGTGTCCCGGTGAACGCCGGTGTCGGGAGGCCCTCGAAGCTGACCGGCTCGCGGTTCGCCCTGGCCGCCGCGAGCGAGAGCAGCGGACGCTGCTGGCGGTTCTCGTGCTGCTCGCGCAGTGTCGCCTGCTCCTCGCGGTTGCGCTTGTCCAGCGCCGTGGCCCGGTCGGAGTCCAGCAGGTCCGAGACGACCCCGACGACCCGGGACGCGTCGAGCACGTGCACCGTCGTCCCCTCGTACGCGGGGGCGATGCGCACCGCGGTGTGCTGGCGTGACGTCGTCGCGCCGCCGATCAGCAGCGGCAGCTTCAGCCCACGCCGCTCCATCTCGGCCGCGACGCTGACCATCTCGTCCAGCGACGGGGTGATCAGCCCGGACAGGCCGATCGCGTCGGCGCCCTCCGCGACGGCCGTGTCGAGGATCTTCGCCGCGGGCACCATCACCCCGAGGTCGATGACCTCGTAGTTGTTGCAGCCGAGCACCACGCCGACGATGTTCTTGCCGATGTCGTGGACGTCGCCCTTGACGGTCGCCATCACGACCTTGCCGGCGCCGCGGCCCGGCTCGACGCGGCCCTCGGCGATCGCCTTCTCCTTCTCGGCCTCCATGTACGGCTCGAGGTAGGCGACGGACCGCTTCATCACCCGGGCGGACTTGACGACCTGCGGCAGGAACATCTTGCCCGCGCCGAACAGGTCGCCGACGACCTTCATGCCGTCCATCAGCGGGCCCTCGATGACCTCGAGCGGCCGCTCGACCTGCTGCCGGGCCTCCTCGGTGTCGGCCTCGATGAAGTCCACGATGCCGTGGACCAGGGCATGCGAGAGCCGCTCGCGCACCGGCGCCTCGCGCCAGGACAGGTCGGCGCCACGGCGCGGCCCGGTGACGCCGCCGCCGGACGCGCGCAGCTCCTCGGCGTACGTCACGAGCCKGTCGGTGGCGTCCTCGCGGCGGTCGAACAGCACGTCCTCGACGAGCTCGAGCAGGTCGGCCGGGATGTCCTGGTAGACGGTCAGCTGGCCGGCGTTGACGATGCCCATGTCCAGCCCGGCCCGCACGGCGTGCAGCAGGAACGCGGAGTGCATCGCCTCGCGGACGACGTCGTTGCCGCGGAACGAGAACGACAGGTTGGAGATGCCGCCGCTGGTCCTGACGCCCGGGCAGCGCTCCTTGATGATCGGCAGGGCGTCGATGAACGCCTTGGCGTAGCCGTTGTGCTCGGCGATGCCGGTCGCGACGGCGAGCACGGCCGGGTCGAAGATGATGTCCTCGGCCGGGAAGCCGACCTCGGGGGACGTCAGCAGCTTGTAGGCCCGCTCGCAGATCTCGACCTTGCGCTCGGTGCTGTCCGCCTGCCCCTGCTCGTCGAAGGCCATGACGACGACGCCCGCGCCGTAGGAGCGGATCAGCCGGGCGTGCTCCAGGAAGGGCTCCTCGCCCTCCTTGAGGCTGATCGAGTTGACCACGCCCTTGCCCTGCACGCAGCGCAGCCCGGCCTCGAGCACGGTCCACTTGGAGCTGTCGATCATGATCGGGATGCGGGCGACCTCGGGTTCGGTCGCGATCAGGTTGAGGAACGTCGTCATGGCCTGCTCGCCGTCGAGCAGGTCGGCGTCCATGTTGACGTCGAGGATGTTCGCCCCGCCGCGGACCTGCTCGAGGGCGACGTCGACGGCGCCCTGCTGGTTGTCGGCCTCGATGAGGCGGCGGAACCTGGCCGAGCCGGTGACGTTCGTCCGCTCGCCGATCATGACGAAGCCGGTGTCGGGGCCGATCTCGAACGTCTCCAGGCCGCTGAACCGGGTGCGCTCCGGCGGCGCGGCCACCGGCCGCGGCGCGACGCCGTGGACGGCCGCGGCCACCGCGGCGATGTGCCCCGGCGTCGTGCCGCAGCACCCGCCGACGATGTTGACGAGGCCCGAGGTCGCGAACTCGCCGAGCAGCCGCCCGGCCTCGTCGGGGGTCTGGTCGTAGCCGCCGAACGCGTTCGGCAGGCCGGCGTTCGGGTAGCTGGCGACGTGCGCGCCCGCGATACGGGCGAGCTCGGCGACGTAGGGGCGCATCTCGGCGGCGCCGAGCGAGCAGTTCAGCCCGACGACGAGCGGGTTCGCGTGCGCGATGGACGTCCAGAACGCGTCGACGGTCTGGCCGGACAGCGTCCGCCCGGACATGTCGACGATCGTGACGGAGATCCACAGCGGCAGCTCGGGCGCGGTCTCCTGCGCGGCGGCGATCGCGGCCTTCGCGTTGAGCGTGTCGAAGATCGTCTCGATGAGAAGCAGGTCGACGCCACCCTCGGCGAGCGCGGCGATCTGCTCGGCGTAGGAGGCCTTGACCTCGTCGAAGGTGACGGCCCGGTAGGCGGGCTCGTCGACGCGCGGCGACAGCGACAGCGTGACGTTGAGCGGGCCGATGGAGCCGGCGACGAACCGGGGACTGCCGGTCTCGGCGGCGACCTCGTCGGCGGCCTCGCGGGCGAGCCGCGCGCCGGCCAGGTTCATCTCCCGGACCAGCGACTGCAGGGCGTAGTCGCCCTGGCCGACGCTGGTGGCGGTGAACGTGTTGGTGGTGACGATGTCCGCGCCCGCGGCCAGGTACTGGCGGTGCACGTCCTTGATGACGTCCGGGCGGGTGAGGTTGAGCAGGTCCGGRTCACCGGTGACGTCGCGCGGGTGGTCGGCGGGGACGAAGCCGCCGAGCCGGTAGTCGGCCGGGGTGAGGCCCACCCCTTGCAGCATCGTGCCGTAGGCACCGTCCAGGATGACGACCCGCTGGGCGAGCCGGTCCTTCAGCGCCTGGATCCGTCGCGCCCGCTCGTGCTCGCGGACCTCGTTGACGACGGCGACCACCTGACCACCTCCCGCATAAGTTGTGGGAGGCGCCCTTTGGGGATGGTGGAACCAGCCGAGCGTGGCGGCCCACCCTGGTACCCGACAGGTAGCCCAGCATCGGTGGCCCGTTGCAGCGCCTCTCGACCTGTCTACGACCTTACTAAGCCGGTCCGGCGGATGGCACCGAGGTACGCCCCTCGTGACGCTCCGTCGCAGGTGCCGGTGGCCGCCGGCGCCGGCGCCGGCGCCGGCCGACGGGCCTCCACCAAGCGGACACCCACGTGAACAGGCGGAAAACGTCTCTCGATCTCCGATGAGTGGCTGGTCTCACATCAGTCTTTGCTGGGACTAAACCAGTTGACGAGCGGATTTGTCCTCGACAACGCTCTCTTAAGTCCGCCTTCAGGTGGGAGCTGACTGCGCCTGCCCGTCGTCGAGCTCCAAGGAGGTCCAGTGGCCGTCGCGACCAACGACGCCCAAGGTCCGGCCCAACCCAGGCCGCGGCGGGAACGAGACCAGGCGCCGGGCCATGAGCCGGAAGGGCCGCCAGACCCGGAGCCGCGGGTAGAACCGGCCCGTGCCGTCGCGGCGGGCAACGGCCTGCCGCACTGGTGGCAGGAGGTCCTCGGCATCGCGCTCCTCTACGGCGCGTACACGGGCGTGCGGGGCCTCAAGAGCGACGACCTGGCCAGCGCGGACCACCTCGGCCGGGAGCTGCTGCGCCTGGAGAACGTCTGGCACCTCAACCCCGAGCACACCCTGAACAACGTGCTGGCGCAGGTGCCGGCGCTGGCGGTGCCCGCCTGCTACTTCTACGCGACGCTGCACTACATCCTCACGCCCGCGGTGCTGAWCTGGATGTACCGGCGCAACCCGGGCCACTACCGGGTGGCACGCAGCACGATCCTGCTGGCGACGGTCATCGGCCTGGTCGGGTTCTGGCTGCT
Source organism: Pseudofrankia asymbiotica (assembly GCF_001983105.1). GTDB lineage: Bacteria > Actinomycetota > Actinomycetes > Frankiales > Frankiaceae > Pseudofrankia > Pseudofrankia asymbiotica. The sequence goes on along the minus strand of NZ_MOMC01000032.1, from coordinate 149,002 downwards.
GCCGACCACGCCGCCACGGCTGCTGGCCGGCGCCGGCTACCACGACACGATGGCCGCCGTGTCGGGCTGGGGCTGGTGGGGCGGCGACGCGAGCGCCCCGCGCGGGCTGGGCGGCCTCACCAACCAGTACGCGGCGATGCCGTCGCTGCACTGCGGCTGGGCGCTGTGGTGCGGCTACCTCCTGGCCCGGTTCGCCCGGCACCGGGCCGTGCGGGTGATCGGGGCGTGTTACCCGGTCATGACGACTCTCGTCGTCATGTCTACCGGCAACCACTACCTCCTCGACGCCATCGGCGGCTTCGTCGACCTTCTGCTCTCCGTCGCGATCGTCCTGCTCGTCCGCCGGGCGCTGCCCCGCCGGCCCCGGCTCACCCCCACGGCGGCCGAGGTCGTCGGCAAGCAGCCGCCCGGCGGCCAGCCGGTGCCCACCAGCCGCAGGCCACCCGGCGGCGGCCGTCCGCCGGCCCACCCGGGCAGCCCGGCCCCCGGGCCGGATCCGGACCCGGGCCCGGCCGCCGTCGCGGGCCCGGAACCGGGCCCCGGGCGCCGGGGGGCATCTCGCGAGGACGCGCCTGCCGCCAGGCGCGGCGAGACCTCCCTGTCGCGGCGGCGGGACGTCCGTCAGCGGACGGCGGTGAGGAAGGGGCTGGGGGTGCCGCTCCAGGAGACGTAGAGCTGCTCGCGGGCGCGGGTGCAGGCGACGAACAGCGCGCAGCGTTCCTGCAGGAGATCGACGGCGTGCGCGTAGGGGTCCTCGTCGGCCGGTGTCACCGGGCTGCGGGCCGGCACGAGCCCGTCGGACACGCCGACCACGGCCAGGCAGCGGAACTCCAGCCCCTTCATCCCGTGCATCGACCCGACGGCGACGGGGCTTGCCGGTGCGACGCCGCCGCGGCCCCTCAGCTTCGGCCGGCTCAGCGCCCTGGCGATGATCCCCGCGTCGGTCAGCGCCGTGACCGCCTCGTCGACGAGGGTGTTCTTGCGGGCCGCGACGCCGATCTCGGCCGGCCCGACGCCGGCCTCCAGCCAGCCGCGGACCACCTCGACGAGGCCCTTGAGCTCGTCGGACGGCGTCAGCGCGCCGACGAGCACCGGCTGGCGGCCGCGCAGCTCGGAGCGGTAGCCCGCGATCCGGTCGAGCCCGCCGTCGAGGTCGTCGATCCGCTCGTCGCGCAGCATGCCGAGGCTCCAGGCGAGGATCTCGGCGGTGGTGCGGTAGTTGATGGTCAGGCGGCTGGCCCGGCCGGCGACGACGATGCCGTGCTCCCGCAGCGTCACCCGGTTGCCGTAGATCCGCTGGTGGGCGTCGCCGGCGAGGAACAGGTCGTTCTGGTCCGGGCCGGCGACAGCGCGCAGCAGCCGCCACTGGACGGGGCTGAGGTCCTGCGCCTCGTCGACGACGACGTGGCGGAAAGGCCGGCGCCCGCCGGGCGGGACCGGGACGCCCGGCGCGTGCGGGCCGAACAGGTCCGCGGGCACGGCGCCTGCCTCCAGCAGCCGGGTCGCCTCGGCGCAGACCATCGCGTAGGTGAGCACCTCCCGTTCCCGCAGCCGGGCCCGGAACGCCTCGACGGCTGCCCACACCCGGACGCGCTGCGCGGCGGTCAGCGCCCGGCCGCGCCCGGTGCGGGACGCGGYCTGATAGCCGGCCAGATCGGTGATCCCGTGCCCGAGGATGACCTGGCGCCATTCGTCGCCGACGAACCGTTCGCTGAACGGCAGCCCGTGCTCGGTGACGGTCTCCTGCCAGAGCAGGGCCTCGTCGGGGCCCGCGAGGAGCGGCGGGTTGCCGTGCGCCGTCCGGTAGATCCGGTTCGCGACCTGGTCGACGGTGAGAACCATGATCCGGTCGCGGATCTCGGCCTTCTCCTCCAACAGGGCCAGGTTGGCCTCGATCGTCGACGTCAGCGCCTTGGTGAACGTGGTCAGCAGGACGGGCCCCTCACCGCCGGCGGCGAGATGGCGAGCGCGGTGCAGCGCGACGACGGTCTTGCCGGTGCCCGGACCGCCGGTGACCCGCGCCGGCCCGCGGAAATGTCCGAGCGCGACCTTGTTCTGGACGGGGTGCAGGAAGATCCGCCACAGGTCGAACGGGTGGCTCAGCATCTCCAGCAGCGCGGCGGGGCCGGAGACGAGCACCACCCGGTCCTGGCTGCGTTCGACCGCCGCGGTGACGTCGTCCGGGTCGAAACGACTCCGGTCCGCCGCCGCGTCGTCAGCGGGGACAGGCGGCGGCGCACCGACGCGCAGGCCGGTGACGTCGGCCGCGATGTCCGCCCAGACCTCCTCGGGCGACATCCCGGCGGCCAGGCCGTAGAGCACCGACCACTGGCTGTCCGGCAGGAACGCTCTGGCGGTCTCGAGCTGGGCGACGTCGGTCAGCGCGCGGGCGAAGGCGAGCGTCTGGTCGTCGACGCCGAGCCGCCGCAGGGTCGCGTCGTCCACGTCGGCGAGCAGCCGCCGGTACTCGTCGACACGGCTCGCCCAACGGGTCATCTCCGGCAGGGTCGCGTCCATGGCGACGCTGTCGCGGATCTCGATCCGGCCGGTGGCGGCGTTCACCGAGACCCGGCGCCGCTGGGCCCAGGTGTAGGCCTCGTCATGCGGCAGGACCTTGAGCAGGGTGAAGAAGTCGCCGCTGTCCGGGGCGAGGACGACCCCGCGCCAGAACTGGTCGATCCGGATCGTGCGCAGCCGGCTGTCGCGCGCGTTGTTGATCTTCTCGAGATGCAGGCCCGAGTGGGTGGCGTGCTCGAACTTCGCGAACGTGTCGGTGACCTTCTCCTGGACGGGCTTGTCCAGGCGCGCGAAGTCCCGCAGGAACTCCTTGTCGATACCCAGCCGAGCCACCGGAGCGTCCCCTCCCGTCCCGCACCATGCGCACCCAGGCAGGTACACCCAGGCAGCGGCTCGGCCATGCCGAGACATCGCCCCGTGCGCCAGCCCGGACGCGCCCCCTGAGACCATACGAGCGGTTCCACCGCTATCCGTAGGCCTCTCTCCATTTCGACCTGATCGAGCGATACGCACACGGTCCGGCATCGGGGCATCGGTCGGTATTGCTCGCGCCGGCCAACCCGCACTCACGCTTTGTCAGAGCGTGAGCATAGGTCACCGCGAGCAACTATTCGAACACCAGTTCGACCGTGTCGCGACCCGCGACGACGGGCCTCGCGGGCGCGGGTTCCCACGCCGATCGCCGTTTTCCCTGGCGGGCCGTCACTCCTGRCCAACACGACAGGATCCAGATAGTCGGAGATGGGACGATCCCGTGTCCGGCAACGGATCGGATGGCGGCGCGGTGGTGACGGTCCGGAGCGGGTAGCTCCGAGGCGGATCCATTCCACGAGCGGTCACAGGCACAGGGGTATCGATGGCAGCAGCCAAGGAAAGCGGGCGTCTCCGGGCCGGGGTCCTCGACGTCGCACTCGAACGCAGTGGCAGACGTGGCGGGCCGCCGGTGATATTGCTGCATGGATTCCCCTACGACGCCCGGGCCTACGACGGGGTCGCGGAGCTGCTCGCGGCCGAGGGGGCTGATGTGGTCGTGCCGTACCTGCGCGGTTACGGCGGCACCAGGTTCGCGGAGGCCGCGACCGTGCGCTCGGGTCAGCAGGCAGCGTTGGCGCACGACCTGGCGGAGCTGATCGACGCGCTGGGGCTGGACTCGCCGCTGGTCGCCGGCTACGACTGGGGCGGACGGGCGGCCTGCGTCGTCGCCGCGCTGTGGCCGCGACGGGTGTGCGGGCTGGTCACTGCCAACGGCTACAACGTCCAGGACATCGCGGGCTCGTCGGCGCCCCGGCGGCCCGAGCTGGAGCGGCGCCTGTGGTACCAGTACTACCTGCACGGCGAACGCGGTGCGCACGGCCTGGCGACCTACCGGTCCGACTACGCGCGGCTGCTGTGGCGCGAATGGTCACCGACCTGGGACTTCTCCGACGCCACCTTCGCCGCGACCACGCCGTCCTTCGACAACCCCGACTTCGTCGACGTGGTGGTCCACTCCTACCGGCACCGCTTCGGACTCGTCGCCGGCGACCCGGCCTACCAGCCGACCGAGGACGCCCTGGCCCGACAGCCGCCGATCACCGTGCCCACCCTCGTCCTGGACGGCGCGTACGACACCGTCCAACCACAGCGGAAGCGCGACGAGCACGAGCCGCACTTTCCCGCCCTGGTCGACCATCGCGTGCTCGACACCGGTCACAACATGCCACAGGAAGCGCCGGCCGAGTTCGCCCGCGCCATCACCGACCTGTGGGCGGCGCTCTGACAAAGCGCGGCCAGACCGCGATCATGGCGGTCACGCGAAACAGAGTTGATCCACGGGCTGCCGGCGCGGCACGAGGGGCCACCCGCGGAGACAAGCCGCGACGGCGAGCCGGGCGCGCGCCGAGGGCGCCTGTGACTCCCAGCGATGGTTGGCGAACGATCTTCCAAGCACCTGCGCCTCCACGCGAGTTCCCAGCGGAGGTTGGCGGACTTCCCCGGAGTTGGCTGGCGGACCGGCTCGCGCCGCCATGGTTGCCGGTGTGCATCGCCTCGAAGACGTGCCCGGCGACATGGTCTCGGCACGCATCCGGCTGACCGCGCCCATGCGTGTGGCGGCCGCCTCCCAGCCGGCCTGTGACAACGCCGCTGCCACCGGCGACCGCGTCGTCCTCGTTCCCTGACAGGACCGGTCCGCGACGGTTCGGGCGCCAGCCCAGGACGCCAAACGGGACGAATCCCCTAACACTCCAGAAGTTCCCGAAAATTTGCCTTCTCCGTGCTAGCCTTCGTTCCGCCCGAGACCGGCAGATATCGTCTGGCGGCCGGAGTTTTTCACGTGGGGGGAAGATGAACCTGGCGACGGCGCTCGCGGAGGTTGGCCGCATCGAGGCGGACCCGACAGGAGGACTGGCCGGTAATCCAGCTATGGCGAACCGGGCCAGGGCACTACTCAACAATCCGGACGTTATTTTGCAGGGCCAGTTCGGGGTCTGCGCGATGACGACCGCCGTCCGCGAGCTTCTCAAGCATGACCGGGCCACGTTCATCGCGCTGATGGACACGTTGTACCTGAGGCTTCCGTTTCGGGGGATCGCGCCGCCGCCCACGATGATTGCCGATCTGACCGGTCAGGCCGCCACGAAAATTCCCCCGGGCAGGCCTGACACCGTTGACTTCATGCTGGCCCGCGTTCTCGGCATGCTGTTCAAGGTCGCGGACGAACCGACCTACAACGCACAGATCGCTTTCTCCCGGCGATGGAACCCGAACTTCGGAAAGGCGACGGGAAGCGCGCTCGACGTCTTTGACCTGGAAGCCCGGCTACTGCCGGACCTGAAGACCGCCGTGGTCAACTCCGCGCCCCGGCTGGCGACGCAGGCCGCCTGGTTGGCAGGGACCGCGCCGGCGTGGGCGGCCACGCCGTTCCCGCCGGCGCTCGAAGAGGAGCTGAAGCGTAAGCAGTACTGGCTGCAACAGGCGTGCGGCTTCGGCATCGACGTCGTGGACGTCGTGGTGGCGGAGACGGTGCCGAACAAGCAGTGGACGATCACTTTCAAATACGACGGCGCCCCGCGAACTCTTACCGTGACCGCCGGCGGCGGCCCGTACGATCCGCTGAAGGTGACCGCGGCCGTGGCCGGCGCCGTCTACGAACAGGGCCACCTCGCGGTCGACGTTGACGGGATGCTGGTCCTGCTGAAGAAAATCATCGGATTCGCCGAAGCCCAGGCCAGGGGATCCTGGAAGGTCGAAGGGGAGATCGGCGCCGTGAACACGACGCTGACCGCCGGCGGCAGTAGTCTCGTCTACGCCGGCACCACCGCCTCGACGGAGCTTCTGCAGGCCAAAAGGGCTGCCGCCGTCGCCCGGACCGGCGGCCACCCGTATACGGTGACGCGGTTCATGGGAGACCCGGCCCCGCGACCGGCCTACTACGGCATGGCCACGCCCGAACCGACGCACTGGGTCGCCCTCACCGGTCCGATCGTTGATGCCGGAACCCATTGGGGACTGCCGCTCTGGAGCTGGAGAGAGAATTTCACCGTCGAGATCGAGAAAGGCCACCTGGGCAACTGGGTATACCGCTGGATAACCGGCCGGGTGAACTGATCGGTTCGGCCGTCGAAAACCGCGGCGGGCGCCTGTCGGGGCGCCCGTCCGATCCGGCTCGCGACGAGACGCGGCCAGAGCTCGGCGGGTTCTTCCTCCGGCGCCCCCGACGGGCCTTCTGCCGCCGGCGTCACCGATGACCTCGCGGCGGGGCTCGTGGTCGGGTTCGCCTTTCCGGAACGGCTCGCCCGGGCTCGTGACCCGCGCGGGGCGGCCTACCCAATAGTCGGTGGAACGACCGCGGAGCTCGCCGGCGGCTCGGCTCTGACCGGGGCACAGTGGCTGGCCATCGCGGTCGCGGACCGCGGCGTCGGCCGGGCGTCCGCCCGCGTGCGCCTCACCGTCGGGCTCGACGCGGCGACCGCGCGCGAGGCGGGCGCGGCCTTCCTGCGCACGACGATGAGGTCGCCTGGGCCGGCGGCGACGTCGTCGCCCGCAGGGTGGAGCGCCTCGGCGCGATCGTCCTGACGGAACGCCCGCTGGCCCGGCCCAATCCGGCACTCTGGAAACCGAGACCGTCGGCTGACTCGCCCGATGAAACCCAACCTCCGGCGACCAGCACCACGGATCCCGCTGGTACTTCAACGGAAACTGCGGATCCTCGACCCGCGCCCCGACAAACAGCCGACACACGCTGCGATCAGACATACACCCAGTGTCGCCACCAGTCGGGCCGTTCATCAACGACACACCACGCCGAAGCCCTCCAGGGGTCGGGCGCTAGGCGTTCGATCCTGCGCCGTTCTTCCTCGACCCCCGACCCGCCACTTCTGCCGCGCATTCGAACATCCGTTTGGTACGTTGATCGCATGGTGGGAGCACCATTCCAGGCGTCACTGCTCGACACGGATCCGCTCGACACGGATCCGAGCGACGCCGGCTTCGCCGACGCGGGCGTGTCGGGCGCGGGAGCGGCGGCGCGGGTCGGGCCGCCGGGCGCCGGGCTGCGACGGGACCGGCTGGCCGGCGGGGCGTGGATCGACGTGCGGCGGCGCTGGATCGCCGGCGCGGACTCACTGTTCGAGCGGCTGCGCGCCGAGGTCCCCTGGCGGGCCGAGCGGCGGCCGATGTACGACCGGACGGTCGCCGTACCCCGGCTGCTCAGCTTCTACGACGAAGGCGACCCGCTTCCTGACCCAGTCCTGGACGCGGCCAGGCGGGCCCTCGACGAGCACTACGCGGCGGAGCTCGGCGAGCGGTTCGCGACCGTCGGGCTGGCCTTCTACCGTGACGGCCGCGACAGCGTCGCCTGGCACGGCGACCGGACCGGTCGCGGCTCCACCGAGGACACGATGGTCGCGATCCTGGTCCTCGGCGCCCCGCGGGCACTCCTGCTACGCCCGCGCGCGGGCGGCCCCGCCGACCCCCGCCGAGCCGCCCGCCCCGGCGGCACGGGGGTCGGAGCCCATGGTCGCGTCGGCGGCGGCGCGGTGCCCTGGGCCGATGACCGCCCCCTCGTCCCGGTGACCGGCGCGACGACGGCGATCCGGCACGAGCTCGGCCACGGCGACCTGCTCGTCATGGGCGGCAGCTGCCACCGCACCTGGGAGCACGCCGTCCCGAAGACCGCCCGCCCCGTCGGCCCCCGCATCAGCGTCCAGTTCCGCCCCCGCGACGTCCGCTAGTGCGTCGCCCGGGAACGCGGCTCAACCCTTCTGATCACACGGCGTCCTGGATGCGCCCCCACCCCCTCCCGCACGCTGCCCGACCGTTCTCCCGCGTCCTGTCAGACGCCAGGGGCACGACGCGCACCCTCGTTGGCCCCTGCCGTCTGACAGGACGCGCCACGACGTCGGACGCTCGAGGCCGGCGCCGGCCGGCGCGGCGCGCGGGATCGGATCGGTGGCCTGGTCGCTACCAGGGGACGGGGCCGGAACGGTCGAAGAAGAGGGCGGGGGCCGTGGCCGCGGTGCAGGCCTCGACGATGGCGTCGGTGCCCTCGGTGACGGTCTGGTGGCCGCTGAAGCCGTTGAGCGCGGTCGCGGTGTAGCCCGGGTCGACCACCCGGACGTCGATGTCGGGGAGCGACTTCGCGTACATCGTCGCGACCATGTTCAGCGCCGCCTTGGACGACGGGTAGACGAGGCCGYGCAGGGTCGACTCGAGCCGGTCCGGGTCCGTCGTGACCCCGAACGAGCCCATGCCGCTGGACACCATGACCAGCCGGGGCGCCCGCGATTCACGCAGCAGCGGTAGGAAGGCATGCGTCATCCGGACCGGGCCGAGCAGGTTGACGCCGAAGACGGCGAGGAAGTCGGCCGGCAGCGTCTCGGCCGGGGCCTTGCGGACGCCGCCGATGCCGGCGTTGTTGACCAGGACGTCCAGTCCGGTGCCCGCGTCGCGGACGGTCGCGAGGGCCGCCGCGACGGAGTCGTCGCTGGTGACGTCGAGCGCCACGGCCCGGACGTCGGCGCCGGGCTGGTCGGCGGCGATCGACGCCGCCGCCTTCTCGCCGAGGCCGGCGTCGCGGGAGCCGAGCCAGACGGTCCAGCCGAGGGCGGCGAGGCGGCGGGTGGTCTCCAGCCCGAGGCCATTGTTGGCCCCGGTGATCAGCGCGGTTGTCATGGGACCAGCATCCGGCGGCGCGGCGGTGGGCAGGAGGGCCGCGTGATCGTGGGACCGGCGGTACCACCTTCGTCCCGTCCACGGCCGGCCTCGACGCCCCGCGCGGGAGCATGCTGGGTGGGTGACCGTCGACCGTGCCGGGCTGGCCGCGGCGATCCGGCGCGCCAGGGAGCGGGTCGGGCCGCGGGACGTCGGCCTGCCCGCCGGGCCGAGGGCCACCCGCCGGGTCGCCGGGCTGCGCCGCGAGGAGCTCGCGCTGCTCGCCGGGATCAGCGTCGACTACCTCGTCCGGCTGGAACAGGGCCGCGGGCCGCGGCCCTCGACGCAGGTCCTGCAGGCGCTCGCGCGGGCGCTGCGCCTCGACACCGCCGGCCGCGACGAGCTGCTCCACCTCGCCGGGTGGGCACCGCCCGCGCCGGGAATGATCGAGATGCATGTCCGGCCGAGCGTGCTGCGCCTCATCGACCGGTTCGTCGACCTACCGACGGTCGTCGTGAGCGCCAAGGGCGACGTGCTGGCCTGGAACGCCATGGCCAGCGCCCTGCAGGGCGACTGGTCGGCCATCCCGCCGGAGTGGCGCAACATCAACCTGCTGCGGTTCCTGCCCGGCCCGGAGCTCGACAGCCGGCGCAGTCGAGTCGGGGAGACCGAGGAAGAGCGGGAGTCGACCGCGGCCCAGGCGGTCGCCGCGTTGCGCTCCACCGCCGCCAGGTACCCCCGGGACCCGGGCCTGGCGGAGCTGCTCGCCCGGCTGAACGCCGGATCGGCCGACTTCCGCCGTCTCTGGGTCAGCGGCCAGGCCGGCGGCTGGCGCAGCCACCGCAAGACCGTCGTCCACCCGTCGCTCGGCCCGCTGACGCTGGACTGCGACGCGCTGCACGTCCCCGACGTCGACCAGTCCGTCGTCGTCTACTCCGCGCGGCCCGGCACCCCCGAGGCCGAGGCCCTCGCCCTCCTGCGCGTCGTCGGCACCCAGTGGCTCGTCTGCGAGGAGGCGGCCATCCCGGCCGCCGGTGGCCCGCGCCCCAGGCCCGCGGGAACGTGAAAATGCGGCCAGCGGACGCCGCGACAATCTCGTGGACCGGCAAGCCCGCAGGCCGGCGTCCTCATCAGCAACAAGATCTCGCCGTGCCACTCCCGCCCGACACGCCAACCGCTCGTGACCGCTCGGTGATCGCCGTTTGCGCCTTGCCGTGGTTGGGCGACGGAGCCAGATCGTGACCACCGGAGGGCACAAACAGTGATCAGGTCGTAGGCGGGACCACCCTGCGAGGCGTGGGCTTTCGGTGGGCCGTGGCCGCGAGAACAAAGGCACCTAGCCGGCGGAAACGGGCGCCGCTGCTAGGTTGCGGACCATGGCTCCTCTGTCGCGGCGCTCCCCCGCCGCCGGACCGAACCTAGGACCCACCGTCGCCGGCCTGCGTGAGGCCGTCTCCGACGCGACATACGCCCGGGGCTCGTCGTACGCGCTGCGCGGCAACGTCGTCGACATCCGCTGGGACGAGGCCGCGGGTGAGCTGCTCGGCCGGGTGCGCGGCACCGGGCCGAAGCCCTACTCGACGATCGTCCGGTTCGAGGGCGACGGGGCGTCGCGCAGCTTCGGCACGGGCGTCTGTTCCTGCCCGGTGGGTCTCGACTGCAAGCACGTTGTCGCGCTGGTTCTGGCCGCCGCCGACGACCACCAGGCCAACGACCGACCCGGCGGTGGCCCGGCCGTGTCGGCATCGTCCACGGCGCGGGCGGCCACGCAGGCGCTGGAGACGCTGGCCGTGGCGGCGCGGCGGGCGGGAACGGTCTCCGCGGGCCTGAACGCCGCGCGGCCGGACACCGCGAGGAAACAGCCGGACGCCGCCGCGAAGCAGAGGCCCGCGCGACGGGCCGCGGCGGCGCCTTCCTGGGAGCGGTCCCTCGGCGAGCTCCTCGAGGTCAAGGCAGACGAGGACCCGAACGCCCGGCACCTCGCCGGGTGGGCACCGCCGCCGCTCGCCGGAGCGACGCCGCTCGCCGTGGAGCTGAGCCTCGTGGCGGACGCCGGCGCGGACCCTCGGGTGACCGCGCGGCTTGTCAGGCAGGGCAGGACTGGCTGGGTGAACGCCGTCAGCTGGGACCAGCTGACCGCCTGGCACCACGTCACCGAGTACGCCCCGGCCCACGTCCAGCTGCTGCGGGAGATGTTCGCGCTGGCCAGGGCGCGGCAGTCGTCGTCGTACCCCTACGGCTACCGCCAGGGCGACGGCAGGCGGCTCGACCTGTCGACGTTCGACAGCAGGGCGCTGTGGGCGCTGCTCGACGAGGCCGAGGGGGTCGGGCTGCGGCTCGTCCACGGCCGTAAGAAGCTGGGCGACGTCGCGCCCTACCGTTACGGCGAGCTGGTCCTCGACGTCACCCGCGAGCCGAACGGCGACGGCGACGGCGGCCGCGGTGGCGGTGGCGGCGGCAGCGGTGGCGGCGGCGGCGAGCCGGGGGCGCTGACGATCGTCCCCGCGCTGCGCCTCGACGGCGAGCTCGCCCCTCAGATGGTGCCGTTCTCCTTCATCGGCGAGAACGGCCACGGGCTCGTCTACGTCGACCGGGCGGAGACCGGCGCGACCGACGACCGGCGCGACTGGCACATCCGGCTCGCCCGCCTCGCCGAGCCGGTCCCCGCGCCACTGCGACGGATGACGCTCGGAGGTCGGCGGCTCGTCGTCCCGGCGGCCGGGCAGGAACGGTTCCGCGTCGAGTTCTACCCGCGGCTGCGCCGCATGGCGCCCGTCGTCTCCAGCGACGGCTCGTTCGACCTGCCCGAGGTCTCCCCGCCCACGCTGGTGCTGCGGGCGGCCTACGGCGACGACCACGACCTCGACCTGTCCTGGGAATGGGCGTACGAGATCGGCGGCGAGGAGGTCCGCGCCCCACTGCTGCCCCCCGGTCCACCCGGCGGCGCGGCGGCTGAGGGCGACCTGGCGGCGGGGGCGCTGGCCGGGCCGCGGGACGTCCGCGCCGAGCAGCGGGTGCTCGCCGCGCTCGACCTGCCGCCCGCCGCCGCCGAGCTGCTGGCCGCCGCCAGGGAGGCCGCCGAGGCGGAGCGGTTCCTGGCCGGGGCCGGCGGCGCGCCCGGGGTGACCGGGGTGGCCGGCCAGTCGCCGCTGCCGGCGCCGGGAGCCGCCCGGCTGCGCGGGGCCGACACGATGCGGGTGACCACGGAGGTGCTCCCGCTGCTGGCGGGACGGCCGGGGCTGCGGGTCGAGGTCGACGGCCAGGCGGCCGACTACCGGGAGGTCGGCGACAGCCTGCGCATCGCGCTGTCCGTCGACGACGTCGAGGGCGACAACGACTGGTTCGACCTGGGCGTCACCGTCACCGTCAAGGGTCACCAGGTCGGCTTCCGGGACCTGTTCGTCGCGCTGGACCGGGGTGACGAGTACCTGCTGCTGCCGGACGGCGCCTACTTCAGCCTGGAGAAGCCGGAGCTCGCGGCGCTGCGCCGGCTCATCGAGGAGGCCAGGACTCTCGGGGACTGGTCGGGCGAGAGCCCACGGATCAGCCGGTTCCAGGCCGGCCTGTGGGAGGAGCTGGCCACGCTCGGTGTCGTCGAGCGGCAGGCGGCGGCCTGGCGCGAGCAGGTCGGCGGGCTGCTCGCGGTCACGGCGCCGCGCGCGGACCTCGCGGCGCCGGCGGCGCTGGCCGCGACGTTGCGCCCCTACCAGCTCGACGGCTTCCGATGGCTGACGTTCCTCTGGGAGAACCGGCTGGGCGGGATCCTGGCCGACGACATGGGCCTCGGTAAGACCCTGCAGACCCTCGCCCTCATCTGCCACGCCCGTGAGACCGCCACCGCGGGCGCCGCCGCCGGATCCCTCCCCGAGCAGGACGCGACCCACCCGGAGAGCGGGCCGGCGGGGGCGTTCGCGCCGTTCCTCGTCGTCGCGCCGACGAGCGTCGTGGCCAACTGGGCGGCGGAGGCGCGCCGGTTCGCGCCGGGCCTGCGGGTCGTCACCATCGTCGACACGGCGAAGCGCCGCGGCGCCACGCTGCGCGACGTCGCCGCCGGCGCGGACGTCGTCGTCACGTCGTACACGCTGTTCCGCCTCGAGATCGACGACTACGCGGCGCTCGACTGGTCGGCCCTGGTCCTCGACGAGGCGCAGATGGTCAAGAACCACCAGTCCAAGGCCTACCAGTGCGCCCGGCTGCTGCCCGCGCCGTTCAAGATCGCGATCACCGGCACACCCATGGAGAACAACCTCATGGAGCTGTGGTCGCTGCTGTCGATCACAGCTCCGGGGCTTTTCCCGAACCCGGCCCGGTTCCGCGACTACTACGCCCAGCCGATCGAGCGCCGGCACGACCCGGAGCTGCTCGCCCGGCTGCGTGGGCGGATCCGGCCGCTCATGCTGCGCCGTACCAAGGAACAGGCCGCGCCCGAGCTTCCCCCGAAGCAGGAGCAGGTGCTCGAGGTCGACCTGCATCCCCGCCACCGCCGGCTCTACCAGACCCACCTCCAGCGGGAACGGCAGAAGGTCCTCGGCCTCGTCGGCGACCTGGGCCGCAACCGGTTCACGATCCTGCGCTCGATCACCCTGCTGCGTCAGCTGAGCCTGCACGCCGGCCTCATCGACGACGACCACGCCGACCTGCCGTCCGCCAAGATCGAGGCGCTGCTGGAGCAGCTCGCCGACGTCGTCGGGGGCGGCCACCGCGCGCTCGTGTTCAGCCAGTTCACCGGCTTCCTCGGCAGGGTCCGCGACCGGCTCGCCGCCGCGGGCGTCGAGTACTGCTATCTCGACGGCAGGACCCGCGACCGGGCCGCGGTGGTGGAACGGTTCAAGTCCGGCGGCGCGAGCGTGTTCCTCGTCAGCCTCAAGGCCGGCGGCTTCGGCCTGAACCTCACCGAGGCCGACTACTGCTTCCTGCTCGACCCCTGGTGGAACCCGGCCACCGAGGCGCAGGCCGTCGACCGCACGCATCGCATCGGCCAGACCCGCAACGTCATGGTCTACCGGCTGGTCGCCCGCGACACGATCGAGGACAAGGTGATGGCGCTGGCCGCCCGCAAGGCGCACCTGTTCACCAGCGTCATCGACGACGGCGCCGCCTTCGGCGCCACCCTCACCGAAGACGACGTCCGCCACCTCTTCGACTGAGCGACGCCGCCAGAAGGCGTCTCTCAGACCGTCGCCATGGGTGTCCGGGATACCGGCATGCCGGCCGGGGACGCGGCGTCGAGCGGCCAGCCGATGAGGTCGGCGTACTCGAGGAGGCGCGCGCCGGCGTTGGCGCTGACGGCGCCGACGACCACGCCCTGGCGGGTGTAGACGGCGACGAACTCGAGGGCCTTGGTCGAGCCTTCCGCCAGGCAGCAGGCGTCGGCCAGGCCGGGGCGGCCGACGCCCTGCAGGCGGACGCCGAACTGCTCGGTCCAGAACCGGGGCGTCGGGGTGAACGCGGACGCCTGGTCGGGGCCGAGCAGCAGCGCGTCGGCGGCCGCCTGGCCGTGCTCGGACGCCGTGATCCAGTGCTCGACCCGCCGGGGCGTCCAGTCGAACAGCAGGTTCGGCCAGCGGGCGACGTCGCCGGCGGCGACCACCGACGGCGCGAGCGCGGGGGTGGTGCCGTCCATGTAGACCGCGTGGGTGGTCGGCCCGGTGAGCACGCCGTCGGTGATGTCCAGCCCGGAGCCCTGCAGCCAGCGCGTCGCCGGCAGCGCGCCGACCGCGACCACGGCGACGTCCGCGTCGACGCGGCCGCCGTCGTCCAGCCAGATGCTGACGCCGGCGCCGGACCGCGGTCGTTCCGTGAGCGAGTCCGCGGTCGCCCAGCGCACCGGGTTGCGGCCGAGCAGCAGGGTCACCTGGTTGTTCCGGTGCAGGCGCGTCATCAGGCCGCCGACCTGCTTGCCGATGGCGGACGACATCAGCGCGTTGCCTCGGCCGATGACGGTGACGTCCAGGCCCCGGCCGCGGAGGCTGGACGCGATCTCGCAGCCGATGAAGCCGGTGCCGATCACGGCGATGTGCCGGGCACCGTCGGCCAGCCGCCGGCTCAGGCCGCGCGCGTCGGCCATGTCGCGAAGCGTCCAGACGTGGTCGGACCAGACCGGTGTGCCGGGCAGGTGCCGAGCCTCGACCCCGGTGGCGATCACCAGGCCGTCGTACTCGACCTCCTCGCCGCGGGCGAGCAGCAGCCGGTTGCGGGCGACGTCCAGGCCGAGTGCCCTGGTACCGAGCCGCCAGACCGCGTCCAGGTCGCTGAAGACGGGCAGCTTCAGGTCACCGAGGCGGCCCGTCCTGGCCAGCAGCTGCTTGGAGAGCGGGGTGCGGTTGTAGGGCTTGTGCGGCTCCTCGCCGATGAACACGATCTGCCCGTCGAAGCCGCGCTCGCGCAGGCGTTCCGCGGCGCGCAGCCCGGCGATGCCCGCGCCCGCGATGACCACGGAGTGCGGCCGCGGCTGGTGCTCGATCCTGGCCCAGCCGACGCGGGCCAGTGCGTGCGCTATGTCGGGCCTCGGCCGAGGTCTGGTCATCTCCCGCCGTTCTCGAGAGTGATCGCCTGCATGGGGCACAGGCGGGCTGCCTGCCGGACGCTCGCCATCTGGTGCGACGGCGGCGCCGCGTCGTAGTAGAGCCGGTGGTCCTCCGCGAGCAGGAAGCTCGACGGCGCCTCCTGCTGGCAGATGGCGTAGAGGTGGCAGCGGTTGTTGTCGACGCTCACCACCGCCGGCTCGGACCGGCGCCGCGGCCCGCCGGGTCTGCGGCGCTGGTTGGGCTGGAACGCGGACCGGCCGGACTGCCGACCCACGGCCGAGCCGCCGAGGCGGGCCAGCGGCGCGACGTCCAGCGGGCCGGTGCCCATCGCGGGACGGGGGCCGGTCCCGGATCCGACCACGAGCGGGCCCGTGCGCTCGGCGGGCACCGGGAGGGAGGCGCTCGGCACGACGACACCAGAACCGGTGTCCGACCCGGCCGGCCCGAGGCTCGGCGCCAGGCTGGCGGTCGGTACCGGCCCGGTCATCGGCCCCGGGTCGAGGTGCGTGGCCTGGCTCGCCAAGGGGTACCGCGGCCCGGTAGTCGGTATGGGCGTGGTCGGTATGGGCATCGAGCCGGTGACAGTGCCGGAGACGGGGACCGGGCCGGTGAACGACACCGTTCTGATCGCGTCACGCGGCCAGGACGGATGCGAATCATCGAAACGCGGCGACGGCGCAGGCGGCGGCGACGGCACCATGTGCCAGTCGCCAGGCGATCCCGCGGAACCGTGCCCCTCTCCCGGCGGCGGCACCGACGGCACGGGGACCGGGCCGGTGAACGACACCGCTGTGATCGCGTCACGCGGCCAGGACGGATGCGAATCATCGAAACGCGGCGACGGCGCAGGCGGCGGCGACGGCACCATGTGCCAATCGCCAGGCGATCCCGCGGAACCGTGCCCCTCTCCCGGCGGCGGCACCGACGGCGGCGACGGCGCCCAGGACCAGGGCGACCCGGTCGGTCCCGACGGACTGGTGCGCGGTGGCGGGGACTGCCCTGGCACCGGCGGCGGCGTTGCCGACGCTGACCGCCACTCCCCCGGTGAAGGCTCCGGAGGCGGCGACCAGGCCGGGCCCGTCACCGTGAAACCCGGGTCGGGCGCGGCGTGTGGCCCGGGCTGGCCAAGGTCCTCCCCGGGCGACGGGGGCCGCATCCACCGCGAGTCCCAGGCGGCCTGCCGGAAATCGTGAGGCGGGTTGTCGTTACCGGCGGTAGATGCCATCTTCGAATGCCTCCACGACGTCGAACCAGGGGTCGGCCTCATCCCTGCGCCCGGCTGGCGAGAGCACGCGCAGCACGAACAGCGCCAGGGGAACGAACATCGCGGCCGCCATGGCCGCCCAGATGACGCCGAAGTGCTGCTCCCGCGACGCCCAGGCGCTGTGCACCGCGATCAGGACGAATCCCGGGTAGGCGAACCAGTGAAACCGGTGCCATCGCCGATAGCCGACGCGGCGCTGGAACCAGATCGAGAACGCCACCAACAGGAGAACCTCAAGGCCGAGGATGCCAGGCAGGACGTCCGCCTTGGCGCCGCCCCAGACCAACCAGATCTTGCTCTCGGCGTAGTATGCGTCGTGGCGGAAGTAATGCACCTGGGCGTGTACCACCGACGCGGCGAGCGCCAGAATCGCCAGCATCATGTGGCCGCCGTACAGCGTCTGCCTGCGGATATGTCGCTCCGGCAGCCGGGTGATGAGGAACAGGCCCCAGATGACGGTGGCCGCCATGAAGAAAAACGCGGTGTAACCAAATATACCGGCGATGTGACCCAGGGTCGCATCCGTGGTGACGCCTGGCCGGACCGCCGGACCCGCGAATTGGTGCGTTATGAAACTGTGTACACTGCGTGGCGAAGCCACATCAGGTATAAACGTCGCACGCGGCAAGGTAGCCTCCGGGCTTTTTCTCCCCCCCGGTAGTACCTCGTCTTCTCCGTCGCCTTGCCGCGAAGTGTAGCAGAGCGGCGCAAGCCGCCCGTATCCGACACCCCGACGTAACATGACCGTTCGGTCTCATCCGTCGAGTTCGTCCGTGAAAGCGCTGGCGACGATGGCGGCGGCGGCGCGCGGCGTCCAGGCGATGCGTAACTCCGGTGGCGGAGAACGGTTTCGCCGTCACGGCACGTATGTGGACGTTCAATCCGGTGATCTGGCGACGGCGAGAACCACAAGTGGTCCTGATCGGTCCGGCGGGTCCCGGCCGTGGACCTTCGCGAGCCCGCCTAGTTGTTGGCGATTGAACGGCCGAATCGACGCGAGGCGGCGTGCGCCGGGTTGGGGCCCGGCGCGGATCGGCGCGGGGCAGGCCGATGGCAGGGGGTCGTGGAGCTACGCCTCGTCGGTCGGCGCGGCCGGAGAGACGGCGGCGGTCGGCGCGACAGCGGCGGCTGAGGACGCGGCGGGCGCCGGGGAGGCCGCGGTGGCACCGGCGGGTGGGGTGGCCTCGTCGGCGGGCTTCGACCAGGCGGGCCGCTCCTCGGCGGGTGGCTCCTCGGCGGGTGGCCGCGCCTGGGCCGGGGCCTTCGGCACGGGCGTGGTGTCGCGCAGCTTGCCCTTGGCGATGTGCAGCCGCCGCTGCGCCCGGGCCGCGACCTGGGAGTCGTGGGTGACGATCACCAGGGTGAGGCCCTGGTCCCGCCACAGGCCCTCGAGCAGCGCGATGATCTCGTCGCGCGTCTCCTCGTCGAGGTTCCCGGTCGGCTCGTCGGCGAGCAGCACCTTCGGGTCCTTCACTAGGGCGCGGGCGATCGCCACCCGCTGCTGCTGGCCGCCGGACAGCTCGGCGGGCCGGTGACCGGTCCGGTCCGCGAGCCCCACCGAGGCGAGCGCCGCGGTGGCGCGCTCCCGGCGCTGTGCCTTGGGCACGCCCAGCGGGACCAGCGCGGCCTCGACGTTCTCCAGCGCCGTCAGCGTCGCGATGAGGTTGAAGCTCTGGAACACGATGCCGACGTTGCCGGCCCGCAGCTTCGTCAGCCGCGAGTCGGACGCCTTGGCCAGGTCCTCGTCGCCGAGCAGGACCGAACCGGAGCTGGGCCGGTCCAGCGCCCCGAGCATCTGCAGCAGCGTCGACTTGCCACCACCCGTCGGGCCCTGGACCGCGACCATCTGCCCGTCGGGAATGGTCAGGTCGATGCCCTGCAGGGCGTTGACCGCCTTCTTGCCATTCGAGTACGTCTTCGTGACGCCGGTAAGTGTGTACATGATCGTCTGGTCGTCTCTTCCGTCGCGCCGAGAGAACTGGTCGAGGAGGTGGCTGGCGGGGACCCGGGCGCCTCGCCGCGTTGGTACGCCGTCACCAGCGCGGCGAGGCCGCCGTCGGTCGACGCCGTGTCAGTCGAGGCCGCGTCAGTCGAGGCTGCGTCAGTCGAGGCTGCGCAGCGCGGCCGCGGGACGCAGGCGGGAGGCGCGCCAGCCGCCGAACACCCCGGCGAGCAGGCCGCCGACGAGCGCCAGGCCGATGCCGAGGCCGATGACCGACCAGTGCACGGGCGCGTGCAGCAGGACGTCGACGGTGCTGCTCGCGGTCCGCCGAGCGCCACCACCACCGCCGCCACCGGTGCCAGCGCCGCCGGCGCCATACCCACCACCACCACCACCACCGAAGGCACCGGCGCCGCCGCCCTCCGCGCCGCCGCCGGGCGCGCCGCCCTGGAAGGCCGCCCGAGCCGCGTTCGCGGCGCCGGAGCTGGTCGTGCCGGCGAGCCTGATATGCGACGAGTTGATCGCCCAGATCCCGATCAGGCCCGTGCCAAGGCCGACGAGGCCGCCGATCGCGCCCTGCACGAGCGACTCGACGCCGACCTGGCGGACGATCCGGCCGTTGCTCCAGCCGATCGCCTTCAGGGTGCCGAAGTCCCGGGTGCGCCGGGTCACGCCGGAGATCGTGAACAGGATGGCGAGCACGAACGCGGCCACGAGAACCGCGATCGACAGCCACTTGCCGAGCTTGCCGACCAGCGACGACGCGCTCGAGAGCGAGCCGGAGATGCCGTTGGCCAGGTCGGACTGCGTCTGCACGGTGGCGTCCGGCAGCACCTTCCTGATCGCGGCGGCGGCGGTGTCGACGGAGCCGGAGGAACTCGCCTGGACRTAGAGGTTGGTCACCTGGCCGGACAGGTCGGCGAGGCTCTGCGCGACGCCGAGCGGCAGGTAGACATCCGACAGCGACGTGCCGGACGTGCCGGCGTCGAGCAGGCCGACGATCTTCATCGCGGTGCCCTTGACGGTCACGGTGCCGCCGACGGCGAGCTTGTTCGTGTCCGCGTAGCTCTTGGACAGCAACGCGACGTTCGCCTTCGCGTCCGCGGCGGTGAAGGCGCGGCCCCCGCTGACGACCTCGGCGCCGGACAGCGGCCCGAGGGAGGTGGCGCCGGGCTGGACACCCTCGACGGTCAGGCTGTTGACGTTGAAGTTGCCGCCGCCGAAGCCGGTGAAGCCCTGCGGGCCGCTGACGCGGCCGCCGCGCTGGGCACGGAACTGCTGGCGCAGGTCGTCGAGGTTCTGCCCCGAGACCTGGCCGCTGAAGTTGGTCTGGCGCAGCATCAGCGTCGCGGTCACGTCAGCGACGCCCTGCGTCGAGCGCACGGCGCTGACCGAGGCGTCCTTGATCGCGGACGAGCCGGGGGCGAGGCGCAGGTTGTCCGAGGAGACGTTCGTGTTGGCGTCGGAGGAGGTGCTGCCAGGTGCCTGCCCGCCGAACGTGAACTGCTCACCGCCGCCCTGGCCCGGCTGCGCGGACTGGGTGACCGTGATGTCGGTGCCTACGCCGTAGATCGAGTCGAGCACGCTCGACTGCGCGTCGCGCACCCCCGAGGAGGCGGCGGTGACGGCGAGGATCAGGGCGACAGCGAGCGCGAGGCCGACCGCCACGACCGCGGTCTGCCGGAGTCGCCCCCTGAGCTCGCGGCGGACGTACGTCAACAGCATGGGTCTCCCTGCGGTCCTGATGGGTCCGGACAGTGCCCTGGCCGGACCGCGGGGATCGCGGACGGGTCGGGCATGTGAGCCGACCGGGACACTAGGAAGCCCTGCTGTGTGACTGCTTAAGTACGGCTCATCCCCCCTTAAGGGGGGTCAGCGTTGCCGGTCGGTTGTGCCCCCGGCGCGCTGACGGACATCGGCGCACCCGGCCGCGCCGCTACGGGGCCAGCGCGATACGCCGAGTTATGGCTCGACGATGAGCGACAGGATGCGGGCGCCGCTGGCCGGCGGCCCGTCGTAGCCGCCCTCGGCGCCGGGAGCGATGAGGTCGTCGAGGACCTCGAACCCGTCGACGACCCGCCCGACGGGGGTGTAGCGGTCGGCCATCTCCTCCCGGCCCTCCTGGCTCGGGTTGGCGTAGCTGATGACGAACTGGGCGCCGTTCGCCCCGGACGAGTCGTGGACGAGCGCGATCACGCCCCGGCGGAAGTCGCTGGGTGGGTGCTCCGCGTCGTAGGCGAAGCCCGGCGCGCCCGACCCGGTTCCGGTCGGGTCGCCGCACTGGAGGATGTAGTAGGCCTCGTTCGGCCCGTCCGTCTGGCGGGGGCAGAGGCTGTTGTCGTAGTAGCCCTCGCCGGCGAGGTGCCGCAGCGCGTAGACGGCGCACGGGGCGAGCGCCGCGTCGACCTCCGCGGTGATCATGCCGCCGCTGGTCTGGATGGTCATCGTCGCGGTGCCGGTCGGCAGGTGCGCGACCGACGGCGGGATGGGCACGGCGGGGCCGCGCGCGGCGGTGGCGACGTACCGGCACGGCCCCGCGGAGCTCGCGGCGCCGGGCCCGGCCGCGGTCTTGGGCCCGACCTGCGGCGTCGCGCCGTCCCCCGGGGCGACCGAGCTCGTACCCACCGGTGCCGTCGGCGCCTGCTGCGTGTGCGTCGAGTCGGGCGCCGCGCCGCCGTCGTCACGGTTGAAGAGCCGCAGGGCCACCACCGAGACGGCCACCAGCACCAGCGCCACCGCGACCGCCACGACCGCCACGAAGCCCGCGCCGACCAGGCCGCGGCGAGGGCGGCGCCAGCCGGCGCCCGAGGTTCGCGGACCGCCCGACGCGGGCACGCCCGTCGGCAGGCGGTGCGGCCCGGAGGGAGGACCGCTCGGCCCGTGCCCGCCCGGCACGTGCTGCCCGCCCGGGCCATGCTGCCCGCCCGGGCCTCGCTGCGCCGGGGCCAACGGAGGGCCGGACGGTGGTGGCGGGCCCAGTGGACCCCGCGCGCCCGTCGGCATCCCCGTCTGCACGGGCGGTGCGGGCAGCGGTGGAGCCCCCGTCCGCGGTGGGGCACCGGCCGGCAGCGGAGCCGCCGGCCGGCCGAGCACGGGCAGCGGACCCACCGGCGGGCCAACCGGGGGCGGCCACTGCCGGGCGGGCCAGGGCGCGAGACCAGGTGCCAGGCCGGGGAGCGCCTGGCCGGGGCCGGGCGCGGGCCGAGGGGCGGGCGCCATCGGAACGGCCGGCGGGGCGCCGGCCGCCGGGCGCGCCGGGCCGGCGACCGGGGGCGCTGTCACCGGCGGCGGCAGGTAGGCGCGGATCGGCCAGTGCCGATCGAGCACGAGCAGCACGCCGCGGGCCAGGTCCGCGTCCGTCTCGGGCGTCCAGCCCCGCTCCCCGTCGCCCGCGCTACCCGCGGCACCCGCGTCCGCGGGAACCTCGCCGGCGGCGGGGCCGCTCCTACGCGTGGCGCTGGCATTGGCCCAGTCGGGGCCGAGGACGAGCGCGAGCAGCCGGCGCAGCAGCTCGGCCGCGTCCGGACGGTCCGCCGGATCCTTGCGCAGCGTCTCCTCCACCAGCCCGGCGAGATCCTCCGGGATCCCGACCAGGTTCGGCGGGTCGTGGCGCACCCGGAACAGCACCGCGTCGGTCGGGCCGGCGCCGAAGGGGGTGCGCCCGGTCGCCGCGTAGGCCACGGTGCAGCCCCAGGCGAACACGTCGGCCGGCGGCCCGACGACGTCGACGCCGTTGAGCTGCTCGGGGCTCATGTAGCCGGGGGTGCCGACCGGGGTGCCCACCCGGGTCAGGACGGTGACGTCGGTGGCGAGCGCGATCCCGAAGTCGACGACCTTCGGGCCGGCCTGGGTGAGCAGCACGTTGCCGGGCTTCAGGTCGCGGTGCACGACGCCGGCGCGGTGCACGGCCAGCAGCGCCTCGGCGAGCCCGACGGCCAGCGTCCGCAGGGACGGCCCGGTGACCGGGCCGTTGCGCAGGATCCAGTCGGCGAGCGTGGGCCCGGCGAGGAACTCGGTGGCGAGGTAGGGCGGGTACCAGTCGGGGTCGGCGGCGTGGACCCGGGCGGTGCACACCCCGCCCACCCGGCGCATCAGCTCGATCTCACGGCGGAACCGGGCGCGGAACTCCGGCGCGTCGGCCAGCTCCGCGCGGATCACCTTCACCGCCACTGGCGTCTGCCCGAGAAGGCCGTAGTAGACGATGCCCATGCCGCCGGCGCCGATCCGCGCCATCAGCGTCGTCGGCCCCAGCCGCACCGGCAACGCGATGTCCTGCACGCCGACCGCTCTCCGATGCTGTCTAGACCCGCCGTTGTCCCGACCGTCGCCTCGCGCCGGCGCGATCCACCGCGCCGCGCGACGTCCTGCCCGCGGGCGCCGTGCCTTCCACCGTCGTGCCCGGCCCCGTTCCGCGCTGTTCGTGGTCACATTACCGCCGGGGCACCGACGCGAACCGCCCCGGAGCGCACCCGGTCCGGCACCACTGATGTTCCCCCGTCGACGGCTGTCCGGCGTTCCGGGCCGCGAGCCCGCCGGGGGCGCCCAGCGGGAACGGGACCGGACCGAGACCGGATCGAGGCGCCGCGCCG
Source organism: Pseudofrankia asymbiotica (assembly GCF_001983105.1). Lineage (GTDB taxonomy): Bacteria > Actinomycetota > Actinomycetes > Frankiales > Frankiaceae > Pseudofrankia > Pseudofrankia asymbiotica. Next base: position 126,031 of record NZ_MOMC01000032.1, on the reverse strand, counting down.
GCGGCGCCCGTCGGGGCGGCCGAACTCCGCCACGCCCCGTGGGATGTCAACAGGTGGATATCGGATCGCCGGCAGTCCGAAACAGTCGCCGACTATCGTCCCGCCGCACGTGCGCGTACCGAAGGTCGGGGCGGTCTGGGCGGATGGTCCGGCCGGACGGCGCCGGCGCCGGGCACGCGCCCGCCGGGCCGCCGGCGAGCGGAGGGACGGGCGAGATGCGGATGCCACGGCCGAGCGCGGCGTGGGTCGGGACACTGAGCACCGACTCGCGGGGGTGCGGCTCCGTCCGTGAGGTGATCCTGCGCGAGGTCAAGAGGGTCATCCTGGACGGCGCGGCGCCGCCGGGCTCCCCCATTCCCGTCGACGAGGTCGCCGCGCATTACCAGGTGAGCCGGATCCCCGTCCGCGAGGCGCTGATGAGCCTCGTCGGCGAGGGGCTGGTCGTGCACCGCGCCCGCGGCGGCTACACGGTCGCGGCGCTCACCCCGGCGGAGATGCGCGAGTTCTACGTCGTGCGAGAGGTACTGGAGGCGGCCGCGCTGACGGCGGCGGTGCGGCGAGCGACCGCCGAGGACGACGCCCGGGCGCTCGCCGCGCACGAGGCGATGGCGCGGGCGGTCGAGACGGGCGACTCGCGCGGCCACCACCGGGAAAGCCGCCGCTTCCACCTCGCGCTGGTCTGTCCCGCCGGGATGGCCAGGCTGGAGCACATGTATGTCTCGGCCTGGAACGTCACCGAGCCCGTGCGGCCGATGGACTACGCGTCCAGGGACGCCGTCGAGGCGCTGGTCACCGACCACGAGCGAATGCTGCGCGCCTTCGTCGCCCGCGACGTCGCGGCCCTGCTGGCCGCCTCCCGCGCGCATCATTCCCGCCTGCAGACCGTGGTCGCCGCGCTCCCCGACGAAGCGGCCCGTTTCCCCGCCTGAGGCTCGCGCGCGGCCGCCGTCCCGGCGCCGGCCGGCCGCCGTCGCCAACGCAGATATATCTCGCCAGTGACGGTGGCGAAACAGCAAGATCCTAGCCTGATTCCAGGCACGCCGGCCGCCCCGCCCGACCGCACCCATATGTCCGAGCACCGGTCCCCCCAATCGGGTTTCTGCCTTCCTTTCCTCGTTCCGTCCGCCGCGCTGGAATTCCGTGCGCGGGCGGCTTCTCCGCGCGCCCGCGCACGGGGAATCCGCTCGCGCGCGACCGGGCCGCCGCCGGAGATGAAACGGAGACCCACGCGCGGGAACGCCATCAGACGCCAAGCAAGAGGAAGTGAGCGAGAATGAGCGAGCTCGCCGCGGTTCCCGGCCCGCCGGGCACGACCGCCGTACACGACGACCTGGTAGAGGCCGCGGGAATGCCCATCGGCGCGGGCCTTCTCAAGCCCGAGTACGACCCACGGCTGGCGAACGAGGACCTGGCCCCGCTGCGCAAGCAGTCCTGGACCTCCTACAACATCTTCGCGTTCTGGATGTCCGACGTGCACAGCGTCGGCGGGTACGTGACGGCCGGCAGCCTGTTCGCCCTCGGCCTCGCCGGCTGGCAGGTGCTCGTCGCGCTGGTCGTCGGCATCACGATCGTGAACTTCTTCTGCAATCTCGTCGCCCGGCCGAGCCAGCAGGCGGCCGTCCCCTACCCGGTGATCTGCCGGGCGCCGTTCGGGGTGCTGGGCGCGAACGTCCCGGCGATCATCCGCGGCCTGATCGCTGTCGCCTGGTACGGCATCCAGACCTACCTGGCCTCGGCCGCGCTCAACGTCGTGCTGATCAAGCTGTGGTCGGGCCTCACCCCGTACGCCGACGTCGACCAGCACGGCTTCCTCGGCCTCTCGACGCTCGGCTGGATCACCTACGCGGTGCTGTGGGTGCTGCAGGCGGCGGTGTTCTGGACCGGCATGGAGACGATCCGCCGGTTCATCGACTTCTGCGGCCCGGCGGTCTACGTCGTCATGTTCGCGCTCACCGGCTACCTCATCTACAAGGCCGGCTGGGGCGAGCTGTCGCTGAACCTCGGCGTGGCCAGGACGGGCGGCGCCTCGACGGTCTCGCTGATGCTCGGCGCGATCGCGCTGGTCGTCTCCTACTTCTCCGGCCCGATGCTCAACTTCGGCGACTTCTCCCGCTACGGGAAGAGCTTCGGCGCGGTGCGCACCGGTAACTTCCTCGGCCTGCCGGTGAACTTCCTGCTCTTCTCGCTCCTGGTCGTCTTCACCGCCTCGCTGACTGTCCCGGTGTACGGCGAGCTCATCACCGACCCGGTGGAGACCGTCGCCCGCATCGACTCGACGACGGCGATCGTCCTCGGGGCGCTGACCTTCACCATCGCCACCATCGGTATCAACATCGTGGCGAACTTCATCTCCCCCGCGTTCGACTTCTCGAATGTCAGCCCGCAGCGGATCAGCTGGCGTGCCGGCGRCATGATCGCCGCGGTCGGCTCGTTCCTCATCACGCCGTGGAACCTGTACAACAACCCCGACGTCATCCACTACACGCTGGAGACGCTGGGCGCCTTCATCGGCCCGCTGTTCGGCGTGCTGATCTGCGACTTCTACCTGATCCGCAAGAAGGTGGTCGTCGTCGACGACCTGTTCACCCTCAGCCCGCGCGGAACCTACTTCTACCGCAAGGGCGTGAACCCGCCCGCGGTCATCGCGACCGCCGTCGGCGCCGTCATCGCCGTCATCCCCGTGGTGGTCCCCGACTCGGCGGTCGGCTGGATGAACACCGCGGCCCAGTACAGCTGGTTCATCGGGATGGGGCTGGGCCTCGTCGTCTACTACCTGCTCGGCAGCCGCTCGTCGATCACCGCGAGCTCGCTGCGGCCGGCCGGCGAGCCGGCCCTCGACGCCGCCGCGGCCGCGGCCACCGCCAGCATCCCGGCCCAGCCGACGCCGAGCGCGGCGCCGGTCGCGCCCGAGGGCTAGCCGCCCTTCCATGCCCACGACGCAGGTACGGCGGCCCGCCCTGACCCCGGGGGCCGCTCCCGCTCCCGAGGCCGGGGCGCGCTCCGCGGCCACGACCGACCCGGCGGCCCCCTCGGCCACGCCGACCGGGCCGCTCATCCGGGTCATCAACCCGAACACCTCACGGGCGATGACCGAGCTGATCGGCGCCTGCGCCCGGCAGGTGGCCGGCCCAGGCACCCGGGTCGAGGCGGTCAGCCCCTCGATGGGGCCCGCGTCGATCGAGAGCCACTACGACGAGGCGCTCGCGGTGCCCGGCGTGCTGGCCGAGGTCGCGCGTGGCGAGGCGGCGGGGGCGGCCGGCTATGTCATCGCCTGTTTCGGCGACCCGGGCCTCGACGCGGCCCGGGAGCTGGCCCGCGGCCCGGTGGTCGGGATCGCCGAGGCCGCGATGCACGCGGCGAGCCTCCTCGGCCGGTCGTTCAGCGTGGTGACCACACTTGCCCGGTCCCGCGGCCGGACGTGGGACCTGGCCGACCGTTATGGCCTGCGAGCCCTGTGCCGCGGTGTCCGGGCCTGCGAGGTGCCCGTGCTGGAGCTGGAGACCGACCCACTCGCGAACGCGAAGATCCTCACGGAGTGCCGCGCCGCCGTGGCCGACGACGAGGCGGAGGTCGTCCTCCTCGGCTGCGCCGGCATGGCCGACCTGTGCCAGGCGCTCACGGCCGAGCTCGGTGTCCCGGTCATCGACGGCGTCGCCGCCGCGACCGTCCTGGTCGAGGGCCTGATCCGGCTCGGCCTGATCACCAGCCCGCGCGGCGAGTACGCCCCGCCACCGCCCAAGCCCTACGCCGGCCTGCTGGCGCGGTTCGGCGCCCCCACACAGCCATCCCCCTGACGCCCTGGTCCCTCGGCGCCTGCCCGGTCACCGGGCGGGCGCCGAGGGCTGTCCGGCCATGCCCCTCCCGGGACCGCGCCCGGGCGTCACGCGCCGGCCCGGCCGACCAGATCGACGCGGGTATCAGCGGGGACGGCCGGCTCGGCGAGGGCGACCGGCTCAGCGGCGGCGGCCGTTTCAGCAGGGTCCGACGGCTCGGAGGAATCCGGCCGTTCGGCGGAAGCCGACGGCTCGGCAGAAGCCGACGGCTCGGCAGAAGCCGACGGCTCGGCGGCCATCGGCTCGGCGGGGGCGGCCGGCTCAGCCGACTCGCCCGGCCCGCCCGGCCTGTCCGCGACGTCCGCGACGTCCGCGACGTCCGCGACGTCCGCGACGTCCGCGACGTCCGCGACGTCCGCGATGAGGACGGGCGCGTCGACGATCCAGGCGCGCAGGTGGGCGACCTCGTCGGCGGACAGCTCCATCCGCGCGTTCTGGCACAGGACGATGGCGTTGTCGGCGAACGCGCAGGCCAGCGTGCCCGCGTCGTCGCCGGGGCGCGGCGGGCGGCCGGCGTAGAGCAGACCGTTGAGCACGAAGTTCACCGCGCCGCGGCCGACGTGCTCACCACGCTCGGCGCAGCGGTCGCGGACGGCGCGCGAGGTGCCTGTGCGGCTGAAGCCGTGCTCGGCGACCTCGGCGGCGAGCTCCTCGAACAGCGTGCGGAACTCGCGCGCGGACAGCCGAGGAATGTCGGTGACCTGGGAGATCCGGTTGGCGAGGTCCGAGCGCGGGCCGTCCTGGTCGGGCTGGCCGGCGCCGGGGGTCTGGCCGCTGGGCGGGGGGCTGTGCCTGCGCGGGTCGTAGATGTACTCCGGCGCGGCGGAGATCGCGAGCCCCGGCAGGTCGGCCTGGGCGAGCAGCTTCTTGAACGAGCCGGTGCCCGCCCAGCCGTCGGTGACGTCCTGGCCGAGGTCGGCGCGCACCAGCTGGGCGGCCGACGCCAGCGTGATCGGCCGGTCGGACGCGGCGACGAGTTCGCCCACCTTCGCGGCGATGACGCGGCGCAGCTGCCCGTCGTACTGGCCGTTCGGCGGTGCCGGAATCGGTACGAACCCGGGGAGTGCCGGATGCGTCGGCACCGGCGAGTGCGTCAGCGCCGGCGGCGACGCCGGGGAGTGCGGGGGCGAGGCGGCCGACGGCCGCGGGGATGCGAGGTAGCGCGGGGGCACCGATAAGTGCCCCGGGGTGATGGCGGTGGAGGCGGATAACGACCGCGCGGGGCCGTCAGCGTGGGTTCCCCACCGTCCGTCGGGCGCCGCGCCGGTGCCGGCGCCGGCGCCGGCCGGGGTCCTGGCCGCGGAATCGCCCGCCAGCCGGTCCGCGGCGGATGGGGCGCGGTCCGCGACCCCGGTCGTCACCTGGCCGGCGTGGACGAGAGCGCCCGCCTCGCCCGGATGCGCCGCCGTGACCGGCGGACCGGCGACCTGGCCGGCCGCGTGGCCGACGCCGTTCAGCGCGGGAGTGGCGTCATGGCCGTAGCCGTGCGTACCGCTGTAGCTCGGCGTACCGCTGTAGCCATGCGTGCCGCCGTTGCTGTTGAGCGGCCGGGAGTCGGCCGACAGCGCCTCGTCGATAAACGCGTCCTCGCCGACCACGTGGTCGCAGGCCGCGCGGAACGCTCTGGCCGACGGCCCGCTTGTGATGATCACCGTTCGACGGTCGTGGGCGCGCAGCCGAAGCATGACCGGGGTGTAGTCCGCGTCGGCCGACAGCAGGATTACTTCGTCGAACCGGGTCGGATGAACGAGGATGTCCAGAACGTCGATGACGATGTGAATATCGGCCGAGTTCTTCCCCGCTGCGGTGAGCGGCGGGCAGTCGACGACATGGAAGCCCGCCCGTGTGAAATAGGCCCGGTAACGGGCCGAGCTCACGGGGTTTAGATAACAATACCGAATAAGGAGATCGCGGCGGAAGTCGTCCGTCGCCAGGGCGGGATAGCCGAGCCTCTCCAGCCAGCCGAGCCACCCCTGCGGATTGACCGCGAACCRGTTGGCGGCGGCGGGATCCAGCCGCTGAAGCCCCATGTGGATGTTCTCGAAGTCGACGAACAGGGCGCTGCGGACCCGTAACGGRCCCTGCTGACCCTCACCCACCGCGTTCATGTCGGCCATCGTGCCGGATCGGAGCGCGCCAACCAAGTATCGCGCGCCGATCGAGGGAACCACCCGTACGACGATTACACAAGGTCATAGATCAATAACTCTGCGTTTCATTCAAACGTATCGACCGTCCGCTCATGCCCTTGGTCCTGCCGACGGTGACGAAGACAACACACCTGACCAGCCCCGCCGTGGCACGACCGACCAGCGGTGTCCTCCCCGACTCACCGTCCCCGCCGACGGACGCGGGCGCCGCCATGGCCGGGCCCCGCAGAGTGGACACCTACCCGATCGGGCACCCGGCGGGTCGCGCGGCCTGCCGCCCGACGCCGACCGCGTCGCGGCACGACGTACCGTCACCGAACCCTCGATCCGGTGGCTCTACCCATCCATCCGGCGTGGTCAGCGCGGTTTCCCACGGGCAAACACCGCCTTCGCGCGGCCATTTGCCGGTTTCCCCGGCCCCGGCTATCGTCGCCTCCACACCGCGCTCAGGGCGGGCACGTGACGACCGGCGGCCTGGTGGGGCGCGATGTTTGTCCAGCGAGATATTCGTCCAGCGCGACGGCCGTCGGACGCGACGGCTGTCAGGCGCACCATTCCCAGTACCTGGCGTTCCGCCGTTCACACGGCGCACCGTGGCCCCGCACCGCCGAGGCCGTTCCCATCGCCCAGATACCGCGTCACGGCCCGATTCCGGCTTCATTCAACGGCTTTCCCTGCCCGCTCCGACCCGTCATCGCGCTGACGGCGATCCGTGTCTCCGTCGCCACCTGACACACCCGGCGTCCGCACCCGTACCCACCCAGCGTCGAGGGGGCCGCCCACGGCCCGCTCGGCGGCCCCCACCCGCCACGTCCCAACCAGTCTCCGAGGAGCCGCGATGACCAGTGACCGTGCCCGTGAGCCAGGCGGCACGCAGCTGCTCTGGCTGGTCGCCGTCGCCGCCGGCTGTCTCCTGACCTGGGCGGCCTGCGCCGGCGTCGGCGCTCCGTCCTACCGCACCTGTGCCGCGCCGGTTCCCGCGGCCCCCGCTGCCCAGCCGGCGGCCGCGCGGGCGGTGGCGCCCGGGCCGGCCGCGGAAGTCCCCGCACGCGCGTGCGGTCCCACCAGTTGACCCAGTTGGCGCCGTCTCTGCCCCTGGCACATGCCCGCCCCTGGCACGGACGCCCGCGGGGCTCCTGCGGGGAGGTCCCTCAGAGGTCCGCGGGGCGGGAGCGGCGGTCCGTGAGAGAGCGGCCGGGCTGGGCACGGGCGACGAAGCGGCCGTCGAGGCGCGCGACCCGGATCGGGTGGTCGAAGCAGGCGCTCACCCGGTCGGTGGTCAGCACCTCCTCGATGTCACCGGCGGCGACCACCTCCCCTTCCCGCAGCAGCAGGGCGTGCGTGGAGCTCGCCGGGATCTCCTCGAGGTGGTGGGTGACGAGAACGCTCGCGAGGTCGGGATGCTCGGCGCGCAGCTCGTCGAGCCCCGTGAGCAGCTGCTCACGGGCGGCCACGTCCAGGCCGGTCGTCGGCTCGTCGAGAAGCAGCAGCCGGGGCCGGGGCATCAGCGCGCGGGCGATCAGCGCCCGGCCGCGTTCGCCCTGGGAGAGCTCCGGCCAGCGCGCCGCGCGGATGCCGTCGATGCCGAGCAGGTCGATCAGCTCGTCCGCGTCGCGCTCCTGCTCGGCGGACGGCGTCCAGCGGGGAACGAGGTCGATCGTGCTGGTCGCGCCGGTGAGGACGACCTGGCGCACGGTCAGCGGCGACAGCAGGGGGTGGCGCGGATTGACATGCCCGATGTCGGCACGCAGCGTCCGGACGTCGACCTTGCCGAGCTGGCGACCCAGCACCCGCACGGTGCCCCGCGTCGGGTGGGTCACGGCGCCGAGCAGGCCGAGCAGGGTGCTCTTGCCCGCTCCGTTCGGCCCGAGCAGCGTCCAGTGCTCCCCGGCCCGTACGGTCAGGTCGACCTCGCGCAGCAGGTACCGCCCGCCCCGCACCAGGTCGACGCTCTCGGCCCGCAGCACCTCCACCGGCGCCGCGCCCGTCTCGGCCAGCATCGCCGCCGCCCTCCGCCTCGCCGCCTCCCCGACCGCCGACCCTACCCAGCGCCACGCCGCGCGGAGGTGTTCGTCGTGCGATGTCCGGCACGTCGGTGATCGACGCCGCCGGCCACACCCGCCACGGTCACAGCCGGACCGCGTGGCGCTCCAGCTGGGCCAGCACGGTCTGGTTGGCGGCCCAGCCGTCGGGGAAGCGGACCGGCTCGTGCAGGTGCACGGGCCCGCCGGACGGGTGGGTGTCGAGCAGGTCCCGGATGCCGGCGCGGGCGACGACGACGCACGCCTGCCGATGCCGCGACGCCAGCACACACAGCCTGCCGGCCTCCAGATGGAACGCCGTCGCGTCCCGGCGGCCCGACAGGGGGTGCAGCACGATCGTCACGTCGTACTCCCGGCCCTGCAGCCGGTTGGCGGTGTCGACGACGACGCCCGGGAGGTCGTCGCCGAGCGCGCCACGGACCGCCATCGCCTGGTCACGGTGGGCCGTGCCGATCGCGATCCGACCGGCCGTCACCGGGTGCTCCTCGCCGCCCCGGTCGAGCGAGCGGGCCACGGCGCCGCGGGCGACCAGCCGGCGGGCGACGTCGGCGACGGCGCGCACCGCTTCGGCGTCGGTCCGTGGGGTGTGCCGGGCGGGCAGTTCCAGCAGCCCCCATCCGGTCGCCGCCGCCACGTCCAGCACGTCGTCGACGGCTCCGGCCGGGGTGCCGCCCCGCGCCACGTTCGAGCCGACAAGGCGGGCAGGGCCCGCACCAGCCGCGATGCTCGGATCGGACGCGCCGGTGAAGGTGAGGAGACGGTCGCCGGGGCCGTTGCCGGTCCGGAAGCCGGTGAACGGGTAGAACGCGTCGGCGACGACCCTTTCGGCGCTGCGCGGCAGCCGCCACGACACCGGCAGCCGGTGCACCGGCAGCTCAGGGTTGCTGCGCAGCAGGACGGCGACGGCGCTGCGCATCGGGTCCCAGGTCAGGCCGCGCCAGCGGTCGTTGTCGACAGTCGAGAACGGGTCGAGCTGGCCGGGGTCGCCGACGAACAGCGCCTGTTCGAACAGCCTCGCGATCGCCAGCAGCGCGTCCGAGCGCATCTGGTAGGCCTCGTCGACGATCGCCCACCGCCAGGCCCGGTCCTTCACATAGGCCCACTTGGCCGCGGTCGCGACGACGACGTGCGGATCCCCCATCGTCCGCAGATCACTGCCGACGGTGACGTTCGGCCGTCCGTCGATCCGCGGCGGCGGGATGTAGCCGGCGCGGCCGAGCCGGCCGACCCGTGCGTCGGGCGCCCTGTCGGCGAGCTCGGCGGCGAGCCGCTCGACCAGGTCGTCGACCTGCTCGTTCGTCTGCGCGACGATCATCAGCGACTCGTCGGCGAGTGCGAACTCGACCGCCGCCCGCACCACCAGCGTCGACTTGCCCGCGCCCGGTGGCGAGTCGACGACGACTCCCCGGTGCCGCTCCGACCGCAGATCCGCCAGGATCGCGTCGGTGACCCGCGCGGCAAGGACCCCGGGTGCCTCGGTGGCCTCCAGCCCAGGGATCCCTGACGAGTCGTGGGGAGCCCGGCTCATGTCCAGGCCTCCCTGACGTCGTCGTCGGTGGGCTCGTAGGAGGCCGGCGGGCCGCCGTGGGTCCACGGAGTGTCCTCGGGAGCGGGCAGCGCGGCGGAGAACGCGCCGTCCGGCAGCACACTGGTGTAACTGATCGCCTCGCCCACCTCGGGGACGCTGCCCGGCGGCGGCACCTTGGCGCGGCCCATCCCGCCGCTGAGCTCCAGCGACACCGACAGCCCGCCCGCCACCGGCTCCAGCGACGTGACCACCCCGACCTGGCTGGCCCGCGCGGGTGAGCAGACCTTCGTGCCGATCGCGAGCCGGACCGGGTCCCCCGTGAGGACCTCGACGACGGGCCTGGTGACGAGCGTTCCGCGCTCGTTCGCGATCCGGCGGTCCCGTTCGGCCGCGATCACGGTGCCCACGAACGCCTCGCCGGTCACCCGGTGGTTCGCGAACACCAGCGGGTCGTCGAAGGCCCGGTCAGCCTCGTAGGTGGCGAGCTCGCGCTCCAGGACGGCGAGCCGGCGGGCCGCGGCCACCGCGCCGTCGCGGCGCGCCTGCGGCAGTCCGCCGTCCTCGTCCCGCAGGTAGGCGTAGTACGAGCTGAACCGTGCCCGGTCCCGTTCCCAGCGCCGCGGCACGGAGGCCGCCTCCGGCAGCTCGCGCAGCCGCCGGACGGCCCGCCACATGAGCCGCCACGTCGGCTCGACCTGCCCGCGCACCACTCGCGCGATCTCGTCCCGGGCGCGCAGCCACGGCTCCACGGCCGCGCCGGGCGCCCACGGCCACGCCGGCGCGGTCTCGAGGCGGCTACGGCCGCGGCTGTCGATGACGTCGGGACCCGCGGCGAACGGGTCGGGGGCTCCGGCCGCCTCCGCGAGCGCGCGCAGCTGCGCGACCGCCTCGCCGTACGCCGCGATGGCAGGGGCGAGCACCCGGTTGTCGAACTGGGGGTCGGTCGTCGGGCCGGCCGGTGGCCAGGCCAGCGGGTCCTCGGCCAGCCGGGCGGCCTCGGGGCCGGACAGGTCGGCCGGCGGCTCGATCCAGGCCATCAGCGCGGCCAGGTTCGCGTCCTCCAGCGCGCTCTGCCCGGTCGCCCAGTGCAACGTGAGCGCCTCCGTCATCGCCACCAGGGCCGACGAGCCAGGATGCTCGGCGCGCTGGGCGAGAAAGGTGAGCCACCGGCCCAGCAGCGGCACCCCGGCCGGAACGGCGTACTCCCCCACCGTCGAGCGAAACCGTGTCGACCGGCCGAACAGCCGCGCGAACTCGACCCCGGCCCGGTTGGGCACCAGCACCTGCGGCGCGACGAGGAACCGCTCCGGCCGGGCGGCCTCCGCCGCCGCCAGCGCGTCCTCGTCGGCCCGCAGGTCCCCGTCGCTGGCGCGGACCGCGCTGGCCACGCCAGCGGGACCAGCCAGAACGGCCCCGACGGCCGGAACGGCCGCGCCGCCGCTGCCGCTCGGCGCGGGCCCGTCGGCGGGCGGCTTCGGTGTCCTCGGCGGCTTCACCGGCTCGCTGCCGGCGGCCGCGCACCGCTCGACGTGGCCGAGGAGGAGATCCCCCAGCAGGCCGGCGAAGGCGAACCGCAGGTCGCGGTCGCGCGGCTGAGGAACGACGAGCAGCGTCGCGTCGGACTCGTCGGTGCCGACCATGGCCGCGAGCGGCGCGTTCGCCTCGCCGGCCATCGTCAGCGGCACCAGCACCATCGGCGCCCGGGCGAGATGGACGTGCCGCACCGACGCGACCGGCTGGGCGAACCCCGTCTGGACCGCCAGCGCCCGCGCATACGCGCCGATCACGCTCATCCGGTCACCCCGGCGGACCCCACGCTCCCAGCGGCCCCGGTACTCCCCACAGCCCCGGGCGCCCCGGGCGCTTCCGACCCCTCGGACGCCTCGGACGCTCTGACAGCCTCAGCCGAGCCGACGGACCCGCTCGCCTGGGGCGTCGTGACCGGTGGGAGCAGGCCCAGAGCCGGCCGTCCCTGGGCGGTCACGCCCGGCGCGGCTCCCAGCGCCTCGGCGTAGACCCGGGCGACGGTCCGCAGCATCGCCGCCGACTCGGCCTGGTCGTCGTCGGGCGCCGCCGTGCCGTGCRCGAGCCCGAGCGCCTCGGCGACGGTCTCCACCCCGCCCAGCTCCTCCCGGACGCCGACCCCGAGCGCGGCGGTGCGCCCGGTGGCCTCGCCCCGGCAGAAGAAGGCCAGCTCGCAGGTCGAGAGGCAGCCGGGCGCGTAGCGCGCCGTCACCCGGCCGAGCGCCGCTGTCAGCGCCTCCGCCGTCATCACCGACGCCCTGGCACCGTCCTGCCCAAGATCGAGCGTCAGGTCGTCCGGCAGGGCGTCGAGCAGCGTGTCGATCCGCGTCAGCCTCGCGAGCTGATGCTCCAGCACGATCAACTGGCGACGCACGTCGAGGCGCACCGCCACCGGCACGTTGGAGAAGTCCTTCGGGCAGACGAGCACCACCTCGTGCGAGACCGCGTCGCGGCCGAGCAGCCGGCGCAGCGCCAGCACATAGACGGCCGACTGGACGGCGGCCGCCGCGACCTTCTCCCCGTCAGCCTGCCCGTCGATCACCGGGAACGACTTGATCTCGACAACGTGGAACGCCCCGCCGCGCTGGAACGCCACCAGGTCCGGTTCCAGGTAGACGTCCTGCCCGGCCACCTCCAGCCGCAGCAGCGGATGGTCGAACAACGCCCCGTCCACGCCGTCCTCGTCGCCCGGAGCGTCGGTCAGCCGCTCCGTCGCGGCGACGTGCCGCGCGGCCAGGCTCGCGCCGGAGTCGGCCCCGCCGAGATCGGTGTACGCCGCGTCGCGCAGGTCCAGGCCGAGCAGGTCCCGAAGCAGCCGCAGCAGCTCGGCGCAGCCGTCCGCCTTGACCTGACGCTCGAACGCGTTGCCTCGCACGATCGCGAACCGCGACTGCCCGAACGCCGCCGGGAAGCCGACGCGCTCCGCGAGCCGTTCCTTGTCCACCCCGGCCGCGTCCAGCACCGCCCGTCGCGCRCACCCCGGGTTGTTGGTCAGCGCCGCGATCGTCCGCGCGTTGTGCCGCCGCGGCGGCTCGGACCCGCGGATGCGCTCCAGCCGGGCCTCGGTCTTGCCCTCGTGCCGCACTCGCCGCCCTCCACCGCCTCGGCGTGGCCCGGACGATGGCCACCGTCCCCACGCCTGGCCCGTCACCTGGACCAGTTCTGGTGGATCAAGCGTCTCAGACGCCGCCCGAGCGCGCGCACCCGCCACCACCCGCGCCCGCCGAGCGGCAACTGTTGACGCCGATGTCAGATTCAAGTATTCACAGGCAGCACCATGTTTGGGCCACTTGGTCGAAACAACCCAGTTCCATCGGCGAACCATCGACGAACCCGAAGCGAGTCGCACCCGAACGAACAGGTGTCCGGGAGGCCCTGCCCCAGCCAGTTACGCCTCGCGAGCGAGTTCGGCGATCTTCGCGATGACAACGTCCGGAGACAAGGTGGGAAACATGCCGCATCCGTGGAGGCTCGCCAGCCGGCGAACGTCCCAGCAGCCAGTCCGGTCCGTCGCGTCCACGCGGCCGTCGGCCCGCCCGACCGCGTTAAGGCTGGCTGGCGTCGGCGTCCTGGCCGCGAGCCTGGCCTTCGTCTCGGCCTGCGGCGGCGGCTCTGACGACAACGGCTCCCCCACGACCACGAACGCCTCCGCGGGATCCGAGGACATTCTCGGCCCCGTCGCCAAGGCCACCGGCGCTCCCGTCAAGATCGGTGTGATCACGGACGGCGCCAGCCCGACCGCCGACCACACGAACGACAACAAGGTCGCCGAGGCCACCGCCAAGTACCTCAACGAGCACAAGAACGGGATCGGCGGCCGGCCGATCGAGATCACCATCTGCGAGACCCTCGGCGACCCGTCCAAGGCCGCCGACTGCGGCAACCAGATGGTCGAGAAGGGCGTCTCCGCCGTCCTCATCGGCACGTCGGGCGTCGTCGACAGCGCCTGGAAGCCCCTGAACGACGCCAAGCTCCCCGTCATGCTCTACGGCTCGAGCGAGCCCGACCTGCTGGCGAGCCAGACGACCTTCTCGCTGGGCAACCCGACCTTCCCCGTCATCGACCTGCCGATCCAGGTCGCCAAGGACGAGGGCAACAAGAAGGTCACCGCGATCGTCATCGACGTCCCCGCCGCCCTCCACTCGGCACAGGACATCGCCCCGCCGCTGTTCCAGAAGGCCGGCATCGGTTACGAGCTCGTCCGCGTCGCGCCCGGCACCGCCGACATGACGCCCCAGATGCAGCAGGTCGTCTCGAACAAGTCCGACGAGGTCTTCATCATCGGCAACGACTCCTTCTGCATCAGCGCCATGCAGGGCCTCAAGGCCGTCGGCTTCACCGGCACGATCAGCGCCATCTCCCAGTGCGTCACCGACGCCACCCGCAAGGCGGTGCCCGGCGCCACCCTCAAGGGCATGGTCGTCAGCGCCACCGTGCCGCTCGGTCCGGACAGCCCGTCGATGGACCTCTACACGCAGGTCGCCGAGACCTACGGCAAGGACATCGACCTCAGCTTCCAGGACGGCATGATCATGTTCACGATCATGTCCGGCTTCCAGGCCGCGACCCAGGGCATCACCGGGGACATCACCCCGGCGACGATCTCCTCCACCATCAAGGCGATGAAGGAGACGGAGCTGCCCGGCTCGGMCGGACTGAAGTTCCGCTGCAACGGCAAGGCCATCGCGGACCAGCCGGCCGTCTGCGTCCTGGGCGGCCTGACCACCACCCTCGACAGCAAGGGCCAGCCCGCCGCGTACAAGGTCCTCGGCAACACCCCGATCGCCGGCTGACACGCGCCTCCGGCAACCGGATCCAGCAGATCCAGCGACCGCACCAGCGTGCCGGGTGGGACCTCGTCAGCGTCCCGCCCGGCACGTCCGCTCCCAGAACGGCCCCGTCGCTCGCGGCGGGGCCGTTCGGCGTCCCGGTGCTTTTCGGGAAACGCTTCCAGACGAAGGCTCTTCCAGGTCGTGACGCACGGAGGCCACCGTGGTCGCGCCACGTCTCGGCGGCCCGACCACGGTGGGGTTGAGCCGCCGAGACTCTCATCACGAGGCCCGCCAGCTCAGCGGTCCTCCCGCGACTCGGGGCGTCACCATCTGTTGACGCCGACATCGGAATCGCGTAGGCACAGACACCATCGCATCTCGACTACGCGAAAGTGACGAACCGCCCGAAGGCCGTCGTACTACGCAACGCACATCACGCGCAGATAGGCCGGGATGTGTCGCCCGGCCGGTACCCACCCGCCCCAGGGACCGATGTGTTCCTCGTATTCGCGCAACACCCGAAGACAAGGTATGGATATGCAACTCATTCGTGGACTGACCGGTCGACCAGCCTCGGAGCGGCCGCGTCCGCGCGCCGCGGCCACGCCATCCCATACACGCCCTGCCGGCGCCTTACCATTACGAGTGGCTGGCGTCGCCGTCCTTGCCGCGAGCCTGGCCTTCGTCTCGGCCTGCGGCGGCTCTGACGACAAGGGCGACGACACTCCCGCCCCTACAGCCAGCGGCTCCGCGGCCACCGGGGACGTTCTCGGCCCGGTCGACAAGGCGGCCGGCGCGCCCGTCAAGATCGGTGTGATCACGGACGGGGCCAGCCCGGTCGCCGATCACACGAACGACAACAAGGTCGCCGAGGCCACCGCCAAGTACCTCAACGAGCACAAGGGCGGGATCGGCGGCCGGCCGATCACGGTCACCATCTGCGAGACCCTCGGCGACCCCTCCAAGGCCACCGACTGTGGGAACCAGCTGGTCGAGGATGGCGTCTCCGCCGTCGTCATCGGCACCTCCAGCGTCGTCGAGAGCGCCTGGAAGCCGCTGAACGACGCCAAGATCCCTGTCATGGTCTACGGCTCGGGTGAGCCAGACCTGCTGACCAGCCAGACGACGTTCAYGCTGGGCAACCCGACCTTCGGCATCATCGACCTGCCGATTCAGATCGCGAAGGACGAGGGCAACAAGAAGGTCACCGCGATCGTCATCGACGTCCCGGCCGCGCTGCATTCGGCACAGGAGGTCGCCCCGCCGCTGTTCGCGAAGGCGGGCATCGGCTACGAGCTTGTCCGCGTCGCGCCCGGTACCGCCGACATGACCCCGCAGATGCAGCAGCTTGTCTCGAACAAGTCCGACGAGGCATTCATCATCGGCAACGACTCGTTCTGCATCAGCGCCATGAACGGCCTCAAGGCCGTCGGCTTCACCGGCACCATCAGCGCCATCGCCCAGTGCATCACCGACTCCACCCGCAAGTCGGTCCCGGGAGCCACGCTCAAGGACATGGTCGTCAGCGCCACGGCGCCGCTCGGCCCGGACAGCCCGTCGATGCGCCTCTACACCAAGGTCGCCGAGACCTACGGCAAGGACATCGACCTCAGCTTCCAGGACGGCATGATCATGTTCACGTTGCTCTCCGGCCTCCAGGCAGCCTCGGACGGCGTCACGGGTGATATCACGCCCGCGACCATGACGTCGACCATCAAGGCCATGAAGGAGACCGAGCTGCCCGGCGCCGGCGGGATGAAGTTCCGCTGCAACGGCAAGGCCGACCCGGCCCAGCCGGCCGTCTGCGTCCTGGGCGGTCTGACCGCCACCCTCGACGACAAGGGCCAGCCCGCCGAGTACAAGGTCCTCGGCAACACCCCGATCGCCAGCTGACAGGGCCCCATCCGGCTACCGAATCCAGCAGATCCAGCAACCACCCCAGCTCGCCGGGCAGGCGGTCTCACCGAGACACCCCCCGGCGCGCTCCCTCCCAGAACGGCCCCGTCGCTCGCGGCGGGGCCGTTCCGCTTCCCGCCGCTCCCCGCGGAGGCGCTTCCAGGTGGTGACGCGTGGAGGCGCGGACGGTCGCGCGACGCAACGATCCGACCCGGATCGCGGCGGGATCAGGTCGCCGACAGTGGCACCGCGAAGCACACCAGCTCGGCGACCCTCTCGCGGCCCGGCGGTTTACCGTCTATTGACGCCGACGTCGGAATCGAGTACTAACTGAACACACGATCGTGGCGGACGTCACAGCCCGTCATGCCACACGACGCACACCACGTAGAGCCAGGTCGGGACGCGCAGCCCGGCCGGTGCCCGCCGCCCCCATGGGCCGACGTGCTTCTCGTATTCACGCAACGTCCAACGACAAGGTAGGGGACATGCCACTCATTCGTGGACTGACCGGTCGATCAGCCTCGGAGCGGCCGCATCCGCGCGCCGCGGCCACGCCATCGCACACCGGCCCTGCCGGCGCCTTACGGCTGCGGGTGGCCGGCGTCGCCGTCCTGGCCGCGAGCCTGGCCTTCGTCTCCGCCTGCGGCGGTTCAGACGACAAGGACACCCCCACCCCCCCGGCGAGCGGTTCCGCGGGTGCCGCGGACCCCCTCGGCGCGGTCGACAAGGCGACCGGCGCGCCGGTCAAGATCGGTGTGGTCACGGACGGCGCCAGCCCGACCGCCGACCACACGAACGACAACAAGGTCGCCGACGCCACCGTCAAGTACCTCAACGAGCACAAGGGTGGGATCGGCGGCCGGCCGATCACGATCGACCTCTGCGAGACCCTCGGCGACCTGTCCAAGGCCACCGACTGCGGTAACAAGCTCGTCGAGGACGGTGTCTCCGCCGTCGTCATCGGCACCTCCAGCGTCGTCGACTCCGCCTGGAAGCCGCTGAACGACGCCAAGATCCCCGTCTTCATCTATGGCTCGAGCACGCCGGACMTGCTCCTGAGCCAGACCACGTTCGCCCTGGDCAACCCGACCTTCCCGGTCATCGACCTGCCGATCAAGGTCGCGCAGGACGAGGGCAACAAGAGGGTCGCCACTGTCGTCATCGACGTCCCGGCCGCGCTRCACTCGGCGCAGGAGATCGCCCCGCCGCTGTTCCAGAAGGCCGGCCTCGGCTACGACCTCATCCGGATCGCTCCCGGCACCGCCGACATGACCCCCCAGATGCAGGAGGTCATCTCGAAGAAGGATGACGAGGTCTTCATCATCGGCAACGACTCCTTCTGCATCAGCGCCATGAACGGCCTCAAGGCCGTCGGCTTCACCGGCACCATCAGCGCCATCTCCCAGTGCATCACCGACTCCACCCGCAAGTCCGTCCCAGGGGCCACCCTCAAGGGCATGGTCATCAGCGCCACCRTGCCCCTCGGCCCGTCCAGCCCGYCGATGGACCTCTACACCAAGGTCGCCGAGACCTACGGCAAGGACATCGACCTCAGCTTCCAGGACGGCATGATCATGTTCTCGCTCCTGGGCAGCCTCCAGGCGGCGACGGAGGGCATCACCGGCGACGTCACCCCGGCGACCGTGACCTCCACCATCAAGGACATGAAGGAGACCGAGATCCCCGGCGGCGGCGGGATGAAGTTCCGCTGCAACAGCAAGGCCGACGCGAAGCAGCCAGCCGTCTGCGTCCTCGGCGGCCTGACCGCCACCCTGGACGACAAGGGCCAGCCCGCCGGCTACAAGGTCCTCGGCAACACCCCGATCGCGGACTAGCGCCCAGCTCCAACAGCCACACCGGCGCGCCGGGCAGGTCTCGTCGAGACCCGCCCGGCGCGTCCCCTCCCTGAACGGCCCCGTCACTCGCGGCGGGGCCGTTCGGCGTCGCGCCTCCCCTTCGCTGGCCAACCGGCCCGGCGGCCGCGACGATGCCGGACATGACCGACCCGCCGCGGCCCGCGCGGCCCAGCCCCGCCGCCTCGCCCGAGCCCGCCGTCCCGCTGCTCGTCGTCGGGGCGCACATGGCGGGGTTCCCGGCCCACGGGCGGATCAGCCGCCACGGCGCCGTCCCGCTCGGCCGCGTGCGGACCGCGCCGGGCTACCGGCTGCACGACCTCGGCGGCGACCCGGCGCGGCCCGGCCTGGTCCGCGACCCGGCCGTCACCACCAGCGCGACCGGCGAGCTGTGGCGGCTTCCCCGGCCCGCGATCGCCGAGCTGCTGCTGGAGACCGTGCCCCCGCTCGGGTTCGGCTGGGTCGACCTCGCCGACGGCCGCCGCGTCCTCGGCTACCTCTGCGAGGCCGCCGCCACCGCGGGCCGCCCGCTCGTCCCCGACGGCGACTGGCGCCGGCGCCTCCCCTGACTCCCCATCAGCGGCTGGCGGCGACGCTGGTGACCCTGAGCTGGTGGATGGACGGGCTCTTGCAGGCCAGCTGGCCCTGGGGCATCGGGACGAGCAGCGCGACCGTGTTGTCCGGCGGGTAGACCCGAAGGTTCGCGGCGCTCGTGGAGCCGGCCGGGGTGTCACAGCCGGGCAGCGCACCGGTCTGCGCGATCAGCACCGTGAACTCGGCCTTGCCTCCGCCCGCGAGGACCACCGCGGCGCCCGCGTTCCCGGTCCGGTCGGCCGGGGCGCCGAGCTGGTTGCCGGCCGCGTCGGCGAACGACGCCCCGGGGTAGCCGCGCAGCGTGCAGCGCGCCGAGGAGTTGTTCGTCAGCGTGATCCGGGTGTAGACCGTGCCCGCCGCGCCCTCGGAGCCGGCGATCGCCGCCGCCAGCACCGACGCCGCGCAGGTCGGCACCGCTGGCGCGGTGGTCGGTGGCCTGGTCGTACCGACGCCCGAGCCCTGCGATGCCGACCCCGTCGGACTGGTGGGCCCCCCGGTGCCCGGCGTCGCCGGCTCGCTCGTCCCAGCCGTTGAGGTGCCCACTGGCGGTTCGACGGAGGAGCCGTCGCCGCCGTCGCAGGCTGTGACCGTCACCGCGAGCGCGGCGCCCAGCGACAGCAGCGCCACCCGCCCGCCGAGGCCTCGCCCACCGCGGACCGGCCGGCCGGCCGTCCCGCTGCCCGTTCCCGTCCCGCTGCCCGCGTTCATGGATGCTCCTCCCGCCGTAGTGCCCCGCGGCGCGCGGCCGACGGCCGCGCTCCCGGGCGTGTGACGCTCAGCCGCCAGGGCACCGCGGCCCGGCCCGCCGCCCCGTCCCGGCGTCGCCGTGTGCCGTGTGCGCTGGTCGTCCTGTCGACGCGTCGCTGTGCCCCCATGGTGCGCCGTATGTGCCCATACCCGCTTCGGTCAGACGACTGGGTCAATTCGCGCGAAGCTCCACGGCGACAGCCCCGATCGGCACGGCACCTCATAGGTGGCTGGCAGTCAGGCCGCCCGGCCACGGACGCGGCCGGGCCACGCCGATCCGTGACGGTCAGGCCGGCCTCCCGGCCGGCCGAAGGCAGCGTCGCCGGGCGACGCGCGTGGGCGGGCAGAATGGGGCCATGTCCGCCACCCTTGTCGCCTCCGAGCTGTCCGTCGTACGAGGGGGGCAGGTCGTGCTCGACGGCGTCTCGCTCACCGTCGCGCCGGGCGACCGGATCGGGGTTGTCGGGCCCAACGGCGTAGGCAAGTCCACGCTGCTGCGCGCGCTCGCCGGCCAGGTCGCGCTCGACGCCGGCCGGGTCGAGCTCTCGCCGCCGTCGGCGAACGTCGGCCTGCTGCCGCAGGAGCCCGACCGCCGCCCCGGCGAGACGCTGCGCGCGTTCCTGGAGCGGCGCACCGGCGTCGCCGCCGCCCAGGCGGCGCTCGACGCGGCGACCGAGGCGCTGACCGCAGGCCGTCCCGGGGCGGACGACACCTACGCGGAGGCGCTGGAGCGCTGGCTCGCGATCGGCGGAGCCGACCTGGACGTGCGCGCCGAGCAGGTCTGCGCCGAGCTCGGCCTCCCGCCGGACGCGCTGGACGCGCCGACCACGGCCCTGTCCGGCGGGCAGGCGGCTCGCGGCTCGCTCGCCGCGGTGCTGCTGTCCCGTTTCGACATCACGCTGCTCGACGAGCCGACGAACGACCTGGACTTCGACGGCCTGGCGCGGCTGGAACGCTTCGTCGCCGGGATCTCCGGCGCCCTCGTGGTGGTCAGCCACGACCGCGCCTTCCTGGAACGGACGATCACCAGCGTCGCCGAGATCGACCAGCACAGCCGCGACGTCACCGAGTACGCGGGTGGCTGGTCGACCTACCTGGAGGCGCGCGAGCTCGACCGCCGGCATGCCCGCGAGCGCTACGACGAGTTCGCCGACACCCGCGCGGATCTCGTCTCCCAGGTGCAGCGCCAGCGCGAGCAGTCGGTGCGCGGCGCGATCCGGGCGAAGCGCAAGGTCCCGGACAACGACCGGTCGGTGCGCAGCTACAAGATCGAGGCGGCGACGAAGAGCGCCTCGCGCGTGCGCAACCTGGAGACCAAGCTGGGCCGGCTGGAGGAGGTCGACGAGCCGCGCAAGGAGTGGCAGCTGCGGATGACGATCGGCGCCGCTCCGCGCTCCGGCGACGTCGTCGCGGCGCTCGCCGGCGCCGTCGTCGAGTACCCGCCGGCACCGGCGGCGGGCGGTGACGCCGGCGGCGCGGACGGCGCGGGCGGGTTCCGGCTCGGGCCCGTCGACCTCACCGTCTCCTGGGCGGACCGGATCGTGATCACCGGGCCGAACGGCGGCGGCAAGTCGACGCTGCTCGCGGCACTGCTCGGCCGGGTGCCACTCGCGGCCGGGACGGCGACGCTCGGCTCCGGGGTGCGCCTCGGCGAGGTCGACCAGGCCCGCGACCGTTTCCGCGGCGAGGAGACCACGCTCGCGGTCGCCGAGCGTGTCACCGGCTGGGCGATGGCCGAGGTCCGCACCCTGTTCGCCAAGTTCGGCCTCGGCGCCGACCAGATGACCCGCCCCGCGGGAGCGCTGTCACCGGGTGAGCGGACCCGGGCCGGTCTCGCGCTGCTGCAGGCGGTCGGCGTCAACTGCCTGGTCCTCGACGAGCCCACCAACCACCTCGACCTGCCCGCGATCGAACAGCTCGAGTCGGCCCTCGAGACCTACCCGGGCACCCTGCTGCTGGTCACGCACGACCGCCGCATGCTCGACGCCGTCCACGTGACCCGCCGCCTGGTCGTTGAGGACGGCCACGTCACCGAGTCAGCCGTCTGAAGATCACCAGCCCGCCCGGCCCTCGCCGCTAGGCCCAGGCCCGGGCCGCCCGCGGAGCCGGCCGAGACGGGCGGCCTGAACCGTTCTCAGGCCGTGGCGAGGACGGCGGCGGCCAGGCGGTCGGGGTGGTCGAGCGGGACGAACGTCCGGCCGCCCTCGACGGTCTCGAAGGTCGCGTCGGCGAAGGCGTCGGCGAGGCGCCGGCCGAAGTCGACCGTGAAGAAACGGTCGCCGTCGCCCCAAAGAAGGCGCACCGGCGTGGCTATCTGGCCGAGCCGCGTCGAGACGTCGAGCAGCTCCTTCGGGTCGATGCCGCGGGCCAGTTTGGCCACGTCGCGGCGGATCTTCCCGTCGGCGAGCGGCCTGACCCAGGCCCCGGTCAGCTCCGGGTCGAAGGGCCGGCCCGACAGGGGGCCGAAGCCGAGCCGCCCGTGCCGGATCCGGGCCGACCGGAGGCCGGGGACCAGCGCCGCGACCAGCGCCGGGTGGCGAAGGGCGCGCACGAGCATCGTGAAGGGCGGCGGGGGAAAGGCGTCGAAGGCGTCGCAGTTCGTGAGCACGACCCGGCCGATGCGGGCCGGATCGGTGTCGAGGACGAACTGGACTATCGCGCCGCCGGTGTCGTTGCCGACGAGGGTGACGTCGCGCAGGTCGAGCGCCTCGATCAGGTCGAGCACGAGGCGGGCGACGCCCCGCGGCGTGAGGTCGGCGTCGGGGTGCATCGGCATCGGATGGGCGCCGAGGGGCAGCGTCGGCGCGTAGCTGCGCACGCCCTGCTGGGCGAGAAGATCGGCCGCGGCGGTCCACAGCTGGCCGTCCACGAGGACACCGTGCACGAACACCACGGGCGGCAGGTCAGACGTTTCCGGCCCGGCCGCGCGGTACCGGACCTGGCCCTGGGGCAGGTCGATGACGCCGGCGGGAGGTGAGGCTTCCATACGAAGGAACATACAGACAGCCTGTATGTAAAACAACCGCTCGGCGGAGCAGAATCTGTCTGTGCCCGCGTTGCCAAGCCAGGAGTCGAAGCCCGCACGGCGCCGTCAGGTGGACCGCTCCGCGGCGACGCGGGCGGCGCTGGTCGCCGCCGGCCGGCGGCTGTTCGCCGAGGAGGGCTTCGCCGCGGTCGCGACGGAGGCGATCGTGGCGGCCGCCGGGGTGAGCCGCGGTGCGCTCTACCACCAGTTCGTCGACAAGACCGCCCTGTTCGCCGCGGTGGTCGAGGCCGTCGAGGCGGACGTCACGACCCGCATCGCGGGCGAGGTCGCCGACGCGGCCCTGACCGACCCGATCGAGGCGATGCGGCTCGCGGCGAGTGTCTGGCTGCGGATCTGCGTCGAGCCGGAGGTCCACCGGATAGTCCTGCTCGACGGCCCCTCCGTGCTGGGCTGGGCCGAGTGGCGGGAGCTGTGCCAGCGCCACGTCTTCGGCCTCGTCAAGGACGTGCTCTCCTGGGGGATGGAGATCGGCCGCATCCGGCGGCAGCCGGTCGGCCCCCTCGCCCACATCATCATGGGCGCCAGCGACGAGGCGGCCCTCTACATCGCCCGCGCGACCGACACCGACACGGCCCGCACCGAGATGATCAACGCCCTGGACCTCGTCATAGACGGCCTCAGGCGCTGACGCCGCGACGCCGACATCCCGCCGCGGCCGCGGCGAGCCCCTCACCCTCGCGCGACCCGACGGCGACGGTCCCGGCCCCGGTTCGGCCCGTGGGGCAAGAACGGCCCGCAGGCCGCCACGCGGCCGAAGGCGGGCTCGGCGAGGTCAGCGGCGGCGGGACTGGGGCAGACGGGTGGGGCCGACCTGCTGGTCGAGCCAGTCGGTCAGCTGGCGCATGTCGCGCCAGGCCGAGGCCACCTGCTCGACGCAGGCCGGCTCGGCGAGCCACGTGGGCTCGCCGAACTCGCGATGGGCGGTGAGCGTCTTGTAGCGCAGCAGCTCGATGCGTGGATGGTCGGCGGCGTAGCCACGCGGCCGGGTCGCGAGCTGGGTACCCGATATCTCATACCCCGCCGCGCGGAGTCTCTCGACGATCTCCTCCAGCGCCGGCCCGCGCACGTCGTCGGCGATCGCCACCCRCAACCGCTCGACCTGGTCCGACGCGGTCCGCCAGTACCCGGAGGCGGCCATCAGCCCGCTCGCCGAGACCTGGACGTAGCCGCCTCGGTCGCAGTGCGCGCCGATCGCCGTCTTGTACGGCGATTTGTCCCTGGAGAACCTGACATCGCGGTACGGCCGGAAGACGTGCGGCTCGCCGAACTCCGGCTCGAGCGCCGCGAGCAGGGCGAGCATCGGAGCCCGCACCGCCCGCTCGTAGATCTCCCGGTGATCCGTCCAGTACGCCTTGCTGTTGTCCGCCTCGAGYCCGTCGAAGAAGATCAGCGCCTCGTCGGGAAACCCAGCGAACTCAGACATCCACACTCCTCCACGACCAGCCGTCATCCTACGGCCACCCACCGACAGACCCGACGCGTCGGAAAGCGCCGGGCGCCGCCGGCCGCGGCCAGCCTGGGGACCAGGACTGGCCGCGGCCGTCAGGCCCGCGAGTCAGGCTGGCGAGTCAGGCTGGCGAGTCAGGCCGTCAGTGCCGCTGGGCCGACGGCGGAGCTCGTGTCGAGGAACGCCTCCGGTACCGGGTAGTCACCGGCGATGAAGGCCAGGACGGCCGCGTGCATCGCCTCGACCGGCGCGATCGTCGCCGCGGTCGCGATCCCGCCGCCGTCGGACACGTTCGCCATCGCGTACAGGTAGGTCTGCGCGGCCGCGTTCTCCAGGCCGAGCGCGTAGGCGGCGAGCTCGGGGACGGACTTCGTGGCCTTCAGCTTGGCGACCTCCGACGCGGCGATCGTCAGCGGCGTACCCGTGATCGTCGGGAGCCTGGCGCCGGACAGCACCCCGTTCCACGCCTTCGCGTGCTCGGCGTGCTGCGAGCGGGCGACCGTCGCGAACTCGCCGACGGAGTCGGGCACCGTGCCGTAGTCGCCGGCGGTCGCCTTCGCCAGCGCCATCGTGTAGGCCGCGACCGCGAGGTTCTCCAGGGCGGCCGCCAGCGCGACCACTTTCAGGTCACCGGTGTACGGGCTGGCCGCCCGGGTCGGCGTCCCGCTCGCGGCCGCCGGGTTCCCGCCCCCGCCCGAGCCGCCGCATGCCGCGATCAGGCCCGCTCCGGCCGCGGCCAGCCCACCGAGCAACACTCCACGCCGACTGGCAGGTCCGCGGGCCACCCCCCTGATCGTGGCCCGCGTCGTGCTGGTCGTGTCGCGCAGCCGCTCCAGCGCGGTCGGGAAGGTGTCCCGGTGCAGCGCGTCGAGGTCCTTCGTCAACGCGCGCAGCTCCGCGTCTCCGACGCCCATCTCGCCCCGCCGCGTCCTGTCCGGCTGGGCCTCGTCCGGCCGGGTCTCGTCGTGCCGGGTCATCAAACCGCTCCTTCAGTCGACGGAGAAGCCATGGAGGTCGGGTAGAAGGCATCGGGGAAGCCGACGCCGCCGGCGGCCTTCGGCAGCCTCGCCRCATCGGGCGGCAGCGCGATCAGATCGGCGGCGCCACCGCCGAGCAGGGCCGCGACGGCGAGCAGGATGGCGCGGTGCTGCGCTTCCACGGCGGCGACGCTGCCGAAGAGCTTGCGCAGCATCGGCGTGCCCACCTGGCTGACGTTCCTGGTGTAGGTCTGCGCGGCCACGTCCTCCAGGGTGATCGCGAGCGACACGACGTCGCCGGGGCCCTTGATCGTGGGTATCGCCGCCTCGACGACCTTCGCGTACTTCGGGTCCGGAGCGTTCTGGGCCCGCCCGCCGAGGTCGACCACCGCGGCGTTGAACGCCGTGGCGTGATCCACGTGCTGCGACATCGTCTTCATCGCGAACGCCTTGACGACGGCGTTCGCCTCGGCGCCACCGATGAACGGCAGCGTCAGGGCCGTCGTGTAGGTGCTGACCGCGAGGTTCTCGATCGACGCGGCGGTCTGCAGGATCGCCACATCCATGGTCGCCGCCGAGCCGCGCGTCGCCGTGGCGAGCACCCCCGCCCCGGCGAGGCCGACGGCGAGTGCCGCGCCGCCCCGCGACGTCCGCCTGCCGGGCGCGCCCGCCTCGACGAGGTCCGCGACGGCCGCGCGGCCGCCCCGCATGGCATCGCTGTGCAGGTCGTCGGACGCCTCGCTCAGTTCCCGCAGGCGCCGGTCATCGACGGTGTCGGACACCGCATCCTCCTGGTTGCCGGTCATGCTCGTCGCCGGCGACGCGTGTCGCCGACGCTGCCGGGAGTGCGTGCCAGCGAGGGTGCGGGGCCGCCGTGACCATGCGCCGTTTGTCGTGTGACGTACTGGTGGCATGGCCGGCTGGTGGTGACGCGGTCCGCATCGACCGCTGGCAAGAGGTGTTCGGAGCCGTCGGCCGGGCGGATGGGTGTGAGTTCGCGGTGAGCGCGGCACGGCCCCCTCTCCGCGCCGCTCCCCCGCCGACGCGTCCGTCGAACCGGTCATCGGTACGGCCGAGTCCGCGAGCCGGCCGCCCCGATCCTGATCGCCGAAATGTCGCCTATCCTGCCGAGGTGTCGGCCACCCGAGTCCTGATCGTCGGTCTTGACCCACACGCGCTGCCGGGTGTCGATGCCCAGGCGGTCGAGCACGGTCTCGCCTACGGTCTCGAACGAATGCGGGCGGCTGGCTACCTGGCCGAGCAGCTCCTCGTCGCGCTCGACGAGTCATCGCTCGGTCTGATCGAGCGCGCGGTCGTCGGTCAGGCGTGGGATGTCGTCGTCATCGGCGGAGGCATCCGCAAGCCCGAACCACTACTGGAGTTCTTCGAGACCGTCGTCAACCTTGTTCACGCCGGCGCGCCGACCGCCCGGATCGCTTTCAACGCAGACGGCGGAGCCAGCCTCGAAGCCGTCCAACGGGTCCTGCCGTGACGGCATCATCATCCGTCGAGCACCTCGGTGTTCTGGCAAGCGACCAGGCGCCACTCACATGAGGTCAAGCGCGTCGAAGGTACCGCCCTCGATGTGCGGCAGCCGGATGGGCGAGCCGCCCGTTGGAATTCCGGCTGGACTTCAGTCGGTGCGCCGTCCGAGGCGCAGGACGCTCAGATAGTGGCGTGAGGCCCGGTTACTGTCCAGGTCAGGGCCGCCCCCCGACACGATCACAGATGGTGTTCGAATGCACACGGCTGAAATGGCCTCAGAAGGCCACCCGCAGCCCAGGTGAGTAGTCTGCCCACCTCCACACACACCAGGACTAGGTGGTCATCCACCGAGGCACGGCCGCAAACGCGAACCGTGTCGGATCACCCAGTCTCCAGGCTTGCCCACCTGACACACATCAACGGAGTCGGGGCGAACTGTGTCGGATGAGCCTGCCTATCGGCTTGCCAGTCCGACACGGTTCGCCTCCGGCCAGCCCGAGGCGGCGCGGGCGGCCCGCTGTCAGGGGCGGGCGAGCAGGGCCAAGGCGTCGGCCGCGGGGGTGCCCGGGTCGACGTGGTAGAGGACCATGCGGTGGCTGCTCTCGGGCAGCGGCATCGCCTCGTAGGTGAGGTCGAGACGCCCGACCAGCGGGTGCTGGAACTTCTTCACGCCGTGGCCGCAGTCCAGGACCGGGTGCTTGGCCCACAGGGCGGCGAACTGGTCGCTGCGCTGGACGAGCTCGCCGACGAGGCAGCTCAGCTCGTGGTCGTCGGGGTRCAGGCCGGAGGAGTAGCGCAGGAAGCCGACCAGCTGCCTGGCCATCTGGTCGGGCTCGGCGTACAGCTCGCGCCCGGACGGGGCCAGGAAGAACATCCGCGCGAAGTTCGGCCGGTTGTGGACGTCGTCCGGCGCCTCGAACGGGTGGCCGAGGCCGACGAGCCGGTGGCCGAGAGCGTTCCAGGCGAGCACGTCGTTGCGATGGTCGACGAGGAGCGCGGGCCCCGGGGCTGCGCGGACGAGGCCGAGCGCAGCGGGCCGCGGCCGCTCGACGCGGCGGCGCCGGACGGGGCGGGGCTCGGGTCTGGCGAGTCGGCGCAGGTGCTCGTGCTCCGCGTCGGTCAGTGTCAGCACGCGGGCGAGCGCGTCGAGGACGCTGTCGGAGACGTTGTGGTGGTCGGCCTGCTCCAGGCGCGTGTAGTAGGTCGGGCTGACCCCGGCCAGGTGCGCGAGCTCCTCGCGGCGCAGGCCGGGGACGCGGCGCGCGCCGTAGGAGACGAGCCCGACGGCCGCGGGGCTGACCGCCGCCCGCCGGGTGCGCAGGAAGTCACCGAGCTCCGTCGCCATGACCTCCATCGTGCCCGATGACGAAGGACGCTGGGTATCCCTGCCGGTGGTAGGCACGCCGAGGGGTGACGGCGCAGGGCGGTCGCTGTCGCCGGCCGGCGGGCGCACCGTGGGCGGCGTGACCACACTGACATCCACCGCGACCACCGACCAGGCGCATCCGGCCGCCGCGGCGGCGATCGGCACGGCCCGCATGACCCGCGGCCAGGGCCTCGTGCTGGTGCTGCTGCTGGCCTCCCAGTTCACGCTCGCCGTCGACTTCTCGGTCCTGAACGTGGCGCTGCCGACGGTC
Organism: Pseudofrankia asymbiotica; assembly: GCF_001983105.1. Taxonomy (GTDB): domain Bacteria; phylum Actinomycetota; class Actinomycetes; order Frankiales; family Frankiaceae; genus Pseudofrankia; species Pseudofrankia asymbiotica. Next base: position 97,997 of record NZ_MOMC01000032.1, on the reverse strand, counting down.
GGGACGAGCCTGGGGTTCTCCGACGCGAACGCGCAGTGGATCGCGACGGCGTTCGCGCTGTGCGCCGCCGGGTTCACGCTCCTGTTCGGCCGCATCGGCGACTACGTCGGCAAGCTGCGCGTCTTCCTCATCGGCATGACGGCGCTCGGCCTGGCCTCGCTGCTCGGCGGCCTCGCCACCAGTCCCGCGATCCTGCTCACGGCCCGGGCCGCGCAGGGCCTCGCGACGGCGGCGGTCACCCCGGCCGCGTTGTCGCTGCTGACCACGACCTTCCCGGAGGGCCCCGCGCGCCAGCGCGCCCTCGGGCTGAACAGCGTGATGATGTCCACCGGGTTCACCTGCGGCGCGATCCTCGGCGGCGTCCTGACCGACGTGGCGAGCTGGCGCTGGGCGTTCCTCATCAACGTGCCGATCGCCGCGGTCGTCGTCGTGGTCGCGCCGTTCGTGCTGTCCGACCCGGCGGCCAGGGTGCGGACCCGGCTGGACCTGCCGGGGGCCGCGCTCGTGACGTCCGGCCTGCTCGCGCTCGTCTACGGCGCGACCCGGCTGGGCGAGCGCGGAGCGGACGACCCGTGGGCCATCGGCTGCGTCCTGGCCGCCGTGGTCCTGCTCGCCGGGTTCTGGGCCGCCGAGCGGCGCCACTCCCATCCGCTCGTGCCGGTCACGATCCTGACGAGGCGCACGGTGGGCTGGGGCAACGTGGCCGGGTTCGTCACGTTCTCGATGGAGCCGGCGCTGGTGTTTCTCCTGACGATGTACATGCAGCACCTGCTCGGCCTCAACCCGCTCCAGACCGGTCTGATGCTGGTCGCGATGGGGGCCGGGGCGATCATCGGCGGGATGGTCGGGCCGCGGGTGTCCGCGGCGTTCGGGGTACGCCGCGCCGTCGTCGGCGGGCTCACCGTCCAGTCGGTGCTGACGGGCCTGCTCGTGTTCTCGGGACCCACCACCGCGTCGCTGTGGCTGGTCGCCGCCACGACCTTCGTCGGCGCGATCGGGCACGTGTGCGCGATCGTCGGCTTCATGGTGTCGGCCACGTCCGGGCTGCCCGACCACGAGCAGGGCCTGGCCACGGGTGTCGCGACGATGACCCAGCAGGTCGCCATCGCCCTCGGTGTGCCGGTCATGAGCGCCGTGGCCATCGCCGCGGGCGGCCTCGACTCGCTGTCCGCCCTGCGCCTGGCCATCGGCGTCGACGCCGTGGTGGTGCTCACCGGCGCCCTGCTCGTCGCCCGCGGCCTGCGCGCGCCGCGCCAGACCCCCGTCGCGGCGGTCAAGACCGGCTAACGCCGGTCGTGCTCGCTGGTGACGCGACGACAGCGACGCCGGCCGGCGCCCGCCAGCCGTCTCGTGAACGGGTGGCGGCCGCCGGCCGGCGCTGGCCGGTTGGCCGAGCCGACGGGTCGGCCGAGCAGGAAGGACGGCCGAGCACGCGGGACGGGCGGGGCGGACGGGGCTCAGACGAGGACGCGGGTCTTGATGCTCTCCGTGGCGGCGGCGCGAGAGGCGTAGAAGACGTCCTTGAACTGGGCCAGCGCCGGGTTGACGACGGACAGGGTCATCTCGACGTTGACGAACTCGACGTTGTCGGCGCCGAGGGCCTCCAGAATGTGCTCGAGGTACGGGGAGACGTGGTCCCAGCCCTCCTTCGGCGCGCCCGGCGAGTACGAGCCGCCCTGCGTGGTGACGACGGTGACCTTCCGGCCGTGGAACAGGCCCGGGTTGTCCGCGTCCGCCACGGTGACCCCGGGGATGATCAGCTGGTCGATCCACGCCTTCAGGGTCGTCGGGAGCGACCAGTTGTACATCGGAGCGGTGATCACGACCTCGTCGGCGGCGGTGACCTCGCCGATGTAGCCCTGGCGGGCCTTGAGCGCCTCGGTCTGCTCCGGCGTCCGCTGGTCCTCCGGGGTCATCCCCGCGGAGACGATGGTCCAGTCCAGGTGCGCCGGCGGCGCGGCGGCCAGGTCGCGGTAGGTCACCGCGCCGGCGGGGTTGTTCTCCTGCCAGGCCGCTACGTACTCGCGCGCCACGGCACGTGACACCGAGTTGTCACCGGCGATGCTCGAGTCGAGGTGCAGCAGGTGGGCCATCGGGCGCTCCTTGGAGGGCGTCGCCAGACCGGGAGGTCCGGTCAGCTATCGGACAGATTATCTTCCAGCAGATCGTCTGTCCCCAGATCGTCTCTCGAGTAGATTAACTGCTGTGGCGCTCATCTTAAACACAGACGATCGGACCGTGTTCCGGGGTATGGTGTGCCGGTGACGCAGCTAACGGGAGCCCAGCCGGACGCGCCGCGTCCGGACGCTCCCGGCGCCCTCGACGATCCCTGCGKTGCCAGCGATCCCTGCGTCCCCGCCGACAGCTCGCCCTGCGATGCCCCGAGCGACGACGACGCCACGAAGGACGTCGRCTGGCTGGTCGGCCAGATCCAGCACGGCTACCTGATCACCGCCTCGGCCGCCATCGACTCGGTGCCCGGCGGACTGCGCGGCCTGCGTGTCCTGGGCGACGCGATCCGCGGCAACGCGCCGAACCAGATCGAGGTCGCCCGCCGGTTCGGCATCGACCGGACGGTCATGGTCCGCCTCGTCGATGACATGGAGAAGGCGGGCCTCGTCGAGCGCCGGCCGGACCCCGCCGACCGGCGTGCCCGCAGGATCGTCGGCACCGAGCGTGGCCGCGTCGCCTACGAGGACGCCCAGGCCCGGCTACGCCTCGTCGAGGACCACGTGCTTGCCCCGCTGTCCGCCGGCGAGCGGGCGGCCTTCACCGCGATGGCCCGCCGGGTCGTCGAGCACCTCGTCGTCCTCGACCCCACCCAGGTCGAGTCCGCCTGCCAGGCGGCCTCCCGCCAGCTCGACCAGCGTGACCCACTTCCCGGCGGGAGCGATCAGTCCGCGTAGGAGTCCGCGCCCGGGTCATGCCCCGGGCGTCAGGTCAGCCGGCGTCGCCGGAGCCCCGCGGCGCATCGGCCGCATCGGCCCGGGCCGGCGGCGGGGGGCTGGTGGCGAGGGCGACGACGTCCTCCAGGCTCAGGCCGTCGCCGAGGTGGTCGAAGCAGGCGACGATCAGGGCGAGGGCCGCGGTGCCGAGCAGCGAGGTGCGCCGCTCGTGGTCGATGACGCCGTCGTCCGGCTCGACCATGAGGCGCATCTGCATCCCCTCGGTGGTCGCGGTCATGATGAAGTTGATGTCCTCGAGGGTCAGCCCGCGGCGGATGCGCAGGCCGCGGACCGCGACCGTCTTCTCGTAGGCCTCCAGCCACGCCTGCGTGCTGATCCGGTACATCTCCCGCAGCGTCGTGCGGGCGATCTCGTCACGCTCGGCCATCGCGGCGCCGAGCAGCTGCGCGCGCAGCGCGGGGGTGCGCATGGTGGTGGTCAGGTCGTCGTAGCCGGCGTCGTGGACGGCGCGGACCGCGTCCTCGGCGTCGGCGAGCCGGTTGCGGGCGTTCGCGGTGCCATCCAGAAAGCCCTCCCAGTGCGCGCCGCGCAGGGTGTACGCGAGCACGTCACGGATGAAGTCGGGCTGGTATGGCCAGCGATCACGGAAGCTGCCCTCCGAGCCRCGCAGCCGGCCGCCGTCACAGACCTCGTCGATGACCGCGCGCTGCGACAGCCAACGAAACAGCGGCCGATCCTCGGGGTCGACGTCGTCGGCCGGGCCCAGCTGCGCGTCGATCAGCCGCCGCCCGGCCTCCAGGTACTCGCGGGTCAGCTCGTCGTTGGCGAGCGCCTGCCGGCCGGCGTCCGTCTTGCGCCGAGCAGCGCGCATCAGGCCGGACAGCAGCTTGGACAGGTCCTCGGCCGGCACATCCGTCAAGGTCATTCCCCTTGCGCGAGACGCTTCGCTTTACCACGGAGATCGATAGCGTAGCAAGAGATCCGCCCATGCACGCCCAAACAACCTCGAACGTTCGAGGTCGGGCTCACGAGGCCGGACGGTGGAGGACACATCTTCGAGGCTGGCTACGTCGATCGGACTAGGCCACGCTTGGGCTTCGGCGCTAGGGATCGGGGGCCTTCCCTGGCGCGCCGGGGCGGGGGCACCCCGGAGAACGTCGTCGAGGACGCTGTCTCGGACCTCAGCGGGGGGAGGTCCGAGACAGCGTCCTCGACGACGAGAAGCACCCATCGGTGAAACGCCACAGCGACCACCGGTTCAGAAGCGCAGAAGCGCGGCCTCCGTCGTCAGGCCGGGGCCGAAGGCGATCAGGATGGCGTGGTCACCCGGCATCGGCCTCTCCCCCAGGTCGCCCGTCAGCAGCCGTCGCAACGCGAGCAGCACCGTCACCGACGAGCAGTTGCCATAGTCGCGCAGCGTCTCCCGCGAAGGCCGCAGCTAGGCCTCCGAAAGCCCGAACACCGCGCCCACCTTGTCGACGATCTTCGGTCCGCCCGGGTGCATCACCCAGTGCCGGATGTCGCCGACGCCGAGACCTGTCCCGGCGAGCAGGCGGTCCACGAAGCCCGGCGTGCTCTCCCGCAGCAGCGACGGGATGGCCGGCGACAGTCGCAGGTGGAAGCCGTCCTCATGTACTCGGATCGACATGTGCTCGGCCGTGCCGGGCGCCACCTCGGTGCGGGTCGCCAGCACCCGCGCACCGACCGACACCGCGGCATCGCCCGGATCCCCGGCGGCGGCCGGCACCGAGGTGGCAACCGGATCCCTGGCGGCAACCGGATCCCCGGCGGCACCCGCCGGGTTGGCGGGACAGGTCGGCGCAGCCGGGAGATCGTCCCCGTCGGGGACCGCGCCGAGAAGCACACTCGCGCACGCGTCGCCGAACAGGCCGTGCGTCACCGCCTGCTCGCGGGTCGGCTCCGAACGGAAGTGGGCCGAGATGACCTCGACACAGGTCAGCAGCACCAGCTCGTCCGGCCGGGCCGTGAGGGCGTCGATCGCGGCCCGGAGCCCGACCAGCGCCGCGTAGCAGCCCATGTGGCCGACGGACACCCGCCGAACGTCCTGGCGCAGGCCAAGCTCGGCGACCAGCTGGGAGTCCGGGCCCGGGCACGCATAGCCGGTGGTGCTCACCATGACGAACGTGCCGACCTTCGAGCGGTCCTGGCCGGCGAGGACGGCGGGCAGCGTGCGCCGGCCCAGCTCGACGGCGCATCGCTCCCAGGCGTCGACCCGCGCGCCGACCGCCGGGAAACCGTCGCGGAACGCGGTCCTCGGGTCCCAGTTCAGATGCCGGCGCGCGACGGTGTTCGCCTCGACGAACAACCGGTGGGCATCCGGGACGCCGTCGAAGACGGCGGCGTAGAAGTCGTCCCAGATGTCGGTCTGGGCGATCGGCTCACCGGGTGCGGCGGCACTCACGGCGAGCATCACGGGAGAAATTCCGGTGGGCATCTCGTCTCCGGGTGAGCGTGACCTGATGGCTTGTCATGACGAAGATTCGCGGAACACGGAGGAAGTGCGGTGCCGTCGACGCCCGAGCCAGGGACGTCGATGGGGCAGGCATCATCGGCGCAGGCAGTGGGACATGGATGGCGCAGCCGTCGCATGGCCCGACAGAAAAGAGATGGAGAACTAAAGAGAGAGGAAGCGGGAACAGGAACACCCGAGAAAAGAGGAGCGCGCCGCGGCGGCGCGGTGCGTAGGACCACCGATGACTACCCGATGGTGGCGTGGCGAAATTACCCCCCGTTTGGCCTGCAAAAGCGTAAGACGGGTGAACGGCTCTTCGCCGGTGTTCCGGGCGCATTCGACCGTCAATGTGACCCAGCTCTCACGCATCGCACGGGCCCGCGCCCGACGCCCGGCGGACAACGTCCTCGACGATCAGGCCCACGGCGCGGCCAGCTCATCGGCCGGCGGCACCCCCGGTTCGACCGGGGCGCGACCCACCAGGACCGCGTCGAACCGAAACTTTCGCGGCGGATGGTCTAAAAGCAGCACAAGGGGCACGTGAAGAGAGGCGGGGCGCGCCAACGGCGACGCGCCCCGCCCTCATCTCGACCTCCGGTCGCGTGGGCCAGCAGTGCCGCCGCGCCGACGGAGATCCGCCCCACCCGGGGCGCTTCAGATGTCACGAGCGTGTTGTCGCCGTCGTGACCCGGCCGGTTCCGCGACGGCGACAACACGGAGCCGGCGATCAACCGGCCGCGTGCCGCCGGGCCGACGTTGGCGGCACGCGGCCGCCGCGGGCAGGCGCATACCCTGCGGCTTCCATCCCCCGGGCCTCCACCGCGCCCATCCCCGGGCCTCGGCTGGGCACGCCGTCGAGGATCCGGATGGCCCGCACCCGGCCTCTCCCGCCCAGCGCGTCCCGGCCGGAGCCGCCGGAGTCGCCGCCGACGCCCACGGCCGGCACGCGACCTCGGCCGCGGGAAGGGCGGGCCGCGGCGGTTGCCGCTGTTTTAGACTTGGTATAAATTGCGCGACAACCAGCGACAAGGAGATCAGATGTCGGTTGACAGCGCGTCGGCGGGTGCGGCAGCAGGGGCCGGAAACCCCATGGAGAACCCCGCGTTCTTAACGTCTCCGCAGGCCGTCTTCCCGGCGCTGCGGGCCCGGGGCGCGGTGGCGCTGGGCGACCGCGGGGTCCTGCTGACCCGCGGCGCCGACATCGCGGCGCTGCTGACCAATCCCGAGGTCTTCTCCTCCGGCATGGAGACGACCCAGACGGGCACGGAACGGCCGCTGATCCCGCTGCAGATCGACCCGCCGCGGCACCGCGAGTACCGCAAGATCCTCGACCCGCTGTTCTCGCCGCAGCGCATGAAGGCGATGGAGGGACCGATCTCCGAGCTGGCCCGCGACCTCCTCGACGAGATCACCGCGCGGGACGAGGTGGACTTCGTCCAGCAGTTCTCGGTCCGGTTCCCGTCGCAGGTCTTCCTCGCCCTGCTCGGCCTGCCGCTCGGCGAGCTGCCCACCTTCCTCACGATGAAGGACGGCTTCATCCGGCCCGAGTCCATCACCGGGCAGCCGCGCGGGCACGAGGACTCGGTCGCGCTGCTGAAGAAGACCTCCGCGTCCATCTACGAGTACTTCGACGCCGTGATCGCCGACCGCCGCGCCTCCMCTGGCGACGACATCGTCAGCCGGTTCCTCGAGACCGAGGTCGACGGCGACCGTCTCAGCCACGAGGACATCCTCGACATCTGCTTCCTGTTCCTCGTCGCCGGCCTCGACACCGTCTCGGCCTCGCTGGACTGCATGATGCTGCATCTCGCGCAGCACCCCGACCGGCGCCGCTCGCTCGTGGAGGACCCGGCGCTGATCCCGGGCGCCGTCGAGGAGCTGCTCCGGTGGGAGTCGCCGGTGATGATGGTGGCGCGCTTCGCGACCCGGGACACCGAGATCGCCGGCTGCCCCGTGCGCAAGGGCCAGGTCGTGACGGGCCTGCTCGGCGCGGCGAACACCGACGAGCAGGAGATCCCCGACCCCGACGTCGTCCGGTTCGACCGCGAGCCGAACCGGCACATCGCGTTCGGGCGGGGGCCGCACCGCTGCCTGGGCTCACACCTGGCCCGCCTCGAGCTGCGCGTCGCCCTACGGGAATGGCATGCGCGCATCCCGGACTACCACGTGCCGGACGGCTTCCAGCCGGCCTTCACGACCACCATCCGCTCGCTCGTCACCCTTCCGCTTCAGCTCGGCACATCCGCCTGAGCCAGAAGACCTGGTCGCCGCCTGGACGAATCGCGTTGGGCGCCGTCACGCTGGACGACGTCACGCTGGACGACGGAGTCCAGCGCGACGGCGCGATCAGGCACGGTCCGCAGAAGCGGGACACGCGCTCGCGCGACTGGTCAGCCTGTTCCGCGCAGCGTTTCCGATACCCAGGTCATGGCCTCGGTCACGGCGGCTCGAGACTCGTCGGTGTGATCGAGGCTGTCAAAACCGTGCTGCCCGCCGGGCACCTCGATGACGTGCAGCGCCACCCCGTTGGCCCCTGCCGCATCGACGAACGCGTCCTGGGTCCGCGCGGCCTCCGGGTACTCGTGCCCGACCCGGGTGAGCAGGATCGGAACCGTCGGGACGGTGGACAGGGCGGCCACCGCGTTGAAGCGGGTCTTCTCCGATCCGGGCAGCGCGAGAATCGGATAGGTCAGGGCGACGCAGCGCAGCCACGGCGGCGGGGCGGCGAGCCAGTCTGCCGAGAGCGGGCCGCCGCCGGAGAAGAACCACAGGCCGACCCGGTCGGGGTCGACTCCGTCGAGACCGCGCGCCCGTTCGACGGCCGAGACGACGTCCTCCGCCGCGACCGGATAGTCAGTGCCGCTGTGAAGTCGATGGTCGACAGTCACCCCGACGAGGTCTGAGGACGCGGCCAGCGCCCCGTAACCGAGAAAGGTCGGCCAGTCCCGGGGCCTCGGTTTCACCTCGGCCGGCAGCGGACCGCCGTGGACGAACACGACGGCTGGCCGAGGCGTCTCGGTGTTCAGCCCGGCTGTGTGGACGTCGATGTTGCCCTGGCGGTGGCGTCCAACAGGTTTCACGTCAAGGACGAAAGGGTGCATATAAGGCGGAATTGCCATGACCTTATCCTGCCACCAGCCCGGCCTGGCCCGGCCCGGCCCACCTCGCGAACGTCGCGTCGGAGCCGGCGCCCAGCCCGGTCGCGGCACGGCCGGGGCGCTCCCGCGACGGTTCTGCCGGATGCTGTCGCCTGTCACCCCTACCTCATGCGGGATCGCCGACCGCCAGTCGGCTTCACGGGTTTTTCAAGGGCAACCTCCAGCCGCCACACTGCGACATACCGATCCCGGCGCTGGGCATGCCCTGTCGGGAGGTGAGCAGGATGACCGCAAAAACCTTCGGCCCTCCCGCAGATGTCGCGGAAGTCGACCAGAAAATACACGAACTCCTGGATGTACTACAAAATCATCTCGGTATGGAGCTGGCGGCGCTGGGGATGTGGGCCGGCGAGTTCCTCGTCGTGCAGGTGATCAGCGGTGACGGCGACAGCTTCGCCCTGAGCCCGGGCCCCACAATCCACCAGAGCAAGGACATACACGGCCTCATCGAGCAGGGCAAGGCCCCGGCGGTTATTGGTGACACCAACAGTCACGCACGCACGGCTCACGCACCGGTCATCCGAGATCTCGGCGTGCGCGCATACGCGGCAACCACCCTCGTCGACAGTGACGATGAACCTTATGGACTACTGGCCTGCCTCAGCCACAGACCACACCTAGAACTTCAGGAAAGAGATCGGCATTTCATACAGGTCATCGGGGAGTATCTCTCCGGCTACCTCATAAACTTGCGTCACACATGGGTAGAACGAAGCCAGATCTCACGAGTCATCAGCACACTCTTTGATCAGGGCGGCCCAGGCGTCGCCTACCAGCCGGTCGTGCACATCCGCACTGGACGGACAGTAGCGGTCGAGGCACTCRCCCGGTTCCCGGCCCGCTGCCACGGGCAAGCCGAGGGCCCGCATGGCTGGTTCACACAGGCACATCTGGTTGGCCTGGGCACTGAACTGGAACTGGCGGTGATCAGGCGCGCCTTGGGCGCTCTCTCGCACCTGCCAGGGCTCGTCGCCCTCCACGTCAACGCATCCCCGCAGGCCCTGATCCACCTTCCCGACCTTGCTCGTGGACTGCCTGACCGACGGCGACTCGTCGCCGAGATCACCGAGTATGAGGACTACTGCGGCAACGTTCACGYCCGGAGCGCCGTCGACAACCTACGCGGCCTGGGCGTACGAATCGCCGTCGACGACGCGGGCGCCGGCTATTCCGGGCTCGCGCAACTCCTGTGCATACGACCCGATATCATCAAGATGGACTATAGCATCACACACGACATCGATCATGATGCGGCACGTCGTGCGATCGCGGCGGGGATCGTCAGCCTGAGTCGGGAGATCGAAGCGCTGGTCATCGCCGAGGGAATCGAGACGGCCGCGGAACGCGACGCCAGCCTGGCCGCTGGCATCTACTACGGACAGGGTTTCTTTCTGGGGAAGCCTGTGGAAGACCTGACCGCCTGTGGATCCTTTCAGGGCCAACAACAGACTCGGAAATGACCCTTCTCGGTACCCGTCTCTCCGTGCTTCAGGAGCGCCGGTTGCTCGACGCTCGGCGTGAGAACGCCGGTGGTGACCGCCGTCAGTCCAGCGGCGGGTCGAGAATCACCGAAAGCAGGCGTGCCAGCGACCGGGTGAAGATCGTGTCCGCGTCGATGGGCGGCCTGCCCGCGCCGCTGGTCAGGGCGGCGGCGAGATGTGGGTACCGACCGGTGGCGATCACCGTGCCCAGGTAGGCGACCAGATCGGTCTGCCATTGTTCGACGGCGCTTCCCGCCGCGGTTCGCTCCCATTCGGCGAACTGCGCGATGAACCCGCTGAGCAGCGCGAACATCTCCATCTTGGTGGCGCCGTCCGACGGCGACCCGGCCAGGGCACCGAGAAAGAACTCGGTGCAGCGCAGGGCATTCGGCCCCATCGAGGGGCGGATGGCCGTCAGACCGGCCAGCCAGGGGTGCCGGCGCATCACGGCCAGYGTCTCGCGGGCCAACCGGGTCAGATCGGCCCGAGGGTCTCCGGACGGCTCGTCGGGCAGGACGATCTCGCCCGCGGCCGTGTCGAGCATCAGATCGAACAGATGCTCCTTCTTGGGCACGTAGTTGTAGAGCGACATCGTTCCCGCGCCGAGAACCGCGGCGACCCTGCGCATGGACACGGCCTCCAGTCCGGAGGCGTCCGCGAGGCCGATCGCGGCGGCGGCGATCTCGGCCCGGCTGTGCGCCGGCTCCGGGCCTCGGCCGCTGCGTTCCGGGCGAAGCCAGATCATCCCCGAAGTCACCTTCGCCGGGGCCGCCCCGGCGGTCCCGGCGCCGTCGATGACGGAGCGGTCGATGACGGAGCGGTCGGCGACGGAGCGGTCGGCGCCACCGGCGCCTGAGCTGGGACGACCAGGCCCGGGTGGGCCGGACGGCATCTGCGATCACCTCGGTTCGGACTCTGGCGCCGTACAGCGTACGCCGTTGCCCGTGGTACGGTGAGCGCCTCTTCTACGTACGGTGTACCTAGAAAGGTGAGCCCATGAGCCCACCCCCCAGCTCTCCCGACTCCCCCGACCGCGCGGCCGTCGAGATCCAGGGCATCCGCAAGAGTTTCGGCGCCACGCTCGCCCTCGACGGCCTGGACCTGGCCGTTCCCGCCGGCACGGTGTGCGGGCTGCTCGGGCCCAACGGCGCGGGCAAGACCACCGCGGTACGGATCCTGGCGACCCTGACCCGCCCTGACGCCGGTCGTGCCCATGTCGCCGGCTTCGACGTCGTCCGTCACCCCGACGAGGTGCGCCGGCGGATCGGGTTCGCCGGCCAGCACGCGGCCGTGGAGGAGGGCATCACCGGCCGGGAGAACCTGCGCCTGATCGGACGGCTGCACCATCTCGGCGCCCGCGGGGCCGCCCGGCGGGCCGACGAGCTGCTGGAACGCTTCGGGCTCCTCGACGCCGCCGACAGGCTGGTCCGGTCCTACTCCGGCGGCATGMGGCGGCGTCTCGACGTGGTCGCGAGCCTTGTCGTCCGCCCCGCCGTGCTGTTCCTGGACGAGCCGACCACCGGGCTCGACCCGCGCAGCCGTAACGACATCTGGCAGATCGTGCGGGAGCTCGTCGCGGACGGCACCACGGTCCTGCTCACCACGCAGTATCTCGACGAGGCCGACCGGCTCGCCGACGACGTCGCCGTGCTCGACCACGGCCGTCTCATCGCCTCCGGGTCGCCGGACGCGCTGAAGGCCGCCATCGGCACCCGGGTCGAGGTGACCCTGGCGGACGCGGCCCAGCTCGCCACGGCCGCCGCGGTGCTCGCCGCGCTCACCGGCGGTGAGCCCGTCCGCGACGAGGCCGAGCGCCGGGTGATCGCGGTCAGCGATCCCGGTCGCCCGATCGCCCTGCCCGGGCTGGTCCGGGACCTAAACGCCGCCGGCGTGCGGGCTCTGGACGTCGCGCTGGGACATCCGTCGTTGGACGACGTCTTCCTCGCCCTGACCGGACGCACCGCGTCCGACGAGCCGGCGGCCGGCCGCGCCGCCGCGGCGGCGGCGCCATGAGCGCCCTCGTCCCGCTCGGAGCCACCGGCGCGCCGCTGGGCAGCCTCCCGCCGGTCTCCCTCGCCGGACGGGCAAGGTTCGCGGTCTCCGACGCATGGGCTCTCGCGCTGCGCGTCCTGCTCTACTACCGGCACTCGCCGGGACTCATCGCGGCCTCGTTGCTGGCGCCGCTGACGATGCTCCTCATCTTCGGCTACATCTTCGGCAGCGCGATCCAGGTACCCGGCGACGCGGGCTACCGCGAGTACCTGATGCCGGGCCTGTTCACGCTGATCGCCGCGAACGGCATCATGCCGAGCATGACCGGCGCGGCCCGCGACGCGGGGCGCGGTGTCACCGACCGGCTGCGGACGATGCCGATCTCCCGCGCGGCGGCGCTGTTCGGGCAGACCGCGGCCGACCTGGTGGTCAGCGCCGTCGTCCTGGCCATGCTGCTCGGGTTGGGGCTCGCGTTCGGCTGGCGCGCGCACGACGGCCTGTCCCACGCGGCGGCCGGTGTCACGCTGCTCCTGCTCTTCCGGTTCGTGACGAACTGGATCGGCGTCGGCCTCGGGCTGGCCATCGGCCGGGAGGACACCGCCGCGCAGCTGTCCGTGCTGGTCTTCCCGCTCGCCATGGTCACCAACGTGTTCGTACCCACCGCCGGGATGCCCGCCTGGCTGCGGGTCATCGCCGAATGGAACCCGATCAGCGCCGTCGCCGCGGCGGCCCGCCACCTCTTCGGCAACGAGGTGCCCAGGACCGCCGCCGTCGCCTGGCCACTGGAACATCCGGTCACGGCGGCGCTGGCCTGGTCCGTCCTGCTGCTCGCGGTGTTCATCCCACTGTCGGTACGCGCGTTCGCGACGCACGGCCGTTGAGCGGACCGCGGACCCGCGACGCGCGGTCGCGGGCGGGCCCACGCGAACGGCGAACCCCGCTGGCCGACGGGCCGTCAGCCGGTGGCGGTGACCAGGGCGGCGAGATCGAGCGTGTCGCCTCGGACCTCGGCCAGCCACTCGTCGTCGAGGTACGTGAAGTCGCCGGTCTCGGTGTCGTACAGGCCGAGGCTCCCGTCCGTCACCCGCTGTCCGGGGTTGGTCGACGCCGGCTCCCAGCGGGTGACCTTGGGGCGCACCAGCTGGGCGAGCGCGTAGGAGGTGGTGCGGCCGTAGACACGTGGGCCGTTGGGATGGTGGTAGTGGCCGCTGACGTGCAGGGGCGGCTGCAGGCGCTCGAGGAGCCGGGTCAGTTTCGCCGAGCCCTGCACGCTCCCGCTGAAGTCTCGGGACATCCCGTACGGGCCGTCGTGGGTGACGAGGATGTCGACGCTGCCCGGCTCGGCACCCATCAGCAGCGCGTAGGCGTACTCGTCCAGGTCCATCCTGCCCTCGACCTCGATCAGCCCGAGGAACGCCACCCGCTGCCCGGCGATCTCCACCACGCTTCCGCAGGCCACATGGCGGTAGGCGCCGAGCGGGTCCACCGGCACGACCTCGGTCCCGGACGCCTCGTGCAGGGAGGCCAGCCACTCGTGGTCCTCGTGGTTGCCGCTGACGAACAGCACCGGCGGGACCAGGCCGAGGGCGAGGCGAACACCCTCGGCGAACGACGGCGACGGGTCCAGCAGCCGGATGAAGTCGCCCTGGGCGGGATGGTCGCGCCCGAACCTGCGGCTGGACTCGTCGTACCGCTCGACCGTCGGGTAGGCCCCCAGGTCCCCGACCTGGATCACGGCGTCGAGCCGGATCCCGCGACGTTCCTGGAGCAGCACCATCGCGCCCAACGCGTGACGCACACAGCCGTGGGCATCGCCCACAAAAGCGATCTTCATCGCCTGTCGACCTTTCGAAAGAGCCATCTGGACATGGCTCGACGCGGTCGAGCGACGCAACGATGTGGTGTCAACCACCGGCCCTGAAACTCCGAACGTCGGAATTCCCGAATGTCGGAATCCCTGAACGTCAGTGACGGTGACTCACATCCCAGCGCTCCGCCGCCGACTCGACGACCGAACCGCCTCCAGCATCACACCCGCGCGAATACCCGTCAACGCCCACCGAGCGTCGCCCGCGGTGGGCGCGATGGCCGGCGGGACCGACCAGTCAGCTCCGGCTCAGCTCCCGATGTCATGGTCGCCGGCCTCGACGAGGCCGCTCTCATAGGCGAAGACCACCACCTGGGCACGATCGCGCAGGCCGAGCTTGGTGAGAACGCTCGACACATGCGACTTGACGGTCGCGGGCCCGATGAAGAGCTCCCTGGCGATCTCCGCGTTGCTGGACCCGCGCGCGACGGCGACCACCACGTCGCGCTCCCGGTCGGTCAACCGCTCGACCCGGCCGGCGGCCACCGGGCCCACGGTCCGTCGCTCGGCGAACCGGCTGATGAGCCGCCGGGTGATCGACGGCGCCAGCAGTGCGCCGCCGTCGGCGACGGTGCGCACGGCGACGGCGAGCTGGTCGGCCGGGATGTCCTTGAGCACGAACGCGCTCGCGCCAGCCCGTAGCGCCTCGTACACATACTCGTCCGGGTCGAACGTCGTCAGGATCAGCACCCGGACGTCCCAGTCCGCCGCGGCGAGGATCCGGGACGTCGCCTCCAGGCCGTCCATCTCCGGCATCCGGATGTCCATGAGGATCACGTCGGGTCGGTGTCGCCGGCTCGCCTCGATCGCCTCGAGGCCCGTCCCGGCCTCGGCGACCACCTCGATGTCGCCGTGCACCCGCAGCACCATGGCGAGGCCCCCGCGGACCAGCGCCTGGTCGTCGACGATCAGGACGCGGATGCTCACCCGGACTCCCCTCCGATCGGCAGCCGGGCGACCACCCGGAACCCGCCGTCCACGCGCGGGCCCGCCTCCAGCGTCCCGCCCAGCAGCAGCGCCCGCTCCCGCATCCCGATGATGCCGTGCCCGCCCGGGCCGTCCTGCACCGCCTGCGCCGCAGGCGAACCCGCGACGTGCCCGCCGTCGTCCTGGATCTCGATGGCGAGGCCGGCGCGGTCGGCGCACAGCCGCACCTGGGCCGGGGCGCCGGGACCGGCGTGCTTGAGGACGTTGGTCAGCGCCTCCTGGATGATCCTGTACGCGAACAGGTCCGTGCGGGCCGCCAGCCCGGCCGGCAGTGGGTCCGCCGTCAGCGTCACAGCCACACCGGCCCGGCGGACCTGCTCGATCAGCCGGGGCAGGTCGGCGAGGCTCGGCTGCGGCCCCAGCTCGTCCAGGCCCGACTCCGGGCGCAGTACGCCGAGCAGGTGGCGCAGCTCGTCGAGCGCCTGTCGGCCCGCCTCCTCGACCGCGCCCATCGCCCGCAGCGCCGCCGGCAGGTCCTCGGYGGCGATCGCCCGCGCCCCGCTGGCCTGGATCGTCATGAGGCTCACCCGGTGGGCGACGACGTCGTGCAGCTCCCGGGCGATCCGGGTGCGCTCCTCGGCGACGATCCGGCGGGCCGTCTCGAACTCCTCCCGCGCGACCTGGGCCACGCGCTCCTGCCGCATCCGCAGCCGGCGGCCTACGTACCACACGCCGAACATGACGATGCTGCCGAACACGGGCCCTTCCCACCAGGCGCTCGGGTCGTCCAGGCCGTCGACGGTGCACAACAGCGAGGCGGCGGCGGCGCCCGCGGGGCCGCGCCAGTCCGGCTCGGCGTAGCGCCCGGTGGCGTACAGGGCGAGGATCGTCTCGCAGGCGGGCTGCGCGTCGTTGCCGGCCATGAGCACGGCCCAGCTGGCGAGGGACACCGACAGCACGACCAGGGGTGCCTGCCGGCGCCAGTACAACGCCGGGCTGATCAGCGCGACGACCACCAGGACGAGCACGGGAACGTCGCCGATCGGCCGCGCCGTGCTGCTGTTGTCGGGGCCGTCCACGACGAACACCGTCACCAGGAAGGCCAGGAGCGCGAGGGTGGCGTCCGCGGCGCGGGGCCAGCGGGCGAACGGGCCCCGCAGCCTTCGCCGCGCGGCGGGTGGCGGTCCCAGGGTGAGTGGCGCGCGTTTCGTCGTCATCGCTTATCCGTGAGCGGGACGGCGGTCGGCCGCGAATACACAGGCGAGCATCGGCTCACCGTATTCGAGCGGGAAAGCCCGGTCGCCAGCCTTCGGACGCATTCCCGTCTCCCCCGTGAGGCGGAGAACGGCGCGGTTTTCGCGCCACCGCGTCCGCCTCGCGGCGGGCGGCCGTGCCCGTCCACCGGCGGGAGACGACAACCCCCTCTCACCAGCACAGTCGGACCACGGCGCGACCGCGCGGTCCGCACGTCGACTCCCCGTCAGGAGAACGCAGCCATGAAGCAGCTCACGCGCCGAATCGGAGACGCGAGCGCGTCCAGACCCAGGGTCACGATCGCCGCCTGGGCGCTCGTCGCCGCCCTGCTGCTGGCCCTGGCCGGCACCGTCGGCGGCTCATTCGTCGACGACCTGGTAGCGCCCGGCAGCCAGAGCGAACAGGCCCAGCAGCTGCTCGAGGAACGGTTCCCCGAGGCGGCCGGCGGCAGCGCTCTGGCGGTGTTCGCCGCGCCGGCGGGACAGCGCGTCGACGCCCAGCGGCCGGCCGTCGCCGCCGCGGCCGCCGGCGCCGGGCGCGTAGAGCACGTCGCGGCCGTCACCGATCCCTTCGCCGCGGGCGCGGTCTCCCCCGACGGGCGGATCGCGTTCGCCGAGATCACCTTCGACGTGCCGGCGCAGGCGGTCGACCCGGCGACGCTGACGGCGGTCACCGCGGCGCTGGCGCCGGCGCGGGACGCCGGCGTCGTGACGGAGCTCGGCGGCGACGCCGCGTTCATCAACGCCGAGTCGGGGACGTCCAGCACCGAGGCGGTCGGCCTGCTGGTCGCGCTGGTCGTGCTGGTGGTCGCGTTCGGCACCGTCGTGGCCGCGCTGGTGCCGATCGTGCTGGCCCTGGTCACCGTCGCCGCGGGCCTCGGCGGCGTGGCGCTGCTGGCGAACGCCCTGGACGTCTCCGGCGCGGCGCCGACGATCGGCGCGATGATCGGCCTCGGGGTCGGGATCGACTACGCCCTGTTCGTCGTCGCCCGGTATCGGGAGAACCGCTCCGGCGGCCAGGACAACCGTGCCGCCCTGTCGAACGCGATGGCGTCGTCGGGCACGGCCGTGCTGCTCGCCGGCGGCACCGTCGTCGTCGCGATGGCCGCCCTGACGGTGACCGGCCTCGGGTTCCTGACGTCGATCGGGCTCAGCACGGCGTTGGTGGTGCTGTTCGCCGTGGCCAGCGCGCTCACCCTGCTGCCCGCGCTGCTCACGCTGCTCGGCGACCGCGTCGACGCCGGCCGGCTGCCGCGCCGCCGCCGGGCCGCCGAGGGCGCCCGGGGGGCGGCCCGGCGCGCCGAGGACACCGCCTGGTGGCGCTTCGCCCACCGCGTCTCCCGCCGACCGCTGCCGTACCTGCTCGGCGCCGTCGTCCTGCTGCTGGCGCTGGCCGCGCCGGCGCTGTCGATGCGGACCGGCTTCCCGGACGCGGGCGACGACGCGACCAGCACCTCGCACCGCCGCGCCTACGACCTGCTGGCAGAGGGCTTCGGCCCGGGCGTCAACGGCCCGCTGCTGMTCGTCGCCGACCTGCGCGAGCCGGGCGCGCGGCTGGCCGACCTGCCGGCGCTCGCCGCCCGGGTCGACGCCGACCCGGGGATCGTCACCGTCGAGGCGCCGTGGGCGTCGCCCGCCGGGGACACGGCGGTGCTGCGCGCCGTGCCGACGACGGAGCCCGCCGACGCGGCGACGTCCGCGACCCTCGACCGCGTCCGCGGCCTCGTCCCCGGCAACGTCGCCGTGTCCGGCCTGACCGCGATGACCGACGACCTGACCACCCAGCTCACCGACACCCTACCGATCTTCATAGCGGCGATCATCGTCGTGTCGTTCCTGCTGCTCATGGTCGTGTTCCGCTCGTTGGTGCTGCCGCTGAAGGCCGCCGTGCTGAACCTGCTGTCGATCGGCGCCTCCTACGGCGTGCTCGTCGCCGTGTTCCAGTGGGGGTGGCTCGGTGGCCTGTTCGGCCTGCACGACACCTATCTGATCGCCTCGCCGATGCCGACGATCTTCTTCGCGGTGCTGTTCGGGCTGTCCATCGACTACGAGGTCTTCCTGCTCTCGCGCATCCGTGAGGAGTACGACGCCACCGGCGACAACGCCGAGTCGGTGGCCCGCGGGATGGCCGGCACCGGCCGGGTGATCACGTCGGCGGCGCTGATCATGACGGTGGTGTTCCTCGGCTTCGTCGTGGACCCGTCGCCGCTGGTCAAGATGCTGGGCCTGGGCCTGTCGGTGGCGATCGTGCTGGACGCGACAGTCGTGCGCATGGTCCTCGTCCCGGCGGCCATGGCCCTGCTCGGACGGGCGAACTGGTGGCTGCCTGGGTGGCTCGACCGCCGGCTGCCGCACGTGAGTGCCCACGGCCCGGACGTACCCCGACAGCGGACACCGGCGAGCGTCGACGGCCCGGCCGCGGCCGGACTCTCGGCCCTGGGCGCCGGACCGGCGGGCGGCGGACCGGCGGGCGGCGGACCGGCGGGCATCGAACCGGCGGCGGACGTGGCGGAACGGGCCGGCTGACGAGGCGGAGCATGCCGGCCGACGCGCCCAGCTGCCGCAACGACCTGCGGCGCGGCCTGGTGCCGCGCCGCAGGAATTACACCGAGTCAAACTATGGCCGATGGCCGACCGCTCTCCTAGGCTGCCGCCATGCACTTCGGCCTGCACTTCGACTTCCGCAACCCGGAGTTCGCCCAGACCTCGACGGCGGACCGCTACGCGGCCGCTCTCGACATGGCGCAGTGGGCGGACGGGCTGGGCTGCACCACCATCACCGTCGCGGAGCACCACGGCTCGGCCGACGGCTACCTGCCGAGCCCGGTCCCGATGCTCGCCGCGATGGCGGCACGCACCACGACCGTGCGCTTCACCATCGCGGCCCTGATCGCGTCGTTCCACGACCCGCTGCGGCTGGCCGAGGACCTGATCGTGCTCGACAACCTGAGCAGGGGACGAGTCGACCTCGTCGTGGCCGCCGGCTACGTGCGCGAGGAGTTCGCGCTGTTCGACGTGCCGATGAAGGAGCGCCCCCGGCGGGTCACCGAGGTGGTCTCGACACTCAAGGCGGCCTTCGCCGGGGAGCCGTTCGACTACCGCGGTCGCCGCGTGCACCTCACGCCCGCGCCCTTCCGGCCGGGCGGCCCCTCGATCTCACTCGGGGGAAGCAGCGAGGCCGCCGCGAGGCGGGCGGCGCGGATCGCCGACGGTTTCGTCCCCACGGACCCGCGGGTCTGGGAGTTCTACCGCGACGAGGTCCAGCGGCTCGGGCGCCCGGACCCCGGCTCCAGCCCGACGGGCGCGACCGGGACCGTGGCGCTGGCGAAGGATCCAGAGCAGGGCTGGCGGGAACTAGGCCCCTACTTCCTGCACCACACGAACGCGTACGGCGCCTGGCAGGCCCAGGACGACATCGCGAGCCCCTATCGCTCGGTGCCCGATGTCGACACGCTGCGCTCGGCCGGGCGGTTCCGCGTGCTGACACCTGACCAGTACGTCGAGGAGCTCAAGGCGAAGCCGGTGCCCTTCGCCCACTTCCATCCGCTCTGCGGCGGGATACCGGCCGAGCTGGCGTGGTCGAGCCTGCGGCTGTTCGAGCACGAGGTGCTTCCGGCGTTCGCCTAGGAATCCCGGCGCGTCGGCACCGCGTTCAGCGGCTATGCGTAGTAAAGGATGAAGCCGGCGGCCAGCACGAGGGCCGGACCGATCAGAACCTTCGGGCCAGGGAGAAACGGGCGCCGAATGATCATGCCGTCGCCGGGATCGCGGGCCTTCCGCTGCCGCAGAATCTCGGTCAGCTCAGCGGCGACGTTTTCGTTCGGAGTACGAGATCTGAACAGGCTGATATTGGCGATCTCGGTGCCGAAGGCGACATATTCACGATTCGCGGTCACGACTTTCAGATATTTTTCGCGGCCGTCGAAACTCCGCACGGCCTCCCAGGGGATCCCGGTCTGGACGAGGAGGTTCCGAATCACCACCTGAGAGTCGGTCGCGACGAGCTCCGGCCGGATGAAGAACAGCCAGGCGAGAACGGAGATGGGAAAGAATATCAAAAAGGGCAGGAGCAGACCAGCCGGGTCCTGCTGGTCAGGGAAAGCCGCGAAGACGAGATACATCACCCAGCAGAAGGTCACGATCAGGTACCCACTGATCCGGTTCGCCCTGCTGTACCAGGTCCGTTTCACCGCGACCTCACCATGGTTGTCCCCGATCACGTACGCTACGGACGCCGAGCCGGGCAGGAGTGGGTGACCTGGCAGTAGGCGGTGCCCCGTTGTGCCTGAAGGGCCCATCCCCCCACGCCTGCCGGCGCGCGTGCGTGGAATAGCCGGCGAGCCGGTCCCACAGGGTCCTGCTCGCGCGCCGTGACCCCTTGAACCCCCAACTACCCATCCCGCCCTTGCCCAGACGCCACCCCAGTATCCCGCCAACAGTATTGACGGTGACGTTCACAGCGAAGCTCTTGGCCCACGCCTTCGAAGGCCGGGCTCCGGCCGAGGCGGTCGCCGAGAGCGCGGCGGCGGCGATCCCGGCGCCTATACAAAAACCCGCCGACCCAATGACGCAGGCCCCGAACGCGGCCCAGCCCCCGGCCCATGCCGCGGTCTTCCAGCTCACCCACTTCGGCTGGCCACCTTCGGCACCACCCGACCGCCGTCCACCACCAGCGTGGTGTCGACATCGGCCCAGCCGTCACCCTGGCGAACCCGACGGATCCCCGAATACGCATCGAGGGTCGACGTCCCGTCCGGGTTCACGAACGTCGACGTGGACTCCGTCCGCAGCCCCGTCACCTCGACCCGCCGTTTCTCGACCCACGCCGCCACCTGCGCGGAAACCATGTCGGGTCGCTCC
Source organism: Pseudofrankia asymbiotica (assembly GCF_001983105.1). Lineage (GTDB taxonomy): Bacteria > Actinomycetota > Actinomycetes > Frankiales > Frankiaceae > Pseudofrankia > Pseudofrankia asymbiotica. The sequence goes on along the minus strand of NZ_MOMC01000032.1, from coordinate 77,080 downwards.
GCCGGCCCGGCGTCGGCAGGGGGCGGCGAGGCGGGCGAGGCAGCCCGCGCGGGCGCCCGCGACGCCGGCGAGAACTCCGCCAACGTCATCGCCAACACCGCCGCGACCAGCGCGGACAGAACACGCAGCGGTCTGAACCGGCGCACGAACGCGGCCACCATCACACCGACTCCTCGGGCAGGTGAAAACCGCAGAGAAAAGGCAGGGAAAGCCGCGGGCACAACACCGTGCACGCGCAACGAAAACCAGCCGGGAGCCGCCGGAACACGACGGCGCCCCGCACTGGCGCAGACGAGATGGAACTCGGGCGCCATCGTGACGCACAGATCAGTGGACCGTCAGGCGAAAAGCGAGATGATTGTCCAGGGAAACTCGGCGTCCAGTGCCGCCGCTGGCCACATATRCAGAAGGCCCGCGCGCGTGACACGCAGGGCGCACCATTGTCAAGTGCCGGCCGGCGGTACCGGTCGAGGGCGATGAACAGGCAACTCGGCCACCAGCCCGAGATCCGGGCGCCACCAAAGCCGCCGAGGGYCTGTCATCACGGCAACCCACGGGCGGCAAAGATCTCCCTGAGTAATCCGCATACAGTCCCGCGCCATCCCTGGGATAGTGGCTTCTGATCCCCGGGACGCTTCGCCGCTCTACCGAGAAACCGTCACGCAACGTATCCCGCGACTCGGCCGAAGTTCCACGCCGTGGTCAGCGACACCGCTTCGGGCATATCAGCCGCACACGGCCCTGTACTCCGCGGCATGCCCACGAAATAAAGCTACTCACGTGTAGAAGAAACTAGTTCGTACACCACCGTCAGCAACCGCGGACAGCACCGTCATAACCGGGAGTGGCCATGTAACCGGCTCCTCTCGAGCGAGAGGTGGAACTCCGTCACCGACGGGCTCTTCGCGTACTGGCGGAAGGCGGTCTTCGACGTGCCCTAGTACTACAGTTACAGTGATCTTGTAGTGGTGTTGGATGGTGTCAGGCTGGTGTGGCGGCTGGCTGCGCGGCGTGGATCCGTCGGCGGAAGTGGTAGTGGCGGGCGGTCGCCTGGTGGCGTCGGCGCCAGTTCGACCACTTGGTGACGAGCGCGGCGGGCAGGTGCTCCTCGCGGAGTAGCGCGATGAGGTGACGGATTTCGTTGAGCGTGAACGGGATCATCAGGTTCTTGTCCGGGGCGGCCCGGTCGGCGATTGGAATACTGTCGGAAAGGCGCTGGTATCCGGTGGCGGCCGTCGTCGGTGTTCCCGCGGGGGAATCGGTGCGGCTTCTCGCGGCGGTGACGGCGAGCCAGGCGTGGGTGAGCATCGCGAGGGTGATGTGTCGGTACCAGCCGTGGTAGAGCCGGACCTGGTAGTGGTCGAGGCCGACCTCGTTCTTTCCGGACTGGAAACATTCCTCTATGCCCCATCGGCGGCCCGCGACAGTGACCAGAGTCGCGAGCGGGACCGGCGTCGGGCTGTGGGTCAGGAAGAACGCGAGTTCGCGTTTCTGGTCACGGCCACGGCGAATGAGGACCTGGTGCGGACGGTTCTCGAACCCGGCGCGGTCGGTCGTGTCGACCAGCGCCCAGTCATACAGCCGTGGGCCTTTCGACCCGTCCGCGGCCGAATAGATCTCCCAGGCGTCGCTCGGGACCGGGGCGGCGAGTTCGTCGACGCGGCGGCGGCCGACGGCCGTGGTCACCTCCAGATCGCGGCGGATCCCGAGCACGAAGCCGATCTGGTGTTCTTCCAGCCAGTCCCGCAGCTCCGGATCCGCGCCGTAGGCCTCGTCCCCGGCGACCCAGCGCAGCGTCCGGCAGGTCAGCCGGAACCGGCGGATCATGTCGAGGGCGAGCAGGGGCTTCGTCGCGAAACCGACCCGGCGCGGCACCCCGGCCGCCCCACGCCGGGCCCGGTCGTCGGTCCAGCTCGCCGGAAGGTAGAGCTCCCGGTCGACGAAAGCCCGCCCCTTTCCAGAGACATAGGCGGCGAAGACGCCCAACTGGCAGTTCTCGATCCGCCCCGCGGTTCCGGAATACTGCCGCTGGACCCCGGCCGACCGGTCACCCTTCTTCAGGAATCCAGTCTCGTCCACGACCAGCACCCCGTCCGGCTCGACCAGGTTCTCGGCCACATACGCCGCGACTATGTCCCGCACCGCATCCGCGTTCCAGGCATATTCGTTCAACAACCGCTGCATCTTCTGCGGCCCGGAATCCCGGGAGAACTCCGCGAGCGTCCACCCGTTCTTCCGCTCCGTCCGCGACAGCAGCCCCGCCACATACGCCCGGGCCTGCGCTCTCGGCTGCTCGTTCGGGAAGCAGCCCGCGACCCGGCCGAGCAGGTCCTCAAGCCCCGCCTCCCACACCGCCACGTCCACCCCGATTACACTGTCACCCGCGGCCACCGCAGCCTCTTTGTTGTTTCTCACAAAACCACGGAGAACCACGCGGTGGCCGCCTCACACCTACCGCCACGCCGCCACCCCGGGAAGAGACCACGCGGCGATCACTGGGGCTGTAGTACTAGGAGACTGCTGAATAACTCGAGACCGCGCCGGGATCGTCCCGGTTTGCCCAGATCGACATATGAGCCTAAAACCGGATGAGTCGGGCCGTCGGCGCCACTTGTTCAGCAGTCTCCTAGTGGCGGGCCGCCCCCTCACCGGGCGTGACGCCCCCGTCCGGCCGCGGCCCACACCGCGATCGCCGCGGCCGGGAGCTCGGCCCGCAGGCGCGCTCCCGTCGCGTTGCCACCCGGCTCGCCGTCCGGCTCGACCGCGACCAGCGTGCCGCCGTGGGCGCGCGCGATGTCCCGGGCGATGGCCAGGCCGAGCCCGCTGCCACCGCCGTCCCGCCCCCGCGTCTCGTCGAGCCGGGTGAACCGGCCGAACACCGACTCGCGGTGCTCGGCGGGAATGCCCGTGCCGTCGTCGGACACCTGCACGGTCGCGGGCGCCACGACGCGCACGGTCACCGTCGTCTCCGCGTGCCGCACCGCGTTGTCGACGAGGTTCCCGACCATCCGGCGCAGATGCGCCGCCGACCCGGCCACGACCACGTCCGGGGCGATGTCCAGCGCTATCCGGACGCCCGCCCGCCGCGGCCGCGACGCCTCCTCGGCGGCCACCTCGCCCAGGTCGACCTCGTCGGCCCGCAGTGGCTCGCCGGCGTCCAGCCTGGCGAGCAGGAGCAGGTCGGCGGCGAGCACCTGGAGCCGGTCCACGTCCGTGAGCGACTCACCCACCAGGCCTGGCGCCTCGCGCCGGCCCAGCTCGAGGCGGGTGCGCAGGATCGCGAGCGGGCTGCGCAGCTCGTGCGCGGCGTCCGCGACGAACCGCTTGTGCCGCTCGACCGCCCGCTCCAGCCGGTCGAGGGTCGCGTTCATCGCCCGCGCCAGCCGGGCGATCTCGTCACCCGACCGGGGCACCGGCACGCGCCGGTGCAGGTCGGTGGCCGTGATGTCGGCGAACGTCGCGCGGATCGCCGACACCGGGGCGAGCGCCCGCCCGGTCAGCAGCCAGGTCAGCCCGGCGACGAGCAGCAGCAGGACGGGCAAACCCACGAGAAGCAGGTCGCGCAGCATCTTCAGGGCCGCGCGGGCCGGGCCGAGCGAGACGCGCGCGGACACGGTCACGGGGCCGGCCGCGGTGGTGACCAGACGCTCGGCGGTGGCGTAGCCGGCCTGCCAGGCCTGTCCGGCCTCCTCGCCGGTTCCGGACGTCACCAACAGGCCCGGGCCGCCCGTGACGCCGTCGACCCGTACGTCCGGGTCGGCTCCGACGGTGGTGGTGAGGACCGGCCGGAGGTCACCGGGGCCGCCCGCCTCGCTGACCTGGGTGAGGCCGACGGCGGCCTCGTCGGCTCGCCGCCCCGCCTCCGCGCTGGCGCCCGACTCGAGGCTGCCCGTCAGGACGAGGACCAGGACCAGGCCCGCCGTTCCGAGGGCCAGCGCCACCACTACCGTCGCCAGCACCGTCGCGCGCAGCCGCACCGACCAGCGCATCAGGCACCCCCGTCCAGCCGGTATCCCGCGCCCCGCACCGTCACCAGGCTCGACCGGCCGAACGGGGCGTCGATCTTGCGGCGCAGCGCGCTGATGTAGACCTCGACGATGCTCGGATCGCCGTCGTAGGCGAAGTCCCAGGCCTGCTCGAGCAGCTCGGCCTTGGAGACCACCTCGCCCGGGCGCCGGGCGAGCGCGTGCAGCACGGCGAACTCCTTCGGGGTGAGCGCGATCTCCGTGTCGCCACGGCGGCAGCGCAGCCCCGCGGGATCCACCGCGAGGTCGCCCGCGGTCAGCACGACGGGCCGCTCCCGGCCGCCGCGCCGGACCAGCGCGCGCAGCCGGGCCAGCAGCACCACATAGGAGAACGGCTTGGACAGGAAGTCGTCCGCGCCGGTGTCGAGTGCCTCGGCCTCGTCGTACTCGCCGTCCTTCGCCGTCAGCATCATGATCGGCGTCCAGTCGCCGGCCTCCCGCAGGCGGCGGCACACGGCATAGCCGTTGAGCAGCGGCAGCATCACGTCGAGCACGATCGCGTCGTACCGGTGCTCGGTCGCCATCCACAGGCCCTCGCGGCCGTCGTGCGCGACGTCGACCGCGAAGCCCTCCTCGGCCAGCCCGCCCCGCAGCAGCCCGGCCAGCCGCTCCTCGTCCTCCACCAGCAGCACTCGCATGGCCACAGCGTGCCGGACGCGACCTCAAGGCAACCTGAAGATCACTTCAGGTGGCTTCAGGAACCCCACAGCCGGCGGGCGCGAGTCTGGCCCCGCCCCAGGAAGGGGCGCCAGAAAGCCAGACCAGACAGCGGGAGGTACCAAGCCATGCAACTTCGTCGGGTCATCCTCGTCAGCGCGCTCGCCCTGGGGCTCGCCGGCTCGGGCACCGCGGCCGCCAACGCCGCCGGGGTCCTGCCCGGTTCCGAGGGCCCCACCGGCCACACGACGGCCTGCCCCGCCCCGGGCGACCCGGCCGTCGATGACGTCCAGGTCAAGGACGGGAAGATCTACCACAACGGGCAGCTGGTCGGCGAGGCGGAGCCGGGGTCCCCCGTGGCGATCACGCGGGACGGCAAGGTCCACATCGGCACGGACGCCGAGACGCTGCCCAGGCCGGCCGACGCCAAGGAGAGCCTGGTCACGGCCGGGAGCCCCGGCGGCGGCGTCGACGAGAAGGGCTTCACCTGCGAGATCGACGGAGCGGACCAGTAGCTCCTGGGTGGGACCGCGCCCTCCGTGAGGAGGGCGCGGTCCCACCACCCCGCGGAACGCTCGGCTGGCAGCAGATCCCGGCCGCCGGCGCCTACCCCGCCGCCGGGCGGGGCAGGGACGCCAGGTCGTCGGGTGTGAGCTCCCAGGCGGCCGCCGCGGCGTTGGCCGCGACCTGCTCGGGCCTGGTCGCGCCGGCGATGACGGACGCGACGCCCGTCTGGGCCGCGAGCCAGGCGATGGCGAGCTCCAGGATCGTGTGGCCGCGCTCGCGGGCGAACGCGGTCAGCTCGTCGATGTAGGCGAAGTTCTCGGGGGTCGCCGCCTGGGCGAAGTACGGCGCCGCCGCCAGCCGGCTGCCAACCGGGAACGGCTGGCCCGCCGCGTACTTGCCGGACAGCAGGCCGGAGGCGAGCGGGAAGTAGGGGACGATCCCCATGCCCGCCTTGACCGCCGCCGGCACGATCTCCGCCTCGATGGCACGGTTCAGCAGGCTCCACTCCTCCTGCGCCGCGGTGAACGCCGCGACCTTGCGCTCCTCGGCGAACGCCGCCCGTTCCTCGATCTCGGCGGCGGTCACGTTCGAGCACGCCACGTGCAGCACCTTGCCGGCGCGGACCAGCTCGTCGAGGGTCTCCATCGCCTCGGCGTTCGAACCCTCGACGTCGACGAAGTGCTGGTAGTAGACGTCGATCCGGTCGGTGCCGAGCCGGCGCAGGCTGAGCTCGCAGCCCTCCAGGATCCGCGTGCGCAGGATGCCCGGCGTGTAGGGCTCGCCCTTCGGGCGGCGCATCGCCTTGGTCGCGATGACGACCTCGTCGCGGCGCGCGCCGAGCGCCGCACCAAGGAACTCCTCGGAATGGCCCCCGCCGTACATCTCGGCGGTGTCGAAGTGGGTGATCCCGGCGTCGAGCGCGGCGCGCACGACGGCCGTGCTCGCCTCGGCGTCGACCCGCATCCCGAAGTTGTTGCAGCCCAGCCCGACGACGGACACGTCGGGGCCCGACGTGCCCAGTGGTCGCGTCCGCATGCGCCCTCCCGAAAGATCCCGGCTCCCGGGGCGACACTACGGCCCCGCCATCGCCGGCGCTCGGACACAGGCGTCGCGACCCGGATCCCCGCGGATGCGACATGTGGGAGAATCACGCCGTGACACAGGGGGGCCACGGTGAGCATCGATCCGGGTAGTACGGATACGGACGAGACCACGCCACCGGCCCCGGACTCGGTGGCGGTTCCAGCTCCAGCTTTGGCCCCGGCCCCGGCCGACGAGGCGCCGCCGGCCGCGGTGCCCGTCCCGAGGCCGGCGGTCGCCCCGGCCGGGTTCACGCTGGGAGATCTCCAGGTCGGGGAGCTGCTGGGCCGCGGCTCGACCGGGGAGGTCCGCCGCGCGGTCGGGCCGGACGGCGAGACGGTCGCGGTCAAGCTGCTGCGGCCGGAGCTGGCCGACGAGCCGCAGGTGGTGGCGCGGCTGCTGCAGGAGTGCAAGGTGGTCGCCCGGATCGCCGACCCGCGCATCGCGCGGATCCGCCACCTCGTCGCCGAGGACGACCGGGTCGGAATCGTCATGGACTACCTGCCCGGCGGCGACCTGCGCGCCCTGCTACGCCGCGAGGGCACCCTCCCGCCGGCGGAGGCCGTACGGCTGGCCGGCCAGGTCCTGCTCGGTTTGTGCCGCGCGCACGAGGCCGGCGTGGTCCACCGCGACGTCAAGCCGGAGAACGTGCTGCTGAACGGCAGTGAGGTCGTGCTGACGGACTTCGGCATCGCCCGCCAGCTGGAGGGCCCGGCGCTCACCCGCAGCACAGGCCTGCTCGGCACCCCCGCCTACCTGGCCCCCGAGCTGGCCTCCCACGAGCCGGCGACGCCCGCCGTCGACGTCTACTCCACCGGCTGTCTGTGCTACGAGCTGCTGACCGGCGCCCCGCCGTTCGTCGGCGGCCCGGCCGTGACGGTGTTGCTGCGCCACCTCAACGAGGCACCGGCCCGGCCGGACGGGCTGCCCGATCCGCTGTGGGCCGCACTCGCCGCGATGCTCGCCAAGCAGCCGCGCCTGCGCCCGACCGCCGAGGACGCCGCCGCGACGCTCACCGCCCTCGCGCCCACGCTGGCCGGCCTGCCCGCCCGGCCCAGGACGCCACCCGCGCCCACCGGGCCCACCGGGCCGACAGGCACGACACCCCGGCTGAACGCGGCACCCGGGCCGGGCTCCGCGGGGACGTCCTCGTCGGCGACGACGGGCAGCCCGTCCCCGGATTCCGGGCAGGATCCGACACCGGACCTCAACGCGACCCGCACCAGCGGCCCCCGCCATCCCTACGCGCTGACCGGCCCGGCCGCGCCGGACCCGTCACGCCTCGGCGCCTTCGCCATCCCGCCGGGCTCCGGACCGGACTCCGGGCCGGGCTCCGGGCCGGGCTCCGGGTCAGGAGCCCACCCGGGGACCGACGGGTTCGACGCCTTCGCCACCCGCACCAGCGCGTCCCGGCCCGGCGCCGGGTCTCCGCGCGGGCCGAACGGGCCTGGCCAGGACGCGCCTGGCCGGCCGCGCCGCGGGTTCCCGCGCCGCGGGTTCCCGCGCCGCGCGGCGGTGCTCATCTCCGTCGCCGTGGTGCTCGTCCTCGCGCTCGTCGGCACCGGCCTCGCGGCGCTGCTGCGCCACGACCGGCACGCCGACCTCGCCGGCGACACCGCCGAACTCGCCGCCACCGCGACCGCGGGCACCGCGGGCACCGGGAGCCGGACCGCGCCGTCGGCGGCAACGCCCGTGCCGGGCGCGAGCGCGACGCCCACCTCGTCGCGGACACCCGCCGGCTCCGGCGCCAGCTTTGGGACAACGACCACGACCACGCCCACGGCGACGGCCACCGCGCCGCCGGTGCCCGCGCCGGGACGGCCGTCGGTGACAGCCGTCCCGCGCTCCGGCGCAGTCGTGCTCACGATCGCCCAGCCTCCCGGCGGTGGCCAGGTCACCGGGTACCGAATCAGGGGCTCCGGAATCTCCACGCGCAACGTGCCCTCCGCCGGCCAGGTCACGGTCACGGTGCCCGACTGCGAGACCCACGCGTTCACCGTCACCGCCGTCGGACCCGGCGGCGGCACGGACTCCGCGGTCGTCAACGCCGTCGGCTGCACGGCGCCCGGCCCGGTGACCGGTGTGGTGGTCAGCGTCGACCAGCTCGCGAACGACGGCTCGGGCCTGGTGACGGTGCGCTGGTCCGCCCCGGCCGACTTCGGCGGCGCGAGCAGCGTCGACTACGTCCTCACCATCACGCCGTCCTACCCGGAGTACCCGCAGCACACGACGACGACCACCGGCACGGTCCACAACCACTGCATGCCGGCGGGCCGCTGCCCGGAACACGTGACCGCCATCCAGGCCCGCAACTCGATGGGCCTCGGCCCCAGGGTCGAGGTTCCCAGCTACTGACGCCGGCTCCCGTCCGTGCCGGTGGCCCTGTGAAGGGCCACCGGCCAACGTGGGACAGGAAGACGGGAGACGGGAGACGGGCCGGAGCCGATGCCGAGGTCAGGCTCGGCGGTCGCGGAACTGGCCGCGCCCGTCCCGCCGGTCCCGCCGGTCGTGCCGGTCGTCCCGGTCCCACTGGTCGTGCCCGTCGCGCTGGCCGCGCCGGTCGCGGAGCAGGTCCGCGAGGACGACGACCGTCTCCGGTGGGAGCAGGCGCGTCACCGCGTCGGCGAGTCGCGCGCCGCTGGCGCCGTCCGGCGCGGCGGTCAGCAGTTCCCACACCGCGAGCTGATGCGGGGAGATGCCACGGTCGGGACCGACCGCGGCGCCGACGTCCGGTACCCAACCACCGGTGATGGTCGTCGCCTCCGCGCTCGCCGCCGCAGCCACGCCCGACCCGCCGCGCGCCGGCGTTGGCGGCGAGATCTCGGGAGGCTGGTCCTGGAAGATCAGAACCACMGACGTGCCGCCGTGTTCCGGCCGGGCCTGGTCGACGTAGAGCGCGTCCTCGATCAGCCGGGCCAGTTCGGCCAGGTCACGGCCGCGCGCGCCGGTGTGCAGCGCCAGCCCAAGCCGGCCGCCACCCAGCGCGACGAGCCGCGCCGGCTCGCGGCGACGCGGCCGGCCGGGTTGTTCGTGGGGGGCGGGGATACTCCCCATTGGGTCACTCCTGTCTAGGTCACAGCGAGTGGCCAAGGTTCGGGGCGGTGGTCGCAACACCGCCCCGAACCGTTCGGCCCATCTCGTGGGGTTGGGCAACCCCACCTACTGTCGTACCCAGATTTGGGGTTGCCCACTACGATGGCGGCCATGGCCGATGTCGAGTTGTGGACAACCGGAGACATCGCCGCCCGCCTCGGGATCAGCACCGAGCGGGCCCGCCAGCTGACCCACCGTGAGGAGTTCCCCGAACCCGTCGGCGCCGCCAAACACATCCGCTTCTGGCGCGCCGACCGGGTCGAGGAATGGATCGCGAGACACCGCCCGAACCAGGCCCCGCCCGCGTAACCCCAGGTCACGTCGAACACGCGACCAAAGCCCGCCCTGCCTGGGGAGACGTCAGCGGGCCACGGCTGGACCTGGGCGGCCCGTCGCGCGGGGCGGGCGGTCAATCGGTCAGTTCAGGGCGACCGTGAGTTCCGGGCCGGTGGCCTTGCGAACCTCGTCGACAGTCACGTCCGGGGCGAGCTCGCGCAGGACGAAGCCGGTGCCGGGAACGACGTCGAGGACGGCGAGGTCGGTGATGACGCGGTGGACACAGGCCTTGCCGGTGAGCGGCAGGGTGCAGGCCTCGACCAGCTTGTGGCTGCCGTCCTTGGCCGTGTGCTCCATCATGAYGATGACGCGGCGGGCGCCGTGGACGAGGTCCATCGCGCCGCCCATGCCCTTGACCATCTTGCCGGGGATCATCCAGTTGGCCAGGTCGCCGCTGGCCGCGACCTGCATCGCGCCGAGCACGGCCACGTCGACATGACCACCGCGGATCATCGAGAACGAGGACGCCGAGTCGAAGTACGCCGCGCCGGGCAGGACGGTGACCGTCTCCTTGCCGGCGTTGATGAGATCGGGGTCGACGGCGTCCTCCGTCGGGTACGGGCCGACGCCGAGCACGCCGTTCTCGCTGTGCAGGACGACGGTGACATCGGGCGGAAGGTAGTTCGGGACGAGCGTCGGCAGGCCGATCCCGAGGTTCACGTACTGACCGTCGGACAGCTCCTGGGCGACGCGGGCGGCCAGCTCGGCRCGCGTGCGGCTCATGCCGTCACCGTCCTCTTCTCGATGCGCTTCTCGACGCCGGGCGTGTGCAGGACGCGCTGCACGAAGATGCCGGGGGTGTGCACCTCGGCCGGGTCGAGCTCGCCGGGCTCGTAGAGCTCCTCGACCTCGGCGATGGTGATCCGGCCCGCGGCGGCGCACAGCGGGTTGAAGTTCGCCGCGCTCTCCCGGTAGACCAGGTTCCCGTGCCGGTCGCCCTTCCAGGCATGCACCAGCGCGAAGTCGCAGGCGATCGCCCGCTCCAGCACGTACTCCTGGCCGTCGAAGACACGGGTCTCCTTCGGTTCGGACGCGAGCGCGATGCCACCCTTGCCGTCGTAACGCAGCGGAAGGCCACCCTCGGCGATCTGGGTGCCGACACCGGCCGGGGTGTAGAAGGCGGGGATGCCGGCGCCGCCGGCGCGCAGCCGCTCGGCGAGTGTCCCCTGCGGGACGAGCTCGACCTCGAGCTCACCGGCGAGGAACTGTCGCTCGAACTCCTTGTTCTCCCCGACGTAGGAGCCGGTGGTCCGCGCGATCCGGCCGGCGCGCAGCAGCATGCCCAGGCCCCAGCCGTCCACGCCGCAGTTGTTGCTGACCGTCCGAAGCTCGGACACCCCGGCCGCCAGAAGCGCCTCGATCAGCGCGCTCGGGATGCCACACAGCCCGAAACCACCGACCGCCAGCGACGCGCCGTCGCCGACGTCCGCCACCGCGTCGGCCGCGGCCGCCRCCACCTTGTCCACCACTCACCCGCCTCTTGAGTCGCACCGGCCACGCCATCCTGCCCGACGACGGCCCGCCGGTGCCGCCTCCGCGGAGGTTGGCTCGGTGACATCGCCGCACTGCGAGCCTGATCGGCGGTTGTGTATCCGGATCCGAACTGACGAGGGCACGAAGTTCGGATCTGGGTGCAGTCCTGGTGATCGTCCGGGCCGCGGGGGCGCGGACGCCGCCGGCGGCAGTTTGGTTAGCGTCCGCTAACCATCGCCAGACTAGCGGCTTCCGCCTGGAGCCGTCCAACGCCGGAGAGTCGACCTCGCCGCGGCTCCCCCACCCAGCCTCGACTCGACCTAACCGCCTGTCCCAGCCCGGCCCGACCCAGCCCGGCCCAGCAAATCCGTCGCATCAACTTCGCGACACTCGGCGCGACGCGATGTCCTCGCATGGTCAACGTGGCCTAGGGCGCGGGTCTCGACGGTCCCGCCCAGCGCGGAGTCGGCCGGTCATCGCGGACCCTCCTCCCTCTCGCCGGCCTGGCGAGGCGTCGCCGCCGCTGAGAACCGACCGCCCGCCGGCGTGCTCGCGTTCGGCGCCATCCGTCGTCCACCGCCGATCTCCCTTCCCCGGACCGCCGTCCCGACGAGGAGGAATCCCGGCACATGAGCCACCCCAAGGAAAACCCGCCGCACGCCGTCGACATCGTCCTGTGCATCGACGTGACCGGCAGCATGTCCTCGATCATCGAGACGGTGAAGAAGGACGCCATGACCTTCCACAGCCGTCTCGCGGACAAGGTCAGGGGGAAGGGCAAGTCCTTGGGACAGCTACGACTGAAGGTCATAGCCTTCCGGGACTTCGGGGACCGGGCGGACGACGCCGTTGAGGAGTCGGAGTTCTTCCAGCTCCCGGCGGAGGCGAGACAGTTCGAGAAGTTCGTGCGGGGACTGCGGGCAGCCGGCGGCGGCGACGCGCCGGAGTCGGCGCTGGAGGCGCTGGCGCTGGCGGTCCAGGCGCCCTACGCGAGCTTCCCCGCGCCCACCACGTCATCGTCATGTTCACCGACGCGCCGGCGCACCCTCTCGGCAAGCACCGGTCGAAGGCCCGCGGCTACTACCCCAAGAACATCGCCAAGGACCTGGCCACACTGTTCGACCAGTGGGGCCACGAGAACAGCAAGTCCCCGCTCATGGACCCCTCCGCGAAGCATCTGGTTCTGTTCGCGCCCGACCAGACTCCCTGGACCGGCATCTCCGACACCTGGGACAACACGCTGCACGCCCGGTCCCGGGCCGGCCACGGCCTCGATGACGTCTACATCGAGGAGATCATCGCAACAATCGCGCACCGCCTGTGAACTCACGGCGATCGGCGTCGACGCTCAGCTGATTCGCCCGGTGTCGGTTCTCAGCTCGTCCAATGCGCCGAAGGAACCCGGAAAACACCTGTCTGCCGACCGACCCTGGAGAATGAAGGTATGTCGGTCGACGGTAACGACGACACGCGAGGCCCCGATCATCCACGTCGATCGTGGGAGAGCCCGAGTACTCACTGCGGGACGTGGACTGGTGGCCGTTCTGGTGGGCCGCGGCCCTCGGCGCCTGCCTGGTCATGGCCGTGTTCCTCGTGCTCTACGTACCGCTGGCGGGGAAACCCGACGACCCCACCGTGTGGGGCCCGCAGTCCGACGACGCGCTGGTGTTGGGGCTGGCTGTGCTGGGGCTGCCGGTGGTGGCTGGCGCCGTGTTGTCCACCATTCTGGTCCGAGTCTTCGCACCCGTCCGCGGGCTCCCGCCATTCCTGCAGGCGTGCGCCGGGCTGGCCGTCGAGGTCGCCCTCGTCGCGCTGCTGAGGTTCGCGGCCTCCGGTCACTGAACGTCGCCGCCAGCCCCGGCCGTTGAGGAGTGTCGCATCCGCCTGGGTATACCGACCTGAGCAATCTCGGTTCCTCGCTCGGGCTCCCGCGATCGCACCAGATCATGGTCCGATGAAATTGGCGCCGGCGAACCCGCGACCACACCCATCCGCTCATGGGTTCTGGTACCCAGGAAGCCGGAATCCGGCCCACAGGTCATGGCCGGATCCGATGAGGGGCTTGAGTGATTTCGGTTCCTCGCTCTGGCGCCGAAGATCCCACCAGATCATGGTCCGATAAAACTCCGGGATTCTGGCGCCGACGGACCCACGGCCACACTCATCCGTCCATGGCTTCTGGGGCCCAGGAGACCTGGATCCACCCCACAGACCATGGCCAGATCCGATGAGGGGCTTGAGTAAATTCGGTTCCTTGCTCGGGCGTCGAGGATCGCACCAGATCACCCGCGTAGCCTGCGGGCTCCGGCCCGGTCGGTCRCCGGAGACTTTTCGGCGCCCCACGTGGCAGGCCAGACCGCCCCGATCGCCGATGGCGTTGTCGGCGGCGGCGGCGGCGATCTTAGGTGGACGGGGCTGTCCAGTTTGCCCCCGCGCTGGCATCGGTGGTGACGACGGCGCGGGCCGCGAGCCACTGGCTGTAGGAGCGCATCAGGGCGCGCAGCTCGTCGGGTCGCTCGATGGCGAACGGCCGGCCCAGACCTGCGATCACCGGTGGGAGCCAGTCCAACCGCTCGGCCCGGATCCGAACTCGGACCCACCGGTCGTGCGGCGCCGCGGCGGCCCCGTCGACGGACTGTGCCGCCGTTCCGCTTCCGGGCGGCGCCGAGAGTCCCTCGCCGGGCAGTGTCGGCGGCTCATCCCCGTCGGCGGGGCTGACCAGCGCGATGCCGGTCGGGAGCCGAGCACGCACGTCGTCGGCCGTCCCCTGGACGCGCAGGGACACCTCGTAGCGCCACGGCGCCTGAGCGATCCCGGCCAGGACCTGATCGGCCGGGTCGAACCCGGCCGGGACGTCGAACGAACCGGGCAGCATCCGCGGCAGGCTGATCCTGTCCAGCCGGAAGGTGCGTACCTGGCCACTCGCGGAGTCGGCCCCGGTGACGTACCAGCGGCCGGAATGGGCGACGATCCCGTACGGATACACCGTGCGCACGCTTCGCCGACCGTCGGACGCCGTGTAGCTGATCGAGACCGGCCGGCGTTCGCGCGCGGCCTCGGCCAGTAGCAGGAGGACATCCGTCTCGGTCGTGGTGACCGCGGGGCGGGCGGGTGCCGTGAAGTCGAGGGTCTCCAGCAGTGCGGCCAGCCGGCGTCCCAGCGCCTCGGGGAGTACGCGGCGCAATTTGGCGGCGGCGCTGTCGATCGCCGTGTCGTTGTTGATCGCGGCGGCACCTTCGACCGCCGTGGCACCTTCGACCGCCGTGGCGCTGTCGGCCGCCGTGTCGGCCGTGGTCACCAGGCCGGCCCGCTGGGCGGCGACCAGGCCCAGCAGGACGGCCAGCGCCTCGGAGTCGGTGAACATCAACGGCGGCAGGCGGTAGCCGGGACCCAGGCGGTAGCCGCCGTGGCGACCGCGTACGGAACGCACCGGGACGTCGAGGTCGAGGAGATGGCCGACGTAGCGGCGCACGGTGCGCTCGTCGACCTCGAGCCGGGCCGCCAGTGCCGCGACGGTGTGGGTCCCCCCTGACTGGAGGGTCTCGAGCAGGGCGAGCACGCGCGCGGTCGGACGGGCCATGGTTCCGGATTCTCCAAATACCGGGCGGAATCTGTCCAGTATCGGTCCTAGCGTTGCTGTCGTATCCCGGCAACGAAGGAGATCATCATGCGGTTCGTCTCGATCCGGATCATCACCGACGACACCCCCCGGCTCGTCGCGTTCTACGAGCAGGTCACCGGGACGGCGGCGACCTGGTCGGCCGACGTCTTCGCCGAACTGGTCCTGCCGTCGTTCACGCTGGCGATCGCCAGCTCGCGCACCGTGCCGCTGTTCGGGCCGGGCTCGGCTCGGGCCGCCGACAACCGCACGGTGATCACCGAGTTCCTTGTCGACGACGTCGACGCCGAGTACGAGCGGATCAAGGGCGTGACGACCGACTTCGTCAACGAACCGACGACGATGCCCTGGGGCAACCGCGCGCTGCTGTTCCGCGACCCCGATGGAAATCTGGTCAACCTCTTCACCCCGGTCACCCCGGAGGCCATCGCCAAGTTCCGCCTCTAGGCCGATCACCCATCCACGCTCCTCAACCAGGCTTCTCAACCAGATGGTTGACAGCAGAGGTTGATCCTTCTAACCTCATCCTCAACCAGTTGGTTGAGGAGTCGGAGGGAACGGTGGACCAGCTCTCTCAGGTGTTCGCGGCGCTCGCCGACCCGACGCGCCGGGACCTGGTCGCGCGGCTGACGGACGGCGACGCCACGGTCGGCGAGCTGGCGGCGCCGTACGCGGTCTCCGTCCAGGCGGTGTCCAAGCACCTCAAGGTGCTCGAGCAGGCGGGCCTCGTCAGCCGCGCCGACGGCGCCCACCGCAGCCCGGTGCACCTGGAGGCGAAGGTCTTCGACCTGGCGACGGCCTGGCTGGAGCGCTACCGCCGCCAGGCCGAGCAGCGCTACCGCCGTCTCGACGCCGTGCTCGCCGCCATGAACGACGACGAGAAGGACGAGAACGACGACAAGAACGGCGAGAACGCCGGCCACCCGGCAGGACGGCCCACGAATCACCCCGGCACCAAAAACCTGAGCAAGAGCAGCGCCCGCGCCCGCGGCGCGGCCGAGAGCAGAGAGAGCGCCTGATGACCACCACGAAGACAGTCACCATCGAGGCCGACCCGAGCGTGCCGCTGATCCGGATCACCCGTGACTTCGCCGCGACCCCGGCGCAGCTGCTCCGGGCGCATACCGAGCCGGAGCTGTTCGCCCGCTGGGCCGGCCCCGACGGCATGGACAACCGCATCGACTACTGGGACGCCCGCACCGGCGGCAGCTGGCGCTACGTCGCTCACCGGGACGGCGCCGAGTTCGCCTTCCACGGCTCGTTCCACGAGATCGATCCCGACCGGCTCGTGCAGACGTTCACCTACGAGGGCGCACCCGACAGCGTCGCGCTGGAGACGCTGTGGTTCGAGGACCTCGGCGACGGCCGTACCCGACTGCACGCCCAGTCCCTCGTCGACAGCTTCGAAGGCCGCGACGCCTTCGTGAACAGTGGCATGGACGTCGGCATCGAGCAGGGCTACGTGAAGCTGGACGCGGTCCTGGCCGCCGGCGATGCCTGAGACGGCCCGCGAGCAGTCGCCGTCGCCCTCGTCGTCACCTCGGGGTGACCTGGGCGCCGGCGGCGTGCTCGCCAACCTCACGGACTCCGTCGCCCCTGTCGACACGGTCGACCTCGTCGCGCTCGCCGACCGGCCGGCCGAGCGCCACCGGCACATCGCGGCGACGTTCACCGACCGGGTGCTCGGCACCTCCGACTGGGACGCCCGGTCTCCCGTGCCCGAGTGGCGGGCACGCGACGTCGTGGGCCATCTGTGCGAGTGGTTCCCGAGCTTCCTCGAGGCCGGAACGGGCATCGAGCTCACCCGCGGACCGTCGGCCGACACCGACCCGGTCGAGGCCTGGCGGGTACACGCGGGCGCCGTGCAGGCCCTGCTCGTCGACCCGGCGACGGCGGACCGGCTGCTGCGCAACCCGCACATCGGCGAGATCCCGCTCGCGGCGGCGATCGACCAGTTCTACACGGTCGACGTCTTCATGCACACCTGGGACCTGGCCCGGGCCACCGGCCAGGACGACCGACTCGATCCAGGCCTGTGCGCCGTCCTGCTGGACGGGATGGCGGGCATGGAGGACGTGATCCGAGCCTCCGGGCAGTACGGGCCGCGCGTGCCGGTCCCGGACGAGTCCGACGTCCAGACCCGGATGCTCGGGTTCATCGGCCGCGACCCGTTCTTCGCCCCGCCGGTCACGGCGCCGTAGACCGTGGTCACGCCAGGTGCGCAGGCGTCCCGCCACTAGCCCGGTGGTGGCGCCGGGCCGACGGCCGCGCGGGTCACCGTGCCCGCCACCGGTCCGGTGGCGGGCACGGTGACCCGGCGCTCACCCGCCGGCTCTGGCGATGGTGTCGATGGTGCCGTCGGGCGCGACCCGGCGCACCTGGCGATTCCCGCCGTCCACGACATAGACCGCGCCGGTCACATCGGCGGCCACCGCCCGGGGCATCAGGAACGTCGCCGCCAGCGCCGGGCCGCCGTCGCCGTCCGCGCCCTCATGACCGGTCCCCGCGATCGTCCTGATGATCCCGTCCGGGCCGACCTTCCGGACGTTGGCGTGATCAGGGCTGACGGTGTGAATGGAAACGGTCAGCCACGGGCATGACCGCAAACTTTGGGGATCCTAGAGGGCGGCGGGGCGGACGCGTCGCCTGGCAGAGGCTGGTCGTGATCCAGGACGACGGCGAGGAGGCCGACCTCGCGGCGGGTGGTCAGGTGCGGGCCCGACCCGCACCGCTCCTGCCCGCCCGGACGGCGACGGTGGGACGGGCGACGGCGGGACGGCCGGTGACGTGAGGGGCCCATCTGGTCGCATGAGCGCGTCGTCTGTTCGCCTCGACAGGCAGGGCGCCGTGAAACTCGGTGTCGCCGGGCGCGGCGGCGTCCTAATCTCGTTGGGTGCTCGTCGCGGTTACCACCTTCACGGTCGCGTCCGTGCTCGTCGTGCTGCTCCCGGGACCGGACACCCTGGTCGTGGTCCGCAATCTGATGCGCGGGGGGCGGGGCGCCGCGCTGCGGGCTTCGCTGGGCGCGATGACCGGCCTGTCCATCTGGGTGGTCGCCGCCTCGCTGGGGCTGTCCGCGCTGCTGACGGCAAGCCACGAGGGGTACCTCGCGCTGCGGATCACCGGCGCGGTCTACCTCGGCTGGATGGGGATCACCACGCTGCGGGCCAAGGCGCACGACAGCCCCGGCGAGGGGGCCGAGCCTCGCCGAGGGCTGATCGGGAGCGGCTTCACCGCCGGCCTGCTGACCGACCTGCTGAACCCGAAGGTCGGCGTCTTTTTTCTGAGCTTCATGCCGGGCTTCGTCCCTGACGGCGCGCCGGTGGTCTGGACGTCGCTGCTGCTGGGCGGGATCTTCGTCGTCCTGACGGCTCTCTACTACCTCATGCTGCTCGCGCTGTCCGGCCCGGTCATGCGCTGGATGGCCGACGGCCCGGTCCGGCGATGGGTGGACCGCGTCACCGGCCTCGTCCTGATCGCGTTCGGCGTGCGCCTCGCCATCGAGCCCTAGGCCGAGCCCTGCCAGGGCACGGCTACCACAGGGTCCGCGTTCTGCGTCGCCACGGCCTGTCCGTCTCTCAACCCGGCCGCTGGGCGTCAGTCGCGGCCCGGGCGGCGGCGAGCCAGGACGGTCACGCCGATGCCGGCGGATGCCGCTCCGGCGGCGGCCCCGGCCAGATCCCACCACACCGGCTCTCCGCCCAGCTCGCTCGCCAGGGCCACGTGCCCGGGCTGTTCCGGATCGTAGACCACCCGGATGGTGTCGCCCTTATGCACAGAGGACCTCACCCAGAAACCGATCCTGCGCTGTTCGACGTCCTGACCGGCGACGTACCGGACGGTGGCGTGGTCCAGTCCGCGATCCGCCTGGACCGCGACCACCTGGGCCTCGGTGGGTGTGCCGTGGGCCGACAGACCCGTGAGCAGCTTGTGGTCATGCCAGGCAGCACGTAGCTGGGCGACCAGCAGCACCAGGCCGAGAATCGTCAACGCCGTCACGCGGGCCAGGCTGGCAGGCGCGAGTCGAAGCCTCAGAGACCGCCGGGTGGGCAGCGCGAACGGACCTGGGTCATCCAACGGCTCGGCAGTCCGGATGACGATCGGCGCTCGGGGCGCGGTCCCGCCGGGGGCCGTCGGTCGACCGTCCGGAGACGTGCCGGGACCAGTGGACGTCTCCGCACCAGTAGACGGCGAGGGATCAACGGGTGGCGCGGGATCGGTGTGTTGCGTCAGCACGCCCTCGGCCACGTCAGATTCGCCTCGTCTCGACCGCAGCGCCCCAAACGGACCAGGACCACATCGTGACCGGCTCACCGGTGAGACGCAAAGGCCAGGCCAACCACTCCCGTGACCGCTGGTTCACCAGCGGCATGCCGTCGTGACCGCCGACTCGTCGAGGACAGACGAGATACCGGAGGCGGGGACGCAGATCGGGGGCATGGCCGTCCTCCTCGCGGTGGAGGCCTGACGGTGCCGTAACCGACCGGTACGGTGACCGACGAGACGTCGGGGTCGACGGTCGTGGGCGACACGGCGCGGCGCACGGCGACGAAGGCGAGAGGCGGGGCGTATGCGGATCGGGATGCAGCTGGCCTACAGCGGCGGGTTCACCGAGACGGCCGCGGAGCTCGGTGACTACGAGAAGGCCGGGCTGGACATCGTCTTCGTGCCCGAGGCGTACTCGTTCGACGCGGTGAGCCAGCTTGGCTTCCTCGCCGCGCGGACCGAGCGCGTCGAGCTCGCCTCCGGCATCCTGCCGATCTACACCCGTACGCCGACGCTGACCGCGATGACGGCCGCGGGGCTGGACTACGTCTCCGGCGGCCGGTTCACCCTTGGCCTCGGTTCCTCCGGCCCGCAGGTCATCGAGGGCTTTCACGGCGTCCCGTACGACGCTCCGTTGGGCCGTACCCGCGAGATCATCGAGATCTGCCGGGCGGTGTGGCGCCGTGAGCGGGTCGAGTACCAGGGGAAGCACTACACACTGCCGCTGCCGGCCGACCAGGGCACCGGCCTCGGGAAGCCGCTGAAGCTCATCAACCACCCAGTACGCGAGCGCATCCCGATCTTCATCGCCGCGATCGGCCCGAAGAACGTGGAACTGGCCGCGGAGCTCGCCGAGGGCTGGCAGCCGTTCTTCTTCCACCCGGAGCGGGCGCGTGACGTCTGGGGTGGCCCGCTCGCCGCTGGTGGGGCGCGACGGGACCCGTCGCTTGGCCCGCTCGACGTCGTCGTCGGCGCGCCGCTGGCCATCGGTGAGGGCACCGAGGAGCTGCTCGACCTGATGCGCCCGATGTTCGCGCTCTACATCGGCGGGATGGGCGCCAAAGGCCGCAACTTCTACAACAGCCTCGCCCAGCGCTACGGCTACGAGAAGGAGGCGGCACTCATCCAGGACCTCTACCTCGCCGGGAAGAAGAAGGAGGCCGAGGCCGCGGTCCCCGAGGAGCTGCTGCGCGCCAACGCCCTGATCGGCCCCGAGGGCCACGTCCGCGAGCGCCTCGCCGCCTACGCGGAGGCCGGCGCGACCACCCTCACTGTCACCCCGCTCGCCGGCGACCACCGTTCCCGGGTCGCACTCATCGAGCGACTCCGCGCGTGGACCACGTGACCTCGTTGTCCGRCTCGGCACGCCGGGCGTAGGCAGCGGCGAGGTCGGCCAACAGCGAGGCGTCCGACCACCCGTCCGCGGAGACCCGCTGCAGCACCAAGAGCACCCGGTGGAAGCCGCCGTCGATCCGAAAGGCCGTCATCCGGGGCGGCAACTCGCGGGGCGGGTCGAACGGACGGCTGACCCCTCGCTGGATCGCGTAGGTCATGCCCTGGCCGTGCATCCCGTCCATCCGCGCGATGTCGGTCATATCGGACCATTCGATCATGGGCGGCACGGTCGGAGCGACCCACGGGTATGGGCGGCCGTCGTCGATCTCGACGACAGTACGCCACGCCTCGTCGCGCGCGGTCACCTCCGTGAGTGCGCGGCCTAAGGCATCGGCACTCAGGTCGCCGAAGACGTCCACGAGCACCGCGTGGTTGTAGGCGGCCGAATCGGCGGACATAGGACGACGATGCCAGGTTCTGGCGGCCTGGCAGGATGCGAGTCAGGCAGGCAGGCAGTAGTCAGGCAGGCGTGGCGCGGGCGTGAGGAGCTGGGGTGACGGTAAGCGGACCGCCGCCGGGGCCCACCGACGACCAGCTGCCCGCCGACCAGCTGCCCGACGAACGGTTGCCCGATGGCCGGTCGCCCGTCGGCCCACTGCCCAACGACCACCCGCGCGACGATCCGCTGCCCGATGCCCGGCCGCCCGACATCCCGCGCCGCCCTGTGGACCGCCTGGCATCCACCTGGGCTCCTCCCGCCCCTCGCCCGGACGATGACGAGTCCTCGCTGGTGGCGCCGGAGCCACGGCGGCGGCGGGGACGTGGGCTCGGACAGATGCTCGCGGCACGTCTCGGCCACCCGCTGAAGCTCATCGCGGCCGCGTTCCTGACGACCGTCGGCGTGATCACGCTGCTGCTGCGCCTGCCGCTGTCGGCCGAGCCAGGGCAGCACACGACGTTCCTGCAGGCGCTGTTCACCGCGACCGGCGCGAGCTGCGGAGCGCTCGCGAACGTGGACACCCCGACCCACTGGTCGACGTTCGGCGAGGTCGTGATCATGTTCGCCGTCCAGCTGGGCGGGCTGGGGTTCATGACGTCGGCGTCGTTGCTGGGCCTGCTGGTGTCGCGCCGGCTGGGCCTCCGGATCCGGCTGCTCGCCGCCACGGAGACCCAGTCGGTCGGGATCGGCGACGTCCGGCGGGTGGTCCGAAACGTCGCCCTGATCACGTTGGCGATCGAGGGTGCGGCGGCGTCGGTGCTGTCTGCCTGGCTCTGGCTCGACCACGGGATGCCGGTGGGGCGCGCCGCCTACCACGGCGTCTTTCACGCGGTCACCGGATTCAACAACGCCGGCTACGCGCTCTACAGCGACAACCTGATGTCGTTCGCCGGCGACCCGGTGGTCATCGTGACGATCGGGCTGGCCGCGATTCTCGGCGGACTGGGGTTTCCGGTGTTGTTCGAGCTGCGTCACGAACTGCGCACGCCCCGACTCTGGTCGATGCACACCAAGGTGACGCTGCTGGGCTACGGGGTCCTGCTTGCCGGCGGCGCCGCCGCCGTTCTCGCGCTGGAATGGCGCAACCCGGCGACGCTCGGCCCACTCGGCGCCGCCGACAAGCTGCTCGGCGGGTTCTTCGGCAGCGTCACCGCCCGCACCGCCGGCTTCAACACGTTCGACTATGGCGCCGCCCAGCCGGCGACGCTGGTCGTCACCGACATCCTCATGTTCATCGGCGGCGGCAGCGCCAGCACCGCAGGCGGCATCAAGGTGACGACGTTCCTGATCCTGTTCTTCGCGATCGTCGCCGAGGCCCGCGGCGACGACACCGTCGACGCCTTCGGCCGGCAGGTGTCACCGGCGGCGCTGCGTCAGGCGGTCGCGGTCGCGCTGCTGGGGGTCGCGCTCGTCGTCACCGGGACACTGTGCCTGCTCATCTCCAGCCACCACACCCTCGACCAGACCCTGTTCGAGGTGACGTCGGCCTTCGGCACCGTGGGGCTGTCCACCGGG
This sequence comes from Pseudofrankia asymbiotica, assembly GCF_001983105.1. Taxonomy (GTDB): domain Bacteria; phylum Actinomycetota; class Actinomycetes; order Frankiales; family Frankiaceae; genus Pseudofrankia; species Pseudofrankia asymbiotica. Next base: position 54,675 of record NZ_MOMC01000032.1, on the reverse strand, counting down.
ATCACCGGCGGGCTGCCAGCCTTTGACCAGTACGTCCTGATCGTGCTGATGCTGGTAGGTCGGATCGGCCCGATTACGCTGGCGTCGGCGCTGGCGCTGCGGGAACGGCGCCGGCTGTACCGGCTGCCCGAGGAACGGCCGATCGTCGGCTGACTGGACCTTGGCGCGGGTCATGTGACGGCGGGAGCGGAGGCGAGGCTGGCGTGGGCCGGGACGTGCACCCGAACGCGGTACTGGTGATCGGGCTGGGCCGGTTCGGCAGCACACTCGCCGAGTCGCTGCAGCGGCTCGGGCATGACGTCCTCGCCGTCGACACGGACCGCGACCTCGTCCAGGAGTGGTCAGGGACGCTGTCCCACGTCGTCGAAGCGGACGCGACCAGCGAGGCCGCGCTGCGCCAGCTGGGGGCCGACGGCTTCGACCGGGCCGTGGTCTCGATCGGCGTCGACATCGAGGCGAGCCTGCTGGCCACCGGCACGCTGCTCGACCTGGGCGTCCCGGAGGTCTGGGCGAAGGCGATCACCCGTCAGCACGGACGGATCCTGGAACGCATCGGCGCGTCACACGTCGTCTACCCGGAGCGCGACGCCGGCGAGCGGGTCGCGCACCTGCTCTCCGGGCGGCTCATCGACTTCGTCGAGTTCGACAAGGGGTTCGCGGTCGCGAAGCTGCGCGCCCCCGAGTCGATCTGCGGGGCGACGATGGACGTCGTCGCGCCCCGCGGCCGGTTCGGGGTGACGATCGTCGGGGTGAAGCGCCCCGGAACCGAGTTCACCCACGTCGTGGCGGACACGGTCCTCGGCCGCGAGGACCTCATCATCGTCACCGGCCGGACCGACGAGGTCGAGCGCTTCGCCGCGGCCACCGGCACCCGTCCCGCCTGAGTTCGCCGTTTCGCCGGCCCGCCGGCCAGGTCACAACAGGGCGGTGAGCACGGTCCGGACGGCCGCGTAGTGGTCCGGACGCGGCGGCCTCCGCTCCTGGTTCCCGGCGGAGTCGACGGCCGCGTCTCCGGCCGACCGACGCGAGTCCTGCGCCGCCTCGAGGACGGCCGCGCCGATGACGGCGGCCGTCACCTGTGACACGACGTCCAGCGCCCGGGCCTGGTCCGCCTCACGTGGCCCCGCGGCCCGCAGCAGCCGCTCCAGGTGCCGTTCGACGTTCTCCGCCAGGATGCGGCCCTGAGCGACCTGCATGACCAGGATCGGATGCTCGCGGAACCATGCGAACAGGCCCTCGGCGAACCGGGTGACCGTCTCCTCGAACGTCGCCGCGGGCTCGGGGCCAGGCGCGTACAACGTGTCGACGGCCCGCGCCATGACCAGCGCGAGGAGCTCCTCGCGGGTCCGCACGTGATAGGAGATCCCCGGCACGGTCATGCCGAGCGCGTCGGCCACCCTGCGTATGGTCACCTGGTCGAGGCCGATCTCGAGGGCGGCGTCGATGATGTCGTCGGCCGTCACCTTGCGCGGGCGGCCACGCCGGCCAGGCGACGCCGGCTCCGCCCGGCCGGCTCTGCCTTCCGGGTCCGCGCCCTCGAGTTCCGCGTCGAGATCCGCTCCGCGTTCGGCCACGTCAGGTGACGGTAGCGGGATTGCGCACCAGTCTTCCGGGGAGCGCACCCGTCGGCTCGCCGTCGCGACAGGTGACAACGCCGCTGACCATGGTGAGCGCGTAGCCGTCCGCCTTCTGCACCAGCCGTCGTCCCCCGGAGGGCAGGTCCCGTACCGCGACGGGTCTGTGCAGCGTCAGGGCGTCGTAGTCGATGATGTTGAGGTCGGCCTTGAGGCCCGGGGCGAGCAGGCCACGGTCGCGAAGGCCGACCGCCTCGGCGTTCGGCCGGGTCAGCATCCGCACGGCCGCCGGCAGCGGGATCTTCGGGCCTCGGGTGCGGTCGCGCGTCCAGTGGGCCAGCAGCGTCGTCGGGTAGCTGCCGTCGCTGATCGTGCCGTAGTGCGCCCCACCGTCGCCGAGCCCGATGATGGTGTGAGCGTTCTCCATGAGGAGACGCACCGGTTCCAGGCTGTCCCCGGCGTAGTTGCCGGCCGGCAGCAGGAAGGCCGCGAGCCCGTCGCTGTCGACCATCAGGTCGTAGATCATTTCTCGTGGGCTGACTCCCCGGGCGGCCGCGAGCGCGCCCACACTCGTGTCCGGCGTCGGCTCGTAGTCGGGCACCTCGGCCATGACGTAGAGGTTGGCGTCCTGGCCGGCGAAGAACCGGAAGACGGGGTTCGGATGCCCGGACCGCTCGGACAGGATCCGTGCCCTGCGAGCCGGGTCGCGCATGGCGTCGACKCGCCTGGCCAGCGGCAGATCGGCGATCTCCAGGTAGCTCGGGTTGAAGACGAAGGGGTGGAAGGACAGATCGAGCCCCAGCACGACACCGACCGGACGAGGGAAGACCTGGCCGCGTATCTCCGGAAGGCCGTCCCGGTTCTCGGCGGACAGCGCCTCAAGATAGAGCCCCGCGTACTCCGGGAAACCCTGCGTGTTGATGAGCGTGAAGGACAGCGGCCCGCCGGACGTCACCGTCAGCCGCCGGAACAGCGCGACCTCGGCTCGGGGGTCGTGCTCGCCCTGCGTGGCGATGAGCTGAAGAACGCCCGCGCCGGCCCGGCGCAGACCGCGCGCAAGCGCGTGCAGTTCGGCCTCCTCGACCCCGACCGTCGGCGCCAGGTCGCCTTCCGGGGTCCGGTGGCCGATGCTGCGCGAGGTGGTGACTCCGAACGCGCCGGCGGTGACCGCCTCGGCGACGATCCGCGTCATCTCGTCAAGCTCGCCCGGGGTGGCCGCCTCCCGGTCGGCCCCCCGCCGCCCCATGACATGCACCCGGACGGCCGCGTGCGGGACCTGCGCCGCGAAGTCCACGTCCGCCGCGCGTCCGGCCAGCACCGAGAGGTACTCGGGGAAGGACTCCCACGTCCACGGCAGCCCTTCCGCCATGACGATCTCGGGAATGTCCTCCACGCCTTCCAGGACCTTGACCAGCAGCGCACGGTTCTCCGGGCGGCAGGGAGCGAACCCGACACCGCAGTTGCCCATCACGGCCGTGGTGACACCGTGGCCGGAGGACGGCGAGAGYCGGTGCTCCCAGGTGACCTGGCCGTCGTAGTGGGTGTGGATGTCCACGAATCCGGGCGTCACCAGTCGTCCCTGGGCGTCGATCTCCTCCCGGCCGGTGCCGTCGACCCGGCCGACCGCGACGATCCTGCCGTCCGCGACCGCGATGTCGCCCTCGAACAGGTCGGCACCGCTACCGTCCGCGATGGTCCCGTGACGGATCACTTGGTCGAAGTCCGGGGCCACAGCCCACCTCCCAAGAAACGATTTTTCTTACTCTAGAAAGAAAAATCTTGGGCTTCAACCGTACGGCGAAGGAACCGGATGTGGACGCGGCCGTGGCCGGCCAGGATCCCGCGACGACCACCCGCCTCCCCCCGCGTCGCCGAGCACCCCCAACCTGGCGCGACCTGGTGGTCGACCGGTCAGGGCATCCCAGGTCAGCGGGCAGGCCTCCCGGTAAGGTGCCGCCGCGGCGTAGCGTCGCGGTGTGCATCGGCTTTCCTCGACCGTGGTGTGTGTCGTCGGGCCGGACCCGGCGGCCGCGCCGGACAAGATCGCCCGCTCGGTCATGGCCCCGCTGGCCAGCGCGACGAACGTGACCGTCGTGCTCCCTGACGACACGCTGCCGCCCGGTGCGCGGGCGGCGGCCGCCTGGCAGGACTGCCGCGCCGTCGCGACGCCCTACGTGGTCCATGACGCTGACCCGCTCGCCGAGGTCGCGGCCGCCTGGGTCGCCCGTTACGACGAGGCCGGGCAGGTGGGCGATCTGGAGATCGCCGTGAGCGCGGCCATCGCCCGGTTCCGCCGCGGCGAGGTCGACATGCCGGACAGCCTGGTGCTGCTCGACCCGGACGGCTGGCCCCCGACCCGACGGCACTGGTACCTCGGCGTTCTCGCCGCCGCGGCGCCGACGCGGGTGGTGCCAGTCCGCTCCGACGCCCGCGAGCTGCGCCGCACCCTTGCGGCCCTACCCGCCGGTCGCTGGTGGCCCGAGCCCTCCGAGCGCCTCCTCGACGGCATCGACCGCGTCGTCCCCGACCGCGTGGGCCTGCCCGTCCGCACCTGACCGACGTCACGCCTCGCCGCACAGGACCGGACCGCGCCGCGGCCTTCGGTGGCGCCGCCGGCCTCGGCCGATCGTGACTCGGCCGGGTCGTCGTCAGGGCGGTTCGTCGTCAAGGCGATTCGTCGTCAAGGCGATTCGTCGTCAGGCTGGATCGTCAGGGCCRGGTCGTCAGAGCCGGACTGTCGCGTGTTCGCCGGTGCGGGACTCGATGTTGCGGGCCGCCGTGTCGAGCAGCTGGTGCGCGAGGTCCGCCAGGGCTCGGGAGGCCGCGACCTCGTCGCCGATCGTCGGCATGTCGGCGTCGTGCGGGTGGCAACGGGCCAGGCCTACGGCACATATCTCCTCGCCGGCCCCAAGCTTTCCCAGCTGCATCGCGCCGTCTTCGTACAGTCGGGCCTCGGCCCGGGTACTGCCCTCGTCCTCGATCAGCTGTACGTCCACGGTCCAGGTCTTCGTCTTGGTCTTCGTCACGGTCATCGCGCTCACCGCCTCCATCACTGCTACTTCGCGGTCGCCTCCCCGAAGCGTTCCCCGTCCGCGGCCGGTTGACCAACCCAGGCCGAAACCCCCGGCCAGACCGCTCGGCCGGGCCCCGGCCGGCCTGCTCAGGCGGATCCCCGCCGGCCCGCTCGGGCGGTCTCCTGGGCGGCCGCCGAGGCCTTGGGACGCTGCCGCGATGAGTCGCGGCGCGCCGGACAGTCAGTACGTCGGGCCGCCGCGACTGTCGGTGTCCCATGATCCGGAGGCCGGCGCGTGGGCAGGTGCGAGAAACTGGTGGGCGGGGTCCAGCCGGCGGGAACATCCCAGCCGGCGGGCACCGCCGCTCCCCCGGCGGACGAGCTCCGCTGGCGGTTCGACCCGGCCGCCGGCCGGCGCGCCACCGGGGGGCGCGCCACCGAGGATCCTGGCGAGTCCCTCAGCGTGGCCCTGATCGCCGCCCCGTKGGCACGGACGGTGGTCTGCGACGTCACCGCCGTTGGCACGCCGACGCTGGCGACGGTCAACGTCCTCGCGCGGCTGCGGCTCACCGCCCGCCGGCAGGGCCGCGGGTTCCGGCTGGACGGTGTGCAGCCGAAGCTGCGGCTCGTGCTTGAGCTGACGGGCCTGGCCAGCGTCCTGGGTGTGGAAGGCACGCCGGCCGGGCCTGTCGCCACCGGCTCAGCCCTCCAGGAAGGGTGGGAGCCCGAACAGCGGGAACAGCCGGTCGGTGTCCAGGAAGTGGTTGACTCCGACAATCTTGCCCTCTGACAGCTCCAGCACGATCAGCGACCACGGGACGTAGCTGCCGTCGCCCACGCCGTCCGGCACCGGGGAGACCTCGGTCCCGGTGACCGCCGCGTGGACCGCCGCGTGCTGCTCGGCCTCCCCCGGCGCCAGCAGGTGGTACTGGCCGAAGGCCGGGCTCCCGTTGGCCACGGTCGGCACCAGCCTGGAGTCGCGGCAGACGGAGCCCGTGCCGAGCATGAACTCGGCGATGTCGAGCGGGCCGCGCAGCCAGAGCTCCAGCGGCGGCATGGTCATGGTCGCGTCCTCGTGCAGCAGCGCGGTGAGGGCGTCCATGTCGTAGTTCTCGAACGCGGCGACATAGCGAGCCAGCAGCTCACGCTGCTCCTCGTCGGAGGGGCGCAGCTGGTCGGTCTCGGCGGCGGGCGAGGCCGCGAGGGTGGCCCGGGCACGCTGCAGGGCGCTGTTGACCGAGGCGACGGTGGTGTCGAGCAGCTCAGCGGTCTCCGCCGCCGACCAGCCGAGCACCTCGCGCAGGATCAGCACGGCGCGCTGGCGCGGTGCGAGCCGCTGCAGCGCGACGACGAGGGCGAGGCGCACCGACTCGCGCGCGACGGCCAGCTCCGCCGGATCCGCCGGGCCGCCGGCGCCCACCGCGCCACCGGAGAACACCGCCGCGTCGGGCGCCGGCACGATCCAGGTCGCCTCGGGCAGCGGCCTGGGCAGCGCGTCCGCCGGGCCGGACGGACCGGTGAGGTCGACCGGCCGGGCTCGCCGTGCCCGGCCGGCGGCGTGGTCCGAACAGACGTTGGTCGCGATCCGGTACAGCCAGGTCCGCAGCGACGCGCGGCCCTCGAAGCGGTCGAGGCTGCGCCAGGCTCGGATCATCGTCTCCTGCACCGCGTCCTCCGCCTCGAACGGCGAGCCGAGCATCCGGTAGCAGTAGCCGGTGAGCTCGCCGCGGTGGCCGGCCATCCGCTCCTCGAGCTCCGCGCGGCTCCCCACCGGCGCACCGGCCACGAGCGTGCCGACAGACTCGGTGCCGGCGAGTCCTGTGCCGGCAGGCTCTGTGCCGGCAAGCTCTGTGCCGGCGGTCTGTGTGCCGATAGGTCCAGACGTGCCCTGCGTCATAGCCCGATGATGCACCCCGGGTCCGACAAAACCGTAGGGGCGGTCACCGCCGGGCCGAACAGCCCGGCCCGCGGGTGCCCGTTCGCTTGCGCGCAGGCAACATGTCCGCAATGCCCCCGGCCTACGGTCCGGTGGTGACCGTCGTCGACTCCGCCGCCTCCGCCACCCTCGCCGCCGTCGCTCCCGTCGCCCTCGCCACTCCCGCCGCCCTCGTCGCCGCCGCGGCGGCCGCCCACCGCCCCGGCCAGGACGCGGCGCTCGACGCGGCGTTCCTCGCGGCGTCTGCGCGGTACTGGCATCCCGTGGCCCGGTCGTCGGACGTCGGCACGGCCCCCGTCCGCGCCGCGCTGCTCGGCGTCGAACTGGTCCTGTGGCGCCAGCCCGCGTCCGGCCCGGCCACCACGTCAGACTCCGCCGCCACATCCGGCGCGGCCGGCGCGGCCGGCCCGGCGAGTATGGCCGACGCGGGCGCCGTTGCCGCGCTGGTGGACCGGTGCCCGCACCGGAGCGTGCCGCTGTCCGGCGGCGAGGTCGACGCCGACGGCCGACTGCGCTGCCCCTACCACTCCTGGGGGTTCGACGGCGCCGGCCGATGTGTCGACATCCCCCAGCAACCCGACCAGCGCGTCCCGGACATCATCGCCGCCCAGCCGGTACGCGTCGCGGAGGCGGCCGGGCTGGTCTGGGCCTGCCTCGTCGACGAGGCGGACGAGGCGCGGCCGCGGCCGCGCTTCCCGGAGATCGAGGACCTGGGGTGGCCGCACTATGTCGGCACCGTCCAGGACTGGAACGGCCAGGCCGCCCGCCAGGTGGAGAACTTCTGCGACATCGGGCATTTTTCGATCCTGCACACCGACACGTTCGGCAACAGTGACGTGCCCGCGGTGGATCCGTACGCGGTACGCCGGACAGCGTGGACGGTGGAGGCGGACTACCGATATCCGAGCGTGAACCCGGTAGCCGAGCCAGGCCCGGACGGGCGCCRCCCGGTAGGTGAGACGTACTTCCAGTACCGGATCGAGCTGCCGTTCGCGGTCTGGCTCGGCGGCGCGAACGGCCCGAACACCGTGATGTTCTCCGTGTGCGCACCGACGTCGGCGACAACGCTACGGCTGTACTGGATGAGCGCCTTCGATCCAGGCGTGTACGGCGATGGACCGGTGGACGGCGACGGCCTGCAGACCGTCGAGGACATGATCTGGGCACCCGACAAGAAGATCGTCGAATCTCAGCGGCCCGCCCGGGTCTTCGCCGCCACCGACGAGGTACACCGCGCCTTCGACGCCCTCGGCGTCGCCTACCGCAAAGCCCTACGCGAACACGGCTTCGCCGGCTGACCACGACCACGGCTCGCACGGCAGAGCTCGCGGTGCCCTACGCGGACGAGACGACGATCGGTCGGCCCGCGCACGGCAACAGCGACACGACGGGCGCGGTCTGCGGCGTTGAGACGATCACGATAGGCCTGAGGTGGAGACATCGGCGCGACTCGCTCACCGTGATGGGCGAGCGGACGCCGCCGCACGCGAGGCCTGCTGGGAGTGCGGCGCCACCGTCGCCGCCAGCTTGATGGCCGGCCGAGCGCCGCCCCGCGGCCGTGCGGATCGAATCCTGGCATGTGGCGCCGTCCCGGATGTCGGTGTTCGCCTGTACGGTGCCGCCATGTCGAGCCCGCCCACGCCGCACGACGCGGTGTTCCGCCGGATCCTCGGTACGCCCTCGAACGCGGCGTCGCAACTACGCGCGACGCTGCCGCCGGCCCTCGTCGCCCGGCTCGACCTCGACCGGCTGACCCCGGTCCCTGGCAGCCTGGTCGACGCCACGCTGCGGTGGCGGCACACCGACCTGCTGTTCGCCGCCCCGCTCGACGGCCGTGAGGCGTTCATCTACGTCCTCATCGAGCACCAGAGCAGCAACGATCCGCTCATGGCGTTCCGGATGCTCCGCTACGTCGTGCGCGTTTGGGACCGTTACCTGGCCGACCATCCCAAGGCGACCCGGCTGCCGGCGGTGATCCCGCTGGTCGTGCACCACAATGAGCACGCATGGACCGCCCCGGCCCAGGTGCTCGACCTCGTCGACCTCCCCCCGGACCTCGCCGACGCCTGGCGGGAGCATCTGCCCCGGTTCCAGTTCCTTCTCGACGACCTGGTCCGCGTCGACGAGCGGGAGCTGCGCGAGCGGCCGCTGACCCACTCCGTGCGACTCACCCTGCTCCTTCTCAAGATCGCACCCGGGAACCCCAAGCTGGCCTCGGACCTGTGGCCATGGGTGGATGAGCTACGCGCGGTCCTGGAAGGCCCTGATGGTAGGGAGGAGTTCACCGCCCTGCTGCGTTACATTGAGCTGGTCGGAGAGGCAGACACACGTGACCAGCTGCATGACCTGATGGCCACTCTTGGTCCTGAGGCGGAGGAGGCCTACATGACCATCGCGGAGACGCTCCGTGCCGAAGGCCGCGTCGAAGGCCGCGTCGAGACGCTGGTCCAGCTGCTGACCCTCAAGTTCGGCCCGCTTCCCGATGCCGTACTCACGACCGTGCGCAACGCCTCCACCGACCAGCTCCAGGCCTGGACCGCCCGCGTCCTGACCGCCGATACGCTCGACCAGCTCCTCGCCTGACCAGCAACTCCACCGCGGTGGAGCCTGTGCACCGCCGCATTCCGTAACGAGACGCAGTTCGTGCCCACCCCAGTGCCGCCCGGCGCCGAGGGCTCGACGCGACAACGCCAGTGAGCTGACGGCCCGGCTTCCTCGCCCCGCCGTGACGAACCCAGCAAACAAGCTAGGTGCGCTGGCAGCGGGTGGACCRTCGAGGCCGACTACCGCTACCCCAGCGTGAACCCGGTCGCCGAACCGGGGCCGGACGGCCGCCGGCCCGTCGGAGAGACCTTCTTCCGGTACCGGATCGAACTGCCGTTCGCGGTCTGGCTGGGCGGCGCGAACGGACCGGGCAGCAGCATGTTCTCGGTGAGCGCCCCGACATCGGCGACGGCGTTGCGCCTGTACTGGATGAGCGCGTTCGACCCAGCCGTGTACGGCAACGTCCCGGTGGACGGGGACGGACTGCAGGCGATCGAAGACCGCATATGGGCCCCGGACAAGGCAATCGTCGAGTCGCAGCGCCCCGCGCGGGTGTTCGCCGCGACCGAGGCACACCGTGCCTTCGACGCGCTCGGCGTCGCCGACCACAAGGCGCTACGCGACCTGGGCTTCGCCGGCTGACCGCCGCCGCTTTCCGCGGCGACGGCATGCCGACCGGGAGAAACAGCCCCTTTACCCCGGAAGGCGAAATCGAACAGTTCGGCAAGCCGGCGGGCAGACCTTAACGTCTTCTGATCGTAGGCACGGCGGCCGAGATGTACCTGCGATAGCACTGACGCCTTCATGGCTATGCTGCGCGGGTGGCGATGGCTGAATTCTATATCGATCTTCCAGGTCGGCGCGGTGGACGTGACCGCCGCACTGGTGTGGATGGCGTCAGACCGACGATTCGGTGTCCAGCGGCGGAAGTACGGCCATGCGCCTCGGTCGTTCGCATGTACTCGCCATCGTCATCGAACGCGCGAACAGGGCGAATGGCGCTGGGAGTCTCAGTACCGCGAAAGGCGGTGCCACTGCTGGTGGCCGTGGTCGCCTTTCTCGTCCTGCTGTCCAACACGGCACTGGCCGCCGATACAACCCAGTACGCCATCAATCCCACCCGCGGGAATGGCGTGGCGATTCCCTTCGAGGGTTACACCGACCAGCACGGAAATCCGGTGCCGATCAGTGGCGCCGTCGGCGTCGACCTGGTGTTCGGGTCGGGCTCGAACCAGTATCTGCCATGTCAGAACTTCAATCCGTCGACCGGCACCGGGGACACCTTCGTGAACGCCTGCCAGACTCCGAGCAGTTACGCCACCTATACCCGGTTCCCCGTTGGCGGCGGACTGTTGTTCCCGCACGGCTACTTCATGGGCAACACCCAGCCCGATCTGGTGCACGGCGGAATGTTGACCACCAACTGGGGAGCACGCGCCACCTCCCTGTCGGTCGAGTTCTACCCCCAGCAGGACCTCGACTCCGTGTACGTCCATCCCCGGTTCGACGTCAACCGGTTCGACCACCACGCCAACGGCTGGACGTACTCCCCAGCCGTGGGCCGCATCACCCTGGCCACACTCGCCGATCCGGGCACCACGCACTTCGGCGGCCGGCTGACGGACGCCGGCCGGGCCGTCGCGCCGGGCCGCGCCCGGATCACGATCTTCGGCGGTGAGGCGCACTCGTCCACCGGCTACCGGATCGCCTCGTTCGCGGTCGTCACCAGCACGGGCACCGACCGCTGGGACAGCGGCGCGATGTACGCCGGCGGGCAGCAGATCTACATCCTGGACACAGTCACGCACCAGCAGTGCGTCAGCGGCCACTCTCTCATCACCGGCGCGATCGACATCGATCTTGCCAGGCCCGGATTCGGCGACGCCAACGCCCGCTGCTCGGCGGTGTGACCACCCGGCGAGTGCCGACGCGGCGGATTCCAGGGGTGCTCGCAACACCTGATGGCGCGGTTACAACCACCAGATGGCCGAAACGGCGATCACGACCTCGGCCGGGCGAGTCAGCCTCCGACGGAGGCACTGGGCGGCCATCGTCAGCGCAGCAGGGGGGCGGTGTTCGCGAGGTAGTCGCGGATGCGGATCCGGTGCGTCTCGTGCATGTGCAGGTCGGCGATCTCGTCGAGCGTGAAGAAGTCGACCGCGGTCGACTCCTCGCTGACGGCCAGCTCACCACCGACGATGGCGCAGGCAAGACAGATCGAGAACTGCTGGCGGATCTCGCCGTCGGGGTAGGCGAAGACGTGCCCCGGGTCGGAGTAGATGCCGACGATCCGCTCGATGACGACGTCGAACCCGGTCTCCTCGCGGACCTCCCGGATCACGCAGTCGGCGAACGTCTCCCCGATGTCCATCCCGCCGCCGGGCAGCGCCCACTCTCCGTTGTCGGCCCGCCGCTGCAGGAGGATCCGCCCCTCGGCGTCGGGGGCGACGGCGCAGCCTCCGATGACCAGCGCGTTCGCTCGCGGCGCGTTCGGGTCGTGGTAGTAGTCGATTCGCCTCACGCGCCCATCATCTGCCCACGGCGGGGCGGCGGGGCGGCGGGCCGGGCATGCCTCGCGGTACGGAAGGGCGGCGGACCTTGATCACCGAACTGTCCGCTCGGTTCACCCGGTCCGCCGCCCCGCGGGGTCAGGAGTGCTGGGGGTCGCCTGTTATCGGCGGATTCTGGCCGTGCTGGTCAGGGCGCCGGCTGGACCGTCGGGAGCTGGACGCGGACGTTGGTGGCGTAGGTCGTGCTGATGCCGTTGCTGGGCCGCGCGAACGGGCCGGCGGATGACAGCAGCTCCAGCCGGGGCCGATGGCCGGGGGTGAAGGTGTAGGCGTTTCCGGTGAGCTGGAAGGTCGCCGCGCCGCCCTGGTCCGCCGTCACCCGGTAGATGCCCTGGGTGACGAGGATTTCGCTTCCGCCAGGGGCGACGTCCCACAGCCGGGCGTCCAGCTGGCTCTCGGGGCCGATGTGCTGGATGTTCACGGTCACCTGGGGCATTCCGGCCAGGGTGAACGCCTGTGCCCGCGCGGGCCCGATGGCGATGATGGCGTTGTCGTGCGGGAAGGCCAGCGAGGTGCGACACGGGTTGGACTTCTGCAGGGCCTGGGAGAAAAGTGGTCCGAACTGTGACGAGTCGCCGCCCAGGATGTCACCAAGGGTCGCCGCGTCCACCGTGCCGTCGATGAGGCCGGTGAGCACGTCACCCAGCGTCCCGGGCAGGATCCCCAGGACCGGGTCGCGGCCGCTCTCGCCGAGGAAGTTCACTCCGCTCGACGTCGTCGCCTGCAGTCCCGGCTGGTTGAACGTGAGCGTCCCGGGGTGCGTGGCGGCCCACGACGGTGCGGTGACGGGCGCCGGGGTGGGGGCGCCGGCGGGACAGCTCATCGGTGAGAGGGCAACCGATCGGGGCGCCGGCCCGGTGCCGGTTCCGCGCAGCTTGGCGTCGAAGAACGCCGATCCCGCGTCGACCAGCCGATTGACGACGTCGCCGCGGTTGCTCGCGCCTGGGTGGCCGGTGTCGCCCAGTTGCAGCGACACGTCCGCGGTGGGGCTGGCCGCCAGCGCCTGGTTGTAGAGGGCGAGGCCCTGCTGGGCGTTGAAGAGGTCGTCGGTCCAGCCGTTCTCGACCAGCAGGGGCGCGGGCGTTCCGGGGATGGCCGTCGTGCCCTTGTACCGCAGCGCCCGGACGAGGCCCTGGACGTCGGTTCCGGCGTAGGGCTCTCCCCGCAGGAGGGCCTTGTACCAGGTGGCCAGGTCGGCATCGGCGTCGGCGCCAGCCGGGGCGATCTGCCCGAACAGCCCGGTGATCAGGTACAGGAAGGTCGTGTAGGACAACTTGGGAATGCCGACGGGCGAGGTGTCCGTCGCGTAGTTCGGCGGTGTCGTGTCGGTCGMCCGGCCGTTCGGGACGAGCGCGGTGGYGAGATCCGCCCATCCCCAGCGGGGGTACGACGCCGCGATGCTCAGTGGGGTGCCGTTCGGGCTGGTCCAGGGAGCGAAGGTGCCGTCCGGCAGCGCGATCCGGTTCCTGAGGAATGCCAGCTGCGCTGCGGTGCCGCCGCCGTAGGAGACTCCGGTGACGCCCACCGCCGCCGGAGCGGCGATTCCCTCGTCGACGAGCTTTCCCACGAGATGCTGGACGTCCCGTGCTTCGTAACGGACGTCGTCGAGGTGAACCCATCCGCGTGCGCAGCCGGGACTGGTCTTGGTCTGGGCGCCGCAGGAGCCTCCGAAACCGCGCGCGGTCGGCGTCACCACGGCGTAGCCGCGTTTGGCGTAGTAGTTCGTGTTGTAGTGGTAGGTCAACGCCTGCGATCCCTCGGGCGACGTGTCCTCAAACGCGGTCTTGTCCTCGCCGAGGCCGTGCAGCAGGACGATTGTCGGAAACGGCCCGGATCCGGTCGCGGGTAGCGTGACGTCGACATCCAGTGGTGTGCCGTCCCAGGAGGCCGCCCGCTGGTCGATGCCCGTCGTGGGGCAGAAACGCACGCCGTTCTGATCGGTGCACGAATGCCCGAACGGCGAAGCGGCGGCCCGCGCCGCGGCGGCATCGACAACGACCAGACCGCCCGCCAGCGCGGTCGCCATCCCGACCGCGCATAAGCTTTCCCTGAACCTACGCCTCATGAAGTTCCTCCTCGTGACGGAAGCCGGCCAGGCGCGCGAAGGCACCCGGGTCGTCGTGTCTTTTTCTTCGCTCCGGGGCTGCGCCCACGGTTTCACCACCGGGCGCGGGCGCCCAGGTACCCGTTCGAAGAGAAGCCGTCTCTTACTCGCCCATTTCTGGCGGTCCTGAACATGGCTGGCGCCTTCGGGATGGGCGGCAGGGGATACCTGTGAATGCCGGCGTTCCGACGATGAGAAATGCCGCGGGGCCGGGCGTGTGACAATCCTGGCACGCCCCGCCCGCGATGTCCTCGGCGAGGAGATACGAAGTTACGCGGGTGTTACTGGACCCCCGGTCCGAGGCCGGCGGCCGGCCAGGACGGCGACGGCGACAGCGACGGCGACGGCGACGGCGACGGCGACGGCGAGATCGCGGCGCCGGTCCGGGCGAGTATGAAGGCCATCCGCAGCACGAAGGCGTCGCGGCCACGGCGGGGATCGCGGCCGGTCAGGCTGATCACCTTCTCCAGCCGGTAGCGCAGGGTGTTCACGTGGACCGGGAGACTGCGCGCGGCGGCGTCCGGTGAGCCGTCATGAGCGAGCAGCGCGTCGACCGTCTCCACCAGCCCCCGCCCTGCCGCGAGCAGTGGGTCGTAGTACTCGGCCACCAGCTGGCGCGCGGCCTGACGGTCTCCGCAGAGGACCCGTTCCGGTAACAGGTCATCGACCCCGACGACCCGCCCGAGCGTCCGTTGGCCGGCGACCGCCCGCAGCCCGAAAAGGACGGCGGTCGCGGCTGGGCGCGCGGCGACAATGGACTCGACCGGGTTGCTCACGACGAGGTTGTCGATCAGCGCCGGATCGCCTGGCGCCGCGGGGCGAACCATTTCGTCCAGCGCGGCGGGCACGTTGTCCCGAATTTCCCCCATCGCCGCGGGTGCGATCAGCAGGACGGCCGGCCCGCGCCGGGCGGCGCATGCCGGGGCGCCGTGGGTCTCCATGATCCGATGCATCGCGCGCAGCATGGCCTCGGTGGCATCGACGGGCGGGACCGCACCCGCGACACGGACCGGCACGCCGAGTGGGAACACACCGTCAGCCCGGTCCGCGATCTCCCGCTCGTCGCCCTCGAGCAGCGCGTCGACCAACAGCTTCTGGCGCTGGTCGCCGTCGCGGGCGCGATGCTGCGCCACCCGCGCGTAGACCGACGCCGCAGCGAACGCGGCCTCACGGCCGTACCGTTCGAGATCTCCTCGAACCAGGGCGGCCGACGGCTCGCCCATGACGTCGTCGACGGCCGTGAGGACGGTCTCGACCGTCAGCCGGATGAGTTCGACGACCTGCCCCAGCGACAGCTGCTGCAGCGCTCCCCTGGGCGCGTCCGAGAAGATTCCCCGCAGCGCCGGCGAACGCGGCTCCGCGATGTCCTCCGCCATCACCTTGAGCTCGTTCATCACCACGATCTTGATCCACGACTTGGTCCGCGCCGGCAGCCCACGAAACCACGGCATCTCACCGAAGGCGTCGAGCGCGGCGTCCGAGAGACTGTCGATCGATCGCCGGAGGCTCTCCAGTGCCTTGGCCTGGTCGGCCTTGGCGGCCTGGCCGGCTGCCGTCCGCACCAGTGTCACCTCCACGGCGAGAGTGTCCCGGGCCGGCACAGATCCTGAACGGCCGGGATCCGCATGGCCGGGATCTGAGTGTGCCTGATCAACGCCCTCCCGACTGCCAGACCGGCCAGGATCTCCAGCCCGGCACGCCCCGAGGGGCTGTACGCGCCGCGGAAGGCCGTCGTGGCGCCGCGGGATGAAGGATCCGGACGCCCGGCGCCCGGGAGGTTGGCGTCACCGCGCCCGCCGACGAACGGGAGGGCGGGCACGGCGACGCTCGGCCTGGGCCCCCGGCTTGATCGCGTCGCCGGTGCCGAACTCGTAGAGCTTGCCGTCCCAGTTCGCCTTGCCGTCCGTGACGTGCACGACCGAGTAGGCGGGGTTGTAGACGGACGGGTACGGCAGCGGGCTCTTCRCCGCGAAGCTCACCGCCGGGGTCAGGCCGCCGGTGTTCACGTCCGCCATCTTCCGCAGGCCGGCGAGGACGGATGCCCGGTCGATGGTCGGAAGGGTCTTCGCGAGCTGGGCGAAGATCTGGACGCCGAGCCAGCTGCCGAGGCCCAGCTCGTTGATCTTGCCGTCGGGCTGGTGGGCCTTCATGTCGTCGTTGTACTGCTTGCCGTAGGCGCTCGACGTGTCCCAGGCCGGCGGGAACACCAGGCCGACGTCCAGCGGGCCGCCGGCGCCCATGCTCTGCAGCTCGTCCTTGCTGAACGCGCTGCCGGCGAATCCGATGGGACCCTTGTAGCCCGTGGAGCGCAGCGCCTTCACCGCCACGCTGGTCTGCGCGGAGAACGTCAGCCAGACGACGGCATCCGGATTGCCCTGCGTGACCTGCGTGGCGGGCGCCGAAAGGTCGGCCGTGGACGGCGCGATCCGCACGTTGTTCACGACCTGGACGCCGGCCTTCGAGAAGACGTCGCCGACGGCCGAGCGGATGACGTCGGCGGTCGGGATGTCGAGGGTGACCAGGCCGACCTTCTTGGCGCCGCTGGCGACGACGTCCTGGGCGAGTCCGTGGAAGCCCACGCCGACGGAGCCGTTGACGTTGAACGACAGCGGGTTGGTCAGGTCGAACTTGGAAACCGGGAACTGCCCGATGATGGGCATCTTGGCGGCCTCGATCTGGGTGGCCGTGGCGTCGTGGTAATTGTCCGAGCCGCCGGCGATGGCGACGACGCTCTTGTCGGACAGGATGTCCCGGTAGCACTTGGCCGAGTCGGTCGCGTTCTGGTGGTTGTCGCAGAGGGTGAGCTTCAACGGGCGCCCGTTGATCCCGCCGGCCGCGTTGATCGCGTCCACCGCGGCGGTGGCGCCCGTGGCGTACTCCGGGTTGGCGCTCACTCCACCGGACAGGGCGCCGATCGCCGCGATCTTGATGGGGTCGCCGCTCGGCCCGCCCGCCGCACCGGACGACGCGCCGTCGTCCCCGCCGCCACCGCACGCGGCCACCAGAACGGCGAGCGACACTAACGCCGCCGGCCCACGCAGGAACAATCTTACGGATCTCGACATCGTTACCCTCCGAGAAAGGACGTCACAAATACATCCCGAGCCGGTCCGCGAGGCACGGGAAAAGATTCAGGAAAGTCAGGAAAGGTACAGCGAAGCGAGGCCGTCGAGGTCTCCGCGCCATTCTTCGGCTGGCCCCTCACGCACGACCTCGCCGCGCCGCATGACATAGGCGCGGTCGGCCCGCTCCAGCACCGAGCGGGCATTCTGCTCGACGACGAGCACGCCGACGCCCGTGTCGGCGGTCGCCCGTACGGTGTCGAGCAGGCGCTCACGTACCAGTGGTGCGAGCCCGAGGGACAGCTCGTCGATCAGCAGCAGCCGGGGCTTGCGGGCGAGCGCGAGGGTGAGGGTGAGTGCCAGCATCTGCTGCTCGCCGCCGGACAGCAGCGCGCCGCGGTGGCCGGCCCGCTCCGTGAGTGTCGGGAACAGCTCGGCGGCCTCCCCCTGGGCGCGTACCAGCCGCAGCGACTGGCGCACGGTCAGCCCAGGGAAGACGTGCCGCTCCTCCCCCATGAACGACACGCCCTGCCTGCACCGCTTGTAGACCGGCAGGCGGCCGCAACTGGCGCCAAAGAGCAGGATCTCGCCACCCGTCGGGCGCAGATATCCCGCCAGGGTCCGCAGCAGCGTGGTCTTGCCCGCGCCGTTCGGGCCGAGCAGGGCGACGACCTCGCCGGGACGGACGGTGAGGTCGACGTCGCGCAGGACCTGGACGCGGCCGTAGCCGGCCGACAGGCCCCGTGCCTCCAACGCCGCCTCGGCTAACGCTGCCTCGGCCATCTGATCCTCCGGGTTGCGAGTGAACGCTCACCAGCTTACACTCGGTCAACAATCTTCCGCAACGAAAGCCGGAAGATCCGTTCCCAGAGCTTCTGCTCACCAGAAAAACGCTAGGGGCGCGCATGGACCCACGGACCATCCTGCAGTTCGCACTGTTAGGCCTGGGTGTCGGTGGCGTGTACGCGGTGAGCGCGGTGAATGTTGTCGCGATCCGCCGAGGGTCGCGGACCATCAACTTCGCGCATGCCGGTATCGCGCTGTGGGGCGCCCTGCTCTTCTACTGGCTTCGCGACAGCCACAACTTCCCGGCCGTCRCCGCCGCGGTGGTGACGCTGCTCGCCGCGGCCCTGTTCGGCGCAGTCGTCTACCTGGTCGTCATCCGGCCGATCCGCCACCGCACCCAGCTGTCACGGATGGTAGCGACGCTCGGTCTGCTCGGTCTGCTCGTCGGCCTGGCGCACAGCGTCTTCCCGAACGCGGCCCGGGTTCCCAACACCTCGCTGCCGTCATCGGCGGCACACCTGTCCGGCCTGACCATCCCCGTGGAGCGGATCGTCATCTTCGCGATCGCCGTCGTCATCGTCGGCGCGCTCGCGGCCTGGTCGGCCTGGGCACGGCTGCCACTGATGACCAGAGCGATGGCCGAGCACGAGTCCGCCGCCCAGGCGCTCGGCGCGTCCCCGCACACCCTGGGCAGCATCAACTGGGCGCTTGGCTCGGTGCTCGCCGCCGCCGCCGGCATCCTCGTCGCCCCGATCGTCGGGCAGTTCGACACCGCGATGATCACTGTGATGGCGTTCGCGCTCGCCGCGGCACTCATCGGCCGCTTCGACGGGTACGTACTCGCCCTCCTGGGCGGCCTCGCGCTCGGCGTCGGCGAGGGCCTCGTGACCCACTCCATCGCCGAGTACGTCCCGGAGAACTACCAGATCGGCTGGCCGCAGACGGTGCCGTTCGTCGCCGTCATGGCGATCCTCATCCTGCGGCGCGACCGGGCGAGCAACCGGCTGCCGGCCGTGCCCGCCGCGCCGGTCGCCGCGGGCCTGTTCCGCCCGATCCCGGTCGGCGTCGCCCTGGCGGCCATCATCACGATCCTCGCCGTCGGCGACGCCTCGTGGCGGGACGCCGCGACCTCGACGATCATCCTCGCGATCCTGGTGCTGTCACTGGTCGTCCTCATCGGGTACGCCAACCAGATCAGCCTCGCCCAGCTCACCGTCGCCGGCCTCGGCGCCTTCGTGGCGGTGCGGCTGGACATCGGAGCGCACGTGCCGTTCGTGCTGGCGCCGCTGGTCGGGGCCGCCGTCGGGGCGCTCGCGGGCCTGCTCGTCGGCCTGCCCGCGCTGCGGGTCCGCGGCGTGAACCTCGCCATCCTCACCATGGGCATGGCCGTCGCCGTCTCCGGCGTGCTCTTCGACAGCACCTTCTACACCGGCGGCATCACCGGCCTGGCGCCGCGCCTGCCGTCGCTGTTCGGCCTCACCATCGACGCCGGCCTCTACCCCGACCGGTACGGCTACTACTGCCTGTTCTGGCTCATCCTCGCCGGGGCCGCGGTCACGCTGGTACGGCGCTCCGGGCTCGGCCGGCGGCTGCTCGTCGTGCGGACCAACGAGCGGGCGGCGGCCTCCGTCGGCATCAGCATCGCACGGGCCAAGTTGTCCGCGTTCGTCATCTCCTCGGCGCTGGCGGGCGCCGCCGGCGTGCTGCTGGCGTTCCGCAGCTCGTCGGTGACCTTCGCGCAGTTCTCCTTCACGGAGTCGATCAACCTGGTCAGCCTGGCCGTGATCGCCGGCGTGACGTCGGTCGCCGGCGGCCTGCTCGGCGGCGTCCTCGCCTTCGGCGGCCTGGTCTATCTGGTGATCTCCGACCTGCACGTCGGCTTCATCACCGACAACTACGCCACCATCTTCGGTGCCGGCCTGGTGCTCACCGTGATCGTCCACGAGAACGGCGTCGCCTGGCGCAAGCGCTCCCGGTACGACCCGACGCCGCTGCCCACCGGCGACGTGCCCGCCCGCGCCGGCGAGCCGCTCGTCGCCGACGACGTGACGGTCCGCTTCGGCGGCGTGACCGCCGTGTCGAAGGCCAGGCTGCGGGCCGCGCCCGGCCTGGTCACCGGCCTCGTCGGCCCGAACGGCGCCGGCAAGACGACGCTGCTCGACGCGATCGGCGGCTTCGCGCCGACCACCGCCGGCCAGGTGCTGCTCGGCGACCGGCCGCTCGGCGACCGCACCCCCGACGCCCGGGCGCGCGACGGCCTCGGCCGGGTCTTCCAGGCCGGCGAGCTGTTCGAGGACCTCACCGTCGCGCAGAACCTGCGGGTCGCCGCCGAGAACGCCGGCCACACCGACGGGCGCCTGCCCGGGCCTGCCCGGGCCGCCCTGGAGCGGTTCGACCTGGCCGACGACCTGCCGCGGCTGCCGACCGAACTCCCGATGGCGAAACGGCGCCTCGTCGGCATCGTCCGCGCGCTGGCCGCCAACCCGTCGGCCGTCCTTCTCGACGAACCCGGCGCCGGCCTGTCGATCACGGAGATCTCCGAGCTCGCCGCCGGCCTGCGCGAGCTCGCCCACGACGCCGGCCTGACCGTGCTCGTCGTCGACCACGACATGGCCCTGGTCATGTCGGCCTGCGACCGGATCGTGGTCCTCCATCAGGGCCAGGTCCTCGCCGACGGCACCCCCACGGAGATCCAGGCCAACCCGGCCGTCCGCGAGGCCTACCTGGGCGAACCGGCCGAATTGTCCGCCGAACCCGCGACTGGAACTGAACCGACCGCACGCGTCCTCGCCGAGGCAGCCAACGACCAACCGGCGGGCGGCGCGGCAGCCCCGGTCAGCTGACCGGGGCGCTGGTCAGCTGACCGCCTCCCCAAAAAGCGAAAGAACCGCATGCCACAGCCGCGGCCGCTGGATCGCCTGGTCGAGCGAGCCGTGGACCGTGTGGTACACCGTCACGTCAGCGCGCGCACGTCGCTCGCCGGCCCGTCTGGGTTTGGCCACCCAGCTGATGAACGTCGACCGCACCTCGGCCGTCTGCTCCTCCCACAGGGACCAGGCGTCCGCGCGACTGAGCGCGTCGAACAACTCGGCCGGCACCGCGACCTGATCATCCGCCACAGTGGTGATGGTCCCCGCCAACGCGACGTCGGGCAGGTCCAGAGTCGCGTATCCGACCGAGCCGACCCCGCCAGTGTCGGCACGAACAACGCGTGGATGATGCGCAGGATGATTGGGCCCGCGACTTGATCACTGTTTGGGCCCCGTGGTGGTCATGATCCCGCTGGCCCCGCTGACAACCACAGGAGAGCACAAACGGCGATCACCGAGGCGGTGGTGTGTCAGGCGGGGTGCGCTCGGCTGCGGGGCTGCGGGAACGTCACCCTCGGCCCTGCTTCATGACGTGAGGGATGCCTGCCGCGGAGTGGGCTTTGCGTCCGTCTCACCCGGAAACAGCGCGTCGCGCGGCCTGCAGAGCCGTCTCCGTCTCGGCGAGGAGGCGCGAGATGATCTCGGCTGCCGGGGCGACGTCGTGGACCAGAGCGGCGGACTGGCCGGTGAACGGTAGGACGTCGTGCCCGCGGTTGGCACGCACGTCGACCATGAACGTCGCGCGGAACTCGGCGGCGTCGACGGCACCCGGGTCCGCCGCCAGCTGGTCGATCAGTGGTGTCCGCAACGCCCGGGGTGCTGGCGGCGGCCCCGGCGGCAGGTCGAGCGTGAACGGCGGCAGTACATATTCGCTGTGGGTCACCTTGACCGCCTCGGTCGCGTCGGCCGCGACGATCCGCTCCTTCCAGACCGGATCGATGCCCATCTCCGAGCTGGCCAGGAACCGTGTCCCCATCAGTACGCCCTGCGCGCCGAGCGCCAGCGCGGCCGCGACGCCGCGGCCGTCGGCGATCCCGCCCGCGGCCAGCACGGGCACCTCGCCGGCGAGGTCCACCAGCTGCGGGACGAGCACCATGGTCCCCACCCAGCCCGCGTGACCGCCGGCTTCCCAGCCCTGGGCGACGAGCACGTCGGCGCCGGCCTCCAGCGCCTGCTCGGCGCCGCGCAGGTCGCCGACCTGCTGAATCCAGCGGGCGCCCACGCTGTGTGCCTCGGCGATCCGCCCGGCTGGGACGCCGAGGTGGAAGGACACGGCCGCCGGCCTCGCCGCCAGGATCGCGTCGAACACCGCCGGATCGAACGGGCGGCCGGTGTGGTTGACCGCGAACGGCCGGTCGGTCAGCTCGCGCAGGTGCTCCCACTGCCGCCGCAGGTCGGCCGGCTCGCGGATGGCGGTGCCGACGCTGCCAAGAGCGCCGGCGTTGCACACGGCGGCGGCGAGGTCCACCTGCGCCCATGGCCCGAACGGGGCAAGCATGATCGGCACCTCGATGCCGAGCAGGTCGCAGAAGGGCGTGCGCATCCGCCAACGATGACAGGCGACTCCCCCTTTTCCGCGGAGCCGGTCCGGCGCCGAGCTGGTCGGACCGAGCCGGGCCGGGCCGCCCTGCCGATCCTGGGTCGCCCCGCCCCTGGCATGATCGCCGGTCACGCCCGAACTCAGGGCGAACGGGATCGCAGCGCAACGGGGAGATGACACGATGGCCGACCCGGTGACCGACCTGATGACCGACGCCGCGGGCCGCGCCGACGACCAGCCCGTCCCGGCCGACACCCTCGAGGCGCGCTTCCCGGCGCACGCCGGTGCCGCCCGCCTCTACGGTGACTCGATCAGCCGCGACGTGGCCGGCCTGTACCGCAGGCTGCGCGCCGAGCACGGGACGGTCGCGCCCGTACTGCTGGAGGGCGACATCCCGGCGTGGCTGATCCTTGGCTACCGGGAGGCACACTTCGTCGCGAGCCGTGGCGACCTCTACGATCGCGACTCGGTCCGATGGAACGCCTGGGATCTCGTCCCGCTGGACTGGCCGCTGCGGCCGGCTCTCGGCAAGGGGGACTCGGTCGCGTGGGCGTCCGGCGCCGAGCACGACCGGCGCTCCGGCGCCGTCCACGAGGTGCTCGCGGCCGTGGACCCCTTCGAGCTGCGCTCCCGGTGCGAGCGGATCGCCGACGAGCTCATCGWCACCTTCGCCGACCGCGGCCGGGCCGAGCTGATGTACTCCTACGCCCATGTGATGCCGGCCCGCGCGGTCGCGGGGATCCTCGGCATACCGGCCGAGGACACCGCCGGAATGGTCCAGGACCTCGTGACGCTGTTCGACCACGGCACGGACGCGCTGGCGGCGCATGGCCGCCTCATGGCGCTGGTGACCCGTCTCATCGCGCTGCGCCGCGACCGACCGGGTTTCGACGGGATCTCCCGGCTGATCACACACCCGGCGGCCTACACCGACGACGAGGCGCTCCAGGACATCTTCGTCCTCCTCGCCGCCGCGCAGCAGACGACCGCGTACTGGATCGGGAACACTCTGCGGCTGCTGCTGGCGGACGCGCGGTTCGCGACGACGCTGGCCGGTGGGCGGCGCAGCGTCGGGCAGGCGATGGCCGAGGTTCTCTGGGAGGACCCGCCGGTCGCGAACTTCACCGGCCGATGGGCGGTGCACGCCGGCCAGCTCGGCGGTCAGCGCATCCAGGCCGGCGACATGCTGGTCATCGGGGTGGCCGCCGCGAACGCCGACCCGGACGTCCGTCCCGACCCGGCCGCCGGCGCCGCCGGGAACCAGGCCCACCTGACGTTCGGCCACGGCGAGYACCGCTGCCCGTTCCCCGCGCAGGAACTCGCCGAGGTGATCTCCCAGACGTCCGTCGAGGTGCTCCTGGACCGGCTGCCCGACCTCACCCTCGCCGTGCCCGCCGACGACCTCCTCTGGAACCCGGCGATCTGGGTACGCGGCCTGACCACCCTGCCCGTCACCTTCACCATCGCCTGAGGCCCGCGCCGCGCGGTGGTGGGCGTGGCCCTGGGCGGCGTGTGAGCATGGCCGCGGGCGCGGTGTTCGCGGCGCGGTCTGTCCGGCGCGGTGTGCCCGAGGGCTGTGCCGGAGCACCTGGGTCAGATCCGGCGACGCGGACCTCGACGTCCAGGACGGCGGGTGGAGGACAGGATGAACGTCAGAATTCTGCGCCGGGTCCTGCGCCGCTACACGACCCAGCCACTGTCGGCACGGCGCGCGATGCGGGTGATCATCGCCGCCACGACGCTGACCGTGGTCATCGGCGGTGTCCTCATCCGGCTCGTCGACGAGCGAAGCGTCCCGAACGTCGGGGTCGGCATGTGGTGGGCCCTGCAGACCGCCACCACGGTCGGATACGGCGACGTCGTGCCGAGCACATCGGCCGGCCGGCTCATCGGGTCCTTCATCATGCTCGAGTCGATCGCCTTCCTCGCCATCGTGACAGCCTGGGTCACCTCCAGCTTCGTCCGGCGCGCCCAGCTCGAACGAGCACCGATGGAGGGCTCCGCCTCTCCCGCGGTCACCGAGGATCCGGGCGGCCCGGGCGTCGAGGCACTGCTCCGCACGATCGACGCTCGTTTGCGCCGGATCGAACATGCCCTCGACCTGGGCGCCGACCGACCTCCGCCAACCGACTAGCCCAGGTTGGTTCTGCCGGGGCGGCGCGTACGACACGCTCAGGGAGCAGGCTCTCCACGGCTACCGCTGACCTTGCGGGAACGCGCCACCACCACGTTGCCAAGATCGTGGACAGATGGGAGGCGAAGTCGTCGGGGCAGCATTAGCTGTCCGCCTTGAGGCAACGGGTACTGAACCGTGCCGATGTTTCGGCACCCCGCGTGAGCACGACGACCGCGTAGACGCACTGGTGATCGTTCTCAAGCATGTCGCCGTACGCGGGCTGGCCATCGTGGATCACCTGGTAAGGCGCGGCCTTACCATCAGCGGGACGGTCGACTTCGATCTTCACGGTCACCGAGGGAAAGGTAGCCAGCGCCACGGTCGGGCTGAAACGCCCCCAGCTCGTGCCGCATGCTGCCGACATCCGAAGCTGCAGCTCGCCGACAAGATGTTCCGTCGGGAAGTAGACGTTCAACGTGTCGGCGACCTTGGCATCTGTGGCGCATCCGGTCACCATGGGATCGCTGCCGTCAGGCGCCTGGATGGACCGGACCTCCGCGCCAGCCGGCGTCGCGCGTGGCGACGTCACGTCGTCGCCTTCCGCACCCGCTGCCCTCATGACGAGGTAGCCGGCCACGGCCGCGCCGAGGACCGGAAACGCCGCCGCGGCCGCCCAGCGCGGACGGAATCTCCACGGCCGAGACCCGACGTTCACATCCTCATCACCCGGAGATACCGCCGGTTCACGACTGTGCTGCCACTTCTCCATCGCGGGCACATCCCTGGCCGCGTCTCGCGGTGACGTGTCGAGGTCGGCGGGCCCCAGGGCTTCCACGGCGGTCGTAAGGTCGCGTTCCCTGAGAGCTTCTTCATGGAGAGGGCGGAGACTTTCGGGCGTCGAATCACAGATCTTTGTGTATGAACGCACGATGTCCATCGGGGRAACTCGACGRCCCTGCTCGTAGTCGACGAAGTTGCTGTGGGCCGTGAACCCCGCCAGCTTGGCGAACTGGCGCAGGGTGAGCCCGCGACTGACACGGAGCTGCCGCAGCTCGCGCCCAAGACGGACACACGCGGTCTCAGCCGGCACTTGGTCAGCGGTCCCCGGCTGGTCATTCGGCTCCATGACGTCCCCCGTGGTCTGAGCCTGGTCGGTCGGTGCCCGACCGACCAAGTCTCGTGCTTGGCTCGTTATGGGTGAGCCGATCAAGGATAGTCCATGTCCTCGGGGAAGACATCGCCGTGGACTCCGCCGAATACGACAGGCGTCCCGCGCGCGCCGCGTACCCGCCTCAGCGGGAGACAGGCAACGGCCGAACCGTGCGCCAACGCGCGGAGACTGTCGACCGCGCCACCGGGAAGCACCGGCATCGATGCAATCAATCGCAGTCGAGATCGAAGCAGAATGATTCAGAACAGCCACCCATCGCCCGACGGGACCCGAGGCGCCGAACTCCGACCAGGCAAACAAGAACACACTCGCCGGCTATCTTGAGACTAATTTCAGCACCCGCTTGATCTCGCCTGTTTTTCACGAAGTCCCGACGCGAGAACCCAGATTGCACGCGTCCCGATTCCCTCATCCACGCGTTCACCCCATTCATTCGAACTTGCAAGGGAGAGCCATGATGCACAGTCGAGACAGGCGGCATCAACGCCTGCGGCTGATGTCCCTGATCGTCGTGCCAAGCCTGGTCGGGCTGGCCATGGTCGTACTCGCCGGTCCAGCCCGCGCCGATGCGCCTCTCCTCGTCGCGGGGAACACGTGGCTGCAGGGCGACGGCGTACCGGTATGCGGTCCGAGTACGGACCCGGTGTGTGGCGGGCAGGCCCAGACAAGCAATGTCAGCTCCCAGTACTGGCAGTGTGTCGAGCTGGCTCAGCGGCTTTACTCGCGTAAAGGGTGGTACACGGCGAACGGAGGCAGGTTCGCAGGTGTCGCCAAGGCCACGGACATCTACTATCAGGCACAGAGCGGTGCGCTCGGAAACATGCATGCCATACCGAACGGCTCCATCACGGGCATCGTCCCAGGCGACATGATCGTCCATACGACCGCCGATGGCGGTGGCAGCGGCCACGTCTCCGTCGTCGACACAGTCTCCGGCGGCACCATAAATGTGAAGGAACAGAACGCGAACCCAACGGGTGTGGYCACCTACTCCTGGAACGGAGGGACAGTTTCTCGTTCAGGTTCACATGTTCTCGGTCTGGTACATGATGACGACGATCATCTCATCAATGGGCCCGGGGGAAACCCGTTCGGCGGCCTTGATCTCGTCCACCAGGTACCAGGAGGTGTCCGTGTCGCCGGATGGTCCATCGACCCGGACGCCGGCACGGGAGCCATCGATGTTCACACATACATTGGTTCCACCCTCCTTGGCGGCATGAACGCGGGGGGCAGTCGCCCGGATGTCGGCGCCGCCTATCCGCAGTACGGCCCGAACCACGGCTACGACGGGCAGCTCGGATGGGGGCCGGCTGGCGTTCAGAATGTCTGCACCTTCGGTATCAACGTCGGCTCCGGTGTGAATACCCTGCTGGCCTGCCGGACGGTTACCATCTCCCATGTACCGTTCGGCGCCTACGACGTCGCGCAGGCCGTGAGCGGGGGAATCCGTGTCGTTGGCTGGGCGCTGGATCCGGACTCCGGTTCTCCGATACCAGTGCACGTCTACGTGGATGGCGCGCTGGCTGGCGGCCTGAGCGCGGGGGTGRCCCGCAACGACATCGGCAACCTCTATCCCGAGTACGGCGCGGACCATGGCTTCGACGGCACGGTCGGCTACGGCGCTCCCGGAAACCACACGGTGTGCGTGTACGCCATCAACGACGGCTATGCGGGTGACACCAGCAACCCACAGTTCGGCTGCCGGAATGTGACGATCTAGGCGACCAGGTCCGCTCGAGGTTTCGGTGGTCAGCTCAGACGTGCGCGGGGGCGTCTGAGCTGACCACGGTAATTTCTTCTCCTGTCTGCCCTGACCGCGCGTGCCGGATGAGGTCGCCGCCGACGGACGCCACGCTGGCGCCGCCACGCTGGCGCCGCCACGCTGGAAGACCATGCCAAGCGTGCCGCAAGGACGGCGGGTCTGATCCCAAGTGATGTCCAAGCGCCGGGCGACATGGTGGCCCCAGTCCGCTTCGTGACCGCGCAGGTCACCACCGCCTCAGGGAGCCATCATGTCGACGCTCGCCCCCCGTACGCCATCTCCTGACGCCGCATCCGTCGACGCTCCGTCCCTCGACGGTCCGCTCGCCGACCTGGCCGAGACGATCCGTGGCCAGGTCCTGCTGCCGGGCAGCGACGCCTACCTGGCGGCCGCGACGCCGTGGAACGTGGCGGTACCGGCCACGCCGGTCGCCGTCGTGGCGGCCGCGGACGCGAGCGACGTCGCCGCGGCGGTGCGCTTCGCGGACGCCCACGACCTCGACGTCGACGTGCGGGCCACCGGCCACGGGGCGCTCGCCCACGCCCGCCCGAGCCTGCTGGTGTACACCGGCGACCTGGACGAGATCACCATCGATCCGGTCCGGCGGCAGGCCCGGGTCGGCGCCGGGGTGCGCTGGCAGCAGGTGCTCGACGCCGCCGCCGTCCACGGCCTCGGCGCGCCCGCCGGCTCCGCCCCGCACGTCGGCGTCGTCGGTTACCTCACGGGTGGTGGTCTTTCGCCGGTGGCCCGCGGCTTCGGGTACGGCAGCGACCTGGTGACGGCGTTCGACGTCGTCACTGGCGACGGCGTGCCGCGCCGGGCCACGGCGACCGAGAACCCGGCGCTGTTCTGGGGGCTGCGAGGAGGCAAGGGCGCGCTGGGCGTCGTCACCGCCGTGGAGTTCGAGCTGCTGGACGTCCAGGAGATCTACGGCGGCTGCCTCTACTTCGACGGCGCCGACGCCGACCGGGTCGTGTCGGCGTGGAAGACCTGGTCGGCGGGCCTGCCGGAGCAGGCGACGACGTCGGTCGCCGTGCTGCGGCTGCCGCCGATGCCAGCTGTACCGGCGCCGCTCGCCGGCCGGTGCACCGTCGCCGTCCGGTTCGCCTGGGTTGGCGACCCGACCGAGGGCGAGCGGCTGATCGACCCGCTCCGCGGCCTCGCACCGGTGGTCTTCGGAGGTGTCGGGATCCTGCCGTTTCCCAAGATCGGCATGATCCACGCCGATCCGGTCGACCCGATGCCGGTCCACGAGCAGGCGGTGCTGCTGCGCGAGCTGCCCGACACGGCGGTACGCACCCTGCTCTCGCTGACCGGCCCCGCCGCCGACTGCCCCCAGGTCATCGTCGAGCTGCGGCTGCTCGGCGGGGCGCTCGCCCGCGAGCCCCGTGAGCCGAGCGCCGTCTGCCACCGCGACGCGGCCTACTCGCTGCTGACGATCGGCATCGCGGCGCCGCCGCTGGCCGCGGCGACCACCAGGCACGCCACCGAGGTGATGGCGGCGATGGAGCCGTGGTCCGGCGGCCTCGGCGCGCCGAACTTCGGGGCAACCGCCGATCCGGCGCTGGTCGCGCGCAAGTACGACGCGGCGACGCTGTCCCGGCTCGCCACGCTGACCGCCAGCTACGACCCGAACGCCCGGATCGCGGCGGCGCACCCCATCCGCGCGGCCGCCGCCACCCGCGCCAGCTCCTGACCACGGCCACGCGCCGGCGGCCACCCCTCCGGCGGGAGGGCGCCCAGCGCCCGACACGGGGCGAGCGCGTCTAGCGCCTCGCCCCGGCATCATGAGAGGCGTGCCGTTCTACCGCCTGTTCGGCCCGGTCGAGGTGGTCCGCGACGGGCGGCCGGTCGTGCTGGGCGGGCCCAAGCAGCGCGCCGTGCTCGCGGCGCTGCTGCTCGACGCCGGCCGGGTCGTCTCCGTCGACCGCCTGGCCGACGCCGTCTGGGGGGACGAGCACCCGCCGAGCATGCTGTCCAGCCTGCACGCCCACATCTCCAACCTGCGCCGGCTGCTGCGGGACGACGAGCGGGCGACGTCGCCGATCGTGCGCCGCAACCCCGGCTACGTCGCGGACGTCGCCGCCGCCGACCTCGACCTGCGGCTGTTCGAGTGGGAATGCGACCGGGCGCGCGCCGCCGCCGACGCCGCGGACTGGCCGGCGGCCGTCGAGGCCGCCGACCGCGGGGCGGCGCTGCGACGGGGACCGCTGCTCGCCGAGTTCGCCGACGAGCCGTGGGTACGGGCGGCGTCGGCGGCGTTCGACGAGCGGTGGGCGCAGTGCGAGCAACACGCGGTCACGGGCCTGCTCGGCACCGGCCGGGTCACCGCCGCCGTGTCGCGGTCACGTGAGCTGCTGCTCGCCACGCCGCTCGCCGAGCAGGCGTGCTGGCTGCGCATGGTCGCCCTGTACCGGGACGGCCGGGCCGCGGAGGCGCTCCAGACGTTCCGCGAGCAGGCCCGGCGGATGGACGAGGAGCTGGGCCTGGACGTCGGCCCGGCGCTGCGCGAGCTGCAGGGTGCGATCCTGCGCCAGGACGGCGGCCTCGACACATGGCCCGCCGCGCCGGTCCCGCCAGGGGCCGCCAGCGGTGGCGCCTTCACCAGTGGTACCAGCGCCACCGCTCCCGCTGCCACCACTTCCCCCGCCCTCGCTCCCCCCGCGGCCGCGGGCACGTCCACTGGCGCCAGCGCCAGGGTCTCCGCGGCCGCCACGGCCACCGCCACCGCTGGCACGGCTGGCACCGCCGGCACCGCCTTCAGCGGCGGCGAGACCGGCGGCGCCGCGGCCGACCGGGCGTGGCCGGCGCTGGCCGACGGTGACCTGGTCGGGCGGGGCCGGGAGGTGGCGGCGCTGGAGTCGGTGCTCGCCGAGGCGATCGTCGGCGCCGGCCGCTGGGCGGTCCTCACCGGCCCGGCCGGGATCGGCAAGAGCCGGCTCGCCGAGGAGGCCGCGGGCGGCTGGCAGCGGGCTGGCGGGGTCGTCTCGCGCGTCGGATGCCCTGACGACGTGGTGCCGCCGTGGTGGCCGTTGCGCCAGCTGCTGCGTGACCTCGGCGCCGAGCCGGACGATCTGCTGACCCCGCCGGCCGGCGTCGACGCGGACGCGGCCCGGTTCGTCGTCTACGACCGGGTCGCCGGCGCGCTGGCCGAGGCGGCCAGGGCCAAGCCCCTGTTGGTGGTGGCCGAGGACGTGCACTGGGCGGATCCGGCGTCGCTGCGGCTGCTCACCCATCTCGCGGGCGCGGCGGCGTTCCCCGGCCTCGCCGTCGTCGCCACCGCCCGCGACGTCTCCGGGAACCCTGAGCTCGACCGGCTGCTCGCCGCCGTGTCCCGCCGGCACGGCTCCCGGCGTCTCGCCGTCCCGCCGCTCACCGAGTCCGAGGTGACCGAGCTCGCCGGCCGGGTCAGCGGGCAGGCCATCGACACCGCCGAGGCGGCCGAACTCACCGAACGGACCGGTGGCAACCCGTTCTTCGTCTGCGAGTACGCCCGGCTGCCCGCCGAGGAGCGCGCCAGCGGCCAGGTGCCGGTGGCCGTGCGTTCCGTGCTCGGCCAGCGGCTCGCCGGGCTCGACCCGGCCGTGACGCAGGTACTGCGGGCCGCGGCGGTCATCGGCGACACGCTCGACATCGACCTGCTCGGACGGGTCACCCGGCTCGGCCGCGACGACCTCGCCGACCTGCTGGACGAGGCGGCGGACGAGCATGTCATCGTCCAGGCGGCCGGCACCGGGCGGTACATGTTCGCGCACGCTCTGCTGCGCGACGAGGTCGTGGCCGGCATCTCCGGCCTGCGCCGCCAGCGGCTGCACCTGCGGGTCGCCGAGGCGCTCGGGCCGGCCGGCGGCGGCGAGACGCTCCCCCGGCGGGCGGCACATCTCGTCGCGGCCTGGCCGCTCGCCGACGCCGCCGACGTGTTCGACGCCTGCCGGGCCGCGGCGCTCGACGCGGAACGCCGGTGGTATTCGGAGGCGGCTGCGCACTGGTGGGGGCAGGCGCTCGACGCGCTCGACCAGATCGCCAGTGGTCACGCCAGCGATCCCGCCGGCCATCCCAGCGGCGATCCCGGCGTCGACCGGGACGAGATCGTCGTCGCCCGGGTCGCGGCGCTCGCCCGGGCGGGCCGGGGGCAGACCCTGCTCGACGTGGTCGACGCGGGCCTGCTCGACGCGGTGCGCCGCGGCCGGCTGGACTCGGCGGGCAGGCTCGCCGCCGCGCTGCTGCGCACCAGCGGCTCGTGGCCGTGGCCCGCCTACGGCGACGACCCGGCACCGCTGCTGGCCCGCCTCGCCGGCCTGGAGACGCTGGTCACCGCCGACCCGGTCGCGCATGTCCGGGTGCTGGCCGCGCTCGCCGTCGGAAGCTGCTACGACCCGGACGGCTCGGTGCCCGACCTGCTCAGCCGCCGGGCGATCGATCTCGCCGAACAGACCGGCGACGGTGAGGCGCTGGCCGACGCCCTGCTCGCCCGGGCGCTGGCGTTCTCCGGGATCGCGGAGCGGGCCGCCGAGTCCCTCGACCTGCTCGACCGGCTCGCGGCCGTCCCGCACGCCAGTGCCCGGCTCGACGAGGTGATCTCACACGGTCTGCGCTATCTGGCGAGGACGGCGCTGGGCG
This sequence comes from Pseudofrankia asymbiotica, assembly GCF_001983105.1. GTDB lineage: Bacteria > Actinomycetota > Actinomycetes > Frankiales > Frankiaceae > Pseudofrankia > Pseudofrankia asymbiotica. Next base: position 23,004 of record NZ_MOMC01000032.1, on the reverse strand, counting down.
ACCCGGCCGCCGCCGACCACGTCCGGCTCGGCGCGCTCGGCAGCGACCTGCTGCGGCTGCCCGCGAGCCGGGTGCAGTTCCGCTGGGCGCAGGGCTCGGTCGCCCTGTGGCGGGACGACGACCTGACCGCCGCCGAGGCGGCGTACCGGCATGCCTCCGAGCTGCACCGCGAGACGGAGCTGTACCAGAGCGGCGCCTACCAGGCGGCCCTGCTGGCCCTACGCTGGGAACAGGGCCGGCCACACGAGCCGGACGAGACGTTGCCGGTCGACATGTCCGCCCCGTGGACCGCGGCCCTGGCCGCGATCACCCGCGGCGGCCCGGGCGTCGACGCGCTGATAGCCACCGAGATCGCCCGGTTCGAACCGGTCACCTGGACCACCCACGGCCGGCTGACGATGCTCGCGCACGCGGTCGCCGACCGCGGTCTGCGGGAGCATGTCGAGATCCTGACGGCCCGGCTGACTCCCGTCGCGCACTGCGTCGCCAACATCGGGCAGTGCGGCATGGTGGGCCCGGTCGCTCTCGGCCTCGGCCGGCTCGCCGCCCTGGCCGGCGACCTGCCGGCGGCGCGGGCCCACCTACGCACCGCCGCCGAGCTCGCCGCCCGTTCGCGCGGCGCCGGCGCGCTGCTGCGCTGCCGGCTGTTCGCCGCCCAGCTCGCGGCGCGCTCCGGTGAGCGCGTCGACGACGCGGAGTTGCGCGACGTGGCCGAGCGCGCGGCCAGGCGCGGCATGGCCGGCGTCGCCCGGGACGCACGGACGTTGCTCACCGAACTCGCCACCACACCCTGACCGCGCCACGCCCGTCGCCGGCGCACTGACCCCGCGCTTTGGCCACCCCGCACCGCACCGCGGGCCGCACCGCACCGCGGGCCGCACCGCACCGCGGGCCGCACCGCACCGCGGGCCGCACCGCACCGCGGGCCGCACCGCACCGCGGGCCGCACCGCACCGCGGGCCGCACCGCACCGCGGGCCGCACGCGCGTTGGCCGCGCGGCGGCTACGACGGCGGGTGCTCGAACTGGTGATGCGCGGACCGCTGCCGTTCGCCGCCCAGGCTCGCCATCTTGGCCTGCCGCTCCCTCGCCTTTCGCTGTGCCTTCGCCTTCGTCAGGGCGGGGTCGTACTTCGTGCCGGCCAGCGGGCTGTTCTCGCCGAGCTCGGCGGGGCCCATGGCCTTGATCAGCATGGCGCGGAAGAAGTTGATGTGCCGGTAGCCCTTGTCGCCGGTGTCGTCGGTGTCGCCCTTCGCCACGTCGCTCGTCGCCACGTCCCTCTCCTCACCTGGTCGCCGGCACCCGGCGTGCATGCCTGTCTCACGCAGATCGCCCGCGGACGGGTGCCGTAAACCTTGCGGGCCCGGTGCCTGCACGTGACACGACGGACACCGGCGAACACGCGGGCGATAGCGGTGATCTGCGCGTTGCTCCCCGCACCCGCGATGCAGGCGAGCCAAGGAGCGGCCCGAAACCACCGGCAGGCTGGCAAAAGGACCGGGCCCACGAAGTGCCCGAAATTCGTTAGCACGGTCAAAATCTCGCCTGTACGGTTCCTGGGTGGTGGACGAGGATGGCTACTTTCCGGAGGCGGTCGCGGCTAGGTACGACGCCACGGAATCGTCTCGATTCACGTCGGAGGACGTCGACCCGGCCGTCGATCTACTGGCCGAGCTCGCTGGCGATGGCCGTACGCTGGAGTTCGGCGTCGGCACCGGGCGAATCGCGCTACCTCTGGCCCGCCGGGGCGTACCGGTCCATGGCATCGATCTCTCCCGCGCGATGGTCGCCCAGATGCGCGCGAAACCAGGCGGAGACACGGTCGACGTGACGATCGGCGACTTCGCGACGACGACCGTCGATGGCCGGTTCACGGTCGCCTACCTGGTCTTCAACACGATCAAGAACGTGACCACGCAGGAGGGCCAGGTAGCGGTCTTCCGCAACGCCGCCGCGCACCTCGAGCCGGGTGGCTGCTTCGTCATCGAGGTCAACGTGCCGTCGCTGCGCCACCTGCCGCCCGGGCAGAACGTCCTGCCCTTCGCGGTGGGTGAGCATGGCTGGGCCTACGACGTGTTCGACGTCGCCACCCAGCGGATGAGCTCCAACTACGTCGAGATCGTCGACGGCCGCGGCACGTTCCGCTCGATCCCGTTCCGCTACGTCTGGCCCTCGGAGCTCGACCTGATGGCCATGCTCGCTGGCCTCCGCCTGCGCGACCGCTGGTCCACCTGGACCGGCGCCCCCTTCACCAGCGAAAGCGGTCAACACATCTCGGTCTGGCAGAAGCCGACCGCGCCATAGCTACGGTTGACCCGAGTAGATGAGTAAACGCATACTCCGAACTCATGCTGTCTGGGGAGATCGACGCGTCGGCAGTGCCCGCGCGGGTCACGCCGTTGCGGGTGCCCGCCGACTGGGCGGAGGTGTCACCGGCGTGGTTMACGGCGGCCCTCGCGGAGAGCTGCCCGGGCGCCGTGGTCGAGGACGTCGTCCTGGTGGCACGGGATGACGGCACCAACCGGCGGGCGCGGTTCGACCTCACCTACGCGGCGGGCTCCGGCCCGGACCGGGTCTTCCTGAAGGCCGAGGGCATCCACCGGGCGGTGCACGCCCGCAACGGCAACCTCTTCAACGAACCGGACCTGTTCGCCTCCGGCGTCCCGCTCCCCGTCGACCACCCGCGCTCCTACCGGGTGGTCATCGACCGCCCCGGGCTGGACTACGTCATCGTCATGGAGGACGTGACCAGGCGGGGCGGCGACCCTCGGGACTCCACCCGCCCGATGACGGTGGACCAGGTCGCGAACGGGCTGCGCGGCCTGGCCCGGCTGCACAGCCGGTACTGGGGGTTCTCCGCGGCCAGCGAGCCGGACCTCGCCTGGGTCCAGACCTGGGCCCCGACCGCGGGCTTCCAGGCCGGGCTGCGGACCTACACGCCGAGAGGGCTGGAACGCGGCGCCGACCGGCTCCCGGCCGCGGTGACGGCGTATGGCGGCGACGCCCACGTCGACATCTGGGCCCGCTACGTCGCCACGCTGGACCGCGAGCCGGTCACCCTGCTGCACGCCGACGCCCACATCGGCAACACGTACGTCCTGCCGGGCGACGACGTCGGCTTCCTTGACTGGCAGGTCGTGCGCCGCGGCGCGTGGCCGCAGGACGTCGGCTACTTCCTCGTCGGCGCGCTCACCGTCGAGGACCGCCGCGCCGCCGAGACGGACCTGATCAAGGAGTACCTCACGGCGCTCGACGTGCCGGACGCGACCCGCCCCGCCTTCGACGACGCCTGGCTCCAGTACCGGGCGTCCCCCGCCTATGGCCTGACGATCTGGCTGTCGACGCTGGGCACCGACGGCTACCAGACGCAGGAGATCTCCCTGGCGCTCGCCGAGCGCTACGCCGCCGCCTACGTCGACCTGGACACCGAACCGGCGCTCGCCGTCCTCGAACGCTGACGTCGGCACCGGCGACCGCCGACCGCCGGGAAGCACCCAGCAGGCGAAAGGGCCGACGTCAGGGCCGTTCATGGAGGGCAGCGACGAAACCGGAGTCCCCAAAGACGATGTCGAAGACGAGACGGCCGTCGTAGGTCCAGTCGGCCGGGGGCTGCCGGCGCCGTCGTCCATGATCTGGTGCGATTCTGGGAGCTCCAGGTCCGAGGATTCCACCAGATCATGACCGGCCGGCGTGTTCGGGCCGCGGGATTTCATCCACCGGGCCCGTCCCAGCCACAGACGCCCGGGCGCCCTCCCGGCACGGCCAGCGTCGCCAGTCCAATGCCGGGTAAGGCCCGGTTGACGGACCGATCGGCACGGACGGAAGGTAGCCGGGGCGAACGAGGCCGGTCGCGGGTTCACGGCGCGGCGAGCCAGAGACCGGGTGTGGACAGGGGTGGGTGTGGTGGACGGCCGAGGCGGCGACGAAGCGGATGTGATCGTCGTCGGGGCGGGGCTTGCCGGGCTGGTGGCGACGGCGGAGCTCGCGGACGCCGGCCGGCGGGTGATCCTCGTCGAGCAGGAGAACGAGGCGAACTTCGGCGGGCAGGCGTTCTGGTCGCTGGGCGGGCTGTTCTTCGTCAACTCCCCCGAGCAGCGTCGCATGGGTGTGCACGACTCGTTCGAGCTCGCCTGGCAGGACTGGCTCGGCACCGCCGGCTTCGACCGGGAGCGCGAGGACCACTGGCCCCGGCAGTGGGCGCGGGCCTACGTCGAGTGGGCCGCCGGCGAGAAGCGCGCCTGGCTGCACGCGATGGGCGTCCGCTGGTTCCCGATCGTCGGCTGGGCGGAACGCGGCGGCTATGGCGGCGACGGTCCCGGGAACTCGGTACCGCGCTTCCACCTGACCTGGGGTACCGGTCCTGGGGTCGTCGAGCCGTTCGCCCGCCGGGTGCGGGCCGCGGCCGACGCGGGGCTTGTGACGTTCCGCTTCCGCCACCAGGTCGACGAGCTGACCCTCACCTCCGGGCAGGTCGACGGCGTGCGCGGCACCGTCCTGGAGGYGAGCGACACCCCTCGCGGCGTCGCCTCCTCCCGCACAGGCGTCGGTGAGTTCGAGCTGCGCGCCCAGGCGGTGATCATCACCTCCGGCGGGATCGGCGGCAACCAGGAACTGGTGCGTGCCAACTGGCCGGAACGGCTGGGCGAGCCGCCAAAGCACATGATCACCGGGGTGCCGGCACACGTCGACGGCCGGATGCTCGCCATCAGCGAGGCGGCCGGCGCAAGCCTCATCAACCGCGACCGGATGTGGCACTACACCGAGGGCATCACGAACTGGGACCCGATCTGGCCGAATCACGGCATCCGGATCCTTCCCGGCCCGTCGTCGCTGTGGTTCGACGCGACCGGCACGCTGCTGCCACCGCCGCTGTTCCCCGGCTTCGACACACTCGGCACGCTCGCGCACATCCAGCGCACCGGCTTCGACCACACCTGGTTCATCCTCACCCAGAAGATCATCGAAAAGGAGTTCGCGCTCTCCGGCTCCGAGCAGAATCCCGATATCACCGGGAAGGACATTCGCCTGCTGCTGCGGCGCCGGTTCGGTGAGGGCGCCCCCGGCCCGATCGAGGCGTTCAAGAAGCACGGCGTCGACTTCGTCGTCCGCGACGACCTGCGCTCACTCGTCGACGGCATGAACGCGCTCACCCCGTCCCCGCTGCTGCGCTACGACGACATCGAGCGCCAGGTCCTCGCCCGCGACCGCGAGATGGCGAACCCGTACACCAAGGACCTGCAGATCGCCGCCCTGCGCGGCGCCCGCCGCTACCGCGGCGACAAGCTCATCCGCGTCGCCACGCCCCACCGGATCCTCGACCCGAAGGCCGGCCCGCTGATCGGCGTCAAGCTGCACCTGCTGACCCGCAAGACCCTCGGCGGCCTGGAGACCGACCTCTCCGGCCGGGTCATGCGCCCCGACGGCCGCGAGCCCCTGCCCGGCCTGTACGCCGCCGGCGAGGTCGCGGGCTTCGGCGGCGGCGGCGTACACGGCTACCGCGCCCTCGAGGGCACCTTCCTAGGCGGCTGCCTCTTCTCCGGCCGCGCGGCCGGCCGAGCCGCGGCGGCCGGCACCGCGACCTGACCCGTCGGTGGCGTCAGCCCGATCACGACGCGGGCATGGCTGTGGACTCGGTCAGCGGCCGGCCAGGCCCGGGAACGGAGGTTGGGCGTCCGGGCGGTAGCGACCGGCCACTGTCCGGTCGATCTGGCTGAGGAGTTCCTTCTCGGCGGCCTCCGGGTCATTCACCCGCAGACGAATCGGCTTGATGCCGAACAGCAGGCCGGCCGGCTCGTATTCGCCGAGAATGACCGGAACCACGGACCGGTGCTCGCCCCCCGGATCATCGACCCATTTGTTCATCCACACGGCCTGTGCTCGGGGCGCGGCCTCCAGATGCTCGGACACCACGATGATGGTTCGATGGGCGACATTCATCGCCGCCTCCAGCTGCCGGACGGCGTGATCGCCTGCCTGGACATCCCAGGTCTCGACATGCGCTCGATACTTGTCCCCCTTCTCCAGCACGAAGGCGATCCACTCGCACCAGTCCGCGTCCTCGGCGGCTGCAGCGATCAGGAAGTCCCACTTCACCGCGTCCCCCGGCAGTTCATCGTTGGCGGACTCGCCCTCGGCGGGTGTTCCGGCGGCCGTCGCGGGCCCCGCGGCGGCCGCGGGGGACGGGCTTTCCCGTACCCAGCCCGGTCGGCCCGGCAGCGTAAGCCATGCCTTGCCACTGAACTTCGGCACGTCGACGGCGACCTCGCGGTACTCCGCCGGGTCGACGCCGAGCAGCTCCAGGTCGACCACGTCGTCATAGAAAGCCGACGAGACAATCAGGGCCACGTCGGCCGGGTGATCGTCGAGCGCCTTTTTGATCGGCGGCGCGTCGACGAGGCGACAGGCGACGATGACCGCGTTTCCAGCCCACCCGGTACCGTCCTCGATCACGTCCCCGTGGTGCAGGGCGAGACGCAGCCGAATCCGGCCCAGGTCGTTGCGGGTCCGGTTGAAGCTGCGTAGCCCACGGCGTAGCTCGTCGACGAAACGGATACCGATGACCGCCTTCGGTACCTCGCTCGACGCCACCATGAGCAGCCCGTCGCCCTTGTCCTGGCTCCTGAGCGACTCCGGCGAGATTCCCGCGTCCGCCACCGCGTCCTCGATGATCTCACGCAGGCCGCGGCGGATCTCCAGGTGCACCATCGCGCCCCTGGGGCTGTACCCGACGGCGTCCAGCACGATGACCGTCGCGGGTTTCGGCAGCCCTCCTGCTCCGCTGCCGCTGGTCGCGCCCACCCTGTCCCGGCCACGGGCGGCATCCGTGGTCGAACCACCGGGACGCCTCCCGGGCGCGGCGCCGGCGGCCCGCAGGTCGTCCACTCGCCCGGGGAAGAGCCTGTTCGCCGGGAAGATYTCGGCGGCCCGCGCGAGGATCCTGAAACGCCCGCCGTCCACACCACCGGCGTCCAGTGCCTCGCTCACCGCCTGCCAGAACGTCAGCGAGTTCGCCGCGCCCGTCGGGATGAGAAACTCCGGCAGGCCCGCGTGCAGGAGCAGCTGTCCACCGGACAGGGAATCCCGAAACACCCTGGCGAGTTCCAGCACCTCGTCGTCTTGGAGCCGCTCCGTCATCGTTCCCCCCGATACGTTTCCGCGCCGACCGTCCAGCACCCGTGACCACGCGTCGGTAGCCGCCGTGTCGGAGCGCGCCAGACCGGGTCGCGAATGGCGCGATCGTACTCGCGGGAAACACGCAGAGCGCCCGTGAGGGCCGCGGTGGCGCAGCGTCGGCTATCGGACAGGCAGAGCAGGTGCCGGGACGACGTGCTCCGTCAGTCCAGAAGGTGGCCGATGGTGGCATCGACATGGCCAGGGATTTCCTCGTGCCGGTCGCCGACGGTGGACGTTCCCGTCGGTTCGAACATGAGGATCGAAGCGCCCTYCGGTGAGGAGGGCCGGTGCTCGACGCCGCGCGGGACGACGAAGACGGCGCCCTTCGACAGGACGACGGTGCGTTCTCCGGCCTCGAGGTCGGGCACTATGGCGTCGGGGCCGCGCAGGGCGATGCGCAGCTCGCCGTCGAGCACCAGGAAGAACTCGTCGGTGTCGTCGTGGGCGTGCCAGACATGCTCGCCGGCCACCTTCGCCACCCGCACGTCGTAGTCGTTGACCCGGGTCACGATGCGCGGGCTCCAGAGCTGCTCGAAACTCGCGAGTGCCACCGCGAGCTCCACGGGACGGTTGGGTTCGGTCCTCATCCGTTCATCATCGCGTCGCCGCCCGCGCCCGTCATCGGTCGTAGCCGTCGCAGTGGCCGCAGTGGCCGCTGCCGCTGCTGCCGCCGCTGCCGCAGCCGCTGCCGCTRCCGCCGTCGCTGCCGCTGCCGCCGTCGCGCCAGCGCCGGCCCCGCGGAGGTCCGCCCCGCGGAACGCGACCGATGATCGCCGGTCACGGGTTGTCGGCGTCGCGAATCCGGCTGTACCGCGACGCCGGCAACACGGTTGTGACGATCATGAATCGATCGACACCCCACCCGGAGCCGAAGTCCCCACTCGACGAGAGGGCCGACGTGACGCACGCCACATCGATAGGTGGGAGGTAGAGAATGAGAGGACGGCTCCGACCGGAGGGTGTCGGTGCCCGGAGGGGCGCCGGAATCCCCGGCCGCGGGACGCCAGAGCACTTCGCTCGCGTTCCTGGAGGCCCAGAGGTCAGCGGAGGAGCCGACGATGAAGTACCTGGTGACGATCTACGGGTCCAAGGAGACGTGGGAGTCGATCCCGGCCGAGGAGTGGCCCGCGGCGATCGCGGCGCAGGAGGCGTTCAACAGGAAGTACTTCGACTCCGGCGAGCTGGTCGGGGCCTACGGCTCGGGCACCGAGGCCGATGCGAAGGTCATCCGGGTGCGCGACGGGGTGCCGGCCGTGACCGATGGCCCGTACCTGGAGACGAAGGAGTTCATGGGCAGCTTCTACATCCTCGACGTCGCCGACGAGGCCCGGGCCGTCGAGATCGCCGCGGACCTGCCGTGGGCGTCGCACGAGGCGGTGGAGCTGGTCCCGCTCCCCCACGAGTCGCCGGCGCCCCAGCGCTGAGGGCACCGGGGCGGCGGCGCGGTGGCGGACGAGACGGGACCGGCGACCGGCCGGGACGGCCGCGCGGGCGACCGGGCGGCGGCTGACGGCATGGCGGGTGACCGGGCGGAGAGAGACCGCGCGGTGGGTGACCTGCTGCGCGGGCTCGCGCCGGCGGTGCTCGGCGGGCTGCTGCGCCGGTACCCGGGGCAGTTCGACCTGTGCGAGGACGCCGTCCAGGAGGCCCTGCTGTCGGCGGCGACAGGCTGGCCGCGCGACGGGGTTCCGGACAATCCGCGCGGCTGGCTCGCCGCCGTGGCCGCCCGGCGGATGATCGACACGATCAGGGCCGAGGCGGCCAGGCGGCGCCGCGAGGAGGGGCTCGCTGTCGCGACCCCGGCGAGCGAGCTGGTCGCCGGGGCCGCTGACGCCGAGCGCCCGGCCGACCAGGACGACTCGCTGCGGCTGCTGTTCCTGTGCTGCCACCCGGCGCTGTCCCCGCCCAGTCAGGTCGCGCTGACGCTGCGTGCCGTCGGTGGCCTGACGACGGCGCAGATCGCCGCGGCGTTCCTCGTCCCGGAGGCGACGATGGCGCAGCGGATCAGCCGGGCCAAGCAGGGCGTGCGCGCCGCCGGGGCCGAGTTCCGGATGCCGGCGGCGGGCGCCGAGTTCGGCGAGCGGCTGCGCGCCGTGATGCACGTGCTCTACCTGATCTTCAACGAGGGCTACACGGCCTCCGAGGGGGTCGATCTGACCAGGCCCGGCCTGTCGGACGAGGCGGTCCGGCTGGCCCGCTGGCTCGCCCGGCTGCTGCCCGACGGCGCGGCCGAGCACGCGGAGGTGCTGGGGCTGCTCGCGCTGATGCTGCTCACCGACGCCCGCCGCCCGGCCCGCGTCGGTGCCGACGGCCAGATGGTGCCGCTCGCCCGGCAGGACCGCTCGCGCTGGGACCGGGCGCTCATCGCCGAAGGCGTCGAGCTGCTCGAGCGGGCGCTGCCGGTGGGGCCCGTCGGCGCGTACCAGGTGCAGGCGGCGATCGCGGCCGTGCACGACGAGGCGCCGGACACCGACAGCACCGACTGGCCGCAGGTCCTCGGGCTCTACGACGTGCTGGAGCGGATCGCGCCGAACCCGATGGTGGCGCTGGCCAGGGCGGTGGCGCTCGCCCAGGTCGCCGGCCCGTCGACGGCGCTGGCGGCCGTCGACGCGCTCGCCGAGGCGGATCGGCGGATGTCGACGCATCACCGCCTGCTCGCCGTGCGCGCGCACCTGCACGAGATGGCCGGCGACCCGTCCGCCGCCGGGGCCGCGTTCCGCGCCGCCGCGCGCCGCACCGCCAGCGAGCCGGAACGCCGCTACCTGCTGGACAAGGCCGCGGACCAGGGCAGCGACGAGGCCAGCGCGACAGGCGAGGCCGGCAAGGCAGACGAGGCAGACGAGGCAGACGACGCCGGTCGGGTCACTCCCGCCGCAGTGTCACGGTCACGGCGTCCCCCGGGCGGATCGTGACCCGGGCGCGCGCGAGGTCGTCGCTGACCGAGCCGACCATCTCGATCCGGATCGCGCCCAGGCTGACCGGCTCGGCGCCGCCGCCCCCGTAGAACGACCGGTCGGGCAGCAACGCGCATCCCGAGGGGTCGGCGCCCGCCGGGAGCTGGGCGTCGAGCAGCAGACCGTAGACGTCGTGGGCGTAGGCCGGGCCCGAGTCGTCGAGCCAGGTCGCCGGCGTCCCCCGGTAGCGGACGGGGCACGTTCCCGACACCTCCATGGCGGTGAAGTGCTCCTGGCCGTCGACCATCCCGTCGTCGACGATCTGCAGGCCGAAGCCGGCGCGCGGCTGGTCGTCGACGCCGTGCCACTTCCCGACCCAGGGCCAGCGCGCCGCCCGAGCCGACGCCCGCGGGCTGTTCGCGGAAAGCAGGGGGGCGCCGTGGGTCGTCGTCGCGGGCCCGCTGTCCCGCGCGGGGCCGAGGTCGCTCTCGGGCAGCTCGCTGACGGTGCCCAGCGCGGCGAACACCACCAGCGCCGCGCCGAGCAGGCACAGCAGGGTGGTGCCCACCCGCACGGCCCACCGCCGCGGTGCCGTCCGTGCCGGTGCGCGCGAGCCCGCACCCGAACGCGCGCGCCGGCGGCCTTTCGGGGTCTCCCGCGTTGGCGGGTCCACCGAGGCCGGCCCGGGCGGCGCCGGTGGGCCCGGCGCCCGTGAGGTTCTCGGCGGGCCCGCGGCGGCGGCGCCGGCCGACACAGCGGCGCCAGCCGAGGCGGAGCCGCCGGCCGACACCGCGGTGCCAGCCGCCGCCGGGACGCCCGGCCGGGCGGGCGGCGCCGCCACGACGGACGTGCCTGGCGCCAGCGCCATCCACGACGCGGTCGGCAGCGCGGAAGGCGGTGTGACGGGTGCCGCGCGAGGGGGGCGCTGGCCGGTCTGCTCGTCCAGGACGCACCAGGGGCAGTACGGCAGGCCCGCCCGGAAGTGGTGCGTGGGGACGCGCGGGCAGCCGCGCAGGCCCGCGGCGAGAGCGACGAGCGCCTCGTGCCACCGGGTCGCGGTCGGCCTGGGCTGCTGGCTGCCCGCGCCGGGGCCGAACGCCTGGCCGAACATCGCCCGGGTGCCGGGCGGGAGGATGTCCGCCGGCGGCAGGTCCAGCGGCGGGCCGAGGTCGCGGTGACCGCCGAGGGCGTACAGGCCCGCGCGGGCGAGCTCCAGCTGGCCCGGCGGCACGCCGCCGCCGCGCCAGCGGCCCGTGTAGGGCCGGTGCCCGCCCATGAGCAGCGCGAAGAGGTGGACGGCGAGCGCGTAGTCGTCGGCGGCGGGCCCGCGCGGCCGGCCGCGCTCCGCGAGCAGCTCCGCGGGCGTGAAGTCGGGTCGGCCGACCGGGGACTGATGCACCCCCGCGTCCGTGGTCACCTGTGCCGCGTCGCAGTCGACGAAGGTGACCCGGCCGGTGGAGGTCACCTGGACGGCGCCATCGTGGAAGTCGCCGACGACGTAGCCGTGCTCGTGCAGCACGGCCGTCGCCGCGGCCAGCCGCGTGGCCGCCTCGAGGCGCACGCCCCAGTCGTCGAACCAGCCGGGCCGGGGCGACGCGTCCGGGTGGACGAGCGTGCCCAGCGGGACACCGTCGGCGGGGGTCGCCGTGCTGTAGGTGTAGCCCACGAGACCGCCGCTCCCGTCGACGACAAGCTCGCGCGGCCAGGCGAACGCGTCGAGCCCGCCGGCCGGGGGGCCGGCCGTCCCGGGCTTGGCGGCCGGCGGCACGGCTGTTGGAGGGGCGGCCGGCGGCGCGGCTGTTGGAGGCGCGGCGTCGGGCCGCTTACCCGCCGCGGGCTCGACGGCGCCCAGCCCGGTGACGGGTGGATGCTCGATCATCCAGGTCAGCTTGGCCCGCAGGTCGGGCGCCGAGCGGACCAGGTGCGCCGGCGTGAACACCTTGACGGCCATGCCGGGGACGCCGTCGCGAAGGTAGAGCCGGCCCTGGCCGGAGGCGCCGAGCGGGCGGCCGATGTGGATGCGCGACCCATCGAGGCCGAACAGATCGGCCAGATCCACCGAGTCCTGCTCGTCGCCCATGGATTCCTCTCAAGCGCGCTTCCTCAGGATCCCACAAACCGGTTCGAGGTGGGGATGCATGGGAGGAACCGGCCCAGTCCCGGTGGGCGGGGGCCGGCACGACCACCGGAACGACCCGGCACCCGGCACCCGGCGTCCCGGGCCAGAGCGCGCCCGCCTCGGCGTGTCACCGAGGTGGCCTGCGTCGTTGATCAAGCGGCGCGGCGCCCAGATCCTCGAAAAGGCGGTCTGTCTGAGCGGGGCACGCCGAACGACCCGGAGCGGAGGTGGCCGCGCCGCGCAACGCGGACCGGTACGGCGACGTCTCATCAGGCAGGCCACGACGTGGTGGCGTCCGTCGCGGTTGAGGACATGGTCGCCGTTGCGACCAGGCCCCAGCCAGCGCGCGACCCATCATGATCGTAGATCGATCCCCGCCGCTTAGGCATGAACAGCGATGGCCGGCGGGGATCTGGAGCAGAACCGGGACGGGACGTGGAACCTCGCAGGCTGGAGCACTTCCTGGCAGTCGCCGAGGAGGGCGGTTTCACCAGGGCCGCCACGCGGCTGCACATGGTGCAGTCCGGCGTGTCGGCGTCGATCCGGTCGCTGGAGCGGGAGCTCGGTGTCGATCTGTTCGAGCGCACGACGCAGCACGTCGAGCTCACGGAGGCGGGGCGGGCGCTGATCCCCGAGGCACGCCGGGTGCTCGGCGCCGTCCGCCAGGCGAAGCAGGTGGTCACCGAGGTGCGCGAGGGGGTGCGCGGCGCGTTCTCGTTCGGGATCCTCCACAGCCTCACCCCGCGCTCGGTGCTCGCGGCGCTCGCGGCCTTCCGCGCCGAGCACCCGTATGTCCAGGTGCAGCTGGCCGCTCCCGACCCCGCGGCCGCCACGTCACACGCCGCGAGGATCCGCGACGGCGAGCTGGACCTGGCGGTGCTGGTCATCACCGGCCCGGTGCGGGACCTGCGCCTGCACGCGCTGCACACCGAGACGGTCGCGCTCGCCTGCGCCCTCGACCACCCGCTCGCCGCCTCCGGGCGCGCCGCGGTCACCCTCGAGGAGGCCGCCGGTCTCGACCTCATCGAGTTCCCCGTCGGCTGGGGCGTGCGTGCCGCCGTGGACCGGGCCTTCGCCGCCGCCGGCCTCGCCGAGCGGTCGACCCGGGTGGAGCTCGGTGATCTCTCGACGGTCATCGACCTCGTCCGCTATCGGACCGGCTGCGCCTTCGTCCCCGCGTCGCTGGCCGAACGCACCCGGGACCTCCGCTTCCTCGCCATCGAGCCGCACCCGCCGCGCTATCAGGTCGTGCTCGCCACCCGTCCCGGCGGCCCCCCGTCCGCCACCGCCGCGCAGTTCCTCGACCGCTGCCTGCGCCTCGGCCGCGCCGCCTAGCCGGCCGGGGCACGGCCACGCGAGCGGGGTCGGCCCGTGAGTGGGCCGGCCCTGCGCGCGGGACGCCGCGCCAGGTACGCCGGCGCCGGGCCGTTCCCGTCCCATGCCGTTCCCTGCCACCCAGGGGTATGGGAAGCCGGCGCCGGCGTCCCATACCACCCGCCCCCGCGGTCCCCCGTGTTCCCCCGTGCTGCCCATGATTCCAGCTCGGCCCGCCTCGTCGAGAGCCTGCCGGTATCTGTCCGGGAGCTGTCCGTCGCGCCGTCCTGAACCGCCCGAGCGGACACATCCTGGCCGTCGCGTCCCTGGCCGTCGCCCCYTGGCCACGCCTCGTCGTCCAGGACCACCGTCCGCGGCTTCCCGATCATGATCCTCCCGCCGACAGGCCGGTGGGCGCGGGGCGCAGGTCAGGGACGCGGCGGGTGACCCTGGCKGCGGCGAGCAGCTCGCCGACCTTCTCGGTGAGCACCGCCGGCGAGCACGGCTTCTCCACGTACGCGACGCCGTGCGCCGTGACCGGGGCCGAGTTGATCATGCCGCGATGGTAGGCGGACACGTACAGCACCGGCAGGCCGGGACGGGACGCGCGCAGCCGGTCGGCGAGCTGGCCGCCGTTCATCCTCGGCATCGCCATGTCCGTGACCAGGATGTCGAGCGCGGACGCGGCCTTGGCCAGCTCGAGCGCGTCCGGGCCGTCGGCGGCGGTCAGCACGTCGTAACCCGCCATGAGCAGGATCCGCTCGGACAGCCGGCGCACCTCGCCGTCGTCCTCGACCAGCAGTACCGTCCCGCGCCCGCCGGAGATCGGGACGCTGTCACGCCGGGGGACGGCCGAGCCCGGTGCCGACGACGTGGCCGGCAGGTAGACCCGCACGTCCGTGCCGATGCCGCGGGCCGAGTCGACGAGCACCTGCCCGCCGGCCTGGCGGACGATGCCGTAGACGGTCGAGAGGCCGAGCCCGGTGCCCTGGCCGGGTTCCTTCGTCGTGAAGAACGGCTCGAAGATGACGCCGCGGATGTCCTCCGGGATGCCGACTCCGGTGTCGGAGACGGTGAGCAGTACATGCTCGACCAGGCCACCCGCCGCTCCGTTGACCCCGATGCCGACGCCGGCGCCGGCCGTCGCGGGCGTGGCCGGGGCGAGCAGGACGCGCGCCGTGCTGATCGTGAGCTGCCCGCCGTCGGGCATGGCGTCCCGGCTGTTCACGGCCAGGTTGATGAGCACCTGCTCCAGCTGGCCGCGGTCGGCCCAGACGATCGCGTTCCGGGCCTCGGCCCGCACGACGATCTGGATGTCCTCGCGGATCAGCCGGCGCAGCATGTCCTCGATGCCGATGACAAGCTCGTTGACGTCGACCGCCTGCGGCTGGATCGGCTGGGTGCGGGAGAACGCGAGCAGCTGGCGGGTGAGCGCCGAGGCACGCGCGGCCGCGTCCCTGATCGCGATGACGTCTCGGCGGACCGGTCCCTCGACCTCGCCGAGCAGGAGCGCGGCGTAGCCGTCGATGACGGTGAGCAGGTTGTTGAAGTCGTGGGCCACGCCGCCCGCGAGCTGGCCGACGGCGTCCAGCCGCTGGGACTGGCGAAGTTTCGCTTCCACGTTGCGCCGTTCGGTCACGTCGGCGACCATCGCGAGCGCCCCGCCGAAGCTGTCCGCGGGGATCCGGGTGGGCATCCCACCCGCCGCGCTCGGCGCGCTCCCCGCTRGCGCGGCCGCGCGCGACGTACCGGCGGGCATCGCGTCGGTGTCGGCACGGGCGGTCAGCGCGATCTGCGCGTGCACCGTGTTCCCGATGCCGTCGCCGTGCGTGCAGCCGGCGCAGGCGAGCTCGACCTCGATCCGCTGGGTGCCGCGCTCGCGGACCGCCACGAGCGCCGCGATCAGCGGCTCCCGGTACCGCGGCAGCACCAGGTCGGTGAACGTCAGGCCGTGCACCTCGCGCGGGGTGCGAGCGACGAGGGCGGCGAACTGGGCGTTGGCATAGTCGATGGCGCCGGTGGCGTCGATGAGGACGACGCCTTCGCTGGTCGTCTCCACAATTCCGCGGTATCGCTGCTCGGACAGCCGCAGCTTGCGTTCCGCGGTCTGGCGCAGCCGCAGATCCTCGAACACGGCCGCGCCGCGGACAAGCGCCGGGAAACGGCCGCGCAGCGACCAGTACCAGATACCGACGAAGGCCGTCGCCACATCCCAGACGGCGCTGGCGAGCCCGAGGCCGTTCAGCTCGCCACCGTGCTCATGGAACGGCTGGGTGGTCGACGGATTCGCGGCCGCGCTGAAGTACAGCACGGCGTGCAGGCCATGCCCCACCGCGCAGGTAAAGAAGATCGCGGCAGTTGCGGTACCCAGCTTGTTGTTGCGCCACTGCCCTGATTTCCAGAGGCCACGTGCGATCGTCAGTGAGATCGCCAAGTAGGTCAACAAGATGACGGTGTTCGCGAACGCCGCGACCTGACCGGTCATAGCGAATACTCCGTCGACATGACGACTATCCTGCCCCTAGTGACGCCCTTCCGGGAAGAACACATTATTCGAAGGCTGTCGGTATCACCCGGGAACGCCGACTCCGACACGCCGACATCGCGATCATCCCACGGACAGGGCCGCCGGCGTCAGGCCTGGCCGGGGACGGGCGCCGGCGGGGCACAGGGCGCCGTCCACACGACGCGGGTCCCGACGCCGTCGGGGCCGGGGCCGATCTCAAAGGTGCCACACAGCTCCTCGGCGCGGCTGCGCATGTTCGCGAGCCCGCTACGCCGGCTCGGCTCGCCGGTMCCGAGTCCGATGCCGTCGTCGACGATCTCGGCACTGACCCGGCCGTCCGCGACGGTCACCGTCACCGACGCTCCCCGGCAGCGGGCATGCCGGGCCGCGTTCGACAGGCTCTCCCGCACCACGGCGAACAGGTGGTCCGCGACGGCCGGGGTGACCGCGCTGTCCAACGGGCCGTCCACGAGCAGGCGCGGCTCGAAGCCGAAGGCCCTGGTCGTCTCGTCGACGATGCCGCGCAGCGCCATCCGCAGGCCGGCACCGCCGGCCGCCGACCGGCCGCGCAGCTCGAACACCGACTGGCGGATCTCGCGGAGCGTCGAGTCCAGGTCGTCGACGTAGGTCGCCAGCCGCTTCGCCCGGTTCGGGTGGTCCTCCGCCTCGGCCAGCCCCTGCAGGCCGAGCGCGACGGCGAACAGCCGCTGCATGACATGGTCGTGCAGGTCACGGGCGATGCGGTCGCGGTCCTCGAGCACCGTCAGCCGGTTCTGCGCGGCGCGCGACTCGGCGAGCTGCAGGGCGATCGCGACATGCCCGGCGAACGCCGCCGCCATCTCCAGGTCCGCGTCGGTGAACGGCTCCGCGCCGCGGCGGCGCCCGAGGATGACCGCGCCCGCGCTGGTCCGCGAGGTGATCAGCGGCACGACCATCACCGGGCCGAGGTCGGCCGCACCGGCGAGCAGCTCGGCGATCTCGGCCGGCGCCTCGCCGGCGAACAGCGGCGCGTGCTCGTGGATCGCCCGGCCGGCCAGCGACTCGTCGACGGCGAGCAGCCCGCCCGCCAGCCGCTCCGCTCCGTCACCGGCGGTGATGTCGAGGCGCAGGTGCTCCGCGTCGTGCGCGCCGAGCGCGAGCGCGGCCGTGTCCGCGCGGGCGACCTCGCGGGCGCGCCGCACGATCAGCTCCAACGGCCGGTCACCGTCGCCGAGCAGGTGACGGGTGATGTCGGCGGACGCCTGCAGCCACTGCTCGCGGTGCCTCGCCTGGCCGAACAGGCGGGCGTTGTCGATCGCGACCGCGGCGCTGGCGGCGAGCGCCAGCACCAGCTCCTCGTCCTCCGCGGTGAACACCCGGCCGCCACGCTTCTCGGTCAGGTAGAGGTTGCCGAACACCTCCCCACGCACCCGGATGGGCACGCCGAGGAAGGTGCGCATCGTCGGGTGGCCGCGCGGGAAGCCGACCGCGCCGGGATGCCCCGCGAGGTCCTCCAGGCGCACCGGCCGCGGGTCGTGGATGAGGGCGCCGAGCACGCCCTCGCCGCGCGGCAGGTGCCCGATCTCGGCCACCAGCCGTGGGTCGATGCCGACGTGGATGAACTGCTCCAGCACCTCGGCGCCCTTGGCGGTCACCCCGAGGGCGCCGTACCGGGCGTCGACCAGCTCGCAGGCGGCCTCGACGATCCGGCGCAGCACCACGTCGAGGCTGAGGTCCGAGGCGACGGTCCTGGTCGCGCGCAACAGCCCGCGCAGCCGGCCCTGCGTCGCCATGACGTCCTGCGCCCGGTCGACGAGCTGCAGGAGCAGCTCGTCGAGCTCGAGCCGGGCGACGCTCGGGAACTCGAGCTCCTCGCCCGGCCGCTCGTCGCCCGGCCGCTCGTCGGGCCGAGACCCGGCACGCTGCGCCGGCGCCGCGTCGCCAGGCGCGGACGGCGTGGGCCGGGCGGTCGGTTCGGGTCCCATGTCCCCGACACCGTAGCCGATGCCCTCCCCCTGAAGGTGGGGGTCAGTCCGCTCCGCGCGCATCACTTTCCCGGCGGCCGTCTGGGCAGGTCAGACCACATGGGGGCACAGGGGAAAGGGCGACGGGGCTAGCGCAGGCGGCGGCGGGCCGCCGCGGCGGACTCGGCGACCGGCGCCGCCGTGTGGATGACCGTCGCCGCCGGCCACGGGTCGGCCCGGGCCGACATCGCCGCGTGCACCGCCGCCGTCGCGTCGGACGCGTCCTGTCCCTCCGTCGCCCTGCGGGCGATCCGGGCGGCCGCCACCTCGGGCGCGGTGACACAGCGCAGCTCGACGAGGTCCGCCGCGGCGGTGCCGGCGAGCCGCGCCGCGGCGGCTCTGGCCGTGGCGGACGACCAGGAGGCGTCCAGCAGCACGTTCTCCCCGTGCGCGAGCGCGTGCCCGGCGCGGCGAAGCAGCTCGGCGTAGACGGTCTCGGTCGCCGCCGGCGCGTAGATCCCGGCGTCCAGGCCGGGGTTGAGCGCCGCCGGCGCGGGCGTGTCGGCCGGCAGGCCCGCGAGCTCCTTGCGCACCACGTCCGAGCGCAGCAGCACCCAGCCGTCGTCGGCCCCGGCCAGCTGGCTGGCCAACGTCGACTTGCCGGTGCCCGGCAGGCCCCCGACCAGCACCAGGCGCACCCGGCCGCGGCGCAGGTGGTCGAGCGCGAGCGCGGCCAGCCGCCGGGCGAGGTCGGCGGCGTCCGGGTCGCCCTGCCCGGACCGCAGGCAGGTCACCTTGGCCCGCACGAACGCCCGGTAGGCGACGTAGAGGTGCGCCAGCGACGGCGGGTGCGCCTCCCCGGCGAACTCCCGGTACCAGCCGAGAAACCGCTCGGCCTCCTCGCGCGCGCCGAGCCGCTCCAGGTCCATCGCGAGGAACGCGACGTCGCCGAGCACGTCGCCGACCCGCAGCCGCGGGTCGAACTCGATGCAGTCGAGGATGCGCGGGCCGTCCGGCAGGCAGAAGATGTCGTCGGCCTGCAGGTCGCCGTGCCCGTCGCGGATCCGGCCGCCGCGGATCCGCTCCGCCAGCAGCGGGCCGCGCCCGGCGAGGTACCGGGCCGAGAGCCGGTCGATCTCGGCGACGACCTGGCCGTCCAGGATCGCGTCACGGAACGGGGCGACCCCCTCGGCGCCCTCGCGCCACAGGCCCGTGAGCGTGTCGGGGCTCCCGGCCGCCTCGATCTCCGGCGACGTCTCACAGGCCGCGTGGAAGGCCGCGAGCCGGTGGGCGACGGCCCGCAGGTCCTCGTCGACCGGCTGGGCGCGGCGGACCAGCGTGGACAGCCGGCGCCGCTCGGGCAGCCGGCGCATGACCACCGCGTGGTCGACGAGCCGGCCCTCGGCGTCGCGCAGGTCGGCGACGCCGAGGTAGACGTCGGGCGCGAGGCGCCGGTTGAGTGCCACCTCGTCCTCGCAGGCGGCGAGCCGGTCCTCGCGGGTGCGGAAGTCGAGGAAACCGAGGTCTAGGGGCTTCTTGACCTTGTAGACGAGGTCCCCGGCGAAGGTCAGCGTCGCGCTGTGCGTCTCGACGGTCTCGCCTCGAGGAACGGCGTCCACGTCCCACCGGCCGCCGCGGGACCCCCTGGCCCGCTCGGGCCGCTCGGGCCGCTCGGGCCRCTCGGGCCGCTCGGGCCGCTCGGGCCGGCCGTCCCCTTGAGGCCCCTTGCCGTGAGCTGCCTGGGGCGCCTGGGGCGCGGTCACGGCGTCAGGCCCGGGCATCCTGCCTCCTCGGCGCGGTCTGGTCGCGGACCCGGCCGGCATCGCGGCCACCCAGGGTGCTGTCGGGACGCCGGGCGCGGCCAGCGGCGGGGACGATCGGATCGCCGTCTCGGCTGCCGGCGTCCGGCGTGCGCTGCTCGGGACGGTTGGACACCAGGGACTCCTGCCACACGCCCATCACCGTGAAACGGGCACTCCGGCGTCGCCCCGGCCGGTTTCACCCGGGCCGGGAGTGCGCGGGCCGCGAGGGAGGCCGCCCCGTCAGCCCCGGGGGCTGGCGTCGAGCCGCGCGGCGAACACGGCGGCCTGGGTGCGGCTGGTCAGCCCCAGTTTCAGCAGGATCGACGAGACGTAGTTCTTGACGGTCTTCTCCGACAGGTGGATCCGGCCCGCGATCTGCCGGTTCGTGAGGCCTTCGGCGACCAGCCGCAGGATCTCACGCTCGCGAACGCCCAGGGCGGCCAGCCGCGGGTCCTGCGCCGGTCCCTCCCGCAGGCGGGTCAGCACCCGCCGGGTGACCGCCGGGTCGAGCAGCGACCGGCCCGCGGCGATCGCGCGGATCCCGCCGACCAGGTCGGTCCCCTTGATCTGCTTGAGCAGATAGCCGGACGCACCCGCCATGATCGCGGAGAACAGGGCGTCGTCGTCGTCGTACGACGTGAGGATCAGGCAGCCGATCTCCGGATGCGCCGACCGGATCTCCCGGCAGACGTCGATACCGCTGCCATCCCCGAGACGGGCGTCGAGGACCGCGACGTTCGGCGACACGGCGGGGATCCGGCGTAACGCCTCGGTCGCGGTGGCCGCCTCGCCGACCACATGGAGGTCACCGGTGTCCTCGAGCATCTCCCGGATGCCGCGCCGGACGATCTCATGGTCATCCAGGAGGAACACCCGCACATCGCTCATGATCAAAACAATACGCGCGGACGCGGGCGCGCAGACGGCACGAGTGTCGGCCGGCTCTGGTAGGTATGGACCGCCGGTCCATGACTTTGGTCCCGGCCGGCGGTCAGATGCCGCGACCGGCCGGGCATCCGGCCGGTCGGGCTGGTGGGCTGGTGGGCGGCGACAAGGGCGACAGCCCTGGCCGGTTGACGCGGGAAGGTGTCAGGAGGTCACGGGCCGGGACGGCCAGCTGGCGGTCTCGGAGCTGGCCATCCAGGTGATGTCGTCGGCCCGGACACCGAGCCGGCTGGCGATCTCGGTCGCGTCCTTGCCCTCGCGCAGCGCCGCGCGCAGAGCATCCGCCCGCAGCTGGCGCAGCTGCGAGGGCCGTGGGTGGTTGCGCCAGATCAGGTCGTTCGCGTGGGCGGCCCGATCCACGGAATCCTCGATCGAAGCAATCTCTTCACAGGTCGGCACATGGCCATGGTGGACGTAACGGGCCCGGAGGACAACAGCGAGATGGCTGGCTCCGGGCCACATTGCCAACACATGTCAAACGCCAACGGACGATCCGAATACGGGTCGGGTACCGGCGATCGCCGATGGCGAGCAAGGAGGGCCCCCTCTGAGCCGGTCCGTGTCCGGTCGGCCGCGCTGACGAGTGCGCGGCCCTGGCCGACCGCGCGACGCTGTGATCAGGGCCACGCGATCGCGGGCGAGGCCGTGACCTGCGCGGGACCACCCGCGGCGTCAGCACCATCCCGTCCGCCCGCGCCGACGCGCCCGTGGGCGCCGCCCGCGGACCAGGGGCCAGCCGCGCGGGACCGCGAGACGCCGAGCGGCCGCGCCGGCGAGGGCCCATCCGCCCCGGGTATGCCCGTCTAGGACCTGACCACTTTGGTGCCAGGGGTGCCCGAGACTCCCTGGACATTCGGAACGTCCGGGGCCGGGCCGGCGAGGCCGTGACGCAGGAGGCTCGCGAGCTCCGCGTAGGCGTCGGCGTCGGACAGGCCCGTGGCCGCGGTGATGTCGCCGCGCTGGATCGCCGACATGACCGCCGTCGCCGCCTGACCGACGAAGGCCGCGTCGACCCCGCGGAACACCCCCGCCTCGACGCCCGCGGCGACCAGCTCGCGGATCCGGCGGGCGGCGATGCGGGTGTTGCGCTCGTACTCGGCGCGGGTCGCCGGGTTCGCGGCCAGGTCGCGGCGGAACGCCGGCGAGGCGGGCCGCAGCTCGCGGGCGACGCCGCCCAGGTAGGCGCCGACCGTCTCGGCGAGGCTCGCCGCGGCCGCCGTGGCGACGTCACGCTCGATCCGGTCGGCGGCGACCCGGAAGAAGTGCCGGGCGACGGCGACCGCGAGCTGTTCCTTGCTGTGCGCGAGCGCGTAGAGCGTGCTCTTCGAGCAGCGCAGCCGGGCGGCCAGGTCCGCCAACGTGAACTGGGCGAACCCCTCCGCCAGGAAGATCCTCAGAAGCGCGTCGAACAGGTCCGCCTGCCGCGACGTCCGTGCCGGGGCCGCGTCCGGCGCGGGCGGAGGCGCCGGGACCGGCATCGGCGCCGCCAGCTGGTCCACGCCGGGAGCTGGACGCGCGCTCACAGCCGACAGCCTGTCGCCGGGAGCCGCGCGGCCCCGCGGGCCGCCGGCCCGTCGGCGCGTCGTGACGACGGGTCACGATCCGCCAGAGCTTTCCCGGGTGGCCACATCCTGTCCACGTTACGGGGAGCGAGTCCCAGGCCCGTTCGATGGAGCACGCGCGGACCACGCCCAGAAGGCGCCGGCCTCCCGCTCCGGACGTCGGGCCTGCCCGAGGGCGGTCCGGACGCGGGCCAGGGGCCGGCCAAGGGCCGGGCTACGGGCGGACCGCGGAACGGAGTACGGCGTGGGTCACATCATGGCGTCGGCGCGTGGCGGCGCAGCTCCCAGTGATTGCCGGCGGGGTCGTCGCAGAACATCACCGTCAGGTCACCCTGACCGCCGGACCGGTAGGCGATGCCGGCGGCGTCCAGCCGGCGCTCGATGTCCTGGTCGACCTCGATGGCCGTGTGGGCCCGGGCCGCGGGCCTGTGGTCGGGATCGACGCTCAGATGGATCTGGCTGCCGTCGTCCGCCTCGTACCACCGGGCGATTCCGGTGAGGCTCGACGGCACGTCCAGTTTCCGGTAGCCGAGGATGTCGACGAGGAACGCGCCCTCGGCGTCGTCGAGGCCGGGTGGGACGCCCAGGTTGGCGTGATGGAACCGTGGCATGAGAAGGCAACCCCCAGACAGATGGAGTGGAGCACGAGGGTCGACGGCTGTTCGCCGGCGACAGGGTCGGTCAGGGGCGGGGTCGGTCAGGGGCGGGGTCGGTCAGGGGCGGGGTCGGTCAGGGGCGGGGTCGGTC